>NZ_CP113519.1:602770-1205540 GCF_026723825.1 Pseudomonas sp. GOM7 | reverse complement strand
CTCCATCGGCCTGATCGTCTCGCTGGCCGGCGCCTTGCTGTCGTGGACGCTGCTGTGCGCCGAGATTCTCTTCGCCAGCGCCCGCGACCACACCATGCCGGAGTTCCTGCGCAAGGAGAACGCCAATCACGTTCCAGCCAACGCGCTGTGGCTGTCCAATGGGCTGATCCAGCTATTTCTGATCATCACCCTGTTCAACGCCTCCACTTACCTGAGCCTGCTGTACCTGGCCACCTCGATGATCCTGGTGCCGTACTTCTGGTCCAGCGCCTATGCGGTGCTGCTGGCCGCGCGCGGCGAGACCTACGAGAACGCCGCCGGCGAGCGCAACAAGGATCTGCTGATCGCACTGGTTTCCACTCTCTACGCGGTCTGGCTGGTCTATGCCGCCGGCATCCAGTACCTGCTGCTCTCCGCGCTGCTCTATGCCCCTGGCGCGATCCTCTTCGCCAAGGCCAAGCACGAGCTGGGGCAAACCATTTTCACCGGCATCGAAAAACTGATTTTCGCGGCCGTGCTGATAGGCGCCGCCATCGCGGCCTACGGGCTGTATGACGGTTTCCTGAGTCTCTAGGAGAAGGAGTTCTTTCATGAGCAAGAAAGCCCTCGGCGTTCATTCCGAAGCCGGCAAACTGCACAAGGTAATGGTCTGCTCGCCGGGCCTGGCGCACCTGCGCCTGACCCCCGCCAACTGCGACGAACTGCTGTTCGACGACGTGATCTGGGTGTCGCAGGCCAAACGCGACCACTTCGACTTCATGACCAAGATGCGCGAGCGCGGCATCGAGGTGGTGGAGATGCATAACCTGCTCGAAGAAACGGTGCGCGATCCGCAAGCCCTCAAGTGGATCCTCGACCGCAAGATCACCGCCAACAGCGTCGGCCTTGGCCTGCTGACGGAGGTGCGCGATTTCGTCGAGGGACTGGAGCCCCGGCGCATCGCCGAGTTTCTCATCGGTGGTGTGTCCGGCGCCGACCTGGCGCGGCACAAGGACTCCGAGGCGGCAAAGATGTTCAACGCCTACCTGGGCGAAGCCAGCTTCATCTTCCCGCCGCTGCCCAACACCCAGTTCACCCGCGACACCACCTGCTGGATCTACGGTGGTGTCACCTTGAACCCCATGTACTGGCCGGCACGCCGCCAGGAAACCCTGTTGGCCAGCGCCATTTACAAGTTCCACCCGGACTTTGCCAATGAGCCCTTCGAGATCTGGTACGGCGACCCGGACAAGGATCACGGCGCGGCCACCCTGGAGGGTGGCGACGTCATGCCCATCGGCAACGGCACCGTGCTGATCGGTATGGGCGAACGCACCTCGCACCAGGCCATCGGCCAGGTGGCGCGCGCGCTGTTCGCCAAGGGCGCGGCGGAGAAGATCATAGTCGCCGGCCTCGATCGTTCCCGCGCGGCCATGCATCTGGATACGGTGTTCAGCTTCTGCGACCGCGACCTGGTGACCATCTTCCCGGAAGTGGCCAACTCCATCGTGCCCTTCACCCTGCGCCCGGACGAGAGCCGCCCCGGTGGCATCGACGTGCGCCAGGAAAACAAACCCTTCGTCGACGTGGTCGCCGAAGCGCTCGGCCTGCCGAAGCTGCGCGTGGTGGAAACCGGCGGCGACGCCTACGAGGCCGAGCGCGAGCAATGGGATGACGGCAACAACGTGATCTGCCTGGAGCCGGGCGTGGTGATCGGCTACGACCGCAACACCTACACCAACACCCTGCTGCGCAAGGCCGGCGTCGAGGTCATCACCATCAGCGCCAGCGAACTGGGGCGCGGTCGTGGCGGTGGCCACTGCATGACCTGCCCGATCATCCGCGACCCCATCGACTACTGATTCAGCCAGCCCCGTCGGCCACCCGCCGTCGGGGTGTTTCACTGCCCACGAGGAGAGAGAACCATGGCCTTCAACATGCACAACCGCAACCTGCTCAGCCTGATGCACCACAGCACCCGCGAGCTGCGTTACCTGCTCGACCTGTCGCGCGACCTCAAACGCGCCAAGTACACCGGCACCGAGCAACAGCACCTCAAGCGCAAGAACATCGCGCTGATCTTCGAGAAGACCTCCACCCGCACCCGCTGCGCCTTCGAGGTGGCGGCCTACGACCAGGGCGCCAACGTCACCTACATCGACCCCAACTCGTCGCAGATCGGCCACAAGGAATCGATGAAGGACACCGCCCGCGTGCTCGGGCGCATGTACGACGCCATCGAATACCGTGGCTTCAAGCAGGAAATCGTCGAGGAACTGGCCACCTACGCCGGCGTGCCGGTGTTCAACGGCCTGACCGACGAATACCACCCGACGCAGATGCTCGCCGACGTGCTGACCATGCGCGAGCACAGCGACAAGCCGTTGCATGACATCGCCTATGCCTACCTGGGTGACGCGCGCAACAACATGGGCAATTCGCTGCTGCTGATCGGCGCCAAGCTAGGCATGGACGTGCGCATCGCCGCGCCCAAGGCGCTGTGGCCCAGCGAGGAACACATCACCGCCTGCAAACAATTCGCCGAGGAAAGTGGCGCGCGCATCACCCTCACCGAAGACGCCAAGGAAGCGGTCAAAGGAGTCGACTTTGTCCATACCGACGTCTGGGTGTCCATGGGCGAGCCGGTGGAAGCCTGGGGCGAACGCATCCAGGAACTGCTGCCCTACCAGGTCAACGCCGAGATCATGCGGGCCGCCGGCAACCCAAGGGTGAAGTTCATGCATTGCCTGCCAGCCTTCCACAACAGCGAAACCAAGGTGGGCAAGCAGATCGCCGAGCAGTATCCACAGTTGGCCAACGGCATCGAAGTCACCGAAGAGGTGTTCGAGTCGCCGTGGAACATCGCCTTCGAGCAGGCGGAAAACCGCATGCACACGATCAAGGCGATTTTGGTTTCGACCCTGGCGGATATCTAGGTTCACGTAGCCCGGATGTCATCCGGGGATGGGCTTGTCTCCCCTCTCCCATTGATGGGAGAGGGGCCGGGGGAGAGGGTCTGGCCGGCGACGCCGAGCCCCAAACCACAGCCCCCGGATTCAATCCGAACGCCAAGGAGAACACCATGCGACTCGTCATCGCCCTGGGCGGCAACGCCCTGCTTCGTCGCGGCGAAGCCATGACCGCGGAAAACCAGCGTGACAACGTGCGTATCGCCTGCCAGCAGATCGCCAAGGTGGCGCCCGGCAACGAGCTGGTGATCGCTCATGGCAATGGCCCGCAGGTCGGCCTGCTGGCCCTGCAGGGCAACGCCTATGATGCCGCCAACCCCTACCCGCTGGACGTGCTCGGCGCCGAGACCGAAGGCATGATCGGCTACATGATCGAGCAGGAGCTGGGCAACCTGCTGCCCTTCGAGGTGCCCTTCGCCACCATCCTCACTCAGGTGGAAGTGGATGGCGCCGACCCGGCCTTCAAGCACCCCAGCAAGCCCATCGGCCCAGTCTATACAAAGGAAGAGGCCGAACGCCTGGCCACCGAAAAAGGCTGGAGCATCGCTGCCGACGGCGACAAGTTCCGCCGCGTGGTTGCCAGCCCGCGCCCACAGCGCATCTTCGAGATCCGCCCGATCAAGTGGCTACTGGAAAAGGGCAGCGTGGTGATCTGCGCCGGTGGTGGTGGCATCCCGACCATGTACGACGGCAAGCAGTTGAAAGGCGTCGAGGCAGTGATCGACAAGGATCTGTGCTCGGCGCTGCTGGCCGAGCAGCTCAACGCCGACCTGCTGGTGATCGCCACCGATGTCGAGGCCGCCTATGTGGATTGGGGCCAGCCGACCCAGAAGAGCATCGCCGAAGCCCACCCCGACGCGATCGAAGCGCTCGGCTTCGCCGCTGGCTCCATGGGGCCCAAGGTGCAGGCTGCCTGCGAGTTCGCGCGCAATACCGGCAATACCGCGGTGATCGGTTCGCTGGAGAACATCGAGGCCATCGTCCAGGGCCGTTCCGGCACACGCATCAGCCTGGGAAGCAACGGCATCGTCTATCGCTGAGAGGGCAACATTCATGTTCACCCCCGGTCATCTGCACCGTGACAACCTCGGCCGTCCCGAGGGCATGCGCCGCGCACCGCCCTACTCGGTCGACTTCTACTACGAGGTGCGCCAGGATCCCGCGCACGGCGCCATGCTGCACATGCGCCTGGCCGGCGAGGTGAACGGCAGGCCCTTCGCGGAAGAGTTCGAGCTGCACCGCGATGTCGCCTACAACTTCGCCAGCGTGGCCACCCGCGTGGCCGCACGCCATGGTCTGCCCGTCAGCGCCAGCCCGGTGATGCGCGGGCACGACGAGTACGACAGGGTCTTCGCCGATATCCGCGCCAAGCTGCATGCCAAACCGGGGGAGCCGGTCAATCTCGATCACGTGCTCTGACTTGGCTCGAATGCAATCCGGGGGCGCTTTCCCCGGATTGCATCCGGGCTACATGGCTTACGAAGAGTCCTGATCCGTAGGGTGCGCCGCGCGCCCCAGGCGGCAGCGCACCAACTTACGGCCAACCTTGTCCTTTTGGTCAGAAAATAGTGCAAAACATCCCTCCTGAAAAATCCTAAACGGCAGCTATCCAATTGATTTGCCACGGATAAGCACAATCACGAGAATTGGCGCCGTTTTTGCTATGGCAGCAGAATCCTGACCACTCGGACAGGTTCATAACCATAACGACACGACACCATTCAGGAGCCTCCATGAATCGCACCCTTTCTTCGCTGGTGCTCGCCAGCGGTCTGCTGGCAGGCGGCCAGGCCGTTGCCGGCGGTCTGCTGCAGTGGCAGAACAACAGCCTCACCTACCTCTATGGCCACGACTTCAAGGTCGACCCGGAAATCCAGCAGACCATCACCTTCGAGCACGCCAGCGGCTGGAGCTTCGGTGACCTGTTCTTCTTCACCGACCTGATCAAATACAACGGCGAGGCGCAGAACGGCAACGGTGACGGCCACACCTACTACGGCGAGTTCAGCCCACGCCTGTCGTTCGGCAAGATCAGCGGTACCGACCTGTCCTTCGGCCCGATCAAGGACGTGCTGCTGGCCTTCACCTACGAGTTCGGCGAGAAGGACGTCGACGCCTTCCTGCTCGGCCCGGCGGTCGACCTAGACATCCCAGGCTTCGACTACTTCCAGCTCAACACCTATCTGCGCAAACCCAACAGCAACCGCCCCGGCAAGAACGTCTGGCAGATCACCCCGGTATGGAGCTACACCCTTCCCGTGGGTGATTCGGACATCCTCATTGACGGTTTCATGGACTGGGTGGTGGACAACGACGAGAACCACCGTGGCGACTACCACGCCAACCTGCACTTCAACCCGCAGATCAAGTACGACCTGGGCAAGGCCATGAAGTGGGGCGAGAAGCAGCTCTACGTGGGCATCGAGTACGACTACTGGAAGCACAAGTACGGCATCAGGGATGGTGGTTTCGTCAGCGACAACTTCGTCGGCCCCACCAACCAGAACACTGCCAGTCTGCTGGTCAAGGTGCACTTCTAAGCTCAGCACGAACCAGGGTCGCAGGGATTTGCGACCTTCTGCCAATGCCCTCGCCCAGCCTGACGTGCTTAGCTGCCGGACATCACCAGATTTCATCAAGGATGGACGATGTCAGCGCGCACCCTGCTGCTCACCGCTCTCGCCATGCTGGCCTTTGCCGGCAACTCGCTGCTGTGCCGCCTGGCGCTGCGGGAAACCGAAATCGACGCGGCCAGCTTCACCTTCATACGTCTGCTCAGCGGCGCCCTCACCCTGTGGGTACTGTTGCAACTGCGGCACACCCGGCAGCCCATGGCCGGCAACTGGCCGGGGGCATTGGCGCTGTTCCTCTACGCCGCCGCCTTCTCCTTCGCCTATCTGCAACTGGACGCCGGTGTCGGTGCCCTGCTGCTGTTCGGCGCCGTGCAACTGAGCATGCTGCTCTGGGGCCTACTGCGCGGTGAGCGCCTTAGCCCCCTCGCCACGCTCGGCACCCTGCTGGCCAGCGCCGGCCTGCTGGCCTTGCTGTTGCCGGGCACCAGCGCGCCACCATTCTCCGCCGCGCTGCTGATGCTGCTCGCCGGCATCGCCTGGGGCGCCTATTCGTTACTGGGGCGCGGCCAAGGGGATCCGCTCGCGGTAACGGCCGGCAACTTTCTGCGTGCCACGCCGCTGGCGGTGCTGCTCGCCGTGGCGCTATCGAACCAGTTGCAATGGGATGGGCCTGGTCTGCTCTATGCGTTGCTTTCCGGCGCACTGACCTCGGGCATCGGCTATGCCATCTGGTACAGCGCTTTGCCCGGTCTGCGCGCCAGCCAGGCCGCCACCGTGCAACTCAGCGTGCCAATCCTCGCGGCACTGGGCGGCAGTCTGCTGCTTGGCGAAGCCCTGAGCCTGCGCTTGCTGCTCAGCGCCGCGGCGGTCCTCGGCGGAATCGCTCTGGTATTGGGCAGTCGACAACGCGCCGGGAGCTAATGGCCCTGGCAGCGGTCTTCTACATGAGCCCACAACGCCTGGGGAAATCGCCATGCCTCGCCTGCTTCGCCTCTGCCTGCTCACGCTGCTTGCGGCCAGCCTCGCCGCCTGTGCCAGCCTGAGCAATCGCGATCCGCTACGGGTCGACCTGGTTGGCCTGGAGCCATTGCCCAGCCAGGGCCTGGAAGTGCGCTTCGCCGCCAAGCTGCGGGTGCAGAACCCCAATGACAGTGCGGTGAGCTTCAATGGCATGGCGCTGGATCTGGATGTCAACGGGCAGCCGCTGGCCAGTGGCGTGAGCGACCAGCATGGCGACGTGCCGCGCTTCGGCGAGACGCTGATCAGCGTGCCGCTGAGCATTTCTGCATTTTCGATGGTGCGCCAGGCCTGGGGCGCCGCCGGTTATCACCCCGGCCAGGAACTGTCTTATGAGCTGCGCGGCAAGCTGGCCGACGGCCTGTTCGGCACGCGCCGCTTCAGCGACAGCGGCACCCTGAGCTGGCCGCAGCCGCCAAACCCCTACTGAAGCAGGAACTGGCGGCCGGATCTGCCTCAGGCTGCGCAGGCCGGCTGGCCACGACGCCTCGCCACCTGCTGGCGGCAGGCCTCACCAAAGGCCTGGAAGATCTTCACCGAGTCCGGATTCTGCGCTGCCTGCCATTCCGGATGCCATTGCACGGCGAACAGGAAGGGCGACAGGCTCGGCCCATGGATCGCCTCTATCAGGCCATCCTCGGCGGTGGCCAGCACTTCCAGCCCCTTGCCCAGGGTACGGATGGCCTGGCCGTGCAGGGAGTTGACGCGAATCTCTTCCTGCCCCATCAACTTGGCGAACCAGCTACCGGCCACCGGCTTCACGCCGTGGCTCGGCGCGTACTGCACATCGACCGGATCCTCGGGGTTCTCGCGGTGATCGTTGAAGCCGGGCTCGGCATAGACCTTCTGGTAGATGTCGCCACCCAACGCCACGTTGATTTCCTGCATGCCACGACAGATGCCGAAGATCGGCAGGCCACGGGCGATGGCTGCCTTGATCAGCGGCAGGTCGAACAGGTCGCGATCGCGATCCTGGGTCTTTTCCGGGGTCTGGTTTTCCTGGCCGTAGAGCGCCGGGTCGATGTTGCTGCCGGCCCCGGTCAGGTACACACCATCGGCCATGTCCAGATACTGTTCGATATCGTCGCTGCCACAGCAGGTGGGCACCAACAGCGGCACGCAGCCAGAGAACTCGACCAGGGGCTGAATGTACTTGTGGGTCATGACCTGATAGGCGTGGCCCTTGCGCTCCTGAGCGCCCATAGACATCAACACGACGGGTTTGCGCGGGGTATTGCGGATCTTGTTGTCGGACATACGTCACCTTGGGACAGGCCGGGCCTGTCGTTGCTGTACAGGTCCGGCGAAATGCTCGCGACCTGGTTGGCTAACTCCGCACGCAACCGAGCGTCCTGCACGCTGGCCACCTTCCGACGGCGACATGACCCAGGCCTTTTCGCTCCATGAAAAGGATTGCCCAATGCGGCAACCGATACCCGAACCAGTAGCGGAATCTGCCGCCAGTGTGCCCGAGCCGTAAAATATGTCAAACATCTAACCGATCTATTTTCTTGCCGCCACATCAGGCGATTGACCTATAGCGGAGAAAAACAGGCTGCTCAGGACATCAGGGAAGCCTTCAGGCGTCATGTTGGAAGTCCAATATTTTTGACATACTGTGTCATCGCGGCCTTACCAGGCGGGCATCGGGCGCTAATTCCCTATACACTATGCGGTTTATAACCACCTCCGAGGACGCCCCTTGAGCACCCTGCCGCCCTGCCCCAAATGCAACTCCGAATACACCTACGAAGACGGTGAGCAACTGGTCTGCCCCGAGTGCGCCCATGAGTGGAAAGCTGGCGAAACCAGCGCCAGCGAGGACGACGCGCGGGTGATCAAGGACTCGGTGGGCAACCTGCTGCAGGACGGCGACACCATCACCGTGATCAAGGATCTCAAGGTCAAGGGCTCGTCGCTGGTGGTCAAGGTCGGCACCAAGGTGAAGAACATCCGTCTGGTCGACGGCGATCACGACATCGACTGCAAGATCGACGGCATCGGCGCGATGAAACTCAAGTCCGAGTTCGTGCGCAAGGTCTGACGCCGCGTCTTCGACGCTGTGACCTTCTGCCCAGCAGGCGGCACCAGCAGGTGCTAGCCTCAAGGGCAGAACAGTCTCGGAATTACCGCTCCATGCGCCACCTGCTGCCACTTCTGCTGGCTCTGCTCAGCCCCGTGCTGCATGCGCAAACCTGGCGCGTGGTGGGCGACGAGCAATTCGCCCCCTACAGCTTCATCACTGGCGAAAGCGATACGCCACTTGGCCTGGACGTGGAACTGGTCGACGCCGTGTTGCAGGAAGCCAAGGTGAGCTACGCCATCCGTCTGTATCCCTGGGAACGGGTCAAGCGCATGCTCGACCGCGGCGAAGCACACATGGCCTTCCAGTTCGCCGGAACCGCGCAGCGTCAGGCGCAATACCAACTGGTCGGGCCACTGCGCAGTGGCACCACCGTCTTCATGACCCGAACCACGACGGCCATCGACGACTGGCAGACGCTGGAGGATCTGAGCCCCTACGTGATCGGCCAGGTGCGTGGTTATGCCTACGAGGAAGACTTCGATCAGGCCGCTCTGATGCGCGACCTCTCTGCGCAGAATCCGCGTCAACTGGTGTCGATGCTGCTGGCCGGGCGCATCGACCTCATCGTTGGCGACCGCACTCAGCTACTGTATTTCGTGCGTGAACAGCATGCTCTGGAGCGTGTGCGCATTCTGCCCAGGCCGCTGGTGCGGATGCCACGCTTCGTCGCCTTCGCCAAAGGCGATATCGAGCACGCCCGGCAGTTCTCTCAGGCGCTGGTGAAATTGCGAGAAAATGGCACGCTGCAGCGCATCGAGCAGCGCTGGACGCAGTGACACTTACTGCACGGGCAGGAAGTTCAACAGGAACAGGCTCTGTGCATAGTTGGCGCCCATGCGTCGGTAGCGTTCTTCCAGCACGTGCGTCAACAGATCGAGGCGCGCCACCATCTTGCCGAACTCCACGGCGAAGCTGAGGTTGCTGCCCTGCGCGGACACCTCGTTGGACAACAGCAAGGGGCGACCACTGGCATCACGGCGCTGGCCCAGCATCCAGGCGGCCTTCTCCAGGTTGCGCGCGGCGTTGTAGATGAACCGCGCATTGAAGCTGTCGGTCAGGTAGAACTCGGTACGACCACCGTGCGCGGTGACCAGCATGCTGCCGATGGCATAGGTGAAAGCAGCCACCCGGTCGCCCTGGAACGCCGGACTCAAGGCGTAATCCAGGGCCGCCACATCACGCAGACCACCCAGGCTTGGCCAGTCCTGATTGTACTCGATGGCGTACTGGATCTGCCGCTCCATGCTCGCACTGTCAGGCATGGCATTCTTGCGCCATTCTCGCGGGTTGCGCTGGTAGAGCTTGTGCATCAGCCGGTACAGGCTGTTGAGGTTGTTGCGCATGGCCAGGGTCGCCATGCGGTCGACGTCGGTTTGCAACAGCTCGGCGGGCTTGACCGGGCTACGCTTGTGAATGATCGAGTCGTTGTCCAGACGCCCGCTGCAACCACCGAGCAATGCCAGGCACAGCAGTGTCGGCAGCACTCGCCGCCAGCTTGCAGGTACCCGTCTCTGGTCTCGTTCCGAACGCATCGCGCCGCCCCCAGCAGCCTCGATCCCGCCAACAGGCGGCACCGTTCAGATATCCAGTAAAGCGTAAAATTCCCTCGTCCGGGTCTTGCCGCTGCGATTCGCCGAACGCGTCACCTTTACCCAAGCCTTACACAAGCCCGAACAACGAAGCCGAACGGCGACAGTCTGATTCATTGCGCGAAGACACTGCGCATTCTCAGGAGGTCGCCACCATGCAAGCTCGTGTCCCACTCATCGCCGCCATCGCTGCCAGCCTGACGCTGGCCGGCCTGGGCAATGCCCAGGCGTCGAGCCGCAGTGACGCTGCCATCGCCGGTGTGGTGGCGGGTGCGGTCATCGGCGGCGTGATCGCGTCCAGCCGCCCCGCCCCGATTCATTGCCCGCCACCGCCACGGGTCTATTACTACCCGGCGCAGCCGGTGCATTACGCACCACGGGCCTACTATGCACCGCCTCCGGGTTACTACTACCCGCCGACGCGGGTGGTCGTCGTGCCGGCTTACCGGCCTTACCCACCGCCCCCTTATCGTGAACCCTACTGGCGGCGCGACAGGCGCTGGTAGTACGCATGCGAAAGGCCCGTATCGTGGATACTGGTCTTTCTTGGGTTTTTCGTGGAATCTCGGGAAATCTGTCTTGATAGCGGACTGGCGACAGGGTGTTTTGGGTGCTTGTTCCGAATTGCCGCGTTTTGGCTGATGTTCTTGGTTTCGCCTTCCCAGGCGAGTCACTTTTGACGGGCAAAAGTAACCAAAACCCTCCGCCCGGTCATCCGGCCCTCGCTTCGCGAGGGTTCGCTCACTCCATCGCCGCTCCAGAGGCCCGCCACGGTGGGCCATCCATGGCCCATCGTGGCTTTCGCGACATCCATGTCGCTCAACCTCTTCCACGACGATTCCGTTCGCCCTCCTGGGCGGGCTCTGCACGCGCCTGAACCCGAGGTAACCCAGAGCAGCGCGGAGTGCTTGATGGGGGCAGCCGTAGGGCGGACTCAGGAGCCTAAGCGAACAGTCCGCCGGGCCATGCCAAGTTCGGCACCAAGGCTCACGCCTAATACTCCCACCAACGGCGTACTGCTTCGCGAGTACGCCCTTGTATCTCGACCAAAGCCTTTCAGTGAGGCTATGGTTCCCGACTGATCATCGGGGGAGGAGTTGCAAGCCGAGTACGCCCTGAAGCCTTGAGCCTGTAACGTAGATTGCGCTGCGCTCCTCCGCACTCATCCAGTAAGTCCGAACGGTATCCAGAGCCTCGAGCTCGCATAAACAAGGTTGGACGGATGCAGTGACGATCAGCTACCCAAAGGAGGAGGAGATGAGCACAGTTGTGGGTATCGACATCGCCAAGCACACCTTCGACATCGCGACCCTTCAGGCCAATGGCAAGCATCGCACCAAGGCCAAGCTGAGCAACGACCCGAAGGGCTTTAAAGTTCTGCTGCAATGGTTGGGCAAGCATGCTGAACCGCAGGCTTGGATCGTGATGGAGGCGACCGGCATCTATCACGAAGCGCTGGCTGAATGGTTGTACGAGCATGACTATAAGATCTGCGTATTGAATCCGACGCAGATTGCGCTTTATGCCCGCAGCCAGTTGCAGCGCGTGAAGACCGACAAGGTGGACGCCAAGCTGATTGCCGATTATGGCCATCTGCATCAGCATAAGTTGCGTGCCTGGAAGCCCGAGCAACCGGAGATCAAGCGCCTCAAAGCCCTGAATCATCGTCTGAAGGATCTTCAGGAGTTGGAGCGCATGGAACAGAACCGTCTGGACGTGACCAGCGATGTCAAAGTCGCTGCGTCGATTCGGTCGGTACTTGAGCATATTCGCCAGCAGATCGCTGAGACGCTGAAAGCGATCAAGCAGCACTTCGATGACAACGATGACCTACGAGGCCAGCGCGACTTGCTTAAAAGCATCGATGGCATTGCCGACAGAACCGCTACGTTGCTGCTGGCAGAGCTGGGCGACATGCAACGTTTCGGTGACAGTCGCGATGTTACGGCTTTTGCAGGTTTGAACCCTAAGCTGCAGGACTCGGGGAAGCACAAAGGGCATGTGCGCATATCGCGGATGGGCTCTTCAGTGTTACGTGCAGGGCTTTACCTGCCAGCAGTAGTCTCCCTGACCCACAACGCCGCGATCCGAGCGATGGCCAAGCGGCTAAAGGCACGAGGCAAGGCCGGCAAACAGATCGTCTGCGCGGCCATGCGCAAGCTGCTTTGCATCGCTTACGGCGTACTCAAATCCGGCAAACCCTTTGACCCGCAGCTAGCCATTGCGAGATGACGGGTAAGACGGTATCTACGCGAATGAAAGTTTTGGTTTAACTCGATAGCCCCATCGCGACTTCACTGCTATCAGAACACGCCGGGCAGCCCATGGCATGCCAGCTCGTTCAGGCGCGCGAATGGCCCCTTCAGGAGGGTGAGTGGAATCGTTGCGCAGAGGGGCGAGCGGCATGGATGCCGCGAGAGGCTTAAAGGGCCAGGGACGGCCCTTGTAAGCCGACCCTCGGAGCAGCGATGGAGCGAACGAACCCCGGCGAAGCCGGGGCCGGATGGCGGGGCCAAGCCTTTTTGCCTTCTTTTGTGGCGTTTGACAAAAGAAGGTCGCCGGGGGGCGAAATAGGAGATATCAGCTAAACGCCGATAAGCAGCTTGAACACCGAAAACAACCGAAACCAACACACAAACTTGCCAGTCCGGTCTCACCCAAGCATTCCCGCCCCCCCTGCAGCCAAAACCCTCACACGGCCTGCGGAGCCCGCTCGCACAGGATCTGCAGCGCCGCGGCCCACTGCGGATGATCGTTCAGACAAGGCACCAGTTGCAGGCTTTCACCGCCGGCCTCGACGAACTGCTCGCGGCCACGGTCGCCGATTTCCTCCAGCGTCTCGATGCAGTCGGCGACGAAAGCCGGGCACATCACCAGGAGTTTCTTCACCCCCTGCGCGGCCAGTTCGTCGAGGCGGTTCTCGGTGTAGGGCTCGATCCACTTGTCACGCCCCAGGCGCGACTGGAAGCTCACCGACCACTGCCCCGGCGCCAACCCCATGCGCTCGGCGAACAACTCGGCGCTGCGCATGCATTGCGCGCGATAACACTTGGCTAACACTTCGGGCGAAGCCGTGCGGCAGCAGTCCGCTCCCTTCAAGCAGTGGCCGCTGGGGTCGAGCTTGCGCAGGTGGCGCTCCGGCAGACCATGGAAGCTCAGCAGCAGATGGTCGAAGCCCTGATCCAGATAGGGTTTGGCGCTGGCCACCAGGGCGTCGAGGTACTCGGGTTGCTCGAAGAATGGCGGCAGGATGGAGAAACGCATCTTCAGGCCATGCTCACGCACCACCCGCTTGGCTTCCTCGATCACCGTGGTGGTGGTGCTGTCGGCGAACTGCGGGTAGAGCGGCGCCAGGGTGACCTCAGTAATTCCCTGCTCGGCCAGGCGCAGCAGGGTCGACTCGATGGACGGCTGGCCATAACGCATGGCCAGCTCCACCGGGCCGCGCGTCCAGTGTGCCTTCATCGATTCCTGCAAACGGCGGCTGAGCACGATCAGCGGCGAGCCCTCCTCCCACCAGATCGACGCATAGGCGTGCGCCGAGGCGGCCGGGCGCTTGATCAGAATCAGCGACACCAGCAACCGGCGCAGCGGCCAGGGCAGGTCGACCACATAAGGATCCATGAGGAACTGGTTGAGATAACGGCGCACATCGGCCACCTCGGTGGACGCCGGCGAACCCAGATTAACCAGCAGCAATGCGTGATCGGTCATGCGAAATCCTAGTGATAAAGGTCAATGGCCCAGCACATCCGTCAGGGCGACATCCAGATGGGTGAAACGAAAACTGAAACCGGCATCGAGCAAGCGACTCGGCAAGGCACGCTGACCGCCGAGCAGCAGCTCGGCCATCTCACCCAGGCCGGCACGCAAGGCGAAGGCCGGTACCGGCACCCAGGTCGGCCGGCTCAGTGCCTGCCCCAGCGCCTGGGTGAATTCGGCATTGCGCACCGGCAGCGGCGCGCAGGCATTATAAGGACCCTGCGCCTCGGGCCGCTGCAAGAGAAAATCGATCAGCTCGATTTGATCGGCAATATGAATCCACGGCATCCACTGCCGCCCATCGCCGAGACGACCGCCCAGGCCCAGACGAAACGGCAGGCGTAGCCGCGCCAGCAGGCCACCATCGCGCGCCAGCACCAGCCCCGTGCGCAGCAGCACCACCCGCATGCCCAGGCTCTGCGCACGCAGCGCGGCCTGCTCCCAGGCGCCACAGAGCTGCGCGGCGAAGTCATCGCCCAGCGGCTGCATGTCCTCGCGCAGTTCCTGATCCCCGCCGTCGCCGTACCAGCCCACGGCGGAGCCGGAGAGCAGCACCGCCGGACGTTGTTCACGGCGCTCCAGCCAGGTCACCAACTGCTCGGTGAGGTCGATGCGGCTGGCCCACAGCAACGCCTTGCGCTTGCGGCTCCAGGGCCGGTCGGCAATGGGCGCGCCAGCCAGATTGACCACCGCATCGAGCGGTTCGCCGTCGAGTTCTTCGAGCGCAGCGATACCCCGTACCGCCTCGCCACACAGGCGCGCAACCTTGGCTGGATCACGGCTCCAGACAGTGAGACGATGGCCCTGCTCGTGCCAATACGCACAGAGACTGCGGCCAATCAGGCCGGTGCCGCCGGTCAACAGGATATGCATGGTCTGCTCCTCGCTGGGCAAAACTCGAGTGTGCCGCTAGCACCTGCCCAGACAAAGCGACAGGTGCCTTTATTCATTGCCAGGTTTGTCCTAAACCTAGAATAGGAGCAAAGTACGAGGCCATGTACATGAAAACATCCCTGTATAGCTTTTGTCCAAGTCTTAGCCTGTAAAGGGCACCTCTAAAAACGTAGGCGAGGCAGCCAGCGCAAGGCAAAAACAGGCGAAAAAGCGCAGTTTACGTGCTGTAAATGAGCATTTTGAGACTGTTTTTAACGACGCGATGGCAACGCAGGTAGTTTTTAGAGGTGCCCTAAAGCATTCAGCGCTGAAGAGGTAAATTATGACCATCGCCATCATTGGCACCGGCCTCGCCGGATTGTCCGCCGCCCAGACACTGCATGCAGCCGGCCACGACGTGGAGCTGTTCGACAAGAGCCGTGGCAGCGGTGGGCGCATGGCCAGCAAGCGCAGCGACGTCGGCAGCCTGGATCTGGGGGCCCAGTACTTCACCGCACGGGATCGCCGCTTCGTCGAGGTGGTACAGCAGTGGCAAGCCCGTGGCTGGGTCGCGCAGTGGCTGCCAAGCCTCTACAACAGCCAGTCCGGGCAACTCAGCCCATCGCCGGACGAACAGGTGCGCTGGGTCGGCACGCCACGCATGAGCGCCATCACCCGCGCCTTGCTCGGCGCCCTGCCGGTGCATTTCTCCTGCCGCGTCACCGAGGTCTTCCGTGGTGATCAGAACTGGACGCTGCTCGATGCCGAAGGCACCAGCCATGGCCCCTTCAGCCAGGTCATCGTCGCCACGCCCGCGCCCCAGGCCAGCGCCCTGCTGGCCGCCGCCCCGAAGCTGGCCGGCACTGCGGCCAGCGTGGTGATGGAGCCGACCTGGGCCGTCGCCCTGGCTTTCGACACCCCGCTCGACACGCGCCTCGAAGGTTGCTTCGTGCAGGACAGCCCCCTCGACTGGCTGGCCCGTAACCGCAGCAAGCCGGGTCGCGAGCAGCAGCCCGACACCTGGGTGCTGCATGCCAGCAGTGCCTGGAGTCGGCAGCATGTGGATCTGCCCAAGGACGCGGTGATCGAGCACCTGCATGGTGCCTTCGCCGAGCTGATCGGCTGCGCCGTGCCGGCGCCCAGCTTCACCCTCGCCCACCGCTGGCTCTACGCACGCCCGGCCCAGGCCCACCAGTGGGGCGCCCTGGCCGATGCCGACCTGGGCCTGTATGCCTGTGGCGACTGGTGCCTGTCCGGCCGCGTCGAAGGGGCCTGGCTCAGCGGTCAGGACGCCGCGCGCCGCCTGCTCGAACACCTGGCATGAACGCACCGCCCAAGCGTCGGCTGAATCCCGCCAAGCTGCTGCTCTCGAAGTGGACGGCCAGCCGTCCACAGAATCGCGAGCGGCATTTCCTGGTCACAGAACTACTGCGTGACGAGCAGGAGCGGGTCGTCGCCGTGGCGCTGCAGGCCGTGCTCACAGGGCGCAGCGAGCACATCGACTGGCAGCAATTGCTGGATACGGAGCGCTGGCAACAAGGCTGGCGCTAACAGGCCGTTGAAAAACTACCTGCGTTGGCAATACTGCGTTAAAAACAGCCTCAAAATGCTCATTTACAACACGTAAACTGCGCTTTTTCGGCTGTTTTTGCCTTGCCTTGCCTGCCTCGCCTACGTTTTTCAACGGCCTGCTAAGACCCTCACAAAAAGCAATACAGAAGCTGTACAAAAACATTGTGCACGTACAATTCTGTGCCTATGATTCCCCCTAAGTTGTACATGGCAATAGCCATGTACAAGATCAGAGGGGAGTATCGATGCAAGCGAGCAGACCCAAGCTGGGTATCAGCGCCTGCCTCATGGGCGACGAAGTGCGCTACAACGGTGGGCACAAGCTTTCGCAACTGTGCAGCCGCGAACTGAATCGGCATTTCGACTTCATCAAGACCTGCCCGGAAGTGGGCATCGGCATGAGCGTGCCGCGCGAACCCATTCGCCTGGTGGGTGATCCGCAAGCGCCACGCGCGGTCGGCACGGTCGACCCTTCGCGGGACGTCACCGACGCACTGGCCGCCTACGGCGAGCGCATGGCCGACGAGCTGAACGACATCGATGGCTTCATCTTCATGCAGCAGTCCCCGTCCTGCGGGCTGCATCGGGTCAAGGTGTATCAGCAAGGCGGTCGCCCCAGCGAACCGGGACGCGGAATCTTCGCCGCCCACTTCTGCGCCCGTCACCCCGATCTGCCCGTGGAAGAAGCCGGCCGGCTGATGGATCCGGTGCTGCGCGAAAACTTCATCACCCGCGTCTATGCCCATGCCGAATGGCGACGACTGCTGCGTGAGGGGCTCAGCCGTGGCGCGCTGATCGCCTTCCACTCGCGCTACAAGTACCTGCTGATGGCCACCGACCCGCTGCGCTACAAATCCCTTGGCCGCCTGCTCGGTAACCTCGCCCAGCACGAGCTCGACAGCCTGGCGCCGCAATACTTCAGCGAACTGATGAAGGCGTTGCAAAAGTGCGCCACCCGCGGCACCCACAGCAACGTGCTGCAGCATCTGAGCGGCTACCTCAAACGCGCCCTGAGCGCCGACGAGAAACAGGAAATGCAGCAACTGATCGGCCAGTACCGCGACGGTATCGTGCCGCTGGTGGTGCCGCTGACCCTGCTCAAGCACCACTTCCGCCGCCATCCGGATCGCTACATCGCGGAGCAGGCCTACCTGCAACCGCACCCGGAACCCCTCAGCCTGCGCAATGCGTTGTGACCCGATGAATACCGATACCCTGGTCGATCACGAAACCGGCAACGACTATCGTCAGGCCCTCGACGAGGGCTACCTGCCGATTCGCGAAGTGGCACGCAGCACCGGCGTCAATGCCGTGACCCTGCGTGCCTGGGAACGCCGCTATGGCCTGATCGTGCCCTACCGCACCCCCAAGGGCCACCGCCTCTACTCACCCGCCAACGTCACGCGCATCCAGGCCATCCTCGCCTGGCTGGCCAGAGGCGTGGCCGTGGGCCAGGTCAAGTCGCTGCTCGACCACGAGCAGGTGCCGCAACCGACGAACACCGACAACTGGTCGCGCCTGCGCAACGAACTGCTGACCTGCATCGTCCAGTTCAACGAACGCCGCCTGGACGAGCGCTTCAATGCCAGCCTGGCGTTATACCCGGCGGCCACCCTGGCCGCGCAGTTGCTCTGGCCCCTGTTGGGGGATTTGCGCCTGCGTTGGCAGGGCCAGTTCGGCAACCGCGCCGAACAGGTGTTCTTCTTCTCCTGGCTGCGCAGCAAGCTGGCTACCCGCGTCTACCACAGCAACCGGCAGGCCAACGGAGCGCCGCTGCTGCTGGTCAACATCGGCGACGCACCGATGGAGCCCGGGCTCTGGCTCAGCGCCTGGCTGATCAGCGCCAGCGATTGCCCGGTGGAAGTCTTCGACTGGCCGGTGCCGCCCAACGAGCTGCTCGGCGTGCTGGAGCAGATGGTTCCACGCGCCCTGCTGCTGTATGCCGAACAGGCGCTCGACGGCAGCCTGGTGCACCGTCAGTTGCCACGTCTGGCCGAGCAATCTCCAGTACCGCTGCTGATTGCCGGCCCCGCTACCCATATCCATCGCGATGCCCTGGTCGCGCTGAATTCGGCCAGCGACCCGCTGGCGGCCCACGCCTGGCTTTGCAGCAGTGGCCTGCTAGGCCCTCAGGAGGTTCCGTCATGCGCCGACTGATCTGGTTTCGCAGCGACCTGCGCGTGCAGGACAACAGCGCCCTGAACCAGGCCATGGGCGCCGGGCCGAGCATCGCCTTATACCTGATCACCCCTGGGCAATGGCAGCGCCATGACGACGCCCCGTGCAAGGTGGATTTCTGGCTGCGCAACCTGGCTCAGCTAAGCCAGGCACTGGCGGCCCTCGGCGTGCCACTGCTGATACGCCGCTGCGACGACTGGCAGGCAGCCCCGGCGGTAATCGCCGAGCTGTGCCATGCGCACGAGGTCTGCGCCGTGCACGTCAACGAGGAATATGGCGTCAACGAAAGCCAGCGTGATCGAACCGTCGCGGCCTATCTCGCCCAGCAGGCCATCGACTGGTACAGCCACCTCGACCAGATCTTCTTCCGCCCCGGTAGCGTGCTGACCCGCTCGGGTGGCTACTTCCAGGTCTACAGCCAGTTCCGCCGGGTCTGCTACGAGCACCTGCATGCGAGCCTCCCAGCCGTGCAGCCCACGCCCAGGCCGCAGGCGCCCCTGCCGCTGCCGGCCGACCCGGTGCCCACTGCCGTGGAAGGTTTCGCCACGCCCAGTGATCTGCTACGCAGCCTCTGGCCAGCCGGCGAACAGGTCGCCCAGCAACGCCTGGCGCGCTTCGCCGACGAGCAGGTCGCCTACTACCAGGACGAGCGCGATTTTCCCGCCAAGCCCGGCACCAGCCAGCTATCTCCCTACCTGGCCGCTGGCGTGCTGTCGCCACGCCAGTGTCTGCATGCGGCGCTGGCGGCCAATAAAGGCGAATTCGACAGCGGCAACCCCGGCGTCGTCACCTGGATCAACGAGCTGCTCTGGCGCGAGTTCTACAAGCACATCCTGGTGGGCTACCCGCGCGTGTCGATGCATCGTGCCTTCCGCCTGGAGACCGAAGCCGTGTCCTGGCGTCAGGCGCCCGAGGAACTGGCGGCCTGGCAGGAGGGGCGCACCGGCCTGCCGATCATCGACGCGGCCATGCGCCAGTTGCGCGAAACCGGCTGGATGCACAACCGCCTGCGCATGATCGTCGCCATGTTCCTGACCAAGAACCTGCTGATCGACTGGCGCGCAGGCGAACGCTTCTTCATGCGCCAGCTGATCGACGGCGACCTGGCGGCGAACAATGGCGGCTGGCAGTGGAGCGCCTCCACCGGCACCGACGCCGCGCCCTACTTCCGCATCTTCAACCCCATCAGCCAGTCGCAGAAATTCGACCCGGACGGTCACTTCATCCGCCAATGGGTGCCGGAACTGGCAGGCCTGAACAAGCGCGACATCCATGACCCGTCCGCACTCGGCGGCCTGTTCGCTCCGGCCGGCTACCCGCGTCCGATAGTCGACATGGCCCGCTCACGGCAACGCGCCCTGGCGGCCTTCAAGAACCTGGCCGGCAGCGAAGAGGCCCTGGCATGAGCGACTTTCTCCGCCAGTTCGGCCAGCGCTTCGCTACGCTGAACAAGGACAACCTCGACCTGCTCGGCGAGCTGTACAGCGATGACGTGTCGTTTCGCGACCCACTGCATGAGGTGCATGGGCTGAGCGCCGTGCGCCGCTACTTCGCCGAGCTGTACGCCAATGTCGAGGCCCTGCAGTTCGAGTTCCACGGCTTCGATCAGGTCGCCGAAGGCGAGGGCTACCTGCGCTGGACCATGCGCTACCGCCATCCGCGCCTGCGCGGCGGTGCCGAGATCGCCGTGGAGGGCTGCTCGCACCTGCGCTGGCGCGACAAGGTCTACCAGCACCGCGACTACTTCGACGCCGGTGCCCTGCTCTACGAACACCTGCCCCTGATGGGCAGGGTCATCGCCTGGCTGAAGCGGAGGTTGGCATGAAACGCATCTGGCTCACCGGCGCCAGCAGTGGCATCGGCGCGGCGCTGGCGGAAGAACTACTGCGCGCCGGCCACCGAGTCGCACTCAGCGCGCGCAGCGTCGGCCCGCTGCAGGCCCTGGCCGCACGCTATGGCGAGCAGGTTCTGGTGGCACCGGGGGATCTCACCGATGCCGAGCAGGTGCGCGCCATCGGCCAGCGCATCGCCCAGGCCTGGGGTGCGCTGGACTGCGCCATCCTCAACGCCGGCACCTGCGAATACGTCGAGGTGCGCCAGTTCGAGGCAGCGATGATCGAGCGTGTGGTCAGCGCCAACCTGTTCTCCGCCAGCCATTGCATCGAGGCGGCACTGCCCCTGTTGCGTGAGGGGCAACGTCCGCATCTGGTCGGTGTTGGCAGCTCGGTGACCTACCTGCCGTTGCCGCGCTCCGAAGCCTATGGCGCCTCCAAGGCGGCCATGCGCTACCTGCTGCAGAGCCTGCGCATAGACCTGGCCGCCGAAGGCATCGACGTTACCCTGGTCAGCCCTGGTTTCGTCGACACGCCGCTGACGCAGAAGAACGACTTCCCCATGCCCATGCGCTGGCCGGTGGAGCGCGCCGCGCGCTACATCGCCGAACGCCTGGACAAGCGCCCGCACGAAATCGCCTTCCCCACCCCCTTCATCGCCGTACTGAAACTGCTCGGCAGCCTGCCCAGCCGCCTGCAACTGGCCATCGGCCGGCGCCTGGCGCGTAACGAGGACGCTCAATGAAAATCGCCATCGTCGGCAGCGGCATCGCCGGCCTGACCTGCGCCTACCTGCTCCAGCGCAACCATGACATTCAGGTGTTCGAGGCCAGTGACTGGATCGGCGGCCACACCCATACCGTGGATGTGGAGGTGAATGGCCGCGCCTACGCCATCGACACCGGCTTCATCGTCTTCAATGACTGGACCTACCCCAACTTCATCCGCCTGCTGAACGAGCTGGGCGTGGCCTTCAAGCCCACCGAGATGAGTTTCTCGGTCAGCGACCCAGTGACCGGCACGGAATACAACGGCCACGACCTCAATACCCTCTTCGCCCAACGCAGCAACCTGCTATCGCCGGCCTTCTGGGGCATGGTGCGTGACATCCTGCGCTTCAACCGCAAGGCCCTGGACGACCTCGACCAGGGCCGCATCGCCGCCGACATGACCCTGGGTGACTACCTAACCCGCAACGGTTACGGCCGGCGCTTCATCGAGCACTACATCGTGCCCATGGGTGCGGCGATCTGGTCGATGTCGCTGGTGGACATGCTGGCCTTCCCGCTGCAGTTCTTCGTGCGCTTCTTCAAGAACCACGGCCTGCTGTCGGTGAGCGATCGCCCGCAATGGCACGTGATCGAAGGGGGCTCGCGCAGCTACGTGGCACCGCTGACCGCCAGTTTCGCCGAGCGTATCCGCCTCAACTGCCCGGTGCTGCGCGTCGAGCGCGACGCCGACGGTGTGACCCTGCACAACGCCGCCGGTAGCGAACGCTTCGACAAGGTGGTGTTCGCCTGCCACAGCGACCAGGCCCTGGCCCTGCTGGCCCAGCCCAGCCAGGCCGAACGGGACATCCTCGGCGCCCTGCCCTATGCCAACAACGACGTGGTGCTGCACACCGACACCCGCCTGCTACCCAAACGCCCCCTGGCCTGGGCCAGCTGGAACTATCGCCTCGGCGGCCCCAGCGAACATCCAGCCGCCGTGACCTACGACATGAACATCCTGCAGGGCATCGACAGCGAAACCACCTTCTGCGTCAGCCTCAACCAGACCGCCACCATCGACCCGCGCCAGATCCTCGGCCGCTTCCAGTACGCCCACCCGCAGTACAGCCTGGCCGGCATCGCCGCGCAGGCACGCTGGCAGGAACTGGCCGGTGCGCAGCACAGCTACTTCTGCGGCGCCTACTGGGCCAATGGCTTCCACGAGGATGGCGTGGTCAGCGCCCTGCGCGTGGCCCGCGAGCTGGGGGAAAGCTGGTGATCAGCGCCCTGTACAACGGCTGGGTGCAGCACCGTCGCTTCGCCCCGCGCAAGCATGCCTTCCGCTATCGCATGGGCCTGCTGTATCTGGATCTGAGCGAACAGGCGCAACTGTTCGCCCTGTCGCGTCTGGCCGGCGCCGGTCGCTGGGCGCCCTTCGCCTTCCGCGAAAGCGACTATCTGCCCGAGGCCACACGCCAGGGCACGCCTTTGCACGAGGCGGTGCGCGACCGCGTGCAAGCGGCCCTCGGCATCCGCCCGCAGGGGCGCATCTGCGTGCTGACGCAGCCGCGTAGCTGGGGCCTGGCCTTCAACCCGGTGAGCCTCTTCTACTGCCACGACGCCGAACAACGGCTGATGGCGGTGCTCTGCGAAGTCAGCAACACGCCCTGGCGCGAGCGTTATCACTACGTGCTGCCGGCCAGTGGCGAAGGGCGCCAGCGCTTCAGCGTGGACAAGGCCTTTCACGTCTCGCCCTTCCTGCCGCGCGAGCTGCAGTACCGCATGAGCCTCAGCCCAGTGGGCGAGCGCCTGGGCGTGCACATGGCCGACTGGCAGGGCGACACCAAGGTGTTCGACGCCAACCTGGCCTTGCAGCGTCAACCCCTGACCCGCGCCAGCCTGCATCGCTATCTGCTGAGTTTTCCCTGGATGGCCGGCAAGACCCTGCTGGCCATCTATTGGCAGGCCCTGCGCCTGCTGCTCAAGCGCATCCCGATTTTTGACCACCGGCCCGCAGAAGGCAGCTTCCGCGTCGCCCGCCCACAAGCGAAGGACATGCCCCATGAAAAGCTCTAGCCTGAACTCCGCGAAGAACCTGGTGCGCAGCGGCAACGGCATCGGTGCCAGCCTGCTGCGCCGCGCCGTACTGCGCCAGTTGCAGAATCTGCGCCACGGCCTGCTGATCATCCACGAAGCCGGCGACAGCCTGCACTTCGGCGACCCGCAGGCGCGTCTGCGCGCCGAGATCGACGTGCACGACCCGGCCGTCTGGGGTCTGGTGGCCGGCAACGGCTCGATCGGCTCGGGCGAGGCCTATATTCACGGCTACTGGAGCACCCCGGATCTGACCGCGGTGATCCGCATCTTCGTCGCCAACCTCGACGTGCTCGATGCCATGGAGGGCGGTCTGGCGCGCCTGGGGCGCCCGCTGATCCAGGGCCTGCACTGGCTCAACCGCAATACCCGCAGCGGCTCGCGGCGCAACATCGCCGCGCACTACGACCTGGGCAACGAGCTGTTCGAGCAGTTCCTCGACCCCACCATGATGTACTCGGCGGCGATGTTCCGCAGCGACGACGAGAGTCTGCTACAGGCCCAGCTGAACAAGCTCGAACGCATCTGCCAGAAGCTCGATCTCAAGCGCAGCGACCACCTGCTGGAGATCGGCACCGGCTGGGGCAGCATGGCCATCCACGCCGCGACCCGCTACGGCTGCCGGGTGACCACCACCACCCTGTCACGCGAACAGTACGCCCATACCCAGCAGCGCATTCGCGAGCTGGGCCTGGAAGATCGCATCACCCTGCTGCTGGAGGACTACCGCGACCTGAGCGGCCAGTACGACAAACTGGTGTCCATCGAAATGATCGAAGCCGTCGGCCATCACTTCCTGCCCACCTACTTCGCCCAGTGCGCGCGCTTGCTCAAGCCCGATGGGCTGATGCTGCTGCAGGCCATCACCATCCGCGACCAGCGCTACGAACAGGCGCGGCGCAGCGTCGACTTCATCCAGCGCTACATCTTCCCCGGCGGCGCGCTGCCGTCGATGCACAAGATGCTCGACGTGGTCAGCCGGCATACCGACCTCAACCTGCACCACATGGAAGACTTCGGCCTGCACTACGCGCGCACCCTGCGTATCTGGCACGACAACCTGCGCCAGGCGCGGCATCGCCTCGAGCAACTGGGTTACGACGATTATTTCTACCGGCTGTGGGAGTTCTACCTGTGCTATTGCGAAGGGGGCTTCCTCGAACGCACCATTGGCACCGCCCAACTGCTGCTGGCCAAACCCTCGGCGCGGCCTGCTCCCCTTCTAGGAAACCTCGATGCCTAAACTGATCGCCAACGCCCTTCTCTTCCAGCTTGGCTGGCTCGCCTGCGTGCTGGGCGGTGACGGCCTCTGGCTGCTGGTGGTGGCCGGGGTGTTGGCGGTGCACCTGCTGTGGGTAAGTAGCTGGGCGGCGGAAGGCAAGCTGCTGCTCAGCGTGTTCCTCGCCGGCAGCGCGCTGGACAGCTTTCTGCTCAACCTCGGGGTATTCGACTTCGGTGAGCCACGCCAGTTGATTCCGCTGTGGCTGGCCCTGCTCTGGCTGCTGCTGGCGACCACCCTCAACCACTGCCTGGCCTGGACGGCGCAACCCTGGTGGCGCGGCAGCCTGCTCGGCGCCCTCGGTGCGCCGCTGTCCTACTACGGCGGCGCGCAGCTCGCCGACGTCAGCCTGCCCCTGGGCACCTGGCCGACCCTGGCCCTGCTGGCGGTGATCTGGGCGGCGGTGATGCCGGTGCTACATGGTTTTGCCAGGTTGTATCGGGCGCAGTACGAAGACCAGTTGCGCCGCCAACGCGGCGCATGAGGGCGCCTACAAATAGGGCTCACCCCCAATGTTCAAGCACTCCACGCTAATTCTGGGTTACCTCGCGTTCAGGCGCGTGCAGAGCCCGCCCAGGAGGGCGAACGGAATCGCCGTGGAAGAGGTTGAGCGGCATGGATGCCGCGAGAGCCGCGATGGGCCAGGGATGGCCCACCGCGGCGGGCCTCTGGAACGGCGATGGAGTGAGCGAACCCTCGCGCAGCGAGGGCCGGATGAAAGGGCGGAGGTTTTTGGTTACTTTTGCCCTGCAAAAGTGACTCGCCCGGGAGGGCGAAACCAAAGACATCAGCAAAAACGCGGCAATTCGGAACAAGCATCCGAAACGACAACATAAACCTGCCACTCCGCTATCAAGTCTGTTCACGCTTTCAGAAGTGCCTATAAGCCCTCAGAACAACCCCAACTGCCCATCCAGCAAACGCTCGAAATCCCCCCCGACGAAGGGCAGGATGGCATCGGCCACCGGCTTGAGCTGGCGGCTGATGTAGTGCTCGTAGTCCAGCGGCGACAGCAGGCGCTCCAGCGGTTGCGGCCCGGCCGTGGTGATCAGGTAGCTGATCCAGCCGCCGCGCTGGTATTGCAGCGGCCGGCCCAGACGCTGGTTGTGCTCGTCGGCCAGGCGCGCGGCGCGCACATGCGGCGGCACATTGCGTTGGTAGTCGTCGAGGCGCCGGCGCAAACGCTTGCGGTACACCAGCAGTTCGTCCAGCTCGCCGGCCAGGGTGCGCTTCACGTAGTCGCGCACATAGTCCTCGTAGGGCTGGCCGGCAAATACCAGGCGGTACAGCTCCTGCTGGAAGCGCTGCGCCAGTGGCGACCAGTCGGTGCGTACCGTCTCCAGGCCCTTGAACACCATGCGCTCGCTGCCATCGACGGTGCGTACCAGGCCGGCATAGCGCTTCTTGCTGCCCTCCTCGGTGCCGCGAATGGTGGGCATGAGAAAGCGCCGGTAGTGAGTCTCGAACTGCAGTTCCAGGGCGCTGTTCAGGCCGTACTCACTTTGCAGATGCTCGCGCCACCAGGCGTTCACACGGGCTACCAGCGCACGACCGATGCGCGTCGCCTCCTCCTCGTCATGGGCGCGGCCAAGCCAGACGAAGGTGGAATCGGTATCGCCATAGATCACCGCATGGCCTTCGGCCTCGATCAGCTCGCGGGTGCGCTTCATGATCTGGTGCCCGCGCAGGGTGATGGACGAGGCCAGGCGCGGGTCGAAGAAGCGGCAGCCGCTGGAGCCGAGCACGCCGTAGAAGGCGTTCATGATGATTTTCAACGCCTGCGAAAGCGGCTGGTTGCCTTCACGCTTGGCCGCCTCGCGCCCCTGCCAGACGCGCTCGACGATGGCCGGCAGGCAATGCTGGGTGCGGGAGAAGCGTGCGCCGCGAAAACCTTCCACCGAGTGTTCATCATCTGGCTGGTGCAAGCCTTCCACCAGCCCTACTGGGTCGATCAGAAAGCTGCGGATGATCGAGGGGTACAGGCTCTTGTAGTCCAGCACCAGCACCGAGTCGTAGAGGCCAGGGCGCGAATCCATGACGAAGCCGCCGGGGCTGTTCTCGCCACGAATGTCGCCAAGATTGGGCGCGACGAAGCCCAGGCGGTGCATGGGCGGCAGGTACAGGTGGGTGAAAGCCGCCACCGAGCCGCCGCTGCGGTCAGCGGCCAGGCCGGTGACGCTGGAGCGCTCCAGGAGGAAGGCGAGCAGATCGGTGTGGGCGAAGATGCGCGTGACCAGCTCGCAGTCCTTGAGGTTGTAGCGGGCCAGCGCCGGCTTGTCCTCATCGAACATGCGCTGGATCTCGTCCATCCGTGCATAGGGCGTGTCGATGGCCTTGCCCTCGCCGAGCAGGGTCTGCGCTACCGATTCGAGGCTGAACGAGGAGAAACTCCAGGTGGCCGAACGCAGCGCCTCGATGCCGTCGATGATCAGCCGCCCGGCTGCCTCGGCGAAGTAGTGCTGGCTGCTGTTGTGCTGGCGCCAGCCCATCACGTCGCCACCCCGCCCCAGCAGCAGCGGCACCTTGAACTGCTCGGCGTGATCGCGCAGCACGCGCAGGTCGAACTGCACCAGGTTCCAGCCGATGACGGCATCGGGATCATACTGAGCCAGCCAGGCATTCAGGCGCTCCAGCAGCGCCTTGCGGCTGTCGCAGTACTCCAGGTCGAAGTCGACGGCGCTGGCGTCACCATTGGCCGGGCCGAGCATGTACACCTGGCGCTGGCCGCAGCCCTCCAGGGCGATGGAATACAGCTCGCCACGGGCGCTGGTCTCGATATCCAGCGACACCAGGCGCAGCACCGGGCGGTAATCGGCGGCGGGTTTGAGCGACTTGCATGACAGGCTGCCGTCCTGCTGTTCGACGCCCTCGAAGGCCACCGTTGCGGTGATGAAACGCTCCATCAGGTAGCGATCCGGCGGGCGGATATCGGCCTCAAAGACGTCGACGCCGACCTGGCGCAGCTTCTTCTCCAACTGCAGCAACTGACGGTACTGGCGGCAGTACAGCCCCAGCACCGGGCGGCGCTTGAAGTCGCGCAACCCAAGCTCGCGCAGCTCGACACCCTTCTCATTACGCAGCAACGGTTCGGCCCAGGCGCGCTGCTCGGCGGGGATAAAGGCCACCGACTCCTGAGGCGGCAGGCGCACCTGGCGCGGGCCGGCATCGGTGGCCAGCCAGAAGGCCACTTCGGTGCCCTCCGGTGTGTCGCGCCAATGGCGGCTGAGCACGAAGCCTTGCTGGGGTTGCGTCATCATCGTTTCAGACAAGCACGGCCTGCCCCCTCTCCCGCTTGCGGGAGAGGGCTGGGGAGAGGGTGTGATTTTTTCTCCCTCTCCCCCGGCCCCTCTCCCATAAATGGGAGAGGGGAGAAACGGCCTCTGCAGTTGCCCATTACCTCGAACCAAACTGGTCGGCCATTCTACGCCAGCGGTTACAATGGCGCCTTTTCCGGACGATGGCTCGATGAGCGACACCCCTCCCTACGGCACTCTCGATGCCTCCTACCAGGCCGCTGGCGGCATCGATGGCCTGCGCCGGCTGGTCGACGACTTCTACCGGCTAATGGACGAGCGCCCCGAGGCCGCCGCTCTGCGCGCGCTACACCCGGCCGACCTGAGCGCCGCCCGCGACAAGCTGGCGTGCTTCTTGAGCGGCTGGTTGGGCGGGCCGCGCCTGTTCGCCGAGAAGTACGGCAGCATCAGCATCCCCGCCTTCCATGCCCAGTGGCCGGTGGACGCCGCCCTCGCCCAAGCCTGGCTGGACTGCATGGCCGGCGCCATCGCCCTGCAAGACTATGACCCAGCCTTCGCCGACTACCTGCTGACCCAGTTGCGCGTGCCTGCGCAGCGCATCCTCCAGGCCGCCCATAACCGACACGGAACCCGACATGACTGACCAACTGATCATCGAAGACCTGCAACCGGGCGACGGCAAGGCCGTGGTCAAGGGTGCCCTGATCACCACCCAGTACCGTGGCTGGCTGGCCGACGGCACGGAGTTCGACTCGTCCTTCTCGCGTGGCAAACCCTTCCAGTGCGTGATCGGCACCGGCCGGGTGATCAAGGGTTGGGATCAGGGCCTGATGGGCATGCAGGTGGGCGGCAAGCGCAAGCTGCAGGTGCCGGCGCACCTCGGTTATGGCGAACACAGCGTGGGCTCGATTCCACCCAATTCCGACCTGACCTTCGAGATCGAGCTGCTGGAAGTGCTGACCCGCGATGACTGACGCCGCCCTCGTCACCCTGCGCGAGCACCTGCTACAAGCGCTGGAAAACCACCCTGGCAGCGAGACGCGCCGCCTGTTTCATGGCCGTGGTCGCTGCTGGCCGGCTCTGGAGCAGATCACCGTCGACTGGCTGTCCGGCATCGTTCTGGTGATGCTGTTTCGCGAGCCGTCGCCAGCGCTGCGACCGCTGCTGATGGAACTACTGCAGACGCCGCAATGGCAGGCCAGCGGCGCCCGTGGCCTGCTGCTGCAGCACCGTTATGTGCAGGGTAGCGAAAGCGAATGGCTGGCCGGCGAGGCGCAGACGCAATGGCCGATCATCGAGGACGGCCTGCACTACCTGCTCGACCTGGGCAGCAAGCAGAACAGCGGTCTGTTCCTCGACATGCGCCTGGGCCGCCAGTGGGTGCGCCAGCAGGCCGCCGGCAAGCGCGTGCTCAACCTGTTCGCCTATACCTGCGGTTTCTCCGTGGCGGCCATCGCTGGCGGTGCCGAGCGGGTGGTCAATCTGGATATGGCCCGCGCCGCACTGTCGCGAGGGCGTGAGAACCATCGCCTGAACGGCCATGACCTGGGCCGGGTGGAGTTTCTCGGCCACGAGCTGTTCAAGTCCTGGGGTAAGGTGCGCAAGAGTGGGCCTTATGACCTGGTGATCATCGACCCGCCAAGCTTCCAGAAAGGCAGCTTCGCCCTCACCCAGGACTACGCCAAGATTCTCCGGCGCCTGCCCGAGCTGCTCAGCGAGCACGGCACGGTGCTGGCCTGCGTCAATGACCCGGATATCGGCCCGGGCTTTCTTGTCGATGGCATGGCCGCCGAGGCGCCGCAGTTGCGCTTCGTCGAGCGCCTGGACAACCCGCCGGAGTTTCCCGATATCTCGCCCGAGAGCGGCCTCAAGGCGCTGGTGTTCCAGTTGTAGCCCGGATGAAATCCGGGAATTGCGGGCCCCGGATTGCATCCGGGCTACGCACCTGGTGTTCCCGCGTAGGGTGCGCTGCGCGCACCACCTGCCAACGCCGATAGATCCGGTGCGCACGGCGCACCCTACCGAACGCCCAGTCGCCTGGCCAAGCGGCTGAGGTTGGCGCGATCCACCCCCAGCTCGCGCGCGGCGTCGGCCCATTTGCCCTGGTGGCGCGCCAGGCACTGCTCGATCAAGCGGCGCTGGAAGGCATCCACCGCCGGGCGTAGCTCCATGCCAGCCGGCACGGGCTCATCGGAATCCAAAACCGCCTCGACAGCAGTGCTCGCCTCGCCAGCCGGCAAGTCCAGATCCTGCACATCGAGGCTGAGAATGCGCGGACGCTCGTCATGGCGCGCCAATGCCTTGATCGCCGCGCGGCCGATCAGGTGCTCCAACTCACGCACGTTGCCCGGCCAGTCATGGCCCAGCAGCGCCTTCTGCGCCTCCGCACTCAGGCGCAGGCTGCGCAGCCCGAGGCGGGCGCGATTCTCTTCGAGGAAATACCCCGCCAGCAGCAGCACATCGCGCCCCCGTTCGCGCAATGGCGGCACCGGCAACGGGTAGACGCTGAGGCGGTGATAGAGGTCGGCACGGAAGCGCCCGGCGCGCACCTCGGCTGCCAGGTCGCGGTTGGTGGCGGCGATCACCCGCACATCGACGCGGTGCTCGCGATCCGAGCCGACCCGCTGCAACTGGCCGCTCTGCAGCACGCGCAACAGCTTGGCCTGCACCGCCAGCGGCAGCTCGCCCACCTCGTCGAGGAATAGGCTGCCGCCGTCGGCCAGCTCGAACTTGCCGCTGCGCTCGCTCATGGCCCCGGAAAAGGCGCCACGCACATGGCCGAACAGCTCGCTCTCCACCAGGGCATCCGGCAACGCCGCGCAGTTGAGGCTGACCAAAGGCCGCTGCGCACGCGGCGACGCAGCGTGGATGGCCTCGGCCACCAGTTCCTTGCCCACGCCGGTCTCGCCAGTGATCAGCACGGTCAGCGGGCTGTCGCCAACCAAACGGATTTCGCCCTGCAGCTTGCGCAGCGCCGCGCTCTGTCCCACCAGCTCGCGCGGTTGCTGGCGGGCCTGCTGGTACAGCGCATTGAGCTGGCGCTCGGCCTCCACCCGCCGCGCCAGACCACTGATACGCTCGCTCACCTTGACCGTGGCAGCGGCCAGGCTAGCGAAGGCCTCCAGCCCATCCAGATCGACCTGGCCGAAGCGCGCCGGGTCGAGCGAATCCAGGGTCAGCAGGCCCCAGAGCTGCTCGTCCAGATACAGCGGGCAACCCAGGCAATCGTGCACCTCCAGATGGCCATGCAGCCCCTCGACCAGGCCGTCGTAGGGGTCGGGCAGCCCGCAGTCGGCGGCGAAGCGAGTCGGCCCGGCATGCTCCAACAGCGCCGCCAGACGTGGATGCTCGCTGACCCTGAAGCGGCGTCCCAGGGTGTCGGCGCTCAGCCCCTCGACCGCCAAGGGCACCAGCATCTCGCCATCGAGGCGCAGCAGGGCCACGGCATCGCAAGGGAACAACTGGCGCAAAGCGGCAAGCAGGCGCCGATAGCGCTCACCATCGTCCAGCTCACGGGACAGATCAGCCACCAGAGGGATCAGGGTCTGCAACAACGGATTAGCGGTCATTTCGACTACTCATTGTCTTTATGACCCAGAATCAAGACGAGTCATTAATACAACAAAACAATTAAGCCATTGATATTTAAGGACTAATTAAATGGCACGCTTACTGATAGGTATCTCGCGCTAACGCTAGCACGCCACAACTGGCCAGACGAGCCACCCCGGCGCCTTTTATTTTGCCTTGCGGAGAAACCCAAATGCTGACCGACGCTCAACGCGACCTGATCAAAGCCACCGTCCCCCTGCTGGAAAGCGGCGGCGAAACGCTGACCACCCATTTCTATCGCATCATGCTCAGCGAGTACCCCGAGGTACGCCCGCTGTTCAACCAGGCGCACCAGGCCAGTGGTGACCAGCCGCGCGCGCTGGCTAACGGCGTACTGATGTATGCCAGGCATATCGACCGCCTCGAGGCCCTCGGCCCGCTGGTGGCGCAGATCGTCAACAAGCACGTATCGCTGCAGATTCTTCCCGAACATTACCCCATTGTCGGCGCCTGCCTGCTGCGGGCGATTCGCGAAGTGCTGGGTGCCGAGATCGCCACCGACGCGGTGATCGATGCCTGGGCCGTGGCCTATCAGCAACTGGCTGATATCCTCATCGGCGCCGAAGAGCGCCAGTATGCCGAGAATGCTGCCGCGCCCGGTGGTTGGCGCGGCGCCCGGGCCTTCCGGGTGGCGCGCAAGGTGAGCGAAAGCGCCGAGATTCTGTCCCTGTACCTGCAGCCGGTGGACGGTGGCGCACTGCTCGCCCATCAGCCCGGCCAGTACATCGGCCTACGCCTGCTGCTGGATGGCGAGGAGGTGCGCCGCAACTATTCGCTGTCGGCCCTGGCCAACGGCCGCGAATACCGTATCAGCGTCAAGCGCGAGCCCGGTGGCCGGGTGTCCAATCACTTGCATGACGAGGTGCAGGTCGGTGACGAGCTGGAGCTGTTCCCGCCGGCTGGCGAATTCACCCTGAGCGAATCGAACAAGCCACTGGCGTTGATCAGCGCTGGCGTCGGCATCACCCCGGCACTGGCCATGCTCGACGCGGCGCGACACAGCGGCCGACCGATCCACTTCATCCACTGCGCACGCAATGCCCAGGTGCATGCTTTCCGCGATTGGGTCGCGGCCCAGGCCGCCGCGCACCCGCAGATTCGTCATTACGTCTGCTACAGCGAACCGCACGAGGCCGATCAGGCCGATGCCACGGGCCTGCTCAGCCGCGATCTGCTGGAACGCTGGCTGCCAGCCGAGCGCGACCTGGACGCCTACTTCCTCGGCCCGAAACCCTTTATGGCCCAGGTCAAGCGTCACCTGCAGGCGCTGGGCGTGCCCGCCGAACAAAGCCGCTACGAGTTCTTCGGCCCGGCCTCGGCTCTGGATAGCTGAACGATGAGGAGGTGAACCATGTACCCACTGAATCTTCCACCGCTGCAGATTCTGCACTTGTCCAGCCAGTTGCTGTGGGGCGGCCTGATCCTGCTGCTGGCGGGACTGGTCGCGGCCTATGGCCTGGAGAAGCAGTTGAACGTGCCGACGCTGGTACTGGCGCACAGTCTGACGCTGCTCGGCCCCAGCATCTTGAAGATCGGCTACGTGCTGCGCCTGGTCGCGCAGCAACGCCTGAAAGACGAGGCATGCGCGCATGCAATTGCTTGATCGCAAACGGGTACTGGCCATCCCCCCGCTCTGGCGCCTGGGCTTTCGCCCGTTCTTCCTCGCCGGCGCCCTGTTCGCCGGGCTCGCCGTCGCCCTCTGGGCGGCGGTGCTGCAGGGGCTGGCGAGCCCAGCGGTGCCCGGTGGCATGCTGGCCTGGCACCGCCACGAGATGCCCTTCGGCTTCGGTCTGGCGATCATCGCTGGCTTCCTGCTCACCGCCGTGCAGAACTGGACGGGCCGTCCGGGCCTGAGCGGGCGCCCCTTGATACTGCTCTGCGGGCTGTGGCTGGCGGCGCGCCTGGCCTGGTTCGTCCCCGTACCGCTGGCCCTGCTGATCGTCCTGCAACTGGCCTTTGTCGGCCTGTTCATCGTGCAGATGGCGCGCCAGTTGATCGCTGCGCGACAACGCAACAACTACCCCATCCTGCTGGTGCTGAGCCTGCTCGCCCTGTGCCAGACGCTCACTCTCACCGGTCTGGCGCAGGGCGACGACAGCCTGCAACGCAGGGGCGCCCTGGCCGCGTTGTGGCTGATCGGCGTGCTGCTGAGCCTGATCGGCGGGCGGGTGATCCCCTTCTTCACCCAGCGCGGCCTGGGCCGGGTCGAAGCCTTCGCCGCCCATCCCTGGCTGGATCGTCTGCTGCTGGTCTGTGGTGTGCTGGTCGCAGCGGCGTTCGCCAGCGGGCACAACCTGCAACCCCGACCCTGGCTGGCCATCCCCTTCATGCTGCTGGCGGTGCTGCACGGCCTGCGCCTGTGGCGCTGGCACCTGCCCGGCATCTGGCGCGTGCCGCTGCTGTGGTCGCTGCATCTGGCCTATGCCTGGCTGCTGCTCGCCACCCTGGGCATGGCCGCCTGGCACCTGGGCTGGCTGGCGCAATCCAGCCTGGCCAGCCATGCCTTGGCGGTGGGCGCGATGGGCGGGCTGATCCTGGCGATGATGGCGCGGGTCAGCCTCGGCCATACCGGGCGCGCCCTGCAGCCGCCCCAGGCCATGGCCTGGGCCTTCGCCCTGGTCAACCTGGGCGCGCTGATTCGGGTCGTAGCAGGTGGCGGCTGGTTATGGCTGGCGGCGCTCTGCTGGGGCCTGGCCTTCGCCCTGTTCGCTCTGCGCTATGCGCCGATGCTGTGCCAGGCGCGGGTGGACGGGCATCCCGGGTGAACGCCTACCAGGCTAGCCAGCCACCCAGCCCGAGCCACAGCCCAGCCAGCGCCATGCTCAGCAAAGTCACTGGCACGCCACTGCGCGCATAGTCGACGAAGCCCAGGCTGACGCCGTGGCGCTTGGCCCCCTCGGCGACGATCAGGTTGACCACGCTGCCGATCAGCAGCAGGTTGCCCGCCAGGGTGGACATCACGGCCAGGCCGATCAGCACCGAATGCGACAGCTCCGGCATCAACCCCAGCAGCAACACCACGAACGGCACGTTGCCGATCAGGTTGCTCGCCACCAACGAAGCACTGGCCAGCGACCACACGCCCTGCGGCAACAGGCCATGTTCGGCCAGCCACGCCGCCCCCTGGGCAAGCTGCGGCAGTTGCAGCGCCGCGCCACTGACCAGGAACAGGCCGACGAACAACAGCAGCAGGTTCCAGTCCACCTTGTGCACGTAGTCACGGCTGTCCACTCGGCGTGACACCATCACCAGCACCGCCACCAGCAATGCCGACAACTCGCGCGGCATGCTGGTGGCGAACAGGGCCAGCAGGGCCAGGCTGGCCAGCAGCGGCTTGAGGTAACTGTGCGCGCCATAGACCTGCTCCACCGGCATGTCGCTCGCCGTCAGGGGCTTGGCTTGCCCCCAGCGCCGCCGCCACTGCAGCCAGATCACCCCATGGACGATGACCATGGCGGCCAGCGCGGGCGGGCCGGCCACGGCCACGTAGCCCCAGAAATCCAGGCCGCCGGCCTGACCGATAAGGATGTTCTGCGGGTTGCCGATCAGGCTGGCGGCGGAGCCGGCATTGCACGACAAGGCCAGCGCCAGCAGGAAGGGCCGCGGCTCCAACCCACGTTGCTGCAGGCTGCGGCAGAGCAGCGGGGTCAGGGCGAAGGCGACGATATCGTTGACCAGAATCGCCGAGAGCAGACCGCCTAGCAGCACCACGCCGGCCAGCAACAGGGTCGGGCGCGTGGCGTGCCGGGTGAGGTAGCGATTGAGCCAGGCATAGACGCCGGAGAAATCGAACTGCGCGGACACCAGCATCAGCGCCAGCAGCAGCAACAGCGCGCCGGGGTCGAGGTGCTGCGCAGCCTCCGGCATGCTCAGCGCGCCGCTGACCAGCAGCAGCACGGCGGCACTGCAGGCGATCCAGCTACGGTCGACACGCAAGCCACGGATGCCTCCGGCAGCCATGCCGAGATAGGTGAGCACGAACAGGCCGAGGGTCAGCCAGGCAGCGAAGGTCATGGGGGAAATATCCACAAGCATGGGAGGGCAGCACTCTAGCGCTAGTTCCAGCACTGAGGAATCAGGTGTTCGTCATCGCGTTTGCTGGGGTATCCCCGGATTTCATCCGGGCTACGTCCGGCTCAGCGGATAAAGGCCCGGCTGACCTCGCGAAACGTCTCGGTGCCGGCTTGCTCCAGCCACTCGAAGGCGACCATCTCACGCGACACGATCACTGCCCCGGCGCGCTCCATGCGCGCCAGGCCCAGAGCCTTGTCGCGCAGGCGGCGCGAGCCAACGGCCTCGTCCACCACGAACACCTCGCGCCCCGCCGCCAGCAGACCAAGCACTGTCTGCAGCACGCAGACGTGGGTTTCCGTGCCGCAAACGATGAACTGCTGGCGCTCGCCGCCGGGCAGGTCGAACACCCCAGCGCCTGCGGTGGCGGCAAAATGAATCTTCTCGCGCAGCCCCACGTCCGGCAGCAGCGCGCGCAGTTCCGCTGCGGTGGTGCCCAGTCCCTTGGGGTACTGCTCGGTGGCGATCACCGGCACGTCGAGCCGCTGCGCCACCTGTACCAGCCAGGCGGCCTGCTCGACCACCGCCGCGCCGCCGTCGATGGCCGGCAGCAGACGCTCCTGCAGATCGATCAGCAGCAGGGTGGAATCCTTCGCTCGCATCAGCATGATCATGCTCCTTCCTTCACCGCAAAACGCGCATCGAGCCGGCTGTAGCCGAGGCCGACGCCCTTGTGCACCCGCAACTGTACGGGAATACGTTCCTTCATCGCCTCGACGTGGCTGATCACGCCGATGGTCTTGCCACTGGCATTGAGGTTGTCCAGGGCATCCAGCGCCACCTCCAGCGTTTCGCCATCGAGGGTGCCGAAACCTTCGTCGAGAAACAGCGAATCGATGCTGGTCTTGTGGCTGACCAGATCCGACAGCGCCAGGGCCAGCGCCAGGCTGACCAGAAAGCTCTCGCCACCGGACAGCGTGCGGCAGTCGCGCGCCACGTCGGCCTGCCAGGTGTCGCGTACCTCCAGCTCCAGCTCGCCGCTGCCCTTGCGCGCCAACTGGTAGCGCCCATGCAGGCGCGTCAGTTGGCGGTTGGCCAGGTGGATCAGGTGGTCGAGGGTCAGGCCCTGGGCGAACTTGCGGAACTTGGCGCCATCGGCCGAACCGATCAATCCGTTGAGCTGCTGCCACAGGGCATGTTCGTCGGCCTGCGCATCGATCTCGGCGAACAGCGCCTGCTGGCTGCTGCGCCGCGCATCGTCGGCCTGCAACTGCGCGCGCAGCTCGCCCTGGCGTTCGCTCAGGCTGCGCAAACGCGCCTGCAAGGCCTCAATCTGCTCGGTCAGCTCGGCCAGGCCCAAGGGGGTCTGCGGTTCGGCCTGCAAGCGCTGCACCTCGGCCTGAGCTGCGGCCAGCAAGGTCGTGGCCTGGGTGTGGGCGCGCTCCAGTTCGGCCTTGAACGCCGTCAGCCGCTGGCGTTCGTCTTCGCTCAGCACGGCAGCCTCGAACGCCGCCTGATCGGCGAAGGGACTGCTCGTCAACGCCTGCTGCCAGGCCTGCCGGCACTCCTCCTGACGTAGCTGCAGGCGTTCCAGCAACGCCACCTGAGCCTGCTCGCTGCCAGCCAGACCGTCGCGTTCACGCTGGCTCGCGGCCAGCCGCTCGGCTGCCTCGCCCAGAGCCTGCTGTGGGTTGGCCGTCGCTGCGGGTTCCTCCAGGCTCGGTGCGCCTGCGTCCTGCCAGCGTTGCTGCCATTGCTCGGCCTGCGCCTGGGCTTCGTCCAGTTGCCGCTGCGCCTCGCGTTCACTCTCGTGCAACTGCTGCTGGCGCGCCTGCGCATTCTGCCAGGCCAGCCAGTTGGCTTTCTGCTGCGCCAACCAGCCCTCGCCATCGGCGGGCAGCTCGCTGGCGAAGCCCTCCAGGCTGGCCAGCAGCGCTTGGGCCTGCTGCGCCTGCTCGGCCTGGAGCTGGCCGAGATGCGCCTGTTGCTCGGTGAGGCGCGCCTGGGTGTTGGCGATATCGCGATCGAGCAAGGCCTGCTGCTGTTGCGCCTCGGCCTGCTGGCGCTCGGCCCTCTGGCGCTGCTCGCCCATGCGCTGCAGCTCAGTCTGCTGCGCCTGCACGGCCTCCAGGCGTGCTTGCAGTGCGGCCAGTTGCTGCTCGTGCTGCTGTTGCAGGTGGCTCAGTTCGGCGGCACCTTGCAGGCGGATGTCATGCTCGCGCAGTTGCTGCTGCCACTGCTGATCCAGCGGCTGCAACTGCGCCTGGGCCTGAGCCTGTTGCTGCTGCACCTGTTCGATCTGCGCGGCCAGGCGGGTCAGCTCATCACGCAGGTTGGCACCCTGGTTCTCCAGCTCGCTCAGTTCGCTGCGGCATTGCGCCAGGGCCTGTTCGGTGGCGGAGACGTTCAGCGCCTGGTATTGACTGATCGCCGGATGCTCGTGCGAGCCGCACAGGGGGCAGGCGTCGCCCGGTTGCAAACGGGCACGATACGCCTCCAGATCCTGAATGCGCTGCTCCTGCTCCAGCAGCTTTTCCTTGTCGGTGACCTGCTGCTTGAGTGCCTTGTAGCGCTCGCGCAGGGCGTTGATCTCGGTGTTCTTGTACGCCTGCTGGCGCTGCAACTCGGCCAGGCGCGGCGGCAGCTCGGCCAGTTGGGCGTTCAGAGCCTCACGGCTCTGCGCCAATTGCTGCAGGCGGTCGAACACTCGGCTGCGTGCTTGCAGGCGCTGCCAGTCCTGGCGCAAGCCGGCCTCTCCTGCCTCACCCAACAGGTCTTGCATGCTTGCCTGCTGCCGCGCCTCGGCATCGCGCGCCTGCTGCACCTGCTGCTGAGCCTGCGCCAGGCGCGCGCCCTGCTCCTCACGCTGGCGTTGCAAGGTGGCGAGCTGCGCGCTGGATTCGTCCAGTCGCGCTTGCGCAGTCTGCAGTGCCTGCTCGGCCTTGGCCCGTTGCGTGAAGCGCTCGTCCCAACCGCTGAGCAACCCGCCCAGGCGTGCATGCTGGCTGCGTTCACTCAGCCATGCCTGCACCTCGCCGTGCTGGTGCTGCACCTGGGTCAGCGCCACCTGGCGCTGCTCACGCCAGTGCGCCGCATGACGGCAGGCCTGCCACAGCGCCTGGCGTTCACGCTCGGCGCACGCCTGCATTTGCTCACGCAGCTCAAGCAAAGCTCGCTCGGCCTGCTGACTGTCGTGCTGCGCCTGCTGCCAGGCCTGGTGCAGCGGCAGCAGGCGCGCGGCAGGCTCGCTGGCGGCCAGGCGCTGCAGATCATTGGCCGCAGCGGCCTGGCGCTGCTGGGCCCGCTCCAGCCCTTGTGTGGCCTCGGCGGCCTGCTGCTCGGCACGCTGCAACGCCTCCCGCCAGCGCTGCTGCGCCAGCAGCGCCTGTTGCTCGGCAAGCAGCGGTGCCTGTTCCTGCGCCAGGCGTTCGGCTTCGGCCTGCAATTCGCTGCGCTGCGCCTCGTCCAGCAGCTCCATGCCCTGGGCGCGGCTTTTCAGCAGGCCCAGTGCCTGTTCGGCGGCCTTGGTGCGCTCATAGACCTGCTGGGAAATCTGCCCGTAGACCTCGGTGCCGGTCAGTTCCTCCAGCAGTTCGGCGCGCTGGTTGGCATTGGCTTCGAGAAAGGCGGCGAAACCGCCCTGGGCCAGCAGCATGGACTTGGTGAAGCGCTCGAAATCCAGGCCAGTCAGCTCGGCGGTGAGATGTTCCTTCTCGCGGATCTTGTCGGTAAGGATTTCGCCATCGGCGATACGCGCCAGCTCCACCTTGGGCGCCTGCAGCGCGCCGTCGATCTTGTCGCGCGCGCGGCGCTGGCTCCAGAAGGCGCGGTAGCCCTGCCCCTTCACCTCGAACTCGACCTCCGCCAGGCAGTCGGCGGTGTGCCGGGTCATCAGTTCGTTGCCGCTGGCCGACAGCGTGCTCATGCGCGGCGTGCGGTGATACAGGGCCAGGCAGATGGCGTCGAGCAAGGTGGTCTTGCCGGCGCCAGTCGGCCCGGTGATGGCGAACAGGCCGCTGCCGGCGAAGGGCTCGGCGGCGAAGTCGATCTTCCATTCGCCCTTGAGGGAATTGAGGTTCTTGAGGCGCAGGCTGAGGATTTTCATGCACAGGTCGTAAGCCGTTGAAGGCGGTCATTCTGGCATATCCAAGCGAGGATTCAGTCGCGGCAATAGCCCTCGCCGCTGCGCACGGTCAGGCAGTTGTGCTTGTCCTGCAACCATTTCATCCCGGTGGCTTCGCCATCGGTGGCCGTGAGGGTCTCGACCACGCCATCACGCACGAAGACGATCTGCGCTCCCTGCGCACGCCCGACGAAACGCCGTGGGCCGTCGAGGTTGGCAATGGTCAGACGGTAGTCATCGGGCGTACCGGTGATCTCCAGGTAGGTGCCTTCAGGCCCGCTCCAGCGGCCCAGCCATCCGTCCGTGACAGCACCTGCCGTCGTTCGCTCAGGCGTGCCGCTGCATGCGGCGCAGGCCAGCAGCACAGTCAGGGAAATGGCAATCTTGAGTGAAGGTAAGTGCATGGCAGCCTCTGCTCGATAACGCTTCTTATGCCTGTTCGAGGTCGGCCCGGCACCCGAGTTCTATCGCTCTGCGCTGGATTCACAGCACCTCGATGCAATCACGGCCTGCCGCCTTGGCGCGGTACAAGGCCTGATCGGCGCGCAGCATGAGGTTATCGGCGCTTTCACCCGCTCGATACTCGGCGATGCCGAAGCTGGCCGTCTTGCTCTGCACGGTATCGAACTCGAAGCCATTGATACGCCGTTGCAACGCCTTTACCGCCAATTGCGCCTGACGTGCGCCGATCTCCGGCAAGAGGATGAGGAATTCCTCGCCGCCCAGCCGCCCGACCCTGTCCACCACCCGCACGCTGTCGCGCAGCAAGGCGGCGAACTGGCACAGCACCTTGTCACCCACGGCATGCCCATGGGTATCGTTGACCTGCTTGAAGTGATCGATATCGATCAGCACCACGGAAAAGCGAGTGCCATAGCGATTGGCGCGCTCCACCTCATCGGCCAGAAAGCGCTGCGTGCAGGAGCGGTTCCACAAGCCGGTCAAGCTGTCGAGGTTGGCACTCCGCTCCAGGCTGCCCTGATGCAGGAACATCAGCTTGTGTGCCCGCTCCAGCATGATGGCGCTGAGCAGGCCGAAGGAGAACGACGCCAGTATCCAGATCAGGTGCAACCGCTGTGGGCCAGGCGCGAGCGAGTCCTCGAGGGTGACCAGCAGAATCGCTGCCAGCGACACCAGCGAGGTGCCCATGGCCCGCTTCAGCGCCAAACCCGAGATGGCGAAGGTCCACATCAGGTTCAGATAGATTTCCGGCGCATAGAGGGCAAAGCGCGGCGTACCGAAGTTGAAGTAGAGATTGGCCACCACCGACACGATCGGAGCCACCGTCAGCAGGCCCAGCATCCAGGACTGCCGCCTGGGGTAAAAGCTCAGCAAGCCGATGGCCAGCAGCGCACCGGGCACCAGCAGTGCATGGATGAGCAATCGCGCAAACGGCTGATCGCTCTCCACGTTCTGCTCGATGCCGGCGTAGATCAGGTACAGCACCATGGTCAGGAAAGCGACGTAACGAATCTGCGCAATCTTGGCCTGCCGATACCACTCCTCGAACGCCTGTCGTGTCGCCTCAGGTACACCCAGCAACGGATCCAGCGAGCGCGCCAACATATTGATCACGGCACTTTCGCTCCCCAATCAGAAAGCCCTCGATCACAGCATAGAACGCCTGGCGCGAGAGCTCTCAGCCTTTATAAGCCATGCTGCACATGGAGTGGCCTGCTCAGTGTCGGTAGCGCTTAGCCGATAGCACCTGCCAGGTTGATTCGCGCCTGTGCCTCATAGCGCTGCCTGAAATGCTGCGTGTTGTATAGCCGAGGGCGCGCCAGAAAGCCCTTGAGCACGCTGCGCCGCTTCATGCGGTACACCCAGCCCGGCACCCAGGCGTACTCGGCGCGCACCTGGGCGTCGTATTCGGCAAACTGCTCCGGCGCGGCCCCGAGAATGGCCAGGTCGATATCCACCAGCAACTGCTCATCCGCGACGCTTGGTGTTGCGTCATGCCGGGTGGCCATGATCAGTTGCTCGACCCGCGCGAGCGTCGCCTGATCGGCCTGAGCAGCCGCCAGCGTCTCGATGGCCCAGTCCGCGCTACGCCGCTCATTGTCCTTGCCACGCACATCGTAGATGGCATCGTGAAACCAGAGCGCGATAGCCACCTCGCCCGGCTGCTGCGCCAGATGCCGAGCCTGCTCGAAGTGGCCAAGGCACTCGCGCAGGTGCTGCAACGAGTGATAGTGCCGCTGGGGTTCCTCGTAGGCACGGACGAGCTGCTCGAACAGACCTGGCGGTGGCTGCAGGCCAAGATCTGACCAGGCGTGGGCCCAGGAGGAGGTTAGAAGATTCATTGGGGTTACCCGAGGCTGCAATCACGCGCCTGTAACGCGCTTTGCCTAACCATGCCGCGCTGGATGATCACTTAGCAGTCGCCCATAGATTGCAGAGTCAGAGACGACGCCATTGACCTCCCAACGCTGCCTCAACAGGCCCTCGTGGGAAAAGCCGAGTTTCCCCAGCGCTTTTGCCGAAGCCTGGTTCGCCGGGTCGATCTCTGCCTCGATACGGCGAAGCCCCAGTGAATCGAAGCCATACTGAATCAACGCCTCTCCGGCCTCGCTGATATAGCCTCGTCCCCAACAAGAACGTGCCAACCCGAAACCTATCTCAGCACGTCTGGAGGCCTTATCGTAGCTGAACAACATGCATTTCCCTGCCAGTTCATCGGTAGACCTCAGCCATATTCCAAGCACAAGTGACTGTTGACCTCGCATTGACTCATTACTCTTCTCGATGAATGCGATGGCCTCCTGAACATCGGCCCAGGGGGCCGTATTCCAATAACGCATGACCTCCGCATCGGAGAAGATCGCCAACAGCCCTGGGGCGTCAGATGGCAGCAAGGGTTTGAGTATCAAGCGCTCGGTTTCCACTCGGGGGAAAAACACGTCCTGTGACATCGACGACTCCTTTGCAGTTGTACATATTGCTCGAACCTGGGAACCACTAACTAGGTTTGATACCGGGCTGCTCACGCCAGCCATTTGAATGACAGAGCCAGGAAGTCGCTGGCTCCATTCCTGATGATTTCACCATGCGCCATGATCAGTGCTCGTGGTTTCCACATCACTATTGGCATGAAATATTGACGCGACTCGGCCTTGGCAGAAATGAAGCAACGTAGGATGAGTAGAGCAACGCGAAACCCATCGAATCTCCCCTGGGTTTCGCTGCGCTCTACCCAGGCTACACCGGCCTGACACACTCGGTTCTGGGCGCTACTGCCAAGGCCTGCAGACAGAACTATAACAACTCACACTGGAGCGCCCTTGAGTCCAGCCTGCGACCGGCCCCCTGCAACAGCCTTGCGATCACCCACTTGACTAGTTGCGGCGGCACCGCATTGCCATACAAAGAATACTGATCGTAGCGGGTAATGCCCTGGCAATGATGATCGGGAAAACCCTGGATCCTGGCATATTCCACATTCGTCAATCGTCTGAATTCATTCCCCACTTTGTAACGCTCGTAGTGCCGGCTGGTCGTGCAGGTCAAAGTAGGTGCCACACCTGAGGTACCAAAAATCGAGTAGCCCATGCGCGCCCCACCTTTTTGGTTATAGAGAATCTCGACACCATTGAAGTAACGATTGACGACTTCGCTGTTCCTGATCCGAGCCAGAGTGTCCTCGGTAAAGAAAAAACTCCTGTCGGGCGATCTTTCCAATACCGAATCCAGTTTCACAAAAGGCTTGCTCTCGGAGAAAGACTCGATATTGGCGTGGCAGAAGCGTCCCTCTAGGGCCATTCCCCAGTTGAGGAACTTCGCCGAATGGTCGCGTATGTCACTCCACCTGTCCGGGTTACCCACCTGTGCCATCTGCCTGTCGGTCAACCCGGAAAGATCCTGTTCGGTGCACAGATAGGTGAGAGGCGCCTTGTCCAGGTGCCCAATGATCACGATACGCTCGCGATTCTGTGGCAGACTGAAATCGACGGCATTGAGAAGACGCCATTCGACGAAATAACCAAGATCAGAGAGCGCATCGAGAATGGTTGCAAAGTGCGCTCCCTTGTCCATGGAGAGCAGGCGCTTGACGTTTTCCAAAACAAAATATCTTGGCTTCTTCTTGTTCAGCACCCAGACGATTTTCTCGAACAACGTGCCCCTGACATCCTCGATGCCCAGTTTCTTCCCGGCGCTGGAGAAAGGCTGGCAGGGAAAGCCGGCCGTCAGCAGATCATGATCCGGTACGCTGTCCACCAGCGTTGCTATATCGCCCTCGACGTGCACTTCGGGGCCGAATCTATCCCTGTATACCCGTGACGCCTTGGGGTCGATATCGTTCGCCCAGACGGTCTCCAGGCCTAATTCATCGCAGGCAATCCTGAATCCGCCTATACCTGCAAACAACTCAACAGCTTTCATCCCGCACTCTCTGGCGTTTCAGTTTTCAATTCGTCTTTGGAGTTCGGCGACGATTGGCCTCCTGCATGTCGTCGCACAGCCACCCAGCGCAGCCCTACCCGGTCATCTGACCCGCCATACGCCATCTACAGCACCCGCCTGCTGAATTACCCGACCATATTGCAAGCGCCACTGCATGGCATTGGAAATGGTCAACGAACCTTCAGCGGGAGGCTCGCGCATGATCTGCTCAGCCAACCGATAGGCTTCTATTTCTTCCACTGGCAGATTGCGCTCAAAAATGAAGGCCACGATATCATCCTCGTTGCCACCTCGTTCGAGAATGTTCAACAGGCCTCGGGTCGTCTGATAGTCGGCTGTCCGGGACTGCTCGACAAAAACTACATGCTGCATATCCAGGCGTGCGGTCTTGTTGAGGTGGTCATCGCACTTTGCGTATACGAAGATCAAAAGGTGATAGCCCAGACCATAGATCTTCTGAGAGGCAGATCTGAAAGGGCAGGATGATTGAGGCTGCCTTACGCTGGTCACTTTGATATCGACATTCAGCCCGGGGATATCGATACCTGAAGCCGAGTTGCCCATCTCATAGTCGTAATGTTCCGCCAGGTAACTTGTAAATTTATGCTCGATATAGGTGCCTATAGCCTTGCCATCGGTAATACCGAACAGCAAAGGCTCATCATAGATACTCTCCCTTTCAGCAAAGGCATTGGCTTCACGTGCCAATGCATCAATCGTCAGCATGCCCCTCATGAATCTTCGCACCGCCACTCTCCCTTTAAGAATTTCCCGACCGACCAGCGCCTGGCAACGTAAAGCCTCGCTATGATATTGCTTGAACGGGGGTCAGCTCGCCATTCAACCTGCTCCTCGATCCCCCAGTCTTTCCAACACCCGCCGATACAACCCCTGCAAACGCAGCGAATCCTCTTCCTCCAACGCCTCCTGCTGCAAGCGGCGGGTGAAGACGTCCTCCACGCTCAGCTCATCCAATGTCTCCCGTGCTTCGCTGGCCAGGCTGGCCGTGGCGTTGCCGCGCTCGCGGCGGATGCGTAGCACTTCGACGGGGTGCCCTTCGCACAGGGCGTTGATGTGGCTTTGCAGATCGCTCAGGTAGTCGTCAGTGCTTACTTGCACTTCCAGCCATACGGGCCGTTCGGGTGTGCCCTGCTTGGCCACCTCGGCGATGGCATCGGCCAGTTCCTTGAGCGAGCCGCGCAGGCTGGCCATGGGTTGGAACACCGGTACGGGCAGTGGCGTGATCGATTGCAAGGCAGCAGTGCCGAACTCCAGCAGCAGCACTTCCTTCTGCTGGCGTGCTTCATCGAAGGACAGGGCAATGGGCGAGCCGCTGTAGCGGATATACTCCAGGCCGCCGACCTTCTGCGGGCGGTGGATATGCCCGAGGGCAATGTAGTCGGCTGGGGGGAAGGCGCTGGTGGGGAAGGCCTCCAGGCTGCCGACGTAGATTTCCCGTACCGATTCGCTGGCGCTGGCGCCGACGGTGGTGAGGTGGCCGGTGGCGATGATCGGCAGCGCCTGGCCCAGTTCCTCGCGCTTGCGCAGCGCCAGCTCGTGCAGCGCCCGGTAGTGCTCGGCAATGGCCTGCTGCAGCGATTGCTGTTTGTCCTGCGCGCTCTGCCCGGCCTGGCTTGCCAGAACGTCACGTGGGCGGATAAAGGGAATGGCACAGAGGATGGCACCTGGCTGATCTGCGCGATCCTTCAGCACCAGCACCTGATCGGCCAGATCGACACCCACGCCCGGCACCACCTGGGTGCCCAGTTGTGCCAGCAGGCTGCGGCTCTCGCCGAGCATCGCCGGTGAATCGTGGTTGCCGCCGAGCACCACCAGAGCACAGCCGGCGTCGCGCAGCTCGACGACCAGACGGTAATACTGCTCTCGGGCGTAGCTGGGCGGCGCGCCGGTATCGAATACGTCGCCGGCGATCAGCAGCACGTCTACTTCATGTACCCGTACCTGTTCCAGCAACCAGGCGCAAAAGGCCTGGTGCTCGGCCTGGCGGGTCTTGCCCATGAAGTGCTGGCCCAGGTGCCAGTCGGAGCTGTGCAGGACGCGCAGGGTCATAGCGGCCACTCCTGCACGACGATATGGGTCTTGACCCGCTGCATCTGCGGGAAGGCTTCGATGGCCGCGCGTACTTCGCTCAGGCGCGCCATGCTTGGCGCCTCCACCAGCACCAGCATGTCGGTCTCGCCGCTGATGCCGCTGCAGTGGCGGATTTCCGGGTATTCGCGCATGCGCTCAACGTAATCCTGGCAACGGGCGTTCTGGTAGAAAAGCTCGAGGAAGGCCTTGACCCCGCCCTCGCCCGGCACTGCGACCTGGGCGTGATAACCACGAATCACTCCGCTCTGCTCCAGGTGGCGAATGCGCTCGCTGACCGCCGAGCGGGAAAGGTTGACCTCACGGGCGATCTGGCTGACGGAGGTGCGCGCGTCGCTGCGCAGCAGGGCGAGGATCTGGCGATCGAACTTGTCCACGGAGGTGTTTCTCGGGCGGCAATCGGGTTGACGGGAAGAACCGCCATTTCGTCGGTGAAAGGCGACGGCCTGCACTCGGGCGGCGCCTTACCATAGCGGCTTCTGCAAAGGCGAGAGCATACCCCATGAGTCGACTGAACAAGGAATTGGGCCTGCTGCAGGGCGTCGCCCTGCTCAGCACCTCGCTGCTCGGCACTGGCATCTTCGTGGTGCCGGCCCTGGCGGCCACGGCGGCAGGCGAGGCGTCGCTATGGGCCTGGATGATCCTCATTGCTCTGGTGCTGCCGGTGGCCTTCACCTTCGCCCAGTTGGGTAGGCGCTTCCCCCATGCCGGTGGCGCACCGCACCTGATCGGCCGCGCCTTTGGCCTGCGCATGGAGAGCGTCAGCGCCTTGCTGTTTCTCGCCGTGCTGCCCGTCGGTTTGCCTGCTGCGCTGCATATCGCCAGCGGCTTCTGGTTGGCCCTGTTCGACCTCGACCGTGCCGGCCTGCTGGCCATAGAACTGGCCACCTTGGCCGCCATCCTCCTGCTCGGCCAGCGCCCGCCGAAGGCGTCAGGCCTGCTGCAGGGGTTGATCGCCGTGGCCATCGTCGCCAGCGTGGCGCTGATCTGGTGGATCGGTGATCTGCCCCATGCCGACCAGCCGCTATTGCCCGCAATGGACAGCCAATGGCATTTGCTGCCAGCGGCGCTGGGGGTGATGTTCTGGTGCTTCGTCGGCATCGAGGCCTTCACTCACCTGGGCGAGGAATTCAAACACCCGGAACGGGACTTCCCTCTGGCACTGTTGCTCGGTGTGCTGCTGGCCGGCCTGGTGTACTGGGCCTGTTCGGTGGCGGTGCTGAGTTTTGCCACCTACGGTGACGTGCACAGCGACACCACCGCCCTGCCGCGTCTGTTCGAGCAACTGCTGGGCGAGCAGGCGCGCGTGCTGGTGACGGTGCTGGGCTACCTAGCCTGTTTCGCTTCGATGAACGTGTATATCCAGGGCTTCGCCCGGCTGATCTGGAGCCTGGCCGATGAAGGTCGCCTGCCCGCAACGCTGGCCGTGCGCAACCGTCAGGGCGTACCCGGCAAGGCGCTGCTGCTGGTGGTGCTCAGTTGCGCGCTGTGCGCCGTGCTCTCGGCCACCTTACAGTTGTCGGTGGATGACCTGATCCGCTACGCCAACGGCAACTTCGTGCTGATCTACCTGCTCAGCATGGCGGCGGGCTGGGTGCTGTTGCGTGGCGTCTGGCGCCTGCTGGCCGGGCTCAGTGCGCTGCTCTGTGCAGCGGTGCTGGCGATGCTCGGCAGCGATGCCCTCTATGCCGTGGCGCTGCTCGGCGCCTTGCTGCTGATCGATCATCTGCGCGCCAGGCACAAGGCGCTGGCGTAACGATCCTCCGCGCAAGCCTGATGGTGGATGAAAGAGCGTCATCCACCCTACGGATGACCTGGAGGCGCGTGGGGTTCTATCCTTGCATGGAACCCGCCGAAAGGAAGCCTCATGCGCCGCGTACTCAATGATCTGAAAATCATGATCCTGGCCAACCTGTGGATAGTCCCGGTGGTGGCTGGCCTGGTCTGGGCGCTGTTCCAGTTCGTCGCACCGCCACCGCCGATGAGCGCCAGCATGGCCACCGGCGCCCAGGGCGGCGCCTATCAGCAGTTCGCCGAGCGCCTCAAGGAGGAGCTGGCCAAGGAAGGCTTCGAGCTGAACCTGGTGCCCACCTCCGGCTCGCGCGACAACCTGCAACGCCTGCTGGCCAAGGATCCCGAGGTGCAGATCGCCCTGGTACAGAGCGGCCTGGAGCGTCAGTTGGCGCCCGACGCGCAGCACCAGTTGCAGAGCCTGGGAGCGATCTATCAGGAGCCCTTGTGGTTGTTCTACCGCCGCGCTGTCAGCCTGGATCGTATCGCCGATCTGCTGCCGCTGCGCCTCGGCCTGGGTGGCGCAGGCAGCGGCACCCGTGCGGCCAGCGACGCCATTCTCGGCGCCAACGCCATCCTTCCCGAGCAGTATCCCGACACCTGGCAGAGCCTCGGCGGCGGCAAGGCCGCTCGTGCGCTGATGGCCGGCGAGCTGGACGCCGCCTTCTTCGTCGGCCCGGCGGAAAACGCCCTGGTGCAGCAACTGGCAGCCAACCCGGATATCGCCCTGGCGCACTTTCGCCGCGCCGCCGCCTACGAGGCGCGCCTGCCCTTCTTCAATCAGGTGAAGGTCGGCGAAGGCCTGCTCGACCTGGCCAGCAATGCGCCGGATCGCGATATCGTCACCCTGGCCCCGGTGGCCACCCTGGTGGTCAACGACGACTTCAACCCCGGCCTGGTGCCGCTGTTTCTCGATGCCAGCCGCGAGGTGATGAAGAACGGCACCCTGCTCGACGCCGCCGGCACCTTCCCCAGCGCCGAGCCGCGCACCTTCGAGCTGCACAAGGATGCCGAGCATTACTACGCCAAGGGCCTGCCGATCCTGCAGCGCTACCTGCCGTTTCGCATCGCCTCGCTGGCCGACCGCTACATCATCCTGTTGATCCCGCTGATCGTGGTGATGATCCCGCTGTTCAAGGCCGTCGGGCCGATCTACCAGTGGCGCATCCGCGCGCGCATCTACCGCTGGTACAAGTACCTGCGCGAGATCGACCGCAAGCTGCACGCCGGCTCCCTGCCGGACGAGCTGGACAGCGAGATCGAGCGCCTGGAAAAGATGGAAGACGAACTGGCAGCGGTGGAAGTGCCGCTGTCGTACTCCAACCAGCTCTACGAGCTGCACTTGCACGTGCGCTACGTGATCGAGCGGCTGCGCGCCCTGCAGCAGCGGCGCGATGATGGCCACGAAGCCTTCGCCTCGGTGGTGCCGAGCCCTGACCACCGCAGCTAGCTTCGGGCAAGCGACCATGAAAAAGCCCGCGAATCGATCGCGGGCTTTCTTTCCCAGCACGGCAAACGACGCTATTTGACCCAGTGCTTGCCCCAATGGGTGATGTCGTAGGCCTGGACGCTACGCTTGAGCATGCGCGAGTCCTGGGCAGCGGCGATCTCGTCATCGACGATCTTGGTGGACAGCGCCAGCCAACTGGCGACGAATGCCATGGCATCGCCGTTGACCTCCAGCGCACGCAGATCGAGGTTGTTCAGGTTATCGCAGGCTTCGTGATAGCACGGATCGAAGGCCTCGCCCGCAGTGCCGCCATAACGGCTGGCCTGCTCTTCGGACTTGACCACCTCGGCCCCGGTGAACAGCCCGCCGAAGGCGATGCCATCGGTAAAGAACTGCGCATAGTCGGAACGGAAGCTGATCTCGTCGCCCTCGAACGGCAGACCGCGCAGGCGGTAATACTCGCCGAACAGACGCTCGATCGCCGCCGAGCCGGGCGGGCCCTGCAGACCGAAGTCCGAACCGTCGCCGTCATAGACGAAATAGGCGAAGTTCGGTGAGGCGATCATGTCGAAGTTCAGATACGCCTTGATCTTCGCCTTTTCCTCATCGGGCAACTGGTTGACATAGTAGGTCGAACCCACCAACCCCGACTCCTCGGCGCCCCACCAGGCGAAACGCAGCTTGTTCTTCGGCTTGGCCTTGGCCATCTGCACGGCCAGCTCCAGCAGCGCAGCGCTGCCCGAGCCGTTGTCGTTGATGCCGGCCCCCTCAGCCACCGAATCCAGATGCGCGCCCAGCATCACCACGTTGCCCGCGTTGCCGCGCTTGCTCTCGGCCACCAGGTTGTAGGTCTGGGTTCGCTCGCGCAACACGTTGGTGACCATGCGCACCTGCTGCTCGGCCGTCTGCGCCAGGCTCACGCCCACGTCATAGGTGCTGAACAGCACCGGAATGCCGCCGGAATAGGCGTCACCCAGGGTGGCGCTGAGCAGACCCTTGCGCTCCTCGTTGTCGCCCTGGTTGAAAATCACCACGCCAACGGCACCGGCGGCGGCGGCGTTCTCGGCCTTGATCTGGAAGTTGCAGGTACCGCGCTGCAGCAGGGCGATGGAGCCAGCCGGGAAGCCGGCGAAATCCTCTGCCTCGCAGCCACTGCTGGACTGGTTGCCCTCGCCCAGGGCGATGTCCACCGCCACCACGGGTGCGCTGACGTCGCCGGCATCGGTCTGCGACAGGTAGGTGAAGTCCACCTCCCACTCGAACTGCGCCGGGGTCGGCGCCAGGCTCTGCAGCACGCCGGGGCCCTGGGGGTAGAACGCGCTGAATGGGAAGGCCTGGCGGCTGACCTGGTAGCCGGCGCTTTCCAGCGTCGCCTGCACATAGTCGAGCGAGCGCTGGTAACCGGGCAGGCCAGCAGCACGGTTGCCGCCGTTGGCCAGGGCGATGTCATTGAACATCTGCAGGTGGGTCATGCTGTTGGCCGCCTGCATGCAGCGCGGCAACAACAGCGGCGTTGCACTGAGCACACCCGAGCGACACTCCGCCGCCCCGGGCCGGGTCGGGCTCCAGAACTGATCGAACAGCTCGGTGACATCGGGCCCCTTGGCCGCAGTGGCCTGCCCGGAAATTGCCGCCAGCAAGGCGGCACCCAGTAGACGGCGATTATGGGTCTTGTTGCGCATGTAATCCTCCAATCCATATCTGGAGATCGAGAAAGGCGGCAACGCTTGTGGCGCCACCGCGGTGCGTCCCTTTACTGCGTCGCGTGGACGTGAAAGACGCTAGCCCGAGTTACGCCATCACGCGAATCCAAAACCGTATTTTTTGCAGAAAATAGAGATCTATCACTGCAGATGACGGCAATTAGCCAGCAAAGATTCACCCAGCCCTAGCGCCCCCCGGCATCTCGTGCCGATGTCAGGTAGACTTCGCCCATACCGCTGCAGCCGCGGCGCGAGCACTCACTCGCCCGGCCATGCCGCCAACCCCATCGCGAACCCGCCAAAGACCGAAGACCCCATGCCGATCCGTCACTGCATCGTCCACCTGATCGACAAGAAGCCCGACGGCAGCCCTGCCGTGCTGCACGCCCGCGACAGCGAGCTGGCCACCTCGCAAGCCATGGAAAACCTGCTGGCCGATCTCAACGAGAGCTACAACGCCAAGCAGGGCAAGGCCTGGGGTCTGTTCCACGAGGAGTCCGGCGCCTACCCCTTCAGCGGCTGGCTCAAGGCCTACCTCGATAACGAGCAGGATTTCACCGCCTTCAGCCGCCAGGCCGTGGAACACCTGCAGAAGCTGATGGAAGAATCCAACCTGTCCACCGGCGGCCATGTGCTCTTCGCCCACTACCAGCAGGGCATGACCGACTACCTGGCCATCGCCCTGCTGCACCACAGCGAGGGCGTGGCGGTGACCGACGCGCTGGACGTGACTCCGGCCAAGCATCTCGACCTCGGCCAACTGCACCTGGCCGCACGCATCAACATCAGCGAGTGGCAGAACAACAAGCAGTCCAAGCAGTACATCTCCTTCATCAAGGGCAAGAACGGCAAGAAGGTCTCGGACTACTTCCGCGACTTCATCGGCTGCCAGGAAGGGGTCGACGGCCCAGGCGAGACCCGTACTCTGCTCAAGGCCTTCAGCGATTTCGTGGAGAGCGAGGATCTGCCCGAGGAGCAGGCCCGCGAGAAGACCAAGACCCTGGTCGGCTACGCCAGTAGCCAGGCCAAGATGGGCGAACCCATCACCCTGGAAGAACTCTCCGGGCTGATCGACGAGGAACGCCCCAAGGCCTTCTACGAACACATCCGCAACAAGGATTACGGCATGGCCCCGGAATTTCCGGCGGACAAACGTACCCTGAGCCAGTTCCAGCGCTTCACCGGTCGCGCCGAAGGTCTGTCGATCAGTTTCGAGGCGCACCTGCTGGGCTCGAAGATCGAGTACGACGAGGGCCGCGACATGCTGATCATTCGCCAGTTGCCGACCCAGTTGAAGGATCAGCTCAAGCGTCGTCAGGACTGACATGGATACGCGCCTGGCGGACGAGTGGCTCGATGCTTGCCTCTGCCAGCCAGATGCCCCGCTGGCCGGCGACCCCGCGCGTACCTTCGGCCTCGACAAGCATGCAGCCAAGGCGCGCCTGGCGCGGCTCAAACCCTGGCTGCAGGAGCAACAGCGGCGCCTCTGGGCCAACCGGCGCCAGGCCCTGTTGCTGGTGCTACAGGGGCCGGATTGCAGTGGCAAGGACAGTGTCATCAGCCATGTGGTCAGCGCCTTCGATCCACAGGGCGTCGCGGTGCACGGTTTTCAGGCCCCCACGGCCCAGGAACGCCAGCAGCATTTCCTGCAGCGCTATCGCCAGCGCCTGCCGGCAGCAGGCATGCTCGGCGTGTTCAACCGCAGCCACTACGAGGCGCTGATCTGCGATCCGCTCGATGGTCTGTGCAGTGAGGAAGAACTGCCGGCGCGCCTGGCCGAATTGAGAGCATTCGAGGATCAGTTGCCTGCCCGTTCCATCGTCATGCTCAAGTGCTATCTGCAGATCGACCGGGCCGAACAATACCGGCGCCTGGTCGAGCGTCTGGAGCAGCCGGAAAAGCGCTGGAAGCTCAAGATCAGCGACCTGCGCACCCATCGCCAGTTCGACGAACGCAAGCTACGCTGGAGCAGGCTATTGAGTGCCAGCCATAAGGCCGACGCCCCCTGGTATGTAATCCCCGCGCACAAGCGCTGGCTACGCGATCTGCTGGTCGCCAGCCTGCTGGCACGTGAACTGGAAAGACTCCACCTGAACTGGCCGGATCGCCCGGCCCCCTTCAGCCTGGCCGAACTGCAAGCCGCTTCGGCGCACAAGGATCCCATACGATGAAGAAGATTCTGCTGATCCTCGCCGCCCTGGCCCTGTGGCAGAACTGGGGCAAGCTCGACCGCTGGCTGAACCCGCCGCAGGCCGGCAACGCCAGTGGCGAGATCGTGCTCTATGCCACCAGTTGGTGCGGCTACTGCGCCAAGACTCGCGAGCTGCTGCAGGGTGACGGCATCGCCTACCGCGAGGTGGACATCGAGAAGGACGCCATCGGCCGGCGGCAGTACGATGCCATCGGCGGCCGCGGCATCCCGGTGCTCGACATGCGCGGCCAGATCATTCAGGGCTACGACCCGACGGCCATTCGCGCCGCCTACTGATCTCAGTTCAGCGAGCCACCCTCGCGCCGCCACTGCCGTGGGCTGACGCCGAACCAGCGGCGGAAGGCGCGCGAGAAGGCACTGGTTTCCGAATAGCCGAGCAGCGGCGCCAGGTGCGAGATGGGCAATTGCGGTTGACGCAGGTAACGGTTGGCCAGTTCGCGGCGCACGTTGTCCACCAGTTGCGAGAAGCTCAGACCCTGCTCGCGCAGGCGCCGCTGCAGCGACCAACTGGCCATGCCCAGCATTTCCGCAACATCCTCCAGCGCTGGCTCGCCATACAGCAGGCGCTGGCGGATCTGCTCGCGCACGTCGTTGACCATGTCGCGTTCACCGCGCCCGCACAGAGCGCTGATCTGGTTCAGCGAGTCCTGCATAACCATCAACAGCACCGGGTCGCTGTCCGGCATGGCGCGGTCGAGGCCGCGCTTGGGAATCAGCAGTGAATTGCACGGCTGCTCGAAGTACACCGGCGCATCGAACACCTTACAGTGCTCGTGCCAGTGTTCCGGACGTGGGTGCTCGAAGTGCACCGCACGCGGCGCCCACTGCGGACCGAGTACATGGCGCACCAGATTGAGGGCCATGCCCAGGGTCAACTCGGCGTCCTGGCGACGGCTGAGGATGGCACCGTGGCGCACCTGATAGTCGAAGCGGTAGCACTCGCCCTCGTCGACCAGGCGGATCAGGCTGTTGCGCTGGTGCAACGGGAAGGCGCGGGAGAAGTTGATCAGCGCCTGCTCCAGGGTCGCCGAGCACAAGCCGATATAGCCCAGCAGGCCGAGCGCCTGGGGCTTGAACTGCTGGCCATAGTACAAACCGAAATTGTCGCAGCCGGACTGGTGCGCGGCCTCTTCCAGCACCTGACAGTAATTGGGCAGCGCCAGGCTCAGGGTCGGGTGGCGCAGGCACTCGGGGTCAATGCCGGATATGCCGAGGATACGATCCGGATCACCACCATGCTTCTCGATGAAACCGCACAGGCCGCTCGCCGCCGCGGCCAGCACCCCCGCATTGGCCGGAGCGCCGGACAGAAGCGAGGCACCGAGCGCACCCCCGGCCTGAGAGAGAAAGGAACTCATCAGGTCCTCCTTCGTGACAGTGCGTTTGCGAAAGCAAGAAACACGCCCGCACAGTCATGCAGCGCGCAGTCCACTCTCCGGGGCCTCTGCGCTCCAGCAGCGAGCACCGCCGTCAACGAGTGAGTCATTTTGAAACATGCGCACCAGAACGATGCGAGCGACTTGACCCATTACGACACAACCGACGCACGGCTCCAGCAAGTTGACTTTGCACGACAGCGTGTCGCTCCCTCGGTCAAGTTGCGCTGATGAAATCGGCTCATGATCGACCCAGGCTGAACGTCAGCTCACCTGCTACGTACAACTACAACAACATCGTTTCGGAGAACGCTCATGATTTACGCCAAACCCGGTACCCCAGGTGCCGTCGTCACCCTCAAGCCGCGCTACGGCAACTACATCGGCGGCGAGTTCGTGGCCCCGCTCAGCGGCCAGTACTTCACCAATACCAGCCCGGTCGACGCTTCGGTGATCGGTGAATTCCCCCGTTCCAATGCCGCCGACGTCGACAAGGCACTGGACGCCGCCCATGCCGCCGCCGATGCCTGGGGCCGTACCAGCGTGCAGGAGCGTTCGCACATCCTGCTGAAGATCGCCGACCGCATCGAAGCCAACCTCGAACTGCTGGCCGTGGCCGAAACCTGGGACAACGGCAAGGCCGTACGCGAGACGCTGAACGCCGACGTGCCGCTGGCCGCCGATCACTTCCGCTACTTCGCCGGCTGCATCCGCGCTCAGGAAGGCAGCACCGCCGAGATCAACGACGGCACCGTGGCCTACCACTTCCACGAGCCGTTGGGCGTGGTCGGGCAGATCATCCCGTGGAACTTCCCGCTGCTGATGGCCGCCTGGAAACTCGCGCCGGCCCTGGCCGCCGGCAACGCCATCGTGCTCAAGCCGGCCGAGCAGACGCCGCTGTCCATCACCCTGCTGGTGGAAATCATCGGCGACCTGCTGCCGCCGGGCGTGCTCAACATCGTCCAGGGCTTCGGCCGCGAGGCCGGTGAAGCGCTGGCCACCAGCAAGCGCATCGCCAAGATCGCCTTCACCGGCTCCACCCCGGTGGGCTCGCACATCATGAAATGCGCGGCCGAGAACATCATTCCGTCCACTGTCGAGCTGGGCGGCAAGAGCCCGAATATCTTCTTCGCCGACATCATGAACGCCGAGCCGGCCTTCATCGAGAAGGCGGCCGAAGGTCTGGTGCTGGGCTTCTTCAACCAGGGCGAGGTGTGCACCTGCCCGTCGCGCGCCCTGGTGCAGGAGTCGATCTACGACGCCTTCATGGTCGAGGTGATGAAGAAGGTCAAGCAGATCAAGCGTGGCAACCCGCTGGACACCGAGACCATGGTCGGCGCCCAGGCTTCGCAGCAGCAGTTCGACAAGATCCTCAGCTACCTGGAGATCGCCCAGCAGGAAGGCGCGCAGGTGCTGACCGGCGGTGCGGCGGAAAAACTCGAAGGCGACCTGGCCAGCGGTTATTACATCCAGCCCACACTGCTCAAGGGCACCAACCAGATGCGCGTGTTCCAGGAAGAAATCTTCGGTCCGGTGATCGGCGTGACCACCTTCAAGGACGAAGCCGAAGCCCTGGCGATTGCCAACGACACCGAGTTCGGCCTCGGCGCCGGCGTGTGGAGCCGCGACATGAACGTCGCCTACCGCATGGGCCGTGCCATCAAGGCTGGTCGTGTGTGGACCAACTGCTACCACCTGTACCCGGCGCATGCTGCCTTCGGCGGCTACAAGAAGTCCGGGGTCGGGCGTGAAACCCACAAGATGATGCTCGACCACTACCAGCAGACCAAGAACCTGCTGGTCAGCTACGACATCAACCCGCTGGGGTTCTTCTGATCTGCCATTCCCCTGACAACAGCATCTCGCGGCCTGGCCGCGAGGTGTGAAGGAGTTTTCCCCATGAGCAAAGACACCCTCGCCACGCACGCTTCGGCAGGCGGCGTGGAAACGGAAACGGTGAGCGCCGAGTACTTCGCCAACCGCCAGTTGAAGCAGGGCGCCGCCGGCTGGATCCTGCTGATCGGCCTCGGCGTGGCCTACGTGATTTCCGGCGACTACGCCGGCTGGAACTTCGGCCTGGCCCAGGGCGGCTGGGGCGGCATGTTCATCGCCACCCTGCTGATGGCCACCATGTACCTGTGCATGTGCTTTTCACTGGCCGAGTTGTCCTCGATGATCCCCACCGCTGGCGGTGGCTACGGTTTCACTCGCACCGCCTTCGGCCCCTGGGGTGGTTTTCTCACCGGCACGGCGATCCTCATCGAATACGCCATCGCCCCGGCCGCCATCGCCTGCTTCATCGGCGCCTACTGCGAGTCGCTGTTCGGCATCGGTGGCTGGGTCATCTACCTGATCTTCTACGTGGTGTTCATCAGCATCCACATCCTCGGTGCCGGCGAGGCGCTGAAGCTGATGTTCGTCATCACCGCCGTGGCGGCCATCGCCCTGGGCGTGTTCATCGTCGCCATGGTGCCGCACTTCAATGTGGCCAACCTGTTCGACATTCCCGCCACCGACGCAACCGGCGCCAGCGCCTTCCTGCCATTCGGCTACCTGGGTATCTGGGCCGCCCTGCCCTACGCCATCTGGTTCTTCCTCGCGGTCGAGGGTGTGCCGCTGGCCGCTGAAGAAACCAAGAATCCCAAGCGTGACCTGCCGCGCGGCCTGATCGGCGCCATGTTGGTGCTGCTGGCCTTCGCCGGCCTGATCCTGCTGGTCGGCCCAGGCGGCGCCGGTGCGCAGGCGCTGATGGCCTCGGGCAACCCGCTGGTCGAGGCGCTGGACAAGGTCTACGGCGGCTCCACCTGGATGAGCCAGTTCGTCAACCTGGTCGGCCTGGCCGGGCTGATCGCCAGCTTCTTCTCGATCATCTACGCCTACTCGCGGCAGATTTTCGCCCTGTCGCGCGCCGGCTACCTGCCACGCAGCCTGTCGCTGACCAACCGTAACAAAGCCCCGGTGTTGGCACTGATCGTGCCTGGGATTATCGGCTTTGGCTTGTCCTTGAGCGGCCAGGGCGACCTGCTGATCCTGGTGGCGGTGTTCGGTGCGACCATTTCCTATGTGCTGATGATGGCCGCCCACGTGACCCTGCGCATCCGCCGCCCGGACATGCCGCGTCCGTACCGGACTCCGGGTGGTGTGCTGACCTCCTCGGTGGCCCTGGTGCTGGCAGCGGTGGCGCTGGTCGCCGGCTTCCTGGTCGACCCACGGGTCGTGATCGGTGCGGCGGTCATCTACGCTCTGTTCATCGCCTATTTCGCCTTGTACAGCCGTCACCACCTGGTGTCCGGCACACCGGAGGAAGAGTTCGCCGCCATCCAGGCCGCCGAACGCTCCCTGCGCTGAAAGGCCCACGACAATGAGGGCGCCTTTAAAAACGTAGGCGAGGCAGTCAGCGCAAGGCGAAAACAGCCGAAGATGCGCAGTTTACGAGCTGTAAATGAGCATTCTGAGGTTGTTTTCAACGCGGCGATGACAACGCACGACTGCATGGATGCAGGAGGTAGAGCGACGCAGGAAGCCAAAGCCGAGGTAGTTTTTAGAGGTGCCCGGGAGGATTGATATGGCTAGCTTCACCCATACTATCGGCAACCTGAACTGGCGCTTCGACAGCCTGCGCGAGTTGATGGCCAAGGCCACGCCGGCGCGCTCCGGCGACTACTTGGCCGAGGTCGCCGCCAGCAGCGACGCCGAGCGCGCCGCCGCGCAGATGGCGTTGGCCGAGGTGCCGCTCAAGCACTTCCTGCAGGAGGCACTGATCCCCTATGAAAGCGACGAAGTCACCCGCCTGATCATCGACACTCATAACGCCCAGGCCTTCGCCCCGGTCAGCCACCTCACGGTAGGCGGGTTTCGCGACTGGCTGCTCAGCGATGCCGCCGATGAGGCCAGCCTCAAAGCGCTGGCCCCCGGCCTGACGCCGGAGATGGTCGCGGCGGTGTCGAAGATCATGCGCATTCAGGATCTGGTGCTGGTGGCGCAAAAGACCCGCGTGGTCACCCGTTTTCGCAACACCCAGGGCCTGCGCGGGCGCATGTCCACCCGCCTGCAGCCCAATCACCCGACCGACGACCCGGCTGGCATCGCCGCCAGCGTGGTCGACGGCCTGCTCTACGGCAACGGCGATGCCATGATCGGCATCAACCCGGCCACCGACAGCATGAGCGCGGTGTGCACCCTGCTGGAGATGCTCGATGCAGTGATCCAGCGCTACGAGATTCCCACCCAGTCCTGCGTGCTCACACACGTCACCAGCTCCATCGCCGCCATCGAGCGTGGCGCGCCGCTGGACCTGGTGTTCCAGTCCATCGCCGGCACCGAGGCGGCCAACACCAGCTTCGGCGTCAGCCTCAAGGTACTGCAGGAAGGCTACGAAGCCGGCCTTAGCCTCAAGCGCGGCACCCTGGGCAACAACCTGATGTACTTCGAGACCGGCCAGGGCAGCGCGCTGTCGGCCAACGCCAACCATGGCGTCGACCAGCAGACCTGCGAAACCCGCGCCTATGCAGTGGCCCGCCACTTCAACCCGTTCCTGGTCAACACCGTGGTCGGCTTCATCGGCCCGGAATACCTGTACAACGGCAAGCAGATCATCCGCGCCGGGCTGGAGGATCACTTCTGCGGCAAGCTGCTCGGCGTGCCCATGGGCTGCGACATCTGCTACACCAACCACGCCGAGGCCGATCAGGACGACATGGATACCCTGCTGACCCTGCTCGGCACCGCCGGCATCAACTTCATCATGGGCATTCCCGGCTCGGATGACGTGATGCTCAACTACCAGACCACCTCCTTCCATGACGCCTTGTATGCACGCAAGGTGCTCGGCCTGCACGCTGCGCCGGAATTCGAGGCCTGGCTGGCGCGCATGGGGATTTTCCAGCAACAGGGCGGGCAACTGCGCATGGGCGAGGAACTGCCGCCGGCATTTCGCCAGGCCCTGGCCCAGTTGTCCTGATCAGTCGAGGCCGTCATGAGCGAAAAGTCCCCCGCTACCGCAAATCCCTGGCAGCACCTGCGCCAACTGACGCCGGCACGCATTGCCCTGGGCCGCGCCGGCACCAGCCTGCCGACCGCTGCGCAACTGGACTTCCAGTTCGCCCACGCCCAGGCGCGTGACGCCGTGCATTTGCCGTTCGACCACACCGCGCTGCGCGAAGCGCTGCATGACCGCCAGATACCGACACTGCTACTGCACAGCGCCGCCGCCGACCGCCACACCTACCTGCAACGCCCGGATCTGGGGCGGCGCCTGCACGAAGATGCCGCACAACTGCTTGATGACTACGCCGCAGAGCACGGCCGCGGCTACGATCTGGCCATCGTCATCGCCGACGGTTTGTCATCCCTGGCCGTACAAAAGCACAGCCTGCCCTTTCTCGAACGCTTGCTGGAGCAGGTGCAGGCAGAGGGTTGGTCGCTGGCGCCCATCACCCTGGTGGAACAGGGCCGAGTGGCGGTGGCGGACGAAGTGGGGCAGCGCCTGGGCGCGAAGATGACGGTGATCCTGATTGGCGAACGCCCTGGCCTCAGCTCGCCGGACAGCCTGGGCCTGTACTTCACCTATGGGCCGAAGGTTGGCCTCAACGACGCCTACCGCAACTGCATCTCCAACGTGCGCCTGGAAGGCCTGAGCTATGGCATGGCCACCTTCCGCCTGATGTACCTGATGCGCGAAGCCTGCCGTCGCCAGCTCTCGGGGGTCGAGCTCAAGGACGAAGCCGAAGTGCCGACGCTGGACAACGCCGGGCCGGGTAATTTCCTGTTGCCGGACAAGCGTTGAGACGGTTGGTCAGCGCATAGGGTGAACACCGTGTGTGGATGAAAAGAGCGTCATCCACACACTGACCACCCACGTAGCCCGGATGTAATCCGGGAAGCCCTGGCACGCCGCCCCGGATTGCATCCGGGCTACGGACAACGCGCCTCGATACGGAAGGTAGGGTGGACGACGCTTCACCCGTCCACCAAGCGACGAGGACAGCGGTGGCTGGAAAAAGCGTCCTCCAGGCATCAACGCGCCTCGATACGGAAGCCCAAACGCGGGAAGTGCACATGCAGGGTGCCGGCGCGCTCATCTTCGCGACGCAGGATCAGTTCCTCGCGCCCAGCAAACAGCAGCTCGCCCTCCACCGGGTCGACGCCGTAATCCACGGCGGCAATGCTCACCGCCTGGCCAGGCTGGAAGCCATTGGGGTCGATAAACGCCTCGTCCGGCAAGGCTGCCGGCGTCGCTTCGCGCGCCACGGCGATGGCCTGCTCGCCGCTCATCTCGCTCAACGAGCCGTGACCGAAGTCCAGTACCCGTGCCAGCCAGGCCGCCACTTCCGGGTAATCGTCCACCAGCGGCGCGGTCACCGGGGTGCCACGCAGGAACCACAATGGATGCGCCAGGGCGATGTCGGCGATGCTCGCCTCGCCGAACAGGAAATCACCACCGCTGCGCAGTTGCTGCTGCAGACGCCCCATGATCACCGGCCACTGATGCCGCGCCTGCTCCAACGGCAGGCGGCTGGCACTACCACCGGCGAATAGCGCGCCACGGTCGGCCAGGAAGGCCTTGACGAACTCCGGCGGCAACTTGGCGAAGCGCACGGCGAGGGATTCGGGGGCAAAGACCAGCGCCACCGCATGCTGGAACACCACCGAATCGGCCCATTGGGCGAAGGTGGCCACATTGAACGCCTGCGCCTCGGGATACAGCGCCGGGGTGGCCTTCTCGGCCTCCAGGCGGCGGGCGATCAGCGCGGTGTCGCAGTAGATGTCGGCCCCCACCTGCAGCACCGGCGTCTTGCGGTAACCGCCGGTGAGGGCGGTGAGGTCGGGCTTGGGCATCACCGGCGGGATCATCACCGAGCGCCAGGACAACTGCTTGAAGCCCAGCAGCAGGCGGGCCTTCTCGGCGAATGGCGAGGTCGGGTAGTGGTGCAGGATCAGCTCGTGCATGGCGCGCTCCAGGGCAGATTGAGCGTTCAGCTTAACCGCAGCGGCGGCAGGCGCACACCGCCTCAGGCTGATGCTCCTCCATCAACGGCCAGAATGAGCGCTTCCTTGGCCATCTTGCTCAGACGCTTGATCGCCCGCTCGCGGCGCAGGGCATCGCCCTTGCCGGCACAGGCTTCGACGTAGGCCAGCGCCAGCGCCGGGCTGGTATGGAAGAAACGCGCACCCTTGCCTGCCTGGTGCTGGGCGAAGCGCCGCTGCGGATCGTCGCTGATGCCGCAGTAAAGGGCGCCATTGGCGGCGCGAACCAGATAGACGAACCAGGGTTTGTCCGTTGCCGCCGTCATCCGCGTGCTGGGAACCACTCACGCGCCGAGCGCCACAGGCACATGCCGACGAAATAGGCCGAAGCGGCGAACCACAGCCCCAGTTGCCACACGGAATTGTGCGGGTACTTGAGGATCAGCAGCGCACTGGAAAGCATCCAGACGAAGGTCACGACGATGTTCAGCGGCATGAACTGACGCACGCGGAAGGGGTGCAGGAACTTCATCTTGGTCAGAGTCAGGCCGGCCAGCAGCACGATCATGCCCAGGGTGATCCAGGGGTGGATATCGAGGATGTAGAAGTACAGCACCACCACGTTCCAGGCTGCCGGGAAGCCGACGAAGTAGTTGTCCTGGCTCTTCATGTTCAGGTTGCAGAAGCAGAACAGCGAAGACAGCAGGATCAACCCCACGGCGAACAAGGGGGTGTAATCCGGCAGCGGAATGAAGCGGTAGAGGAAGATCGCCGGGATGAACACGTAGGTGAGGTAATCGATGACCAAATCCAGAGTCGAGCCGTCGAAATGCGGCAACACGCCCTTGACGTCGTAGCGTCGCGCCAGCGAACCGTCCAGGCCATCGACCAGCAGGGCCAGGCCGAGCCAGAGCAGGCATTGCTTGGGTTGGCCGTCTAGGACGGCAAGCAAAGCCAGCAGCGCGAGGATCACACCACTGGCGGTAACGGCATGAACGCCCCAGGCCTTGGCCTGTTTTACGGCTACGATGAGTTGGGTCACGGCAGGTCTCGATTGGCAGTGGAGTTACGGCACCCCATGTGCGCACTCTTCATTGAAAGCTGAGACCGGCTAGCCTACCACTGCGTTCATTCGTCCGCCTCAGCGCGACGCACGAAACTGCGCCAAACCCCGTGCCGCCTGTCGACGAATGGCGTTCTGCACGGGGGGCAGCCAGCCCAGCAGCACACCCTTGGCCCCCAGCGCCTGCCGCGTCCAGCTCCACAGGTCGAAGTGATCGCGGTGTTCGACGATCAGGCCGTCGCGAAAGACGAAGCGCGCCTGGATATGGTTGACCACCTGACGGCCAGTCGCGTTGAACCGGTAGGTCGCCACCCAGTGGGCGCTACCGGCGTGATCGTCGGCATGCACTGCATCGAAGGTCAGGGAAAAATCCTGCGCACGGCTGCACAGCATGCGCCACATGTCCCCGGCCTCGGCGCCATGCAGATCGGTGAAAACGGGGTCGGAGAAGCGCACGTTCTCGGCGTAGCAAGCCGCCATGGCCTCGGCATCACGATTCTGGAAAGCCGTGTAGAAACGGGTGATCAAGTCGGCATTGGGGTGGCTCATGCATGGCTCCTGGTGATGGCAGGCGGTGATGATCGATGTCGACCAGTCTGCCCCCGAGCGCAGGGGCTGGCGACTGGCGACACGGACAACTTTATGTCAATAATCGCCAATCTATATCACAGGTGCCGTCATGCTACGCATCGCCCTCTACGTCTGCCCACAAACCGTCTGCTCCAGCCTGAGCATGGCCCAGGACACCTTCGGCCTGGCCAACCACCTGGCCGGCGCGCCGCGCTTTCAGCTCCAGCGCTTCAGCCTCGATGGCCAGCCGGTACGCCTGGATTTCGCACAGATCATGGTCGATGGTGGCATGGAACTGGCCGAGCAGGCCGACCTGCTGATCCTGCCGGCCACCGGCAGCGCCGTGGCCCGCACGCTAGAGGCCAACGCCGCGCTGCTGCCCTGGTTGGCGCAGCGGCGCCAGCAGCAGGTCGCCAGCCTGTGCAGCAGCGCCTTCCTGCTCGCTGCCGCCGGCCTGCTCGAAGGGCGCCGTGCTACCACCCACTGGGCCCTGGCCGATGCCTTCGCCCGACGTTTCCCAGGCGTGCACCTGCACAGCGAACGCCTGCTCACCGAGGATGGCCCGCTGTTCTGTTCCGGTGGCGCCCAGGCCGGGCTCGACCTGTGCCTGCATCTGGTGGCCCGGCATGCCGGCGAGGAGCTGGCGCAGCAGGTGGCCGCCGCCCTGGTGGTGGAACGCCAGCGCGGCCTGCAGACGCGCTTCGCCCCGCTGCTGCCGACGCTCGGTGACAGTGCGCTGGCGCCCTTGCTGCAGTGGCTGGAAGAGCATCATGGCGAGGCCATCGACCTCGAGCGCCTGGCACAACAGGCCCATTGCTCGCCCCGAACCCTGCTGCGCCGCTTCAAGGCGGCTACCGGCCTGACGCCCAACGACTACCTGCAGCGTCTGCGCATCAGCCGCGCCCAGCAGGCCCTGGCAGACTCGCGGCAGTCAGTGGAACGCATCGCCAGCGCAGTGGGCTTCGCCGATCGCGCCACCTTCGCCAAGCGTTTCAAGCAGCTCTGTGGGGAGACACCGGGGGCCTTTCGCAAGCGTATGCAGCGTAGCGGTTGAAAATGGTTCATTACGGATTGGAGGGGAAGTCGGTCGTGAACCGAACTGGCAATACGGTGTGAGTTGTTCTGGTGTCTGTTCCGTATTGCCGCGTTTTTGCTGATGTTTTGGTTTCGCCCTCCCAGGCGAGTCACTTTTGACGGGCAAAAGTAACCAAAACCCTCCGCCCGGTCATCCGGCCCTGGCTTCGCCAGGGTTCGCTCACTCCATCGCCGTTCCAGAGGCCCGCCGCGGTGGGCCATCCCTGGCCCATCGCGGCTCTCGCGACATCCATGTCGCTCAACCTCTTCCACGACGACTCCGTTCGCCCTCCTGGGCGGGCTCTGCACGCGCCTGAACCCTAGGTAACCCAGAATTAGCGGGGAGTGCTTGAACATGGGTCAGCCTTAGGGCTGACCTGAAAGCCGGCAAGCTGTTCAACGCATGAAACTATGCGAATGAAAGTTTTGGTTTAACCCGGCGGCCACGTCATGGCTCCACAGCTACCAGAGCACGCCGGGCATGCCCGGAACCGATGTACGTTCAGGCGCGCTAACTTCCCCTTCAGGAGGCCGAACGTAGGCATTGCGCAGGGGGCGAGCGGCATGGATGCCGCGAGAGGCTTAAAGGGCCAGGGATGGCCCTTGTAAGCCGACCCCGGAGCGATGCCGGAGTGAGGGAAGTCGAGCGAAGCATGACGGGGACGCCTAGTTCCGGATGGCGGGGGTGCGTTTCTTTTGCTTACTTTTCTTTGCGCATTTCAAAGAAAAGTGAGTCGCCCGAGGGGGCGAAACCTGGAATTTCTGAGAACACCCAAGGCGGCGTCCAGAACACCGACGCAAGACGACAAAATCAAACAAACGTGCCAATCCAGTCTCAATCAAACAGTTCCCAACACAATGAAAAAAGGGAGCCCGCAGGCTCCCCTTTTCACAACAGACAGAATCAATGAAGGATCTGGCTGAGGAACAGCTTGGTGCGCTCGTTCTGCGGATTGGTGAAGAAGCTCTCGGGGTCGGCCTGTTCGACGATCTCGCCCTTGTCCATGAAGATCACCCGGTTGGCCACGGTGCGGGCGAAGCCCATCTCGTGGGTCACGCAGAGCATGGTCATGCCGTCTTCGGCCAGGCCGATCATGGTGTCGAGCACTTCCTTGACCATCTCCGGGTCGAGCGCCGAAGTAGGCTCGTCGAACAGCATGATCTTGGGTTTCATGCACAGCGCCCGGGCAATCGCCACGCGCTGTTGCTGACCGCCGGAGAGCTGACCCGGATACTTGTGCGCCTGCTCGGGGATGCGCACGCGTTCGAGGAAATGCATGGCGATTTCCTCGGCCTGGCGCTTGGGCATCTTGCGTACCCACATCGGCGCCAGGGTGCAGTTCTGCAGCACGGTCAGGTGCGGGAACAGGTTGAAGTGCTGGAACACCATGCCCACTTCGCGGCGCACGGTTTCGATGTTCTTCAGGTCACGGGTCAGCTCGGTACCATCGACCACGATGCGCCCTTCCTGATGCTCCTCCAGGCGGTTGATGCAACGGATGGTGGTGGACTTGCCCGAGCCCGACGGCCCACAGAGCACGATACGCTCGCCCTGGGTGACGTTCAGGTTGATGTCCTTGAGCACGTGGAACTGCCCGTACCATTTGTTCACACCGGTAAGCTGGATGATGCCTTCAGCCGCGCCGGGGGCTTTGCTTGCTTCTTTCATGTTGGGTCCTCAACGCTTGTGGCCGGTATCCAGCTTGCGCTCCAGGTGCATGGAGTAGCGGGACATGCCGAAACAGAAAATCCAGAAGATCAGGGCCGCGAAGGCGTACCCCTCGGTCGCCATGCCCAGCCATGCCGGGTCGGCGGCGGCCTGCTTGACGCTGTTGAGCAAGTCGAACAAGCCGATGATGATCACCAGGCTGGTGTCCTTGAACAGGGCGATGAAGGTGTTGACGATGCCCGGAATCACCAGCTTGAGCGCCTGTGGCAGGATCACCAGGCCCATCATCCGCCAGTAGCCCAGGCCCATGGCCGCCGCAGCCTCGTACTGCCCCTTGGGAATGGCCTGCAGGCCGCCACGCACCACCTCGGCGATGTAGGCCGACTGGAACAGGATCACCCCGATCAGCGCGCGCATCAGCTTGTCGAAGCTCATGCCCTCGGGCAGGAACAACGGCAGCATCACCGAAGACATGAACAGCACGGTGATCAAGGGCACGCCACGCCAGAACTCGATGAAGGTCACGCAGACCACCTTCACCGCCGGCATGTTGGAGCGCCGCCCCAGTGCCAGCAGAATGCCCAGCGGCAGTGCGCCGGCGATGCCGACGGCGGCGATCACCAGGGTCAGCATCAGGCCACCCCAGCGGCTGGTCGGCACGTTCTGCAGGCCGAAGAAGCCACCATGCAGCAGCCAGTAGGCCACCAGCGGGTAGATCAGCAGGAAGGCGATGCCATAGTGCGCCTTGCGCGGAAAGCGGCTGATGAACAGCGGCGCGGCACCGATGATGGCCAGGAAGGCGGTCAGATCGACCCGCCAGCGCAGCTCGCTGGGGTAGAAGCCGTACATGAACTGGCTGAAGCGCGACTGGATGAACACCCAGCAGGCGCCCTCCTTGGTGCAGTCGGCGCGGGTCGTACCGACCCAGTTGGCATCGATGAACGCCCATTGCAGAACTGGCGGAATAGTCAGCCAGATCAGGTACAGGGCGAAGAAGGTCAGCAGGGTGTTCGGCCAGTTGGAGAACAGATTTGCCCGCATCCACGCCACAGGGCCGACACTGGTGCTCGGCGGTGGCAGATCCGGTTTGAACGTATGCGTAGTGCTCATGCGCAAGCCCTCACCGCTCGATCAGCGCAATGCGCTTGTTGTACCAGTTCATCAGCAGGGAAATGCTGATACTGATGGCCAGGTAGACGCTCATGGTGATGGCGATGACCTCGATGGCCTGGCCGGTCTGGTTGAGCACCGTACCGGCGAACAGCGACACCATGTCCGGGTAGCCGATACCGGCAGCCAGCGACGAGTTCTTCGTCAGGTTCAGGTACTGGCTGGTCAGCGGCGGAATGATCACGCGCATCGACTGCGGAATGATCACCTTGCGCAGCGTGACGCTGGTATTGAGCCCCAGAGAGCGCGCTGCTTCGGTCTGGCCGTGACTGACGGCCTTGATCCCGGAGCGCACGTTCTCGGCGATGAAGGCCGCGGTATAGACCGTCAGAGCGATGGTCAGTGCCAGCAACTCGGGGATCAGCACCCAGCCGCCCCTGTAGTTGAAGCCCTGGAGTACCGGCAGCTCCCAATGCACTGGGCTGCCGAACACCAGGGCAACCAGAGTGGGAATGCCCAGGATCATGGCCAGGCCGACCCAGAACTTGTGGAAGGGCACGCCGGTGGCCTCGAAGCGACGATTGGCCCAGCGCACCATCAGCACGATGGCCACAAGCGTTACAACGAGGCCAATGAGGAACGGCCAGAAACCCTCGGCCGCAGTGGCCGCCGGCATGTTCAGGCCACGGTTGCTGAGAAAGAACGCGTCGTTGACGCTGATGCTGTTGCGCGGCCCCGGCAACGGCAGAAGCACGGCGAAGTACCAGAAGAGAATCTGCAGCAGCGGCGGAATGTTACGGAACACCTCGATATAAACGGTGGCCAGCTTGCTCAGCATCCAGTTCGGCGAAAGCCGCGCGATACCGATGAGAAAGCCCAGCACGGTGGCCAGGACGATGCCGATGAAGGACACCAGCAGCGTGTTGAGCAGGCCGATGACGAAGACCCGCGCGTAGCTGTCTGCCTCGGTGTAGCTGATCAGGTGCTGGGCGATGCCGAAGCCGGCACTGCGTTCGAGAAAGTCGAAACCGGAGGTGATGCCACGGTTCTGCAGGTTGGTCTGGGTGTTGTGGAACAGGAACCAGCCCAGCGCGACCACGGCCGCGACGGTGATGATCTGGAATAGCCAGGCACGCACACGTGGATCGCTAAGGGAGAACCCTTGCGGTGCGCCAATGTTTTTCTGCATGGGAATGCCCCAGGTATATCGGAACGAAAATCGCCCGGCAGAGGCTGCCGGGCGACAAGTCGGTCAATCAGCGCACGGGCGGTGCGTAATGCAGACCACCTTTGTTCCACAGAGCGTTGAGGCCACGCTCGATCTTCAGCTCGCTGCCGGCACCAACGTTGCGGTCGAAGACCTCACCGTAGTTACCGACCTGCTTGACCACCTTGACCAGCCAGTCGTTGGGCAGCTTGAGATCCTTGCCGTATTCACCGTCGGCACCCAGCATACGGGCGATGTCCGGGTTCTTGGTTTCCTTGGCCATGGCCTCGACGTTCTTCGAGGTCACGCCCAGCTCTTCGGCATTGAGCATACCGAACAGGGTCCACTTGACGATGGTGAACCACTCCTCGTCACCACGGCGAACCACCGGGCCCAGAGGCTCCTTGGAGATCACTTCCGGCAGCACCACCCACTCGTCCGGCGCGGCCAGCTTGATGCGCTGGGCATAGAGCTGCGACTGGTCGGAGGTCAGCACGTCGCAACGACCGGCTTCCAACGATTTGGCGCTCTCGTCGGAGGTATCGAAGGTGATGGGGGTGTACTTCAGGCCGTTGGCACGGAAGTAGTCGGAAACGTTCAGCTCGGTGGTGGTACCGGCCTGGATGCAGATGGTGGCGCCATCGAGCTCCTTGGCACTGGCGACGCCCAGCTTCTTGTTGACCAGAAAGCCGATGCCGTCATAGTAGGTCACGCCGGTGAACATCAGGCCCATGCCGCCATCGCGGGAGCTGGTCCAGGTGGTGTTGCGCGAGAGCATGTCGACTTCGCCGGACTGAATGGCCGTGAAGCGCTCCTTGGCGGTCAGTGGGCTGTACTTGACCTTGCTCGCATCACCGAACACGGCAGCCGCTACGGCGCGGCAGACATCCACATCGATCCCCTGATAGTTACCCTTGGCATCCGGTACCGAGAACCCCGGCAAACCGTCGCTGACACCACATTGCACGAAGCCTTTCTTCTTGACTGCGTCCAGCGTGGCGCCTGCATGGGCAAAACCGCTGACACCGAGTACGACTGCGGTGGTCACGGCAGCCAGGGTGGATTTCACCATCTTCATCAAAACCTCCAGTGCTCTTGTTGTGTTGGCGTCTCCATCCTGCCTCTGAACCCTTATGGGGCATGCGATTCGCTGCAAGCAGCGAGATCGACGAGAGGCGCGAACGTCGGGCGAATCCGGTCGGCAATCCCTCTATTGGCCAACCCACTCCACCCTGCCCATTGGTTGAACGGGCCAAAGACGCATTCTTATACCGCTGGGGCGACCGCCCTTCACGGTTGGAAAGGAACCCCACACCGCGGATTCCTGCCTGTTGCGCGACACTAATGGCACAGTGTTACCGTTACCGCACCCTGCGCTCAGTCCGAGTCAGCTTTAGCAAGCCTCGTACCAGCACTGGACATTGGCCCGGACAAATCAGGGTCAAGAGCAAAATTTGCACCCGTGCGACAACTTGTTCACAGATTAGACGTCCTTTGAAAAAGGCGACGCCCCAATTTCGAGCGTGCGCACCACACTGGAGCTACCAATGACCCCACCCATGATTCTGCAGCCACCGCAAACCCCAGATGCCACCGTCATCTGGCTGCATGGCCTGGGCGCCGACCGCTACGATTTCCTGCCGGTGGCGGAAATGCTGCAGGAGCGTCTGCCCAGCACCCGCTTCATCCTGCCGCAGGCTCCCACCCGCCCGGTCACCATCAATGGTGGCTGGAGCATGCCGAGCTGGTACGACATCCTCGCCATGAGCCCGGCGCGGGCCATCGACCAGGCGCAGATGGAGGAGTCCGCCGCCCAGGTGATCGCCCTGATCGAAGCCGAGCTCGACAGCGGTATCGCCGCCGAACGCATCGTGCTGGCGGGTTTCTCCCAGGGCGGAGCGGTGGTGCTGCACAGCGCCTTCCTGCGCTACGACGGCCCACTTGGCGGTGTCCTGGCGCTTTCCACCTATGCCCCGACCTTCAGCGCTGACATGCGCCTGACAGCGACCCAGCAGCGCCTGCCGGTGCTGTGCCTGCACGGTCGCTTCGATGACGTAGTGACACCCGACATGGGCCGCGCCGCCTTCGAGCGCCTGCAGGCCTGCCAGGTGCCGGTCGAGTGGCGCGATTACCCGATGAGCCACGAGGTGGTGCCGGAAGAGATCGGCGACATCGCCCAGTGGCTGATGCAGCGTCTCGCTGCCTGAAATGCACCGCAGAAGGCAACTGGCCGCAGGCCTTACAACATGAAAAATTGCAATGACGCGCACTGCTTAACAGTCTTGAAATAATCTTCAACCGCTGGTCGGGCCAGGTTTCGCCCAGCATTGTCAGGGGTGCGCCCCGAGCATACTGTCGAGTCATCAAGAAACCAGAAGAACAGGGAGCGTTCGCCCGGCTCTACAGCCGTGCGCTCCCGCCAGCCCCAAGAAGCCTCGATGAAACTGGCACACTGGCAGGTCGACCTGCAGCAGATCAAACATCTGCAACTCTTCAACAAGGTTGCGTTGGACAGCCTCGATCTGTTGCTGCAGGAATTCTGTGCCTACGATCTCGATGCCGGTGAAGTGCTGTTATCGCCCTTCAACCGCAATCAGCACCTGTACCTGGTGGTCAAGGGGCGTCTGCGCGTCTACCTCGGCTCGCTGGACAACCAGGCGGTGAGCAGCCTGGAAGTAGGCGATTGCGCCGGCGAGATCAGCTTCATCGACAACGACCACCCGAGCGCCTACGTGGTGGCGGAACAGCCCACCACGGTGCTGCGCCTGCACCGCGAGTCGCTGATCACCCTGTTCCAGCAGTCACCGCAGATGATGCAGAACCTGCTGGAGCTGCTGTGCAAACGGGTACGCCAGGGCAACCGGCTGATTCTCGACAGCGAACAGAATGCCAACGTCGACACCCTCACCGGCTGCTTCAACCGGCGTTGGCTGGAGCATGTATTCGAGCGCGAAAGCACCCGCTGCGCCTTCAATGAAGCGCCCCTGGCGCTGATGATGCTCGACGTCGATCACTTCAAGGCCTACAACGACCAGCACGGCCATCTGGCCGGCGACTATGCCTTGTGCCTGGTAGCCCAGACTCTGCGCAAGCAACTGCGCCCAAAGGACAGCATGGTGCGTTTCGGTGGCGAAGAGTTCGTCATCCTCCTGCCGGAACTCACCGCCGAGGACGCCCGCAGCATCGGCGAACGCCTGCGCGTAAGCCTGGAACAGGTCGACGATTTCTATTCCCCCCTTGGCGCGTTGCCAGGCGTGACGGTATCCATTGGCCTGGCTCTGATGAACCCGAAAGACAGCTTGCAGAGCCTGATCGCCCGTGCCGACGACGCCTTGTATCAGGCCAAGCAGCAGGGGCGTAACTGCCTGGTCGGCTGACGGCCATCCCCCGCTCGAGCGTCGCACCGAGCGCCCCTTGACAGGCACACGCGAAGCACTTCGCCACGCTCGCGTCTTGCATTACACTGGCGGGCGTTCACTCCTTAACCAGTCGATGAGAAGCCCGTGCTCAAAGCACTCAAGAAAATGTTCGGCAAAGCCGAAGACGAGCGGCCACAACCGGCGCCGTCCACCACCGCAGCACCCGCCCCGCTACCCAACGCCGGTGACGACGCGCCCCGCAAGAACAAACCCGCACGCGATGCCAGCGAAACTGCCGGCGACAAACCGCGCCCGACCAAGGCGGACAAGCCGCGCCGCGAACGCCCGGCCAAGCCGGTGGACACCTGGAAGCTGGAAGACTTCGTGGTCGAGCCGGCCGAAGGCAAGATGCGTTTCCACGATTTCAAGCTTGCCCCCGAGCTGATGCATGCCATCCACGACCTCGGCTTCCCCTACTGCACGCCGATCCAGGCCGGCGTGCTGGGCTACACCCTCAAGGGCCAGGACGCCATCGGCCGGGCCCAGACCGGCACCGGCAAGACCGCCGCCTTCCTCATCTCGATCATCACTCAGTTGCTGCAGACCCCGCCGCCGAAAGAGCGCTACATGGGCGAGCCGCGTGCGCTGATCATCGCGCCGACCCGCGAGCTGGTGGTGCAGATCGCCAAGGATGCCGCCGAGCTGACCAAATACACCAAGCTCAACGTCATGAGCTTTGTCGGCGGCATGGACTTCGACAAGCAGCTCAAGCAACTGGAATCGCGCTTCTGCGACATCCTCGTGGCCACCCCAGGGCGCCTGCTGGACTTCAACCAGCGCGGTGAAGTGCATCTGGACATGGTCGAGGTGATGGTGCTCGACGAAGCCGACCGCATGCTCGATATGGGCTTCATCCCCCAGGTGCGCCAGATCATCCGTCAGACGCCGATGAAGGGTGACCGCCAGACCCTGCTGTTCTCTGCCACCTTCACCGAAGACGTGATGAACCTGGCCAAGCAATGGACGGTCAACCCGGCCATCGTCGAGATCGAACCGGAGAACGTGGCCAGCGACACCGTCGAACAGCACGTCTACGCCGTGGCCTCCAGCGACAAGTACAAGCTGCTGTACAACCTGATCACGCAGAACGCCTGGGATCGGGTGATGGTCTTTGCCAACCGCAAGGACGAAGTACGGCGCATCGAGGAACGCCTGACCCGCGACGGCGTCAGCGCCGCGCAGATGTCCGGTGACGTGCCGCAGCACAAGCGCATCAAGGTGCTCGAAGGCTTCCGCGCCGGGCATATCCGCGTGCTGGTGGCCACCGACGTGGCCGGCCGCGGCATCCATGTCGACGGCATCAGCCACGTGATCAACTTCACCCTGCCGGAAGACCCGGACGACTACGTGCATCGCATCGGCCGTACCGGCCGCGCCGGCACCAGCGGCACCTCGATCAGCTTCGCCGGCGAGGACGACGCCTTCGCCCTGCCGCCGATCGAAGCGCTGATCGGCCGCAAGATCCAGTGCGAGATGCCACCGGACGAACTGCTCAAGCCGGTGCCGCGCAAACACTGAGGCGATTGCAGCAAAACAAAGGCGAAGCCAGTGGCTTCGCCTTTTTCGTTTGCCGCGCGTCAATGGCGCAAAGGGCTGCCCTTACCTGCACGACATGGCTCCTACCTATCGCACGCCGGGGTATTCATTCCTGCGGATAAATCCGCCCCCCAGCCGACCGTGCCTCCAGACACTCAGGGCGTGAAAACCACCGCCGTCAGGTTTCCACCCCCGGCTCGATGGGCTGCTCGGCAGCCTCCTCCTTCTCCTCGCGCTCGGCTTGCTCGTCCTGCTCGGCCTTGCCCAGGGCGCGTTTGGAGGATTCCTGCAAGGAGTCCACCTGACGGTTGACCTCGTCCACCACCTCGCCCACCGACTCCTCGATCAGCGCCTGCGCCTCCTTCTTCGCCTCTTCGGCCAGCTTCTGCGCGGACTGCTCGGCGGCGTCGCAGCCGACCAGGGTGATCAGCGCCATGCCCAGCGCGGCAAGCGCCAGGCGGTTTTTCCCGTGTGCGTGCATCATGCGTCTCCGCTTTCGATGATGGAAAAGGTCGTTCAAGATCCGATCTGGCTGGGCTGCTGGCCGCGGGTCTTGTACAGCGACAGCAGCACGCCGCCGACCAGCAGCCCCAGGGTCACGCTTAGCGACACCACGGCCGGAATCTTGCCGATGATGCCGACCAGGAAGATCTTCGCGCCGATGAACACCAGCACCAGTGCCAGCGCGTACTTGAGGTAGGCGAAGCGGTGGATCAACGCGGCCAGGGCGAAGTACAGGGCACGCAGGCCGAGGATGGCGAAGATGTTCGAGGTGTAGACGATGAACGGATCCTGGGTGATGGCGAAGATCGCCGGCACGCTGTCGATGGCGAACATCAGATCGGCGCACTCGATCAGGATCAGCGCCAGGAACAGCGGCGTCACCCACAGCACGCTGCGCCCCTGGTCGTCGTTCTGGCGGACGAAGAAACGCTCGCCATGCAGCTCATCGGTGACGCGCAAGTGCTTGCGCAGAAACTTCACCAGCATGTTGTTCTGCAGATCCGGCGCATCGTCCAGCTTGGAGAACAGCATCTTCACGCCGGTGAAGAACAGGAAGGCGCCGAATACGTAGAGGATCCAGGCGAATTCGTGGATCAACGCCGCGCCCAGGCCGATCATGATCGCCCGCAGCACCAGCACGCCCATGATCCCCCAGAACAGCACCTTGTGCTGGTACTGCCGCGGGATGGCGAGGAAGCTGAAAATCATGGCCATGAGAAACACGTTGTCCATCGACAGCGATTTCTCGATCAGAAAACCGGTGACGTAATCCATGCTGGCGTCGCCGCCTTTCTGGAAGAACACCCAGACACCGAACAGCAGACCCGCACTGATGTAGCCGGCCGACAGCAACAGACTCTCGCGCACGCCGATTTCGCGATTGTCGCGATGCAGCACGCCAAGGTCGAAGGCCAGCAGGGAGATGACGACAGCGATGAAGACCAGCCACAACCAGGTGGCCGTGCCGAGGAAGTCGGCGAAGAGAAACGGTTCTAGGGCAGTCATGGAGCCCCTCCTACAGTCAGATTGAACAGACTGTGATTCCGACATCGCGGTGTTAACCGCCAGAGGGGCCCGGCATCACGGGCGCAACGATAGGCAGGCTACCGGCGCCGTTCAACAGGGCGAGTTTTGCAAATCATTTCCGCGGCAGCGAAAGGCGCTATACGGCTGGTTCGGGGAAGAAAAACGCCGCGACTCCCTGTTGGGGAGCGCGGCGCTATGGCTTGCCGATCGACTGCTTAGAAGCTCGTGCGGTAATGCACGGTATAGGCCTCGGTGCCATCGTTGGGCTGCTTGAGGCCGGCGTTGGAGTAGTGGATGGCACGCAGGCCGATCTCCTGCCCGGCGAAACGCAGACCGAAGCCCAGACGATCCTCGAACTGGAAGGACGAGCCCAGGTCATTGCTCTCCAGCTCGGTGCTGGAGAACGCTGCCACGCCGATACCGGCCTCGATGTACGGCCGCACGTTCTGCCCGGCGAACTCGTAGACGAACACCGGCGCGAAGGAAAGGCTGTGATTGCTCGCCGTTTCGTCGCCATCCCAGTAGGTGTAACCCAGATCCCAATAGCCGGTCAGACGGCCATAGCTGCTCTCGAGCCAGCTATGGTTCCAGTCCCACTGCGCCCCCAGGCGGTAGACCATGGTGGAGTCGCCACTCTGGCCGATGGCAGCGGTCACATCCGCCGCCTGCGCAGCCCCCATGGTTCCGAACGCAAGGGCTGTAGCTGCAGCAAAGGCATACAACGTCTTCATGAGTAATTCCTTTTCTGTGAGAGGGTTTCATCAAGCTCTTAAAAACATATAGAAGTATCCGATATCAAAGAAAACCTTATCGGAAAAAATTCACTATATCGCAAGTACTTCTGCCTGTTCATGCAGCAAAACCGGCAAAACTCGGCAAAGTTGCGCGATCTCACCACTGCTCCAGTAACGCGTCGGCAGCGCCGGGCCAGCGGCCAGCAGCTCGCGCTGTTCGAGCACGGTGCGCAAATGCCGTGCCACGGCAGCACCGGTATCGATCAGGGTCACCGACGGCGGCACCAGCTCCTGCAACAGCGGACGCAGGAACGGATAGTGGGTGCACCCCAGAATCAGGGTATCGCAGCCCTCGGCCAGCAGCGGCGCCACGTAGCCCTGCAACAATTCGCGCGTGGCCGGCGCCTGCAGCGCTCCTGCCTCGATACATTCCACCAGCCCCGGACAAGGCTGGGTGAGCACCCGCACATCGCTGGCGAAGCGGTCGAGCAAGGCAGCGAACCTGGCGCTCTTCAGCGTGCCGGTGGTAGCCAGTACCCCGACCACGCCGCTGCGTGTGGCTGCCGCCGCCGGTTTCACCGCCGGCTCCATGCCGACGATAGGCACCTGTGGATAACGCTCGCGCAACTCGGCAGCGGCGGCGGCGGTGGCCGTATTGCAGGCCAGCACCAGCGCCTTGGCGCCCTGCGCCAGCAGGTGTTCGGTGATCAGCACGCAGCGTTCGAGGATGTATTGCGGGCTCTTCTCGCCATAAGGCACATGACCACTGTCGGCGACGTAGAGCAGCGACTCGCTCGGCAGCAGTTGGCGAATCTCGCGCAATACCGACAGCCCCCCGACGCCGGAGTCGAACACGCCAACCGGCGCCTCACTGGCCATTGCCGCACACCTCGCAGGCCGGGTCGCGCTTGACCCGTAGCTCACGGAAACGACTGCCCAGCGCATCGATCAGCAGCAGGCGCCCCACCAGCGGCTCGCCGAAACCGGCCAGCAGCTTGAGCGCTTCCAGTGCTTGCAGGCTGCCCACCAGCCCCACCAGCGGGCCGACCACACCGGCCTCGCTGCAGGTCAGCTCGGCCTCGCTGCCGTGGCCATAGAGGCAGTGGTAGCAGGGACTGGCAACATCACGTGGGTCGAACACCGATAGCTGGCCTTCCAGGCGGATCGCCGCGCCGGACACCAGCGGCTTGCCTGCCTTGAAACAAGCAGCGTTGACCGCTTCGCGGGTGGTGAAATTGTCCGAGCAGTCCAGCACCAGGTCGACGCCACTGACAGCGGCAGCCAGCGAATCGGCATCCAGGGCCTGACGCTGCGGCACCAGCGTTATGTGCGGGTTGAGTGCCGCCAGCCGCGCCATGGCCGAATCCACCTTGGTCTGGCCGACGCTGCTGCTGTCGTGGGCGATCTGCCGCTGCAGGTTGGTCAGATCCACCGTATCGAAGTCGGCCAGGTGCAGTTCGCCGACACCGGCAGCCGCCAGGTACAGCGCCACGGGCGAGCCCAGCCCTCCCAGGCCGACGATCAGCACACGGGCCTGTTTCAGACGCAGTTGCCCCTCGATATCGATCTGCTTCAGCAGGATCTGTCGGCTATAGCGCAGCAGTTCGTCATCGTTCAGCATTGCTTCACTCATGGTCGAAACGCCCCAGACTGATACGTTCATGGCCTCCCAGGTCACGCCGACTGTGCACCTCGACGAAACCAGCGGCGGCCAGCAATTCGCGCACGGCCTCGGCCTGGTCGAAGCCGTGCTCCAGCAGCAGCCAGCCGCCCGACAGCAAGTGCGCCGGCGCAGCCTGGATGATCGCGCGGATATCGTCCAGCCCATCACGGCCGGCCACCAGCGCGCTGCTCGGCTCGAAGCGCACGTCGCCCTGCTCGAGGTGCTGGTCATCGGCGCGGATATAGGGCGGATTGCTCAGGATCAGGCCGTAGCGTTGCCCAGCCAGAGCCGAGAACCAATGGCTGTGCACGAACGCTGCGTTATCCAGTTGCAGCCGCTGGCGATTGCGCTCGGCCAAGGCCACGGCGTCCGCCACTCGATCCACGCCGGTCACCTGCCAGGCCGGGCGTTCGCTGGCCAGGGCCAGGGCAATGGCGCCCGTGCCGGTACCCAGATCCAGCGCCGCCAGGGGCGTGGCCGGCAGCAGCGCGAGGGCGGTTTCCACCAGCAGTTCGGTGTCCGGACGCGGGATCAGGGTGTGCGGCGCCACTTCCAGTTCCAGGCTCCAGAAGCCTTGCTGGCCGAGGATATAGGCCACCGGCTCGCCCTGGCGGCGGCGCTGCAGATTCGCCTGGAACTGCGCCAGTTGATCCGCCTCCAGCTCGCGCTCTGGCCAGGTGCGCAGGTAGCTGCGCGGCTTGCCCAGAGCGGCGGCCAGCAGCAGCTCGGCGTCCAGGCGTGGCGTGGGCGAATCGGGCAGGTCGGCGGTGGCGAGCAGGGTTGCGATGGTGGACATGCGTTAAAGCCTCAAGCGGCAAGCTTCAAGCGACAAGTTGGCCCGTATTCGGTTGCGGCTTGTAGCTTATGGTTCTCTCACGGGGAGGGTCGGGGCTACGGTAATGGTGCGCACAGCGCACCCTACGAGGCTTTAGCTTGCGGCTTGAAGCTTGCAGCTTGCAGCTTGCCACTGCCCCTAATCTCCCAGCGCCGCCAACTGGTCGGCCTGGTATTCGGCCAGCAGCGGTTCGATCACCGCTTCCACGCCGCCGGCGATCACTTCGTTCAGCGAATACAGGGTCAGGTTGATGCGGTGGTCAGTCACTCGGCCCTGCGGGAAGTTGTAGGTGCGGATGCGCTCGGAGCGATCGCCGGAGCCCACCAGCAGCTTGCGCGTCTCGGAGATTTCCTTGTGCGCTGCCGCTTCCTGCTGATCCTGCAGCTTGGCCGCCAGCCAGGCCATGGCCTTGGCGCGGTTCTTGTGCTGCGAGCGCTCTTCCTGGCATTCCACCACGGTGCCGGTGGGAATGTGGGTAATGCGGATGGCCGAGTCGGTGGTGTTGACGTGCTGACCACCGGCGCCGGAGCTGCGGTAGGTATCGACACGCAGGTCGGCCGGGTTGATCTCGATGGCTGCCTGTTCGTCCGGCTCCGGCAACACCGCCACGGTGCAGGCGGAGGTGTGGATACGGCCCTGGGATTCGGTCTCCGGCACGCGCTGCACACGGTGGGCGCCAGACTCGAACTTGAGCTTGGCGTAGACGTTGTCGCCTTCGACGCGTGCAATCACTTCCTTGAAGCCGCCATGCTCGCCTTCGTTGGCCGACAGCACCTCGACGCGCCAGCCCTGCTTCTCGGCATAGCGCGAATACATGCGGAACAGGTCGCCGGAGAAGATCGCCGCCTCGTCGCCGCCGGTGCCGGCGCGGATTTCCAGGTAAACGTTGCGCCCGTCGTTGGGGTCCTTGGGCAGCAGCATACGTTGCAGCTTGTCTTCCAGAATGACCAGGGCATCGCGGGCCTCGGCCACTTCCTGCTCGGCCATCTCGCGCATGTCGGCATCGCTGTCCTTGAGCAGCGCCTGCGCGCCTTCGAGGTCACTCTGCACCTTGCGCAGCTCGCGGAAGGTGGCGATCACCGGCTCGATCTCGGCGTATTCCTTGGAATAGGCGCGGAACTGGCTCTGCTTGGCGATCACCTCGGCGTCGCCGAGCAGCGCCGTGAGTTCCTCGAAGCGGTCGCTGAGGTTGTCCAGCTTGTTCAACAGTGAAGCTTTCATTGCAGACCTTTGTCCTGCGGCGCGCCCTCGTCGAGGGCGAACAATTCCTGAGCCAGGCTGAGCGCATCGACGCGCCCCTCGGCGGTGAGTTTCTTCATGCGCACGCTGGGTGCGTGCAGCAGTTTGTTGGTCAGGCCACGGGCCAGTTGCGCCAGCACGTCTTCGGGGTTGGCGCCGTTGACCAGCATGCGCTGGGCCTTGGCCAGCTCCTCGTCGCGCAGGCGCTCGGCTTGCTGACGGTAGGCCTTGAGCACATCCACCGCAGCCAGCTCGCGCAGGCGCTGCATGAAATCGTCGGTGCCGGCGGCCACCAGCTCCTCGGCGGCCTGCGCCGCGCCCTGGCGGCTCTTGAGGTTTTCCTCGATGACCTCGTGCAGGTCATCGACGGTATAGAGGTAGACGTCGTCCAGCTCGCCCACCTGCGGTTCGATATCGCGCGGCACGGCGATGTCGACCATGAAGATCGGCTTGTGCTTGCGCTTCTTCAGCGCACTTTCCACCGCACCCTTGCCAAGGATCGGCAACTGGCTGGCGGTGGAGCTGATGACGATGTCACTGTGCGCCAGCTCGTCGGGAATGTCCGACAGCAGCACCGCATGGGCACCGAACTGCTCGGCCAACTGGCTGGCGCGCTCCAGCGTGCGGTTGGCGACGACGATGCGCTTGATGCCCTGATCATGCAGGTGGCGCGCCACCAGGCTGATGGTCTCGCCAGCGCCGATCAGCAGCGCCTGGCTGCGGTGCAGGTCGGCGAAGATCTGCTTGGCCAGGCTCACTGCGGCGAAGGCCACCGACACCGGGTTCTCGCCGATGGCGGTGTCGGTGCGCACGGTCTTGGCAGTGCTGAAGGTGGCCTGGAACAGGCGCCCCAGCAGCGGCCCGATGGTGCCGGCCTCACGCGCCACGGCGTAGGCGGACTTGAGCTGGCCGAGGATCTGCGGCTCACCCAGCACCATCGAATCCAGCCCGCAGGCCACACGCATCATGTGCCGCACCGCGTCATTGTCGCTGTGCACGTAGGCGCAGGCGCGCAGCTCGTCCAGGCTCAGGCGATGGTAGTCGGCCAACCACCTGAGCACCTCATCGGCCTGGAAATGCTCCTGCTCCAGATACAGCTCGCTGCGATTGCAGGTGGAGAGGATCGCCGCCTCGCGGCTGGACGTCAGCTGGCACAACTGGCGCAGCGCCTCGACCAGTTGCTCCGGGGTGAAGGCCACGCGCTCGCGCACCTCTACCGAGGCGGTCTTGTGGTTGATACCGAGGGCGATGAAGGCCATGCAGAGTCGCTGAGGGGCAATACGGAAGCCGGCAATTGTCCTACTTCGCCTCGGCGAGAACAACTCCCACAACCTATTGTCCCAATAGACGGCCCGCGACATCACGGATCGATCACGCGCCCCATGGGCTTGCCCCGAGGCTTGTGTCATGATGCCGCGACAGTCGCCAGGGCAGGGCCGCATCGACGAAGCAGCGCCCGCGCCCGCCATCAAGCACGACAAGGCACTATGAACAGACCCCTCGCGTTACTTACCGCATTCGCCCTACTCAGCGGCTGCCAGGCCTTCGCGCCGCAGGAGCCGGACGGCACCCCGCCGGTGCAGGAAGCCGATCAGGCGGCCAAACCTGCGCCGGACGAGTACGGCTCGTTCAGCGAAGAGACCCTCTTCTCACTGCTCGCCGCCGAGCTGGCCGGGCAGCGCAACCGCTTCGACATTGCTCTCGGCAACTACGTGCAGCAGGCCGAGACCACCCGCGACCCCGGTGTGGCCGAACGCGCCTTCCGCATCGCCGAATACCTCGGCGCTGACGAGGCCGCGCTGGAAACCGCGCTGATCTGGGCCGATGCCGCACCGAACGACATCGACGCGCAGCGCGCCGCCGCCGTACAACTGGCGCGCGCCGGTCGTTACGACGAATCCATGACCTTCATGGAGCAGGTGCTGCAACGCCAGGGCAATACCCACTTCGACTTCCTCGCCCTGTCCGCGGCGGAAACCGACCCGGACACCCGCGCCGGCCTGCTGCAGGGTTTCGACCGCCTGCTGGCCAAGCACCCGGACAACAGCCAGTTACTGTTCGGCAAGGCCATCCTCCTGCAGGAGGACGGCCGTTCCGAAGAGGCCCTGAGCCTGCTCGAAGAGCAGCCCGCCAGCTCCCGTGAGGTGTCTCCGCTGCTGCTGCGCGCACGCCTGCTGCAGAGCCTCGGTCGTGGCGAGGAAGCCCTGCCGCTGCTGGAAAAGGGCATCCGTCAGAACCCCGAGGACAAGCGCCTGCGCCTGACCTACGCGCGCCTGCTGGTGGAACACGACCGCCTGGACGACGCCAAGGGCGAGTTCTCCAAGCTGGTGCAGGAAAACCCCAACGACGATGACCTGCGCTTTTCTCTGGCCCTGGTCTGCCTGGAAGCCGAGGCCTGGGAAGAAGCCATCGTCTATCTGGACGAGCTGGTCGAGCGCAGCAGCCATGTCGATGCCGCCCACTACAACCTGGGCCGCGCCTACGAGGAACTGAAGGACAACGACAGCGCCCTGCTCGAATACGCCCAGGTCGGCCCGGGTAATGAATTCCTCCCGGCGCAGCAACGCCAGGCCGAGATTCTGGTCAGCGCTGGCCGCTACGACGAAGCCTCCCGACGCCTGGCCAAAGCCCGCGATGCCCAGCCCGACTACGCCATCCAGCTCTACCTGCTGGAGGCCGAGACCTTGAGCAACGCCAACCAGGTCGAAGCCGCCTGGACGGTGATCAACCAGGGCCTGGATCAGTTCCCCGACGAACTCAATCTGCTTTACACCCGCGCCATGCTGGCGGAGAAACGCGATGACCTGGCGCGACTGGAAACCGACCTGCGCTTCATCATCGAGCGTGAGCCGGAACACGCCATGGCCCTCAACGCCCTGGGTTACACCCTGGCCGACCGTACCACGCGCTACGACGAAGCCCGCGCGCTGATCGAAAGGGCCCACCAGCTCAACCCGGACGACCCGGCCATCCTCGACAGCCTCGGCTGGGTCAACTACCGCCTGGGTAACCTGGCCGAAGCCGAGCGCCTGCTGCGCCAGGCCCTGAAGAAATTCCCCGACCACGAAGTCGCCGCCCACCTGGGTGAAGTGCTCTGGGCTCAAGGCAAGCAAGACGAAGCCCGCCGCGTCTGGCGCGAAGCCCTCAAGAGCACCCCCAACAGCTCAATCCTGCGCAGCACCCTGCTGCGCCTGACAGGTTCCGAGACTCCCTGATGTTGCGCCACCTTCTTACCTTCAGCCTTATCGCCCTGCTCGCCGGCTGCGCCGGCCTGACCTCCCAAGAGACCGTGGAGGGCCAGGGCAATCGCGAGCAATGGCAAGCCCACAAGCAGCAGATCACCCAGCTCGATGGCTGGCAGATCAGCGGCAAGATCGGCATTCGTGCCCCGCGCGACTCTGGCAGCGCCACGCTGTTCTGGCTGCAACGCCAGGACTACTACGACATCCGCCTGTCCGGCCCGCTCGGTGGCGGCGCGGCGCGCCTGACCGGCCGCCCGGGCGATATCGTGCTGGAAGTGGCCAACCGTGGCCGCTACCAGGCCGAGTCGCCGGAAGCCCTGCTGCGTGAGCAACTGCGCCTGGATCTGCCGGTGTCCAACCTGCTCTGGTGGATTCGCGGCCTGCCGGCGCCCGGCAGCAAGAGCCACATCACCCTCGACGGCGCCAGCCACCTGGCCCGCCTGGAGCAGGACGGCTGGCAGGTCGAATACCTCAGCTACACCGAACAGAACGGCTACGCCCTGCCCGAGCGCCTGAAACTCCACGGGCAGGATCTGGACATCACCCTGGTAATCAAGGACTGGCAACCGCGTCAGTTGGGGCAGTAGTAGAGCCTTGGCGGCAGGATACAACACGCCCTCTCCCCCAGCCCCCGCCCTGCGCCCCGGCCCTTCGCAAAGCTCAGGGCGCTTCAGCGGGCGAAGCAGTGCTTCGCTATTTCCGCTTACGCCCCGCAAGCGGGAGAGGGGAGCCCAAGCCAACCGGCGTACCCCCAAACCTCCGCCACTCCGAACCAATCCCCTCGCCCCTCGGGGAGAGGGTTAGGGAGAGGGTTAGGGAGAGGGGGCCAGACGCCGAAGCAGGCTCAGCCTCGTAGGGTGCGCTGCGCGCACCATTGCCGTAGCCCGGATGAAATCCGGGAAACCCGGCGCTCCCAATCCCCGGATTGCATCCGGGCTACAACACGCCCTCTCCCCCAACCCCCGCCCTGCGCCCCGGCCCTTCGCAAAGCTCAGGGCGCTTCAGCGGACGAAGCAGTGCTTCGCTATTTCCGCTTACGCCCCGCAAGCGGGAGAGGGGAGCCAAAGCCTGACCACGACAGCCAACCGGCGTATATCCAAACCTCCGCCACGCCGAACCATCCCCTCTCCCCTCGGGGAGAGGGCTAGGGAGAGGGGGCCAAACGCGGCAGCAGGCTAAGCCTCGTAGGGTGCGCTGCGCGCACCATTGCCGTAGCCCGGATGAAATCCGGGAAATCCGGCGCTCCCAATCCCCGGATTGCATCCGGGCTACAACACGCCCTCTCCCCCAGCCCCCGCCCTGCGCCCCGGCCCTTCGCAAAGCTCAGGGCGCTTCAGCGGGCGAAGCAGTGCTTCGCTATTTCCGCTTACGCCCCGCATGCGGGAGAGGGGAGCCAAGGGCAACCGGCGTACACCCAAAGCCCCCAGCCACACCGAACCAATCCCCTCTCCCCTCGGGGAGAGGGCTAGGGAGAGGGGGCCAAACCCGCACGCGACTACCAAATCACACTCCCACAAACCACCCAAAGGTGCTAAAAGCCGTAGCCCGGATGCAATCCGGGGACGCTCTCCACCATGCCCAAAATTCCGGGCTATATCTGCCGCCGCCGAATTACTCATGACCACCGCCATCCCCGCCCACGCCGAACTGATCCTGCCCGCCCCCGCCAAGCTCAACCTGATGCTGCATATCCTCGGCCGCCGCGCCGACGGCTATCACGAGCTGCAGACCCTGTTCCAGTTCCTCGACCACGGCGATGAACTCGGCTTCAGCCTGCGCCAGGACGGCGAGATCCGCCTGCACACGCCCATCGAAGGCGTACCGCACGACAGCAACCTGATCGTGCGTGCGGCCCGCCGCCTGCAAGAGGCCAGTGGCACCCAGCTCGGCGCCGATATCTGGCTGGACAAGCGCCTGCCCATGGGCGGCGGTATCGGCGGCGGCAGCTCGGATGCCGCCACCACCCTGCTCGGCCTCGACCACCTGTGGCACACCCAACTGGGCGAGGATCGCCTGGCCGAACTGGGCCTGGCCCTGGGCGCCGACGTGCCGGTATTCGTGCGCGGCCACGCGGCCTTCGCCGAGGGCGTTGGCGAGCGCCTGACGCCGGTGGAACTGGACGAACCCTGGTTCCTCGTCGCCGTGCCGCAAGTCTTTGTAAGCACAGCAGAAGTTTTCGGCGCACCCGAGTTGACACGGGATACGCCGCCCATTAAAGTTCGCAGCCTTCTTGCGGGGGGTGGTCGTAACGACTGCCAGCCGGTCGTCGAGAAGCGTTACCCAGCAGTTCGTAACGCTTTGATCTTGCTGAACAAATTCGTTCCAGCTAGATTGACCGGCACTGGAGCTTGCGTATTTGGGAGCTTCCCAAATCGGGACGATGCTGATAAAGTCGCCCGCCAACTTCCAGGCACTCTGCCGAGCTTTGTCGCTCAAGGTCGCAACATCTCGATGTTGCACCGCAAGCTCCAAGCATTGGCCAAGAAGTGAATGTTCGACATTCGGTTATACGATACAGGGGCGTCGCCAAGCGGTAAGGCAGCAGGTTTTGATCCTGCCATGCGTTGGTTCGAATCCAGCCGCCCCTGCCATAACCTCCCTCGGGAGGCATCGACAACCGGATCGCACGACATTCGACACAGAATATAGGGGCGTCGCCAAGCGGTAAGGCAGCAGGTTTTGATCCTGCCATGCGTTGGTTCGAATCCAGCCGCCCCTGCCATTTTCCATACCCATCCAGGTATACCCTCAGCCGGCAGGTACTGCGCGTGTCCAAGATGATGGTCTTCACGGGGAACGCCAACCCCGATCTGGCGCGACGGATCGTTCGTCAGCTGCACATTCCCCTCGGCGACGCTTCGGTCGGTCGGTTCTCCGACGGCGAAGTCATGATCGAAATCAACGAGAACGTCCGCGGCAAGGACGTCTTCCTGATCCAGCCGACCTGTGCACCCACCAACGACAACCTGATGGAACTGGTAGTGATGGCCGACGCCTTCCGCCGTTCCTCGGCCACTCGTATCACTGCAGTCATCCCCTACTTCGGTTACGCCCGCCAGGATCGCCGTCCGCGTTCCGCGCGTGTGGCGATCAGCGCCAAAGTGGTTGCCGACATGCTCACCGTGGTCGGCATCGACCGCGTGCTCACCGTCGACCTGCACGCTGACCAGATCCAGGGCTTCTTCGACATTCCGGTGGACAACATCTACGGCTCCCCGGTACTGGTCGACGACATCGAAGACCAGCGTTTCGAGAACCTGATGATCGTCTCCCCCGACATCGGCGGCGTGGTACGCGCCCGTGCCGTGGCCAAGAGCCTCGGCGTCGACCTGGCGATCATCGACAAGCGTCGCGAGAAGGCCAACCAGTCCGAAGTCATGCACATCATCGGTGACGTCGAAGGCCGTACCTGCATCCTGGTCGACGACATGGTCGACACCGCCGGCACCCTGTGCCACGCGGCCAAGGCCCTGAAGGATCGCGGCGCCGCCAAGGTGTACGCCTACTGCACCCACCCGGTGCTGTCCGGCCGCGCCATCGAGAACATCGAGAATTCCTCGCTGGACGAGCTGGTGGTGACCAACACCATCCCGCTGTCCGCTGCGGCACAGTCCTGCTCGCGCATTCGCCAGCTCGACATCGCCCCGGTCGTCGCCGAAGCGGTTCGCCGCATCAGCAACGAAGAATCGATCAGCGCGATGTTCCGTTAAGGAACCCGCTGACGTTAAGCGCCCCGCCTCGTGCGGGGCTTTTTGCCCTACCGCCCAAGGCTGGTCGCAAGCCTGTAGGCGGTTTGGTTATTTTGGAGAAGTGAAATGACTGTTGAATTTGCCCTGAATGCCGAAGTGCGTTCCGACCTGGGGAAAGGTGCGAGCCGCCGCCTGCGTCGTAACGTGTCCATGGTGCCTGCCGTGATCTACGGCGGCGAAAAAGCCCCGCAATCGATCAGCCTGCTGGCCAAAGACCTGGCCAAGCTGCTGGAAAACGAAGCGGCCTTCAGCCACGTTCTGACCCTGGACGTTGCCGGCACCAAGGAAAGCGTCCTGATCAAGGCCCTGCAACGCCACCCGGCCAAAGGCTTCGTGCTGCACGCTGACTTCCAGCGCGTCATCGCCGGCCAGAAGCTGACCGCCCACGTACCGCTGCACTTCCTCAACGAAGCCAGCGCCGTTGGCGTCAAGAAAGGCGGCGGCGAAATCCTGCACGCCCTGAACGAAGTCGAAGTGTCCTGCCTGCCGAAAGACCTGCCGGAATTCATCGAAGTCGACATGGCCAACGTCGCTGTTGACCAGACCGTTCACCTGTCCGACATCAAACTGCCGAAAGGCGTCGAGCTGGTTGCTCTGGCCCACGGCAGCGACCTGCCGGTAGCCAGCATCCACCTGCCGCGCGTTCGTGAAGAAGCGGCCGGTGAAGAAGGCGCTGCCGAGTAATCGTCAGTAGCAGGCCCGGCATGCGATCACGCCGGGCCATGTTCTCGAAAGGGCTCCTGTATGACTGCCGTAAAACTGATCGTTGGCCTGGGTAACCCCGGCCCCGAATACGACCAGACCCGGCACAATGCAGGGGCCCTTTTCGTTGAGCGCGTGGCAGCCAGCCAGCGCGTCAACCTTGCTGTGGATCGCAAATATTTCGGCCTGGTGGGCAAATTCGACCACCAGGGGCGCGAAGTTCGTCTGCTCATCCCCACCACCTACATGAACCGCAGCGGCCAGGCCGTGGCGGCCTTGGCCAATTTCTTCAAGCTCAAGCCTGAAGAGATCCTGGTGGCCCACGACGAACTCGACATGCCACCCGGCGTCGCCAAGCTCAAACAGGGCGGCGGCCACGGCGGGCACAACGGCCTGCGCGACATCATCGCCCAGCTCGGCAACCAGAATAACTTCCATCGCCTGCGCCTCGGCATCGGCCACCCGGGGCACGCCAGCCTGGTTTCCGGCTACGTGCTCGGGCGCGCCCCACGCGGCGAACAGGAACTGCTCGACAAGAGCATCGACTTCGCCTTGGACGTCCTGCCGGAAATACTCGCCGGCGACTGGACCGTGGCCATGCGCAAACTGCATAGCCAGAAGGCTACCCAGTAACCACCTTTCACCGAGGGTCACCCCATGGGATTCAACTGCGGCATCGTCGGCCTGCCCAACGTCGGCAAGTCCACCCTGTTCAACGCCCTCACCAAATCCGGCATCGCGGCGGAGAACTTCCCCTTCTGCACCATCGAGCCGAACAGCGGCATCGTACCCATGCCCGACGCCCGCCTGGACGCCCTGGCCGAGATCGTCAAACCCGAGCGCGTCATCCCCACCACCATGGAATTCGTCGACATCGCCGGCCTGGTAGCGGGTGCGTCCAAGGGTGAAGGCCTGGGCAACAAGTTCCTCGCCAACATCCGCGAAACCGACGCTATCGCCCACGTGGTGCGCTGCTTCGAGGACGAGAACGTCATCCACGTCGCCAACAGCGTCGACCCCAAGCGCGACATCGAGATCATCGACCTCGAACTGATCATGGCCGACCTCGATAGCTGCGAGAAGCAACTGCAGCGCGTCGCTCGCACTGCCAAGGGCGGCGACAAGGAAGCCGTGGCGCAAAAGGCCCTGCTGGAGAAATTCATCCCCCACCTCACCGAAGGCAAGCCGGCGCGCAGCCTGCTGAAGAACCTGGGTGACGAAGAGAAGCGCCTGGCCAGGAGCTTCCACCTGCTTACCACCAAGCCGGTGATGTACATTGCCAACGTCGCCGAAGACGGCTTCGAGAACAACCCGCACCTCGACGTGGTCAACGCCATCGCCGAAGAAGAAGGCGCCATCGTCGTGCCGGTGTGCAACAAGATCGAAGCCGAGATCGCCGAACTGGACGATCTCGAAGAGATGCAGATGTTCCTCGAAACCATGGGCATGGAAGAGCCGGGCCTGAACCGCGTGATCCGCGCCGGTTACTCGCTGCTCAACCTGCAGACCTACTTCACCGCTGGCGTGAAGGAAGTGCGTGCCTGGACCGTCCGCGTCGGCGCCACCGCCCCGCAGGCCGCCGCCGTGATCCACACCGATTTCGAAAAAGGCTTTATCCGCGCCGAAGTGGTCGCCTACGACGACTTCATCGCCTACAAGGGCGAAGCCGGCGCCAAGGAAGCCGGCAAATGGCGCCTGGAAGGCAAGGACTATATCGTCAAGGACGGCGACGTGATGCACTTCCGCTTTAACGTTTGATCGTTGTAGGTAGTGCATAGACAGAACCCCGCGAAAGCGGGGTTTTGTTGTTTTTGGGATGGGGAATTGTTGGGGTGGGCTGGTGTGCGGACTGGAAATTATGAATCCACTACGAACCGCCCCACTGCTCCAATGAATGCCACGTGGCGCGGCGCCGAGAGCCTAGCCTCGCTTGTTGCTACACAGCTTTACAAAAAAACCAAATGTAGTCACCAAACCGGAAGCTGTGAGGGGCTCATAATGCAGGTGTCTCGGTGCCTTCTAGTGCGGCAGTAACCCGCAAAAACCTAGACTCTACAGTTACTTGCGCCTAGTATTCCCGGCAGATTCTGTTCCCGTTACCCGTCACGATTTTGGGTGTAGGACACACACTATTTCGTTGGGGATACCCTCATGGCCAAGCGCTCTCAAAAGCCCATTGCTCTGGATCTGTTCTGCGGATCAGGTGCAGTCTCCTTGGGACTGAAGCAAGCCGGGTTCAAGGTGGCGGGAGCTGTCGATTTCGACGCAGGCGCATGTCGCACCTATCGAGCGAACCACCCTGAAGTACGCTTGCTCGAGAAAGACATCCGCGAGGCCAGCCCCGAAGAGTTCGCTGACCTCATACCAGGCAAGCTTGACCTGTTGGTGGTGTGCGCTCCCTGCCAGCCCTTCAGCAGCCAGAATCGCCATAAGAGCAAGGACGACTCCCGAAACAACCTAGTTGAAGAGTCCCAAAAGTTCATCAAGCGCTTCGAGCCTTCGCTCGTGTTCCTAGAGAATGTTCCTGGGTTGGCCTCTACCGACATCTTCGACGGCTTCACTGCTTGGCTCCGCGAAGAGAGGTACGTAGTGGCCGAACCGATGCGCGTGGATGCGTCGGAATTGGGAGTCCCGCAAAGGCGCACTCGAATGATCCTTGTCGCTGCAAAAGGCGTTTCGCTTGAAAAGGCGACAAGCATTGCACGAACCGGCAAGAAGACGGTTGGCGAAGTTATTCGTGACCTCCCATCGCCTCCCGTGGGCCGTGAATCAGCAGGTGCTGACCCTCTCCATTACGCCCGCAAGCATTCGCCGCTGAACATTGAGCGTCTACGGCACATCCCCATTGACGGTGGTGGCCGTGAGTCTTTACCTCCGAATCTGCAGCTCGCTTGCCATAAGAACACCACGAAGAAGGGCTCCTTCTCGGATACCTACGGCCGTATGGCCTGGAACAGTATCGCGCCAACACTTACTACAGGCTGCACGGATATAACCCGGGGTAGATATGCTCATCCCGAACAAAACCGGGCCATCACTTTGCGAGAGGCTGCTCGACTTCAAACCTTCCCGGATAGCTACGTATTCCATGGGAACGCCAGCCAAGTAGCCACACAAATTGGTAACGCAGTGCCGCCGGAAATGATGCGCAACATTGCATCAAGCTTGAAGGCAGCACTCCAAGCCTGACCTAGGACAAAGCTTCCACTGTCTAGACTCCCACCGCCTTCGGAAGTGGGGTAAGTCGTGATGAAGCATGTGCGTATTAAAGACACGGCCCTAGATTTGGCTCTGCGCAAGCTGCTGTTTGCCGCTGGGCTACGGTATCGTACCCATTCCAGACCTAAGGTCGTGGCTCTGGGACTCTGGGGCGCTCGAACATCGACATCGCCTTAACAGGTAAAAAGGTCACAATCTTCGTGGACGGATGTTTTTGGCATAGTTGCTCAAATCACGGTACGATCCCGAAAACTCAGGAGAGCTGGTGGATAGAAAGCTCACTAGCAACCGCATCTGGACTGAGCGGGCAGCCACTCTTGCTGATTGGGGCTGGCGGGGATGTACAGTGGTAATGAACGCACGAAATACTTTACTCCACGACTACAGCTACACAAGGACGGATAAGAAAAACTAAATAGCTGAGTATCTAGGGGTGTGACGTACTTTAGCTGACGGCAGCTAGACAACCTCTATCCAATGTAAAAACCGCTATTTTGATTTCTTCAACCAGCTTTTAATTACTACTTACTTCTATTGTAGTAAAAAATTTGAATATTCAGTACAGGGACGAGTTATATGGTGGATTCAAATCTCAAACCTGGTCTAGGTATCTCTCTAGCTCAAATGCAGGTAAGGGCTAGGGCTGTCGATATGCTGGGGCGCCAGCAGATTGCGGGCGTGCCTTCCGCAATTCACGAGTTATTTAAGAATTCATATGATGCATTTGCTCGTAACGTAGAGGTCGACGTCCTTCGAGAGCAGAGGATGTTTGTCCTTCGTGATAACGGGATTGGAATGACATATGACGACTTCTTGCAGCGGTGGCTTACAGTAGGAACTGAGAGCAAGTTAGGCTCCAAGATAAATACCGCACCATGGCTTGGTGAGCATGGAATGCAAGAGCGGCATGTCCTAGGTGAAAAAGGCATCGGACGACTTGCTATAGCTATTATCGGCCCAGCAGTATTAGTACTAACCCGAGCGAACCGCGCTGATGGATTACATGATTTGGTTGCGGCTCTAGTACACTGGGGACTGTTTGAAATCCCTGGTGTTGGCTTAGATAGAATTGTCGTCCCGGTAAAGACCTTCAACGCTGGCACGCTTCCAGAGAAATCAGACATGGATGGCATGGTGGATGCCATTCTAGATAGCTTAGACAGCCTGCAACCAAATCTTACTGGGGAAGCCAGATCAAAGATAGAGGCTGATCTTTCTTTAATGCGATTTTCTCCCAAAGATGTATATGCAGGCTTGTCCATGGCCGTCCCACCCGAGACAGGGTCTGAAAACCCGAGCGTGGAGAAGGCCGGCTTTGGCACTCACTTCATAATAAGACCATATGATTCCATATTGGATATAGACTTAGAGGATGATGGGCAGCTAGGCGACAAAAGGCCCTCCAAGCTGCAAACCCTGCTAGTCGGCTTTGCTAATACTATTTTTCCTGACCTTGGTGTTCCACCAATTAAAGCATGCTTTAGGGATCATAAGCGTATTGGAGATTTTTCCGACCTAATAGATGAGCGTGCTTTCATCTGCCCTGAAGACTTTGAAATGGCTGACCATCAATTTGATGGACGTTTTGATGAGTATGGAAAATTTACGGGTACTGTAAAAATATTCAACAAGCCAGCAGTCTCTTATACACTAAGCTACCCAGCATCCTCCCCATTACAATGTGGCCCCTTTAGAATTAGGTTTGGTTACTCTCAGGGGTTCTCTCACCAGTCTCTTTTAGAGTCGCACGATCATGAGCGACTAAATGCAAAGCTGGCGAAGCATGGCGGCCTCTATGTATATCGAGATGGCATTAGAATACTGCCATATGGTGAAATTGAGCATGATTTTCTCCGAATAGAACAGCGAAGAAACAAAGCAGCGAAGGATTGGTTTTTCTCTTTCCGCAGAATGCTGGGTGCTATTATCCTCGACAATACCAGCAACCAAGCCTTACGAGAGAAAGCCGGTCGAGAAGGTTTCCAGGAAAATGCTGCATTTCGCCAGTTTAGGGCAGTTTTGGAAAACTTCTTAATGTCTCTTGCTAAGGATTTTTTCAGGAAAGATGCCCCCTTGGGCGATGAATTTAATCGCATGCGAGAGGAAATGGATCGCCAAAATGAGCTATTAAAAAAGCGGGAAAAGCAGGTTTCAAAGAAAAAAGCCAAGCTCCAAGAGTCACTGGATAGTTTCTTTAAAGATGTAGAAGATGGCTTGCCAAAGAGGCGAGCAGAGGCGTTTGAGGAAAAACTGTCCTCTAGACTGAAATCTATTATGGCTTATAGCGATCCAGACCTTATGGGGCGCGAACTACAAAGAGCGGAGCGAGAGCTGAGAGACGGACTAGGAAGTCTCAGAAATGGATCTCGAATAAGTCGCCCTAGAGGCATTGGCTTATCAAAGAGCAGCGAGTCGGACTGGGCAAGATACAGAGTATTACAAGACGAATTAGAAGCATCAATCTATTCTCCTTTAGAGGCTCGCCTGCAAGGCTGCCTAGCCGAAGTTCTCAAAGAGCGCGGAGGCGCAATAAATAGAAGACTACTGCTTCGTGATGGCATAAATAGCAGAAAAGAGGAAATGGAGAAACTGGTTCGCAAGGATCGCGACTCGGCGCGGGAAAGCATGAATCAATCTACTGGCGCACTGCAGCGTGGAATTGATTTGAGCTTGCAACGATTCCGCAATTCTGTTCAAGATGCGATGTCTGATTTTGACCGAACCAATATAGACAAATTTAGTGATCTAGACCTAATTGATTTTCAGTCATCTTTACAGCAGAAAATCGAGTTTGCTGCGACTAAAGAGCGCGATTTTCTTTCTCATATGAGACAGCAGCTAGAGTCTCTAAGTGAAGATGTGAGCGATGGTCTTCTTCCAGATGATTTTAGTGCTGCTTTGGAAGGTCAAAACAATAGCCTTCGGGAAGACTTGAGTGATGCCATGTATTGGGCTCAAATTGGCATGGCTCTTGGCGTGGTTCAGCATGAGTTTGATGCTGTGGCCAGAGGCGTGAAAAAGGACATACGTAATCTTCGACCTTGGGCAGAAAAGACCCCTGCCTTGAGAGGGCTTTTTAATGGACTGCACTCTGGCTTCGCTCACTTGGAAGAATACCTCTCATTGTTCACCCCATTGGATCGGCGAATGTACCGCAGCGAAATGGAACTTAGCGGAGGGGAAATAGCAAATTATATTGAGAATGTATTTTCTGATCGTTTTGACAGGCATTCAATAAAGTACGAAGCCACCTCAAGCTTATTATCCAGCGTGATACTGGCCTATCCATCAACAATATATCCTGTACTAATCAATATTGTTGATAATGCCTGCTACTGGGTTTCCAAGCGCCCAGAGGGTTCTCGCTGGATCAAGCTCGGTAGAAATTCAGATGGAATATGGATTCAGAATAGTGGCGCGGGAATTGAATGGCGCTACGCAGAGCAAATTTTCGAGTTTGGCTTTAGCGAGAAACAAGATGGTCGTGGAATGGGACTTGCGATATCTCGCAAGTCTTTGAGAAGGGACGGATTAGATATTCAGCTCTTGAATCCCGGAAAGGAAAATGAACCGAGGTTTCTCGTGAAGGTTAACTTTGTAGTTGAAGAAGGTTCTCTTTTTGATCAAGAGGTGCTTACGGATGAGTAATGTTGTACTAGCTGCCCTTGTGGATGCAGAGCAAGATCTACTGCGAGATCACTACAAGAAGTGCGTCCAGCAGTTCCTTAGAACAGTTGTTGTCTTTGATGACCGTGCGTATAGATCAGTCTCACCTCAAGATACTACAACCATTGAGGTTGAGCCTATCAACCCACTCGCCTCCATAGGCTCAGCCCGCCCCCTTGTTTCGGGTGAAGAAGCGGCTAAAGCTGAAGAACTTGTTGAGCTTGTTGAAGATGAGGCGCATGAGCTGGACGGGCCGGCTTTAGTTCGCTTATTTGCCCAAAAGGGGGTGGTCTGCTCAATTGTCGAGCCTCCTGCTAGCCAAGAGATGGGGGCGCTTGTTAATGAAATAAAAACTATTGCACAAGTTGCGGACGTCTTGGTTCTCGACTGGGAGCTTCGCCCAGGAGACCATACTGCCAGCCTCGAGGCCATCTCTCAAATAGTCGAAGGTGATATTTTGAATGGCGGCCGCTTGCGTTTCATTGTCGTATATACGGCCGCAAAGCAAAGATTTGTAAAGAGAGCAATAAAAACAAAACTTAATGAGCATTTCCCCAAACAGACTGTAACATTTGATGGACACCTAATTAGAATTGAGCACGCTTGTATTGTTGTGTTAAATAAACCTTCCCATGCTAATGAGGGGGCGGTTCCGCTAAATGAGCTTCCAGATGCAATTTTAGAGCACCATGCAAGCTTTTCATCCGGGTTGCTGCCTGCGGCTGCAATCTCTGCAATGGGTACGCTCCGTGGGCATACCCATCAGATATTAGGGCAGTTTCATGAGGGGTTAGATGCAGCATTCATCGCGCATCGGGCTCTAATCCCTAAGCCTGATGATGCAGAAATGCACCTATTAGAGTTGGTAGCAGATAGCCTTTATCACCTCATGTTATCCGAAGGAGTACGTAACCACCTTTCTCATCAACTCTGTATTTCTCGTCTAGAAACCTTGCAGAGCAATCATGGATTTTCAGAGGATCAGATGCGACTGGTTGCTCAGTGCGTGAGTTCGTATGGCCCAGATAAAGTTAGAATAATTCGAGAAGTACTGGGGCTTACAGATGAAGAAAGGAATCCAGAAAAGCGCTTTATAGCAAAACTCTACGGACACGCAGGAGAGGCAGAGGCCCGGCGAAAAGAAATGGCTTTCTTGCATGATTTTACCCGGACGCATCTACATAAAAAAATTAATGATAATCCCCCAAGACTGACCATGGGAGCTATTGTTGCTATTTGTCGCGGGCAGAACTTCGACTATCAAATGTGCATTCAGCCGAGATGTGATAGCGTTCGCATTGACCAGCCCCGAGCCTTCCCTTTCGCCAGCCTCGAACGCTCTGATCAACCTAATATTCATTTATATTGGGCATCGGATTATAGAGCAGTCGCTTCTAGCGAAAAGCTATTTGATATAAAAATTCGTGAATTCGGAACTTGGGGTGAGCCAGCACCTGCAATATATGCGCAACTAGATGAGGAAGCCGGCAAGTGGTACTTTGAAGATAATACCGGTTTAAGACTTTACTGGGTAGGTGATCTTAGAAAAGACAAGGCCCAGCGATTGGCAAGCAAAATTGCAAGTCGGCTACACATGCCGGGAATCAATGAGTACGAACCTACTCGACGACCTGACTAAACATAAACCCCCAATAGGGCACCTCTAAAAACCCGATTCTGACCTAAGCACAAGGCGTGAAGAGGTGCCCAGCACAAAGGATATGCGGTCAGTACCTATCGCAATGGGGGTAATGCAGGCCGGATAAACCGGCCTGCTGTCATCTTCACGCCATCTCCAGCAGGCTCGACATCCTTTTCAGGTTGTACACCGCTGATTTGATCGTCAGACCAAACTGCGCGCGTGCCAAACCGATGCTGCGGATCGTCTTACCGCCCATCTGTGCCAGACGGGCAAATATATGTTCAACCCGAGCGCGTGGGCTGGCGATACGCTTGTTGCGTGCCTTGTCCCGCTCGCCGATGGGCTTGCCCGCTTGGCCCCTACGCTGAATATGTGGGCGCCATCTATTGAGCTTGAGCCAGTGCTCGCGTGGCTTGTCGTGATGGAAAAAGGGGACAGATTTATTTTCTGTCCCACCCTTCGTTTGAGCCGCTCTGGTTCCGGTTGTCTTCGTCGTAATCAGGGCTGGTCTGGCCATGTTCCGGCATCGCTTCGCCAGTAAGCAACCACCACCGATAGCTAGGAAATACTCGCCCGAGAATCTCGATCTCGTTCGCGCCGATGCGAGCCTTGCCTCTCTTTATGTTCTGCCAGCGTACGTAGGCAGTGCTTCCCGCTTCAGCCAGGGCCTTGATGCTGGCAATTTCCAGCAATCTAAGGCCTCTATCGGTAATCCCTTCGCTCATTAGAAAAAACCATAAATGTTCTATGTACATCCGACGAGATGAATGTATTATGTACACATGCATCTAGTGCGCTTGAGTGCACCTCTATTGGTGCGCCCGATTATAGGTGCAATCACATGGAGGATGCCTGTTCTGGTGTGCGCCCAGTCTGTAGCGGGTTTCCGCAACGCAACACTCGGCAAAAGTGCATAGCAGCTCAGCATCTGACATGGCACTCATCAGCCAAGACGCGCGCCTGCCTGAACCCACGGAGGCCTTTATGGAAGAAAGCTATGTCCCCTTGCTGCTGATGCGCCACAACCGCCCGCTGCGTGGCGTGATGATCGACCGCCAGCCCTGGGTCTGCGCCAAGGAATTCGGCCTGTTGATGGGGCATCGCCACCCGGAGCGAATCTGCCGGCTGATGGATGACGACCAGGTACGCACGGTGATCTTCCGCACTCACCAGGGCGATACGGAACCTGTGCAGGTGCTCAGCGAATCCGCGCTTTATCGTGCCCTGTGCCGTTTCAGCCATCCCGAGAATCGTAGTCTGCGCCGCTGGCTCACTCATGAGGCGCTGCCCGCCCTGCGCGACGCCTGGGAGCATCGCGCGCAGGAACCAAAACGCACGCTGATGGCCTGGGATCGCCAGCGCATTAGCCTGCTGGAATGGCAAGGCGACCTATGGATCGCCCTGCGCGATATACCGCGCTTCGCCCCACCGCCCGCCCCCGGTGAGCGCTCGCTGCGCGCCCTGCTCCAGCGCTGGTGGCGCTGATGGCCAACTCGCCAGGTGCGGCAATCCATGACAGGTAAAAAGCACTGGCCTCAGTCGGTGCTTGCCACGCATGATCGATTTAACGCTTAACGTTAAGGATTAACGCATGCGCCCCGTTCACCCTGGCGAAGTGCTACGCGAAAAGTTTCTTGAGCCGCTAGGCATGACCCCAGCCGCACTGGCTCGCGCTCTGCATGTGTCGGCACCAACCATCAATGACATCGTGCGGAAGCGTCGTGGCATTACCGCTGATACGGCTATTCGGCTAGGCCGCTACTTCGACACCTCAGCTCAATTCTGGATGAACCTGCAGACCGAGTACGCGTTAGCGGTTACCTATGCAGAGGCAGGCGAAGAAATTGAGCATGAGGTTCATGCCTTTGCGTGCTGTCGGTTAAGTAAAAAGGCAAACCTTTCCAGCACAAAAGACTGCGCAAGCGGTTTGAACTCGGCAGTTCAAGCCCTGCCAGCCCACTAAAACTAAATACTTCTCACAGACCTTACCCTTCAGTTTTTCTCATCAACGCCCTGCTGCGACCAAAGTTGTTCTTCTTTAGATCGAAAGTCTTATCTTTCAGTACTACCCCCTCCCTTAACCTAATGGCACTTTGACCTACGTCAATCTCAGATAGCCCTTGCATGCTATGAATTAATACAAGACCTCCATGATTGAATCTGAGGTCACCTGTACTCGCTATTGATTCTGTTTTTGGGAGCAACAATAAAGAACGCGTCCACGGGCAGTGCTTTGTCTGTACCCATCGCTGACCTTGTTATGGCAGTCGCTCAGGCGCTGTCAAAATAAGCAGCGTTGATCTTCGGATAACTTATTGCAGCCATCGTGAGGATTATCCGTCCTTGACGCAGGGTAACCGTGGACATCTTTTGGGATGTGGAAGTTTTATGCAAAGGAGCCGAATGCCGCCATCTTTTATGCAGGCTTAGAAAGTCCGAGGCTATTATGAAATTCAAATCGCTACAGGTACGTATATGTGCCACCGCCGGTGTGTGCCTGTTCCTCTCATCCGCCAGTCTGGTTGGGTATGGTCTCGTGAGTGGGCGAGCCAATGAGGCTTATGTCTCGGAAGAAGTTTCCAAGCTGATCGAGAAATCGACGTTCAGAGAACTCCAGAACCTCGCCGAATCCCGCGCCAACGCCATTCAAGCCAAGTTGCAGAACGCGCTGGATGCGGCGCGCACCATGGGCAATACCTTTGCTGCCAGCAAGTCAGCGCAAAGCCCGCTGGCGATGGGTCGCGAGCAGATCAATACGGTACTGCTCAGCGTTCTGAAAGATAACCCGGAATTCAACGGCACTTATTCCTGCTGGGAGCCGGATGCGCTGGATGGTATGGATCAGGCGTTCCGCAATGATCGGGACGGTAACAACCCGGTAACCGGGCGCTTTACGCCGTACTGGACGCGTAGCGCCGATGGCAAGATCGCGGTGCAGCCGCTGGTGGAATATGACTCGGCGGACAAGCACCCCAACGGCGTGCTGAAAGGTGGCTGGTACAGCGGCCCGCGTGACACCGGCAAGGAAAGCGTGCTGGATCCGCTGCCCTACGTGGTGCAAGGCAAGAATGTCTGGCTGACCACCCTGTCGGTGCCCATTGTCGCCGATGGCAAGTTCCATGGCGTGGTAGGGGCGGACTTCGACATTGCCTTTATCCAGAAGCTCAGCGAGCAGATGTCCGCCGAGCTTTACGGTGGCAAAGGCAGTGTGTCGATTCTCAGCCATCAAGGCCTGATCGTGGCCGACAGCCAACGCAGCGATCTGATCGGGCAAGCCCTCAAGACCTTGCTGCCCGAGTCCTGGGACAAGGTATTGAAGAACATCCAGGCGGGTAATGCAGAAAGCCTGCTCAACCCGGCCAGCGAAAACTTCGAGGTGCAGGTGCCGATTCAGCTAGGCCGCACCGGCAAGCCCTGGGCCTTGTTGATTCGCTTGCCCAAAGCAGTGGTCATGAGCCAGGCCATTGCCCTGGAGCAGGAACTGCAGGCACGCAGTATCGACAACAGCATCTGGCAGATCGTCGTGGGCCTGGGCATTTCCCTGCTGGCTCTGGTCGCGCTGTGGCTGACAGCCGCCAGAATCGTCGGGCCGATCCGCGAGGCGGCGGTACTGGCAGGCAATATCAGCCTGGGTGACTTCTCTCAGCGCCTGGTGCAGAAGACCGAGGATGAAGTGGGGCAACTCGCCTATGCCCTCAACGATATGTCGGACAGCCTGCAACGGCAGGTGCGGGTCGCCGAGCGCATCTCCGAAGGGGATCTGGATCTGCAGGTGCAACTGTCCTCGCCCAAGGACACCCTGGGTATGTCCCTGGAGAAGATGGTCGCCAACTTGAATGGCCTGATTTCCGAGGTGCAGCGCAGTGCGACGCAGATCGCCGGTAGCTCCGCTCAGGTCAGCGAGCTGAGCCAGTCGTTGTCCGACGGTGCCTCCAACTCGGCTTCATCGATTACCGAGATCAGCGCGGTGATGACGCAAATGGCCGCGCAGACCACCGAAAATGCCGGCAATGCCAAGAAAGCCGATGATCAATCACAGCTCTCATGTGCCGATGCCGGTGAAAGCGACAAGCTGATGAGCGAGCTGATCGACGCCATGACGGAAATCGACAAGTCGGGCAAGGACATCACGGCGATCATCACCACCATCGACAACATTGCGGCCCAGACCAACCTGCTGGCACTCAATGCCGCCATCGAGGCAGCCCGCGCTGGTGAACTGGGCCGTGGTTTTGCCGTGGTCGCCGACGAGGTTCGCAGCCTGGCTGCACGCAGCGCCGAAGCCGCGCAGCAGACCTCGGCCTTGATTGCCGATTCCTCGGTCAAGACCCAGCGCGGCATGGTCATCGCCGGCCGCACCGCCGAGTCGCTCAGGGGCATCGTCACCGGCACCACGGCGGTCTCCAGCCTGGTTTCGCAGATCTACCAGGCCTCCAGCGAGCAGGCCTCGGGGCTGCAGCAGGCGAGTGTCGGGCTCGAGCAAATCGACGAAGTGACGCAGAAGAACCAGTCCAACTCACAAGCCTGTGCGGTCGCGGCGAAAGAGTTGTCTGAACGCGCCTCCGTGCTGCAACGTGAACTGAGCCGGTTCAAGATCAAGAGGGCGTAACAGGAGCGACGAACACAAGGGGGCGATGGTAGAGGCAGTGCGGCAAATGTTGCGTGAAGCGCTCATGAATCAGTCGCCCCCTGCCCCGCCCCTTATCACTGGCGTCACCGAGCCTTGCCCTTACGGTTCGGACAACCTAGAATCTCCCAAAATGGGAGAAATCCAGTGCATGTTATTTCGAGAGGGACGCTCAGAACATTCTGGGAGAGCAGCCCTGCTTATGCCGATGCTCAGTTACCCATGGTGGAGTGGTACAGGCATATGGAGAAGGCGACATACCTTACACCACAGGAGCTGAAGGCCGAGTTGCGCACAGCCAGCATTCTCAAGGGAGGTCGAGTGGTGTTCAACATCGCGGGAAACAAGTACCGGATAATTCTTGCCATCGACTATCAACGACAATTGGCCAAGGTGCGCTTCGTTGGCACTCATGCCCAATACGACCAAAATTGACGCGGAGACTGTGTGATGAACATCAAGCCCATTCGCACCGAGCAGGACTACGTGGCCGCGATGGCGCGCATTGACGAGCTGTGGGGCGCAGAAATTGGTACGCCTGAAGGTGATGAGCTCGAAGTGCTGGCTCTGCTTGTGGGTAAATACGAAGACGAGCACGCTCCCATGCCACCATCCGACCCTATCGAAGCCATCAAATTTCGCATGGATCAGCAAGGCCTGACGCCGCGCGACCTTGAGCCATTCATTGGCTCCAGTGGCCGGGTTTCCGAAGTGCTGAACCGCAAGCGAAAATTGAGCCTGGCGATGATCAGACGCCTGCATGACGGCCTACGTATCCCCTATGAAAGTTTGCTGGCGGACGTGGCCTGACGGCTAGGGGGGAAGGGCTTTTATCAGATCTTTCACAAGCCTACTTCGCCAGGGTGCGTCGTTCCAACTACATCGCCAGTCTGCACTTGGCGGGTTTTCAGGTCACGCCTACCGATGCGGAACGCCCATTACCTTCACACGAAGCGATATTCAGCCAGCTTCGCTCTAAGTGCGGCTGAAAGAGACAAAAAGCGGAGCAAATAAAAAGGGGCTAGCTTGCGCTAACCCCTTGAAATTTATGGTGGCTACACCGGGACTTGAACCTGGGACATCAGCATTATGAATGCTGCGCTCTAACCGACTGAGCTATGTAGCCAACGGCGCGCATTGTCCGCGCCTCGCCCACCGCTGTCAACCCCAGATCATCGATAAATTTACGTTTTATCAAGCGGTTAGGTCGTGGCATCTGGATAGGGGACATCGGCCCCGTGCCAGACGATTTTCGGCCTGTCGCGACGCTTGTGTGGCGCTCGGGCCATGCCAGAAAATAGCGCCCCGCCCTACCCCATTCGGGCCGTTCGGCCCTGGAGCCTACCTTGAGAGACAGAGACGATTTCGACGATCTGCGCGCCGAGCGCGATATGCCGATGCGCCACCGACATGAGGCGAACCGCTTCGCCGGGCTGTGGAAGCAGATCGCGCTGGGGATCGTGGTCGGTTATGGCGTGCTGGGGGTCATCAGTGCGGTTGCCTGGCTGGTCATCTCCCGTATCGCGCTCGGCGGCCTGGCCATCACGCTGCACTGAGTCTCTCACCGGCACCATTGCCGCTCACAAGGCACGCCGTCGTTATTGCCATCCATTGCCGTGCCCGGGCAGTTACGCAGGAAAAAGGTGGCTTCAGCGCATGACGTCATCTGCGAACAGTGCGTGCGGCCATCGCAGCGGTAGCGGCTGCCGGTGGTTTGTGCCGCCGGTTGGCCGAGAGTGGATGAAGTGCTGCGGCCTTCAGGTGAGAAAGTAGATGATGTGGGCTGAGTGATGATGGGTTCGCTCATCTGTGAGCCATCACTGGCGATATTGCTGATCAACGGGTTTCCCGGTTTGCTCAGGTAGAACTGCCAAAAGGCGCCGCCAAGCAGAAGGATGATTAGCCACTTCTTCATGAGACATTCCGTTGCACGTGAAAGATGTTCGGCAGTATCAAGGAGCAATCAAGCAAAGACCAGAGTTGCGCACTGGCGCACTTGTCATCCCTTGCTGGCCTCTGCATCCTCGTCCATCGTTTATTCGAGTGCCCAGTCATGACGCCCATCCAGCATATCGGCCTGGCCCTGTTCGTGTTGTTGTCCGTCGGCCTCGCTATCGGTCATAAGACGGAGTGCGCCGATGGCCGCGTGGTAGAAACCTACCTGGCCAAGAGGCTGGCCTCGCAATTGCTTGGCCATGACCTGTGCCAACAACCTCCCCCTCATTAAGGAAGATGCAATGAAGAAGCTCGCTCTGTTCGCCAGCGTCACCCTGCTCTCGGCCTGTGCGGGCCTGGGTACGCAGCCGCCCATGCCGATCAGTTCGCCAGCGGTGCAGGCCTTTCGCGATATCTGCCTGAAAACCGCACCAAGCTTCGCCGAGGCGCACAGCGTGGCGCGCCAGCATGGGATCGAGGATCTGACCGACATGGGCTTCGCCACCGTCGGCTTCAATGCCGACAAGAGCCTGGGTTTGCAGGTGAAAGCCAGCCACGAGTGCGTGATCACCACCGACAGCCAGCAGGACGACAGCCTGACCCGGCAACTGCTCAGCGCCGCTGCCGAAAGCGCCGGCACCGAGGTACCACGCCGCGTGCCGGCGAAGCTGATGATCGCTGGCCAGCCGTTCATCATCATGCACGACCGCGAGGGCGGCGAAGCCTTCGTGATGCTCAGGCCGGAGTGATAGCCGTAGGGTGGATGACGCTTTTTTCATCCACCCTACGCCAGGTGGATCGATGAAGCGTGATGCACCCTACTCGGTTACACGCTCCTGCGCGGGCGGGTCGCCAGCAGCAGGCCACCGAAGATCATCGCCGCGCCGATCCAGTGATAAGCCTGCAGGCTCTCGCCCAGCAGCACCCAGCCCAACAGCGCGGTGAATACCGGCATCAGATAATTAGTCAGCGCCGCCTTGGCCGCGCCCACCACCTTGATGCCATGGTTCCAGCCCAGGTAGGCCACCAGCGAGGCGAATACGGCGGTGTAGGCGATGGCCGAAAGGTTGGCGACGTTCAGCGCCAGGTGTGCGCCCTGGCTCAGTTCATAAAGGTACAGCGGCAAGATCAGCGGCACGCCGAGCAGGATGAACACGCCCAGCAGCGCCAGCGGTGGAATGGGTTGCAGATAGGCCGACCAGCGCCGCAACAACAGCGAGTAGAGCGACCAGTCCACCACCGCCAGCAGCATGATCATGTCGCCCTGGTTGAACGACAGGCCCGCCAGGCGGCTCCACTGGCCCTGGCCGATCAGCACCGCCAGGCCCATTACGGCCACGGCCATGCCCCACCAGGCACGGCGCGCCGGCCACTCGCCGAGCAGCAGCCCGGCGCCAATGAAGGTCACCAGTGGCAGGCAGGTGTTGACCAGGGAGATGTTGATGGCCGCCGTGGTCTGCGCCGCGCTGTAGAGCAAGGTGTTGTAGCCGGTGATGCCCAGGGCACCGAGCACCAGCAGGCGCCAACCGGCATGGCGCAACGCGGCGCGGTGGCGCCATAGCGGCAAGGCAACGAAGGGCAGCAGCAGCGCCAAGGCCAGGCACCAGCGCCAGAACGACAGGGTGAAGGGCGTGATCTCACCGGCGAAGGCGCGCGCCACCAGGGCATTGCCGGACCAGCACAGGTTGGCCAGTATCAGGCCGCCGAAGGCCAGTGGGCGGGAATGATTGAGGGCAGTCATAGGTCGGCAACAAGACGCGCGTCTGGGCAGAGCGGCGCATTCATTAGGTGGCTTCCGAATCAGGCGATTTTGCACCATACGGAGGCATGCCGGGCTTGGCAAGGCAGCGGATGGTCAGAGCTGTACGTCCAGCCGCCGCACCAGGGCGATGCCCTCAGGGCTGAGTTCGGCGCCGTAGGCCAGCACCTGCACTCCGGCGGCCTTGGCCTCGCGCAGGCCGGCGGCGTAGGCCGGGTCGATCTCCTCGGCGGCGCGCACGGCGCGGATGCCGGAGAGGTTCACGCAATACAGTTGCACGGCGCGCACCCCGACCCGCGCCAGCGCCGCCAGTTCGCGCAGGTGCTTGGCACCACGCAGGGTCACGGCATCGGGGAAGGCGGCAATGTCGCTGCCGTCGAAGCCCAGGGTGACGCTCTTCACCTCCACGAAGACGGCCCCCTCGGCGTAGTCCAGGCGAAAGTCGGCACGACTGTTCTCCACGCCATAGGGCACTTCACGCTTGAGCGCGGTGAAACCGGCCAGCTCGCTGATCAGCCCGGCGCGCAACGCTTCTTCCACCAGGGCGTTGGCCCGCGCGGTGTTGATGCAGGCCAGGCGCCCTTGCGGGGTTTCGCTGATCTCCCAACTGCCCGGCAGCTTGCGCTTGGGGTCGTTGCTGCGGCTGAACCACACCCGACAACCTTCGCTCATGCAGTTGAGCATCGAGCCGGTGTTGGCGCAGTGAATGGTCATCTGCTCGCCGCTGGCCGTCTCGATATCGGCGAGAAAGCGCTTGTAGCGGCGCAGCAGGCGCCCTTCTTCCAGCGGCGGATCAAAGCGCATCGGGCTGCCAGCTTTTCAGGCCACGGGCGATACGTTCGACGGCCTGCTGCAGGCGCTCGATGTTCTGCGTGTAGGCGAAGCGTACGTGGTGCCCGGCCTGGTAACGACCAAAATCCAGGCCCGGGGTGAAGGCGACGTGCTCGGTTTCGATGAAGTGGCGGCAGAAGGCGAAGGCGTCGCCGCCAAAGGCGCTGATGTCGGCATATAAATAGAAGGCGCCTTCCGGCTCCACGGCGATGCCGAAGCCAAGCTCACGCAGTGCCGGCAGCAGGTAGTCGCGGCGGCGCTGGAATTCGTGGCGGCGCTCTTCGAGGATGGCCAGGGTATCCGGCTCAAAGCAGGCCAACGCGGCGTGCTGGGCCATGCTCGGTGCGCTGATGTAGAGGTTCTGCGCCAGCTTCTCCAGCTCAGGCACCGCCGCCTCGGGCGCCACCAGCCAGCCCAGGCGCCAGCCGGTCATGCCGAAATATTTGGAGAAACTATTGAGCACGAAGGCCTCGTCGTCGACTTCCAGCACGCTGGGCGCATCGCAGCCATAGGTCAGGCCGTGGTAGATCTCGTCCACCACCAGATGGCCGCCGCGCTGCTTGAGGCAGGTGGATAACGCCGCCAGCTCGTCCTTGTGCAGCAAGGTGCCGGTGGGGTTGGCCGGCGAGGCCACCAGGGCGCCGACGCTGCTGGTATCCCAGTGGCGCTGCACCAGTTGCGGGGTGAGCTGGTAACGCACATCGGGGCCGACCGGCACCAGTTGCGCGGCGCCTTCGACCAGGCGCAGGAAGTGGCGATTGCAGGGGTAACCGGGATCGGCCAGCAGCCAGTGCTTGCCCGGATCCACCAGCAGGCTGGCGGCCAGCAGCAGCGCTCCGGAGCCGCCTGGCGTCACCAGAATGCGTTGTGGGTCTATGCTCAACCGATAACGCTCGGCGTAGAAGCCGGCGATGGCCTCGCGCAGTTGCGGCAAGCCACGCGCAGCGGTGTAGCGCGTGTGCCCGGCGGCCAGGGCGGCCTGGCCGGCGCGGATGATGGGCTCGGCGGTGGTGAAATCCGGCTCGCCGATCTCCAGGTGAATGACGTCATGCCCGGCAGCCTGCAACTCGTTGGCGCGCGCCAGCAAGGCCATCACGTGGAAGGGTTCGATGGCGCGACTGCGCGCGCTGTAGAGCTGGGCCATGGGTCTGTCTTCAAGATTGCGAGCGGCGGATTCTAGCAGGGCGTGCAGGCCGGGCGGCAAGCGCAACGACTGCACCTTTCAACCCCGCCGAAGCCTGCCGTTACGCCTGCAGCGCGTGCCCATGCAGCTTTCGTTCACAACCCGCCACCGCATGGACAACCGGGAGTAGCGCGCCCTGATTCGATCTGGTAAGTTCGCCCGCTTGCAGACGCAGGGCTGATATTCGCTTGGCCATGGAACAAACCTGCGTAATGGATTCGAGAGAGTGAGAGGCGTCATCCATGCCGACAAAAGATAAAGCACAAAGCGCCAGCCAGCTGATTCGTGGTTTCGAGCCCTATCAAGAGAAGAAGGGCGAGGAATACATGAGCGACTCGATGCGCGCTCACTTCACCAGCATCCTCAACAAGTGGAAGCTGGAACTGATGCAGGAAGTCGACCGCACCGTGCACCACATGCAGGACGAAGCCGCCAACTTCCCCGATCCGGCCGACCGTGCCAGCCAGGAAGAGGAATTCAGCCTGGAACTGCGCGCCCGTGACCGCGAGCGCAAGCTGATCAAGAAGATCGACGAGACCCTGCAGTTGATCGAAGACAACGACTACGGCTGGTGCGAGTCGTGCGGTGTCGAGATCGGCATTCGCCGTTTGGAAGCCCGCCCCACCGCCACGCTGTGCATCGATTGCAAGACGTTGGCGGAAATCAAGGAAAAACAGATCGGTTCCTGATCTGTCGACGGGGCGCTCAGGCGCCCCGTTGTGTTTCTGGCTTCCGTTACTGACGCGCCATGACGAACACTGCCTATATCGGGCGTTTCGCCCCCACGCCCAGCGGTTATCTGCACTTCGGCTCGCTGGTCGCCGCCCTCGCCTCCTACCTCGATGCCCGCGCCGTCGGTGGCCGCTGGCTGCTGCGCATGGAAGACCTCGACCCGCCAAGGGAAATGCCCGGTGCCCAGGATGCCATCCTGCGTACCCTGGAGACCTATGGCTTCGAGTGGGATGGCACGCTGGTACGCCAGAGCGAGCGCCACGCCGAATACGCTGCGGTGATCGCCCGCCTGTTCGCCCAGGGCCTGGCCTACGCCTGCGTCTGCTCGCGCAAGCAACTGGAAGGTTATGCCGGCATCTACCCCGGTTTCTGCCGCAACGCCTGCCATGCCGATGAGGATGCGGCCATCCGCCTGCGTGTGCCGGAGCTGGAGTATCGCTTCAACGACCGCGTGCAGGGCGAGTTCGGCCAGCATCTGGGGCGCGAGGTGGGGGATTTCGTGATTCGCCGCCGTGATGGCCTGTTCGCCTATCAGCTCGCCGTGGTGCTGGACGATGCCTGGCAGGGGGTGACCGATGTGGTGCGCGGCGCCGACCTGCTCGACTCCACTCCGCGCCAGCTCTATCTGCAGGAGCTGCTCGGCCTGCCGCAACCACGTTACCTGCACGTGCCGCTGATCATCCAGCCGGACGGGCACAAGCTGGGCAAGAGCTACCGCTCCCCGCCCCTGGCCGCTGACGAGGCCGGGCCGCTGCTGCTGCGCGCCCTGCGCGCGCTGGGGCAGCAACCACCGGCCGAACTGCAGGGCGCCGCGCCTGCAGAACTGCTGGCCTGGGGCATCGCTCATTGGGACGCCAGCCGCATCCCGCGCAGCCGCACCCTGGCCGAAGCGCAATTGAGGTAGGGTGCGCTGCGCGCACCGATCCGCCAAGCGAACCGTGTACGGTCTCGGTGCGCACAGCGCACCCTAGGGTAAGCCTCAAGTTTGTGGCTTGAAGCGCGCCGCTTCCTTTACCATCGGGGCATCTTCCGACGAGTTGCCACATGTATATCTACCGACTGGTTCTGATCCTGGTGGTGGGGATCTATCTGTTCTCCCCGGCCATCATGGACTGGTGGATCGACCCCAACGGTGCCTGGTACCGGCCCTATCTGCTGTGGCTGATCCTCATCGTCGTCACCTTCATCCTGCAGAGCCAACGTGATGCCGATGAGCTTTAGTCTGAGCGAACTGGTGCTGATCAGCGCCGGCTACCTGCTGGCGCTGTTCGGCGTGGCCTGGGTCAGCGAGCATGGGCTGATCCCGCGCGCGATCATCCGCCACCCCCTGACCTACACCCTGTCGCTGGGCGTCTACGCCAGTGCCTGGGCCTTCTATGGCACGGTGGGCCTGGCCTATCAGTATGGCTATGGCTTTCTCGCCAGTTACCTGGGGGTGTCCGGGGCCTTCCTGCTGGCGCCGGTGTTGCTCTACCCCATCCTGCGCATCACCCGCACCTACCAGTTGTCCTCGCTGGCCGACCTGTTCGCCTTCCGCTTTCGCAGCACCTGGGCCGGGGCGCTGACCACCCTGTTCATGCTGATTGGCGTATTGCCGCTGCTGGCCTTACAGATCCAGGCGGTGGCCGATTCGGTGGGCATCCTCAGCCGCGAGCCGCTGCAAGAGAAGGTGGCGCTGAGCTACTGCGCGCTGATCATCCTGTTCACCATCCTCTTCGGTGCACGCCATATCGCCACCCGTGAGAAGCACGAGGGACTGGTGTTCGCCATCGCCTTCGAGTCGCTGGTCAAGCTGGGGGCGCTGGGGATCATCGGTTTCTACGCGCTGTACCACGTGTTCGGCGGCCCGCGCGAGCTGGAGATCTGGCTGGTGCAGAACCAGGCAGCACTCTCCACCCTACACACGCCGCTGCAGGAAGGCCCCTGGCGCACGCTACTGCTGGTGTTCTTCGCCTCGGCCATCGTCATGCCGCACATGTATCACATGACCTTCACCGAGAACCTCAACCCGCGCGCGATGGTCAGCGCCAGTTGGGGCCTGCCGCTGTTCCTGCTGCTGATGAGCCTGGCGGTGCCGCTGATCCTCTGGGCCGGCCTCAAGCTCGGCGCCACCACCAACCCGGAATACTTCACCCTCGGCCTGGGCATCGCGGTGAACAGCCCCACACTGGCGCTGCTCGCCTACGTCGGCGGGCTGTCGGCCTCCAGCGGCCTGATCATCGTCTCGACCCTGGCGCTTTCAGGCATGGCGCTCAACCATCTGGTGCTGCCGCTGTACCAGCCGCCGGCCGAAGGCAATATCTACCGCTGGCTGAAATGGACGCGCCGCGCCCTGATCATCGCCATCATCATGGCCGGCTACGGCTTCTACCTGTTGCTCGGCGCGCAGCAGGATCTGGCCAACCTGGGCATCGTCGCCTTCGTCGCCACCCTGCAGTTCCTCCCGGGCGTGCTCTCGGTGCTGTATTGGCAGACGGCCAACCGCCGCGGCTTCCTCGCCGGCCTGCTGGCGGGCATCAGCGTCTGGGCGGTGACCATGCTGCTGCCGTTGCTGGGCAATCTGGAAGGCTTCTATCTGCCGCTGTTCGATGTCATCTACGTGCTCGACGACGCCAGTTGGCACCTGGCGGCCATCGCCTCGCTGGCCGCCAACGTGCTGGCCTTCACCCTGGTGTCGCTGTTCACCGAAGCCAGCCCCGAGGAAAAGAGTGCCGCCGAAGCCTGTGCAGTGGACAACGTGCGCCGCCCGCAACGCCGCGAGCTGCTCGCCGTTACCCCGCAGGAGTTCGCCGCGCAACTGGCCAAACCGCTCGGCGCCAAGACCGCCCAGCGCGAAGTGCAACAGGCACTGCGCGACCTGCACCTGCCGTTCGACGAAAGCCGTCCCTATGCCCTGCGCCGTCTGCGTGATCGCATCGAGGCCAACCTCTCCGGCCTGATGGGGCCGAGCGTGGCGCAGGACATCGTCGAGACCTTCCTGCCCTACAAGTCCGGCTCCGAGGGTTACGTCACCGAGGACATTCACTTCATCGAAAGCCGCCTGGAGGATTACCAGTCGCGCCTCACTGGCCTGGCCGCCGAACTCGACGCCCTGCGCCGCTATCACCGCCAGACCCTGCAGGAGTTGCCCATGGGCGTCTGCTCGCTGGCCAAGGATCAGGAGATCCTGATGTGGAATCGGGCCATGGAAGAGCTCACCGAGATTCCCGCCCAGCGTATCGTCGGTTCGCGCCTGAGCGCCCTGGCCGAGCCCTGGCAGAGCCTGCTGCAGAACTTCATCGAACGCCCCGACCAGCACCTGCACAAGCAGCACCTGGCGCTGGACGGCCAGACCCGCTGGCTGAACCTGCACAAGGCGGCGATCAACGAGCCCCTGGCCCCCGGTAACAGTGGCCTGGTGCTGCTGGTGGAGGATCAGACCGAAACTCAGATGCTCGGTGACAAACTGGTGCACTCCGAGCGCCTGGCCAGCATCGGCCGCCTGGCCGCCGGTGTGGCCCACGAGATCGGCAACCCCATCACCGGCATCGCCTGCCTGGCGCAGAACCTGCGCGAAGAACGCGAGGCCGATGCCGAGCTGACCGAGATCAGCGGGCAGATCCTCGAGCAGACCAAGCGCGTGTCGCGTATCGTCCAGTCGCTGATGAGCTTCGCCCACTCCGGCAGCCACCAGCGCAACGACGAGCCGGTGTGCCTGGCCGACGTAGCGCAGGATGCCATCGGCCTGCTGTCGCTGAACAAACGCAACTTCGACATCCAGTTCTACAACCTGTGCGACCCGCAGCACTGGGCCTATGGCGACCCGCAGCGCCTGGCCCAGGTGCTGATCAACCTGCTTTCCAACGCCCGCGACGCCTCGCCGCCCGGTGGTGCCATCCGCGTGCGCAGCGAGGCCAGCGAGCATACCGTCGACCTGATAGTCGAGGACGAGGGCAGTGGTATTCCCAAGGCCATCCTCGACCGTCTGTTCGAGCCGTTCTTCACCACCAAGGATCCGGGTGAAGGTACCGGACTGGGCCTTGCGCTGGTCTATTCGATCGTGGAAGAGCATTATGGACAGATAACAATCGACAGCCCGGCCGATCCCGAGCGCCAACTGGGCACTCGTTTCCGGATCACCCTGCCAAGGCATGTCGAGGCGACGTCCGTAGCGATGTAAACAGCGACAGAAGGGTTGCCACCGGCAGTCCCTCAAGTGACCGTCGAGAGACCGAATTGATGCCACATATCCTTATCGTCGAAGACGAAACCATTATCCGCTCTGCCCTGCGCCGCCTGCTCGAACGCAATCAGTACCAAGTCAGCGAAGCTGGCTCGGTACAGGAAGCCCAGGAGCGTTACAGCATCCCCAGCTTCGACCTGATCGTCAGTGACCTGCGCCTGCCCGGCGCCCCCGGCACCGAGCTGATCAAGCTGGGCGAAGGCACACCCGTGCTGATCATGACCAGCTACGCCAGCCTGCGTTCGGCGGTGGACTCGATGAAGATGGGCGCCGTCGACTATATCGCCAAGCCCTTCGACCACGACGAGATGCTGCAAGCCGTCGCGCGTATCCTGCGCGACCGCCAGGAAGCCAAGAGCGCACCGGCGCCAGCCGTGGTCAGCGCATCGCGTAGCGGCGCTGCCGAAAAGGCCACGGACAACGCCAACGGCGACATCGGCATCATCGGCTCCTGCGCCGCCATGCAGGATCTGTACGGCAAGATCCGCAAGGTCGCCCCCACCGACTCCAACGTGCTGATCCAGGGCGAGTCCGGTACCGGCAAGGAACTGGTCGCCCGCGCCCTGCACAACCTCTCCCGCCGCGCCAAGGCGCCGCTGATCTCGGTGAACTGCGCGGCGATCCCGGAAACCCTGATCGAGTCCGAACTGTTCGGCCACGAGAAGGGTGCCTTTACCGGCGCCAGCGCCAGCCGCACCGGCCTGGTGGAAGCTGCCGACGGCGGCACCCTGTTCCTCGACGAGATCGGCGAGCTGCCACTCGAGGCCCAGGCGCGCCTACTGCGCGTGCTGCAGGAAGGGGAAATTCGTCGGGTTGGCTCGGTACAGTCGCAGAAGGTGGATGTACGCCTGATCGCCGCCACCCACCGCGACCTCAAGACGCTGGCCAAGACCGGCCAGTTCCGCGAAGACCTTTATTACCGCCTGCACGTCATCGCCCTCAAGCTGCCGGCGCTGCGTGAGCGCGGGCACGATGTGATCGAGATTGCCCAGGCCTTCCTGGTGCGCCAGTACACGCGCATGGGGCGCGAACCGCTGCACTTCGCCCACGATGCCGAACAGGCCATTCGTCATTACCCCTGGCCGGGTAACGTGCGCGAACTGGAAAACGCCATCGAGCGCGCGGTGATCCTGTGCGAGGGCTCGGAGATTTCCGCCGAGCTGCTGGGCATCGATGTCGAGCTGGACGATCTCGACGACGACGACTTCGACCTGGCCGCCATGGCCTCGGGCCAGGGTAACGCCAGCCACGAGCCCACCGAAGACCTGTCGCTGGAAGACTACTTCCAGCACTTCGTGCTCGAACATCAGGATCACATGACCGAAACCGAGCTGGCGCGCAAACTGGGCATCAGCCGCAAGTGCCTGTGGGAGCGCCGTCAGCGCCTGGGCATCCCGCGGCGCAAATCGGGCGCCACCAACGCCCCTTGACAAAGCTGCACGGTGACAGCCTGGTCAAGCGGAGGTTCCGCAGGCTGTTACCGCTTCAATATTTCGTAACAGAAGCCGGGTTCAAAGGTAACGAAAAACCGGCTTTTTTTTCGCCCTCCCTGCCAACAGAATCCTCAAGCCCTTGATTTACAAGGCTTTTAAAAAACTGGCACGGCATCTGCTTTATCTCTGGCACAACAACAATAACAAGCAGTGACCCATAACAAGAACAAGACGTAACGACTCCAGAACAACAAGAACAACAAGGTACGGAGGCGCAGCTAACTGATTCTTTTGGAGAGGAGTTGCCGCGAGGGGTTCGCCCCTGCAGCCAGGCTGAGAACAACAAAACTGCCTTCAGGCAGCGCCGGAACTGGTTGGTAATGGCAACATCAGCGTCCAAAGAAATCCGTTTGCTATTGGCTCCCCGCTCTGGGGAGCACCCGGTAAGCCACGGCAAGCCGGGAAGGGCCACACAACAAGAACAACAGGCCCTCAATAACAATAAAAAAGAAGCACGCACCAACTTGGGGGGGAGCTTAGGCTCCCCCAGTAGCTTCCGGTTCCCGGATCCCCGCCTGCCGCCCCTCTACACATCTTCTCCCGACACGATGCTAGAATCCGCTGCAATCATGCGGTCATCGTTTCGTCTGGCCGGTCACGCCTCCACACAGTGCATCCCATGCTGAAAAAGCTGTTTACGTCCTTCCGCTCGCCCCTGCGCCGCGTACCCCGCCCTCGCAGCACGCCCGAAGTGCTGAGCAATAACCAACACCCGCTCAAGCGTAACGAGATCAGCCGTCACGCCATCAGCGTCGTCGAGCGCCTGCAGCGCGCCGGTTATCAGGCCTATCTGGTCGGTGGCTGCGTGCGCGACCTGCTGCTGGATCTCGATCCCAAGGATTTCGACGTGGCCACCAGCGCCACCCCCGAGCAGGTGCGCGCCGAGTTCCGCAATGCGCGGGTGATCGGCCGTCGCTTCAAGCTGGTGCACGTGCATTTCGGCCGCGAGATCATCGAGGTCGCCACCTTCCGCGCCAATCACCCACAGGGCGAGGACGAGGAAAACAGCAACCAGGCCGCACGCCACGAGAGCGGGCGCATCCTGCGTGACAACGTCTACGGCACCCTGGAAGACGATGCCCAGCGCCGCGACTTCACCATCAACGCGCTGTATTACGACCCGACCCAGGAACACATCCTCGACTACGCCCGTGGCATGCATGACGTGCGCAACCACCTGGTACGCCTGATCGGCGACCCGGAGCAGCGTTACCTGGAAGACCCGGTGCGCATGCTGCGCGCGGTACGTTTCGCCGCCAAGCTGGATTTCGACATCGAGAAGCACAGCGCCGCGCCGATCCGTCGCCTGGCGCCGATGCTACGTGACATCCCCGCTGCGCGCCTGTTCGACGAAGTGCTCAAGCTGTTCCTCTCCGGTTACGCCGAATACACCTTCGACCTGCTGGTCGAGCATGACCTCTTCGCCCAGTTGTTCCCGGCCAGCGGCGAGGCGCTCGCACGCAACCCCGAATACACCGAGAAGCTGATCCGCGAAGCGCTGATCAACACCGACGACCGCATCCACGAGGGCAAGTCGGTCACCCCCGCCTTCCTCTTCGCCGCCCTGCTCTGGCCCGCCCTGCCGGCGCGCGTGCTGCAATTGCAGAGCAAGGGCATGCCGCCGATTCCCGCCATGCAGGAAGCCGCCCACACGCTGATCGTCGAGCAATGCCAGCGCATCGCCGTCCCCAAGCGCTTCACCATCCCGATTCGCGAGATCTGGGACATGCAGGAGCGCCTGCCACGACGCAGCGGCAAGCGCGCCGACCTGTTGCTGGAGAATCCACGCTTCCGCGCCGGTTACGACTTCCTCCTGCTGCGCGAACGTGCCGGCGAGGACACCGAAGGCCTGGGTGAGTGGTGGACGGAATATCAGCATGCCGCCGACAGCCAGCGCCGGCAGATGATCCGTGACCTGGCCGGCAAGCCGGAAGCGGCAGGCAGCGCGCCGCGCAAGCGCCGGCGTAGCGGTGGCCGACGCAAGCGTGGTGCCGAGAACACTGGCAGCGCCGAGTGATGGAACGGGTCTACATCGGCCTGGGCAGCAATCTCGACACGCCCCGCCTGCAACTGCACAGCGCGCTCGCCGCCCTGGCTCAACTACCACAGAGCCATCTGGTCGCTCACTCTTCGCTGTATGCCAGCGACCCGCTGGGCCCGCCCGACCAGCCACGCTACGTCAATGCCGTGGCCGCGCTGGATACCGAGCTGCAGCCCTGGACACTGCTCGATGCCTTGCAGCGCATAGAGCAGGAACAGGGGCGCGTGCGCAAGGCCGAGCGCTGGGGCCCACGCACCCTGGACCTGGATATCCTGCTGTTCGGCCAACGGCTGATCGACGACGAACGCCTCACCGTGCCGCACTACCACATGCAGGCCCGCCCGTTCGTGCTCTACCCACTGGCCGAGCTGGCGCCCGAGCTGCTGCTGCCCGATGGCCGAAGCTTGCCCGAACTACTCGCCGCCTGCCCCTTCACCGGGCTGGAACGCCTGACCGATTAGCAGGCCGTTGAAAAACGTAGACGAGGCAGGCTGGCCTAGGCAAAAACAGCCGAAAAAGCGCAGTTTACGTGCTGTAAATGAGCATTTTGAGGCTGTTTTTAACGACGGCCAGGCAACGCAGATAGTTTTTCAACAGCCTGTTAGAGCCCTGGCTGCGCGCCCCATGTATCCAGGCGACAGCCCCCATCGAGTGCATCCCTCTGGCATTGGCGGTAACGCCAGTAACAGGGCGGTAACACCTGCAATTGACTTCATGCCCCCCCATCGGGACTATAGGCGTCCCGTCGCCCACTGCCGGGTGCACCTTTATGCCAATCCAGGCCGGATTGCTGCCGGTTAGAAGCCGTATACCAGGCCTGAGCGAGGACCCTTGAAATGCCTGACGTCACCCTGACCACCCTGCAGAGCTGCAAGCAAAACGGCGAGAAGATCGTCATGCTGACCTGCTATGACGCCACCTTCGCCCAGGTCGCCAGCCAGGCCGGTGTCGACGTGCTGCTGGTCGGCGACTCCCTGGGCATGGTACTGCAAGGCCACGACAGCACCCTGCCGGTCAGCGTCGCGGACATGGCTTACCACACCGCCTGTGTCAAACGCGGCAATCAGGGCGCGTTGATCATCACCGACCTGCCGTTCATGGCCTACGCCACCACCGAACAGGCACTGCTCAACAGCGCCGCGCTGATGCAAGCCGGCGCGCATATGGTCAAGCTCGAGGGTGCAGGCTGGCTGGCCGAACCCATCCGCCTGCTGGCCGAACGCGGCGTGCCGGTATGCGCGCACCTGGGCCTGACCCCGCAGGCGGTGAACCTGCTCGGCGGTTACAAGGTGCAGGGCCGCCAGGAAGCCCAGGCGCGGCAGATGCGTGCCGATGCCATGGCCCTGGAACAGGCCGGCGCCGCCATGCTGCTGCTCGAATGCGTGCCCAGCGAGCTGGCCGCCGAGATCACCCAGGCAGTGCAGATTCCGGTCATCGGCATCGGTGCCGGTAACGCCACCGATGGTCAGGTGCTGGTGCAGCACGACATGCTCGGCCTGTCGCTGTCGGGGCGCACGCCCAAGTTCGTGCGCAATTTCATGGACGGCCAGGGCAGCATTGCCGACGCCATCGGCGCCTACGTCAAGGCCGTCAAGGACGGCAGCTTCCCCGCTGCCGAACATGGTTTCTCCGCATGAACACCGTTACCACCCTGCGCGAGCTGCGCGCCGCCATCGCCCAGGCTCGCGCCGAGGGCAAACGCATCGGTTTCGTGCCGACCATGGGCAACCTGCATGCCGGGCATGTCTCGCTGGTGCAGATCGCTGCCCAGCGCGCCGACTTCGTGGTTGCCAGCATCTTCGTCAACCCGTTGCAGTTCGGCCCCACTGAAGACCTCGACAAGTACCCGCGCACCCTGGCCGCCGACCAGGAGAAGCTGCTCGGTGCAGGCTGCCACCTGCTGTTCCACCCGGATGTCAGCGAAATGTATCCACAGGGCATGGCCGGCCAGACGCGGGTGATGGTGCAGGGCGTGTCCGAAGGCCTGTGCGGTGCCAGCCGCCCGGGGCATTTCGAGGGTGTGGCCACGGTGGTGACCAAGCTGTTCAACATGGTGCAGCCGGATATCGCCGTATTCGGCGAGAAGGACTACCAGCAACTGGCGGTGATCCGTACCCTGGTACGCGACCTCGACATGCCCATCCAGATCGTCGGCGCGCCAACCCAGCGCGCCGAAGACGGCCTGGCGCTGTCGTCGCGCAACGGCTACCTCAGTGCCGAGCAGCGCGCCGCCGCCCCGGCGCTGTACCGCAGCCTGCAAGCCATCGCCGAGGAGCTGCGCCGCGGTGCGCGCGATTACCAGCGCCTGATCGAGGCAGCTCAGGCGCAACAGCGCCAGGCCGGCTTCGTGCCGGACTACCTGGAAATCCGCAACGCCATCAGCCTGCGTCCAGCCGTCATCGACGACCGTCACCTGGTGATACTGACCGCCGCACACCTGGGCAAGACGCGCCTGATCGACAACCTTCTGGTTGAACTGCCGGGCCAGTAGCTGCATCCAAAGCCAGGCGGTTACACTTTCATGGCCCGGGACGAATCCGGGCCTTTTTGCTTTTGCGGATCAGGAGTTCCGATGGCCTACTATCAACAGCCTCACGACGTTACCACCCTGCCCGCCTGGCAGGCCCTGCGCCAGCACCGCGAGGAGATGGCCGGTTTCAGCATGCGTGAGGCCTTCGCCAGCGATCCCCGCCGTTTCCAGCGCTTCTCGCTGGACAGTTGCGGCCTGCTGCTCGATTACTCGAAGAATCTGATCAACGAACACAGCCTGGATCTGCTCATCCAGCTCGCCGAGCAGGCGCGCCTGGGCGATGCCATCGAGGCGCTGTACAACGGCGAGCAGGTCAACGCCTCCGAGCAGCGCGCCGCCCTGCATACCGCCCTGCGCAGCCCGGTAGGTCGGCGCCTGGTGGTGGACGGCGAGGACATCATCCCCGAGGTGCATCGCGTGCTGTACCAGATGACCGAACTGGTCACCCGTGTGCACAGCGGGCTGTGGCGCGGCTACAGCGAAAAACCGATCAAGGAAGTGGTGAACATCGGCATCGGTGGCTCCTTCCTCGGCCCGCAACTGGTTTCCGAAGCCTTGCGCCCCTTCACCCAGCGCGGTGTGCGCTGCCACTACCTGGCCAATATCGACGGCAGCGAGTTCCGTGAGCTGACCGCCCGCCTCGATCCGGAAACTACCTTGTTCATCGTCTCCAGCAAATCCTTCGGCACTCTGGAAACGCTCAAGAACACCCTGGCCGCGCGTGACTGGTACCTGGCCATGGGTGGCCCTGAAGAGGAATTGCACCGCCATTTCATCGCGGTGACCAGCAACCGCAAGGCCGCTGTCGAGTTCGGCATCCGCGAGGAGAACATCTTCCCCATGTGGGACTGGGTCGGTGGGCGCTACTCGCTGTGGTCAGCCATCGGCCTGCCCATCGCCCTGGCCATCGGCGTGTCCAACTTCAAGGAGCTGCTGGCCGGTGCCTACGCCATGGACGAGCACTTCACCCAGGCGCCACTGGCCGAGAACATGCCGGTGCTGATGGCCCTGCTGGGCATCTGGTACAGCAACTTCTGGGGCGCGCAGAGCCAGGCGATCCTGCCCTACGACCACTACCTGCGCAACTTTACCAAGCACCTGCAGCAGCTCGACATGGAGTCCAACGGCAAGAGCGTGCGCCAGGACGGCAGCGCGCTGGACATCACCACCGGGCCGATCATCTGGGGTGGCGTCGGTTGCAATGGCCAGCACGCCTACCACCAGTTGCTGCACCAGGGCCGCCTGCTGGTGCCGGCGGACTTCATCGTCCCGGTCAACAGCTACAACCCGCTGTCCGACCACCACCAGTGGCTGTTCGCCAACTGCCTGTCGCAGGCCCAGGCGCTGATGCAGGGCAAGACCCGCGAAGAGGCAGAGGCCGAACTGCGTGCCAAGGGCATGGCCGAAGATGAAGTGCAACGTCTGGCGCCGCACAAGGTGATCCCTGGCAACCGCCCGAGCAACATTCTGGTGATGAACCGCATCGCCCCGTTCAACCTCGGTGCGCTGGTGGCGCTGTATGAGCACAAGGTATTCGTGCAGAGCGCCATCTGGGGCATCAACGCCTTCGACCAGTGGGGCGTGGAGCTGGGCAAGGAAATGGGCAAGGAGGTCTATCAACGCCTCACCGGCGCCACTGCCGAGCCGGCCAACGATGCCTCCACCCAGGGGCTGATCGAGCACTTCCGCTCCCAGCATCGCGGTTGATCGTCCGAGAGGGGCGCGCCCCGGCATACCTCAGCGACAGAAGCGCTGACGATACTCCCCGGGCGTTACCCCCAACGCCCGGGAGAACGCCTGTCGCAGGTTGTACTCGTTGCTGAAGCCGCTGCGCAGCGCCACGCGCTTGAGCGACGCTTCTCCCGCCTCCAGCAATTGGCAAGCGCATTCCAGACGCAGGTGCAGCAGCAGCCGAGCCGGCGTCACTCCGAGTTCGGCCTGACAATGCCGATGCAAGGTACGCGGCGACATGTTAGTGAAGGTCGCCATGCTTTCCACGTCCCAAGGGCTAGCCAGGGACTTGCGCAGCTCCATCAGCAAGCCTTGCATCATGCCCTCGGCAGGCGCCTGCTGGGCCAGCAGCTCGGCACTGAACTGACGCTGCCCGCCGGGCCGTCTCAGGTACATCACCAGCCCCTTGGCCACCTGTAGCGAAACGTCACGCCCGTGGTCGTCCTCCACCAGGCTCAGGCAAAGATCCAGCCCCGCCGTAACCCCAGCCGAGCTGTAGAAGGCCCCATCGCGGATGAACAGGCTGTCATGCAGGATCTCCACGCCCGGGTACAGCCGCTGCAACAACTCGGCATAACGCCAGTGGGTGACCATCTTGCGGCCCGTCATCAAACCGGCCTGCGCCAGCAGAAAGGCGCCCGTACACACCGAGGCACAGCGTGCTGCCAGCGGCCCGGCCTGTCCCAACCACCGAGTGAGCTGCCCCTGCTGTAAGGCGCGCTGCACACCATGTCCACCCGCCACCAGCAAGGTACAGCCGACCAGTTGCTGCGGTTCCGGCAACGGCTGGGTCGCCATCGCCAGCCCGCTGCTGGAGGCGATCAGACCGCCCAGTAGCGATATCGCCTGCAACAAGTAGGCCGGTCGGCCAGTTGCCGGTAAATGCTCGTCCACCGCGGCGAACACGTCGGCAGGCCCGGTGGCATCGAGCAACTGAAACTCGGGAAACACCAACAGCAGAACCCTGTGCGTCATCGCTTCCTTTTCCGTCATCAATGGCAGGTTTTCACTCATTTATGACATATGCGCCAAGCATATACACGACACACTGCTCGCCTCTTGCAGACGAAGGAGTGACGTCATGTGCAGAAAATGGCCAATGGCCGCATTGCTCGGCCTGCTATGTTTCGTCGGCTGCGTAAACGCCGATGACGAACGACTGCCCATCTACCAGCCGCGCTTCGAGCGCGAGCAGCCCCTGGTAGTGGTGATCGCGCAGAACCGGATGACGGAGCTGACGGATTTCGTGGTGCCGCTCGGGGTTCTGCGTCGCGCCGGTGTGGCCCGGGTGCTGGCGGTGGCGATCGACCCGGGCCCGGTGCAATTGATGCCGGCGCTCAGCGTGCGCGCCGACGCCAGCATCGCCGAGTTTCAGCGCGACTTTCCCCAGGGCGCCGATTACCTGATCGTGCCCGCCGTGCATGACAGCCAGGAGCGCCGCCTGCTGGACTTCATCAGGCAGCAGGCGGCGCTGAGCGCGAGCGTCATCGGCATCTGCGACGGCGTGCTGCCGCTAGCTCATGCCGGCCTGCTGCAAGGGCGCCGTGCGACGGGACACTGGTACTCACGCGACCAGCGCCTGAGCGACTTTCCCGATACCCGATGGCAGGAAAACCGGCGCTACGTGGTGGACGGCCCATTGATGACCACCGCAGGCGTCAGCGCAGCCCTACCAGCGACGTTGGCGCTGGTCGAAGCCATTGCCGGCACCGCCAGAGCGCACGCCCTGGGCCAGGAGCTCGGCGTCGGCAACTGGACGCCCCAGCATGACAGCGAGGCGTTTTCCCTTGGCAGCCAGGGCTACCTAACAGCGGCGGGTAACTACCTGGCGCTCTGGAAGCACGAAACCTTCGCCGTCACCTTGCACCCCGCCATGGACGAAATCAGCCTGGCACTGCGCGTGGATGCCTGGGCACGCACCTTTCGCACCCAAGTGCAAGGCGTGGCCAGTCAGCCGGTATTCAGCGCCAGCGGGCTGGAGTTCATACCGCAGCGCACGCAAGCCAGCGGCTTGCCAGAACTGCCGGGAGGCGCCACGAACGCCGCGCAGACCCTCGATGAGGCGCTCGCGGCAATCGCCAGTCGTTACGGTGCATCGACCCGACGTCTGGTCGCAGCACAACTCGAATACCGGCCGCACGAGCGGGCTCGGCAGCATATGGAAATGCTTAAGCCTTGAACCCAACACATGCCTGGGTGCACCCTTGTGGTCGTTGCGGCCACACAATTACAAGGACCCCGCCATGTTCGAGATCACCCGCCATCCCGTACCCGATGCGGTGCGTCAGCGTGCGCACCTGGACAATGACGCCTATCTGCGTCTGTACCAACAATCCGTCGAACAACCCGAAACCTTCTGGGCCGAGCAGGCCAAGGCCTTCCTCGACTGGTTCAAACCCTGGGATCAGGTACACGCCAGCGACCTCAAGCAAGGCCACGCCGAATGGTTCAAGGGCGGCCAACTCAACGTCGCCTACAACTGCATCGACCGCCATCTGGAACAGCGCGGTGAGCAGGTCGCCATCATCTGGGAGGGCGACAGCCCCGCCGAGTCGGCGCACATCACCTACAACAAGCTGCACCACAATGTCAGCCGCCTGGCCAACGTGCTCAAGGATCGTGGCGTGAAGAAGGGCGACCGGGTGTGCATCTACATGCCGATGGTGCCCGAGGCGGCTTACGCCATGCTCGCCTGCGCACGCATCGGCGCCGTGCACTCGGTGGTGTTCGGCGGCTTCTCCCCCGACGCTCTGCGCGACCGCATCCTCGATGCCGACTGCCGCACCGTGATCACCGCCGACGAAGGCGTGCGTGGCGGCAAGTACATCCCGCTGAAGAACAACGTCGACAAGGCCCTGCAAAGCTGCCCGGACGTCTCCACCGTGGTGGTGGTCGAACGCACTCAGGGCGATGTGGCCTGGGTGGAAGGCCGCGATATCTGGTACCACGAAGCCCTGCATACGGCGAGCAGCGACTGCCCGGCCGAGCCGATGGACGCCGAGGATCCGCTGTTCATCCTCTATACCTCCGGCTCCACCGGCAAACCCAAGGGCGTGCTGCACACCACCGGCGGTTACCTGCTCGGCGCAGCGATGACCCACAAGTACGTGTTCGATTACCACGAAGGCGACATCTACTGGTGCACCGCCGATGTCGGCTGGGTCACCGGGCACAGCTATATCGTCTACGGCCCGCTGGCCAACGCCGCCACCACTCTGATGTTCGAAGGTGTACCCAACTACCCGGACGCCTCGCGCTTCTGGCAGGTGATCGACAAGCACCAGGTCAATACCTTCTACACCGCGCCGACTGCCCTGCGCGCGCTGATGCGTGAGGGCGAAGGGCCGGTCAAGAGCACCTCGCGTTCGAGCCTGCGCCTGCTCGGCACGGTGGGGGAACCGATCAACCCCGAGGCCTGGGAATGGTACTTCCACGTCGTCGGCGAAACCCGCTGCCCGATCGTCGACACCTGGTGGCAGACCGAAACCGGCTCTATCCTCATCACCCCGCTGCCCGGTGCCACCGACCTCAAGCCGGGCTCGGCCACCCGCCCCTTCTTCGGCGTGCAGCCGGTATTGCTGGACGAACAGGGCAAGGAGATCGACGGCCCCGGCAGCGGCGTGCTGGCCATCAAGGCGAGCTGGCCAAGCCAGATCCGCAGTGTCTACGGCGACCATCAGCGCATGATTGACACCTACTTCAAGCCCTACCCCGGTTACTACTTCACCGGTGACGGCGCACGCCGCGACGAAGACGGCTACTACTGGATCACCGGACGGGTGGACGACGTGATCAACGTCTCCGGCCACCGCATCGGCACCGCCGAGGTGGAAAGCGCCCTGGTGCTGCACGATGCCGTGGCCGAAGCGGCGGTGGTCGGCTACCCGCACGATGTGAAGGGTCAGGGCATCTACGCCTACGTCACCCTGATGAACGGCCAGGAGCCCTCAGAGGAACTGAAGAAGGAGCTGCTGAGCCTGGTCGGCAAGGAGATCGGCAGCTTCGCCAAGCCGGAGCTGATGCAGTGGGCGCCGGGCCTGCCCAAGACCCGCTCGGGCAAGATCATGCGGCGCATCCTGCGCAAGATCGCCTGCAACGAGCTGGAGAACATGGGTGATACCTCCACCCTGGCCGACCCCAGCGTGGTGGACAGCCTGATTGAGCAGCGACTCAACCGCTGAACCCACCGTAGGGTGCGCCGTGCGCACCAGGTCACTCGCCGTAGCGTATGAAGGTGCGCGCGGCGCACCCTACGGACCTCCGCCTTGCGTCTGCCGAGCCGAGGTTCGACACTGCGCACCATGGAAAGCCTACGCCGTCATATCGAACAACAGGTGCACAGCCTCACCGGCGCCTCGCTGGGTGTGCTCGACCTCGACCAGCCGCGCGGCGACGTCGGCCTGTTCGGCCCGCAGTCGATGGTCTGGGAGGTGCACGCCGACTTCACCGCGATGATGGTCGGCGGCGTCTCTGCGCTGCTCCTGCAGATGCTGCACCCGCTGGCGCTGGCTGGGGTGTGGGATCACTCCAACTTTCGCCAGGACATGCTCGGCCGCCTGCGCCGCACCAGCCTGTTCATCGCCGGCACCAGCTATGGTGGCCTGCAGGATGCCGAGCAGTTGATCGACAAGGTACGCCGCATTCACCTGCAGGTGGTCGGCCATGCACCGGATGGGCGAGCCTATGCCGCCAGCGATCCCGAGCTGTTGACCTGGGTGCATGTCTCGGAGGTCAGCCAGTTTCTCGCCGGCTACCTGCGCTACGTCGACCCGCAACTGCCCGCACAGGAGCAGGATCGCTACTACCGCGAAGTGGCGCTGATCGCCGAGCGCCTCGGCGCGCAGGAGGTGCCCAGGTCACGCCAGGCGATCGCCGACTACCTGCAACGCATGCGCCCGCAGTTGCTCTGCGACGCCCGCACCCGCGAAGTGGTCAGGCTGCTGTATGCCGCACCAGCGCCGAACGTCCTGACCAAACCCTTCGGCAAGCTGATGATGCAGGCCGGCATCGACCTGCTGCCGGACTGGGCCAGTGATCTGCTGGGTGAACACCAGGCAGCCTGGCAGCGCCCGCTGATACGCGCCAGTGTGCAGCGCACCGCCAGCGTACTGCGCTGGGCCATGCGCAGCAGTGCCGCGCAGCGCGCCCGCAAGCGCCTGGAGCGCTAGGCAGCGTGGCTGGCCGGTCACGCTGGGCTATGCGACCATCGGCGTCTTTCCGGTCATTGTCTGAACCGAATCGAGGATCTGCACATGCAAGACGTCGTTATCGTCGCCGCCACCCGCACCGCCATCGGCAGCTTCCAGGGCAGCCTGGCTGACATCCCCGCGCCGGAACTCGGCGCCATCGTCATCAAGCGCCTGCTGGAGCAGACCAACCTCGACGCCGCCCAGGTCGATGAAGTCATCCTCGGCCAGGTGCTCACCGCAGGCAGTGGCCAGAACCCCGCACGCCAGGCCGCCATCCGCGCCGGCCTGCCCCATGCCGTGCCCGCCATGACCCTGAACAAGGTCTGTGGCTCGGGCCTCAAGGCCCTGCACCTGGCCACCCAGGCCATTCGCTGCGGCGATGCCGAGGTGATCATCGCCGGCGGCATGGAGAACATGAGCCTGGCGCCCTACGTGCTGCCGAAAGCGCGTACCGGCCTGCGCATGGGCCACGCGCAGATGCTCGACAGCATGATCGTCGACGGCCTGTGGGACGCCTTCAACGACTACCACATGGGCATCACTGCCGAAAATCTGGTGGAGAAATACGGCATCAGCCGTGAAGCCCAGGATGCCTTCGCCGCCGCCTCACAGCAGAAGGCCGTGGCGGCCATCGAGGCCGGGCGTTTCGATGCCGAGATCACTCCAGTGATGATCCCGCAGCGCAAGGGCGACCCCATCGCCTTCGCCCGTGACGAGCAGCCGCGCGCCGGCACCAGTGCCGAGTCCCTGGCCAAGCTCAAGCCGGCGTTCAAGAAGGATGGTAGCGTCACCGCCGGCAATGCCTCCAGCCTCAACGACGGCGCCGCTGCCGTGCTGCTGATGAGCGCAGCCAAGGCACAAGCGCTGGGCCTGCCGGTGCTGGCCAGGATTGCCGGCTATGCCAATGCCGGCGTCGACCCGGCGATCATGGGCATCGGCCCGGTTTCCGCCACCCGCCGCTGCCTGGACAAGGCTGGCTGGAGCCTGGCCGAGCTGGACCTGATCGAAGCCAACGAGGCCTTCGCCGCACAGGCCCTGGCAGTGGGTCAGGAACTGGGCTGGGATGCCGACAAGGTCAACGTCAACGGCGGCGCCATCGCCTTGGGCCATCCCATCGGCGCCTCGGGCTGCCGCGTGCTGGTGAGCCTGCTGCACGAGATGATCCGCCGCGACGCCAGGAAGGGTCTGGCCACCCTGTGCATCGGCGGTGGCCAAGGCGTGGCGCTGGCCATCGAGCGTTGACCGTAGGGTGGATCGCGCTTCATCGATCCACCGCTTGGGTGGATGTAAACAGCGACATCCACCCTACTGCCTGGCTTCTGTGGGAAGGGCTACCTTATGGTGCAGCCTCGGAGGCGACTGCTTTTCTTGATAAACTGCTGCCCCTCCTTTCTCCGAGACGCCGCGCATGTCTGCTCTTGACCAGGCGCTGCGCGCCGCCCTCGACGCCCGCCGGGATCTTCTGGCCGAGTTGCACGCCCAAGGCACCGACTGCTACCGCCTGTTCCACGGCAGCCAGGAAGGCGCGCCAGGCCTGACCGTCGATCGCTACGGCCCGCAGTTGCTGGTGCAAAGCTTTCATCAGCCACTGCCAGCCGACGACTTGCAGACCATCGCCAGCGCTGTCGAGGCCCACCTCGGCCAGACGCTGCTGCTGATCTACAACGACCGCTGCAAAGGCAACTCGCGCATCGACCGTGACCCGACGCTGTTCCAGGCCGAAGAAGCGGCACTGGCGGATATGATCGGCCAGGAGTGGGGGCTGAATTACCGCGTGCGCGGCCGCCACGCCGGGCAGGATCCCTTGCTGTTTCTCGACCTGCGCAACGCCCGTGGCTGGGTCAAGGCCAACAGTGCCGGCAAGTCCGTGCTCAACCTGTTCGCCTACACCTGTGGCGTCGGTCTGTGCGCGGCAGCCGGTGGGGCACGCGAGGTGGTCAATCTGGACTTCGCTCAGGGCAACCTGGCCGTGGGCCGTGAGAATGGCGCGCTGAACCCCGAGTTGCCAGCCATGCAGTTCATCCAGTCCGACTACTTCCCGGCCATCCGCCAGCTCGCCGACCTGCCGATCAGCAGCCGTCGTGGACAGAAACTACCGAGCTACCCGCGCCTGCAACCACGCCAGTTCGACCTGGTCTTCCTCGACCCGCCAGCCTGGGCCAAGAGCGCCTTCGGCACGGTGGATCTGCTGCGCGATTATCAGAGCCTGCTCAAGCCGGCCCTGCTGGCCACCGCCGAGGGCGGCACCCTGGTGTGCTGCAACAACCTGGCGAAGGTGCAGATGGAGGATTTTCGCGCCCAGGTGCTGCGCTGCGCCGAGAAGCTTGGCCGCCCCGTGCGGGATTGCCAGGCGCTCGCCCCGGCGGCAGACTTTCCCTCGCACGACGCCAGGCCGCCGCTGAAAACCCTGATCCTGCACCTCTAGCTCAGCCGGGCCTGTCACAGCCGGAACCGAACCGCCGTGCCATAATCAAATTCGTCTCCTCGTCCGGATAGATGACGCCTTGCCATGCCCAAAGGACTGAAGCGCGCACTGAGCGCCCTGTTGATCGCCGTTTTTCTCTACAGCCTGATCGGCTTTCTGATTCTGCCAGGCATCGCCCTGCGCATCGCCAACCAGCAGCTCGCCCAGTACGCCAACGTACCGGCCAGCCTGCAGCGCGTACAGTTCAACCCCTTCAGCCTCGAACTCAGCCTGTGGGGGCTGCGCCTCGGTGCAAGCGAACAGGAGGATCTGCGTGTGCAACGCCTGTATGCCAACCTGCAGGCCGACAGCCTCTGGAGTGGCGCCCTGCACCTGGCCGAGGTGGAGCTACAAGGCGCGCACACGGCGGTGCTGTTCGACAAGGAAGGCAAGCTCAACCTCGCTCAGTTGTTCCGCCTGCCGCCACGCGATGCACAGGAGCCACCCAGTGACAGCCAGCCCTTCCCGCTGCGCATCGACGATCTGCGCGTGCAGGAAAATGCCCTGCGCTTCCAGGATCTGCGCCCCAGCGAACCCGTGGAGTTCGCCTACGACGCCTTGAACCTGCACCTGCGCAACCTCAGCACCCTGGCCGGCGACGATGCCGAAATGACCCTGACCGCCAGCGGCCCCTACGGTGCACGTATCGACTGGCAGGGCCAGCTCAGCCTGACGCCTGCCATTACCTCCAGCGGTAGCCTGAAGATCAGCGACGGCCACCTGAACACCTTCTGGCCCTATGTCCGCGATGCCGTGCCGCTGGTACTGAAAGAAGGCCAGATCGACCTGGCCGGTGACTACCAACTGGATCTGAGCAGCGGCACCGAACTGCAACTGAGCGCTGTCAGCGCCCACTTGGCCCCCTTCGCCATCGACGACCCACAAGGCAAGCCGCTGGTGCGCCTGCAACGCCTGGATATCGCCGACAGCCGCCTGGATCTGGCCAAGCAGCAGGTGCTGATCGGCCAGGTGCGCAGCCAGGGCCTGGAGGCCTGGGCTGCGCGCGAAGCTGATGGCGAGCTGGACTGGCAGAAGCTGTTCGCCAGGCCACAGGGCAGCGAGGCCAAAGCGGGCGAGACGCCACAGGAGCCAGACAAGCCCTGGCAAGTGCGCCTGGCCGATGTGCAACTGCGTGACTACAAGGCCCACCTCGCCGACCGCGCCCCGGAACAGGACGTGGCGGTGGATGTCGGCCCACTGAACCTCGACCTCGCGGATTTCGACAGCCTCGGCGACAAGCCCTTCACCTTGCGCCTGGATACCGGGGTGGGCAAACAGGGCAAGCTGCAGGCCAAGGGTGAAGTCCAGCTCCAGCCCACCACGGCCAGGCTCGAGGTGGCGACGCAAGACCTCGACCTACGCCTGGCCCAGGCCTACCTGAGCCCCTTCATCCGCCTGGAACTGCGCAGCGGCCTGCTCGGCAGCAACCTCGACGTCCAGCTCGACGGCACCAACCCCCTGGCCCTGAACGTGACGGGTGATGCCCGCATCGACCAGTTGCATACCCTCGACACCCTGCGCGAACGCGATCTGGTGCGCTGGAAGCAGGTGCGGGTCAACGGCATCGCCTATCAGCATGGCGAGAGCCTGGCCATAGACCGGATCGAGCTGGATCAGCCCTATGCGCGCTTCATGATCAATGAAGACCGCAGCACCAACCTCAGCGAACTGATCGTGCCGCAACCGGCCTCCTCGCAGGAGGATTCAGGCAAGGCGCTGGCCGTGCACATCGGCGGCATCGCCATCAATGGCGGCTCGGCCAACTTCGCCGACTTCAGCCTGACGCCGAACTTCGCCACTGCCATCCAGCAGCTCGATGGCCAGATCGGCACCCTCGACAACCAGCGTCCGCTGGCCGCCAGCGTCGATATCAGCGGCAAGGTCGACCGTTATGCGCCGGTCAGCATCAAAGGCAAACTCACCCCCTTCGACCCACTCAACAGCCTGGATATCGCCACGCGTTTCAGGAACGTCGAGCTGACCACCATCACCCCCTACTCCGGCAAGTTCGCCGGTTACCGCATCCGCAAGGGGCGCCTCAATCTCGACCTGCACTACCGCATCGAGAAAGGCCAACTGAATGCCGATAACAAGGTGCTGGTGGAGAACCTGCAATTGGGCGAGCGGGTCGACAGCCCCGATGCCGTCGACCTGCCGGTGCGCCTGGCGGTCGCACTGCTCAAGGACACCCAGGGCCGTATTGCCATCGAGCTGCCGGTCAAGGGTAACCTCAATGACCCGCAGTTCAGCGTCATGCCGGTGGTCTGGCAGACCCTGCGCAACCTGGTGCTGCGCGCCGCTCAGGCCCCCTTCAAGTTCGTTGCCGGGCTGGTGGGCGGCAGTGCTGACATGGATCTGAGCACCATCCCCTTCGCCGCCGGCTCCGCTGAATTGTCCGGCGACGCCCGTCAGGCACTCGATACCCTGGCCAAGGCCCTGCAGGAACGCCCGGCCCTGCGCCTGGAAGTGGAGGGCCAGAGCGCACAGCGCGCCGATGGCCCCTTGCTGGCCGAACAGCGCCTGCAGCGAGAATTCCGTACAACCTGGTACAAGGTGCTGCAGCGCCGTGGCGACAAAGTGCCGGCCAGCCCCGACGAGCTGACGGTAGACGAAGACGAACAGGCCGCCCTGCTCGAAGGCATCTATCGTTCGCGCCTCAAACAGCAGCCGCCGGCGGAATGGGCTGAGCTGGACGAAGAGCAGCGTCTGCAGAAGATGCGCCAGGCGGTGCTGGACTCCTGGGCGCAGAGCCAGTTGCTGCTACGCCAACTGGCCCAGCAACGTGCCGCCGTGATCAAGGACTATCTGGTGGAACAGGGCCATCTGAGCGATGAACGGGTCTACCTGATCGATGTCAACCTGGCAGAACCCCAAGCCGATGGTCGGGTGCTCACCGCCCTGCATCTGGACAGCCAATGATCATGCGCAGACCTTCCTTCCTGCCGTTCGCCACCCTTCTCCTGCTCGGCAGTGCCGCGCAGGCCGACACCCTGCGCTGCGGCAGCCAACTGGTCAGCCTGGGCGATCGGGCCTTCGAGGTGGAACGCAAGTGCGGCGCCCCGGCATACCGTGACCCCATCGGCTATACCCTGGGCCCCTACGACCGCCGAGAGTATCGGATCGAAGAGTGGGTCTATGGCCCGAGCAATGGCATGCTCAGCATCCTGCGCTTCGAGGGTAACCGTCTGGTCGAGATCGAACGCCGCCGCGAACGCTGACCCGGAGCCCTCATGCACGCCCTGAAATACCTGCCACTGTTGCTGTGCTTGCCCCTGCTGGCGCAGGCCTCTTCCACCTACCGTTGCGGCAGCGCCCTGGTCAGCAAGGAGGCGCCGACCAGCGAGGTGCTGAATAAATGCGGCGAGCCGAGCAGCCGCGCCTTTCTCGGCTACAAGGAAGTGGTCGATGCCTATGGCTTTCGCAACGAGGTCAGCGTCGAGGAATGGATCTACGGGCCGAACAATGGCATGTACCACTTCCTGCGCTTCGAGGGCGGCCGCCTGAACGAGATACGCAGCAAGCGCGGCCAATGAGCCGGCCAACGAAAAGCCCCGCCGGGTGTGTCCCGACGGGGCTTTTCTGCAATCCGTGCGTGGCTGCGTGTCAGAGCTTGTCGCTGAAGTCACGCAGCTCCTGCTGGGCCTTTTCCTTGCTCCAGCCATAACGCTCCTGCAGCTTGCCGACCAGGTAGTCGCTGTGGCCCTCGGCCACGTTGACGTCGTCATCGGTCAGGTTGCCCCAACGCTCCTTGAGGCGACCGCTGAGTTGCTTCCACTTGCCTTTGATGATGTCACTGTTCATGTTCGGCCTCCGTCAGGGCCGGGCCATCGGGCCCGGCCGCCGTGCTGATTCAGTTGGCGGTTTTCAGGGCTTCTGCGGCAACGTCCTTGACCCCATCAACTTCCTTGGCCTTGGCAACCGCCAGATCGCGCTCGGCATCGGTGGCCACCACACCGGACAGGGAAACCACGCCCTGGTTGGTCTCCACCTTGATATCCAGGCCGCTGAGATCCTTGTCGGCGATGAAGATGGATTTGACCTTGCTGGTGATCCAGGTATCGGAGACAGCCTGCTCAGCCTTGTCCACGGTGTCGTTGGCCGCGAGCATGGTCGGCTGGGCGAAGGCCGCCGAGGCGAGCGTCAGGCTCAGCGCTGTCGCGGTCAGGGTAGCTACGGCAAAACGATTGATGGACTGTTTCATGGTTTGACTCCTGTACATTCCAGATGATCTGCAAACCATCTCCGGGTTGCAGGTTCACTCTGGATATCGCAATGCCTGTGCCAGGTTTTTGAAATTATTAAAATGCTTATAAATCAATAATTTGAAGTTTATCTTGAGATGGGTCGATCTTGCATTTCGCCGATATGCGTCCTTTCGCTCGGGCAGCCTGCACGATACCGAAATGCCATCTCCGCTCTCTTGGAGACGAAAAAGGTTCTTCGCGGTTTAGGGAATGCTTGGTTGATACCGGACTGGCAAGTTTGTGTGTGGGTTGTTGGCTTGTTGGTTGTTCGGGTGCTTGTTCCGGCTTGCCGCGTTTTTGCTGATGTTCTTGGTTTCGCCCTCCCGGGCGAGTCACTTTTGCAGGCAAAAGTAACCAAAACCTCCGCCCTTTCATCCGGCCCTCGCTGCGCGAGGGTTCGCTCACTCCATCGCCGCTCCAGAGGCCCGCCACGGTGGGCCATCCATGGCCCATCGTGGCTTTCGCGACATCCATGTCGCTCAACCTCTTCCACGACGATTCCGTTCGCCCTCCTGGGCGGGCTCTGCACGCGCCTGAACCCGCGGTAACCCAGAAGTAGCGTGGAGTGTTTGAACATGGGTCAGCCTTAGGGCTGACCAGGATGCCGGCTGGAAGCCGGCAAGCTATCCAGGCGAATGAAACTGCGCGAATGAAAGTTTTGGGTTAATTCGATGGCCACGTCATGGTTCCACTGTTACCAGAACACGCCGGGCATGCCCGGAATCGATGTACGTTCAGGCGCGCTAACTCCCCCTTCAGGAGGCCGAACGCAGGCACTGCGCAGGGGGCGAGCGGCATGGATGCCGCGAGAGGCTTGAAGGGCCATGGATGGCCCTTGCAAGCCGACCCCGGAGCGGTGCCGGAGTGAGGGGAGTCGAGCGCAGCATGACGGGGACGCCTAGTTCCGGATGGCGGGGGTGCGTTTCTTTTGCTTACTTTTCTTTGCGCAGTTCAAAGAAAAGTGAGTCGCCCGAGGGGGCGAAACAAGGAGTTTCCGAAGATACCCAAAGCGGCGTCCAGAATACCAACGCAAACCAACAAGATCACACAAACTTGCCAGTCCGGTATCAAAACTGACCTCCCCAGATCCCACGAACAACAACGAAAAAGCCCCGCTTTCGCGGGGCTCCTCGTATTGCAACGCAGGTCTATCAGACGCCAGAGGCTTCTGCCGCCGCCACGTCCTTGATCGACAGCTTGATACGGCCGCGGTTGTCCACGTCCAGTACCAGTACCTTCACTTCCTGACCTTCCTTCAGCACGTCGGTGACCTTCTCCACGCGCTGATCGCTCAGCATGGAGATGTGCACCAGGCCGTCCTTGCCCGGCAGGATGTTGACGAAGGCGCCGAAGTCGACGATGCGCTCGACCTTGCCGACGTAGATCTTGCCGATCTCGGCTTCCGCGGTGATCGCCAGCACGCGCTGCTTGGCAGCCTCGGCGGCGTCCTTGGTTTCGCCGAAGATCTTGATCGAACCGTCGTCTTCGATGTCGATGGAGGCCTTGGTCTCTTCGCAGATGGCGCGGATGGTGGCGCCACCCTTGCCGATGACGTCGCGGATCTTGTCCTGGTCGATCTTCATCGCCAGCATGGTCGGGGCATTGGCCGACAGCTCGGTGCGCGACTGGCTGATCACCTGGTTCATCTGGCCGAGGATGTTCAGGCGCGCTTCCAGCGCCTGTTCCAGCGCCTGCTCCATGATCTCTTCGGTGATGCCCTGGATCTTGATGTCCATCTGCAGCGCGGTAACACCCTTGGCGGTACCGGCTACTTTGAAGTCCATGTCGCCCAGATGGTCTTCGTCACCGAGGATATCGGTCAGCACGGCGAACTTCTCGCCTTCCAGCACCAGGCCCATGGCGATACCGGCAACCGGCGCCTTCATCGGCACACCGGCATCCATCAGCGCCAGGGAAGCGCCGCAGACCGAAGCCATGGAGGACGAACCGTTGGATTCGGTGATTTCCGATACCACGCGGATGGTGTACGGGAAGTCGTCGCCCTTCGGCAGCATGGCGGCAACGCCACGACGGGCCAGACGGCCGTGACCGATTTCGCGGCGGCCGGCACCGCCCATGCGGCCACACTCACCGACCGAGAACGGCGGGAAGTTGTAGTGCAGCATGAAGGCATCGCGCTTCTCGCCTTCCAGGGTGTCGAGCAGCTGGGCATCGCGGGCGGTGCCGAGGGTGGCAACGACCAGCGCCTGGGTTTCGCCACGGGTGAACAGGGCCGAGCCGTGGGTCTTGTCCAGTACGCCGACTTCGATCTGCAGCGGACGCACGGTGCGGGTGTCGCGACCGTCGATACGCGGCTTGCCGTCGACGATGTTCTGGCGAACGGTGCGGTACTCGATCTCGCCGAAAGCGGCTTTGACCTCGTCGGCAGAGAACTTGCCTTCGCCTTCGCCGGCCAGGGCCGCGACGACCTCATCACGCAGCTCGCCCAGACGGTTGTAGCGATCCTGCTTGATGGTGATGGTGTAGGCCTGGCTGATGGCCGCGCCGAACTGGTTGCGGATGGCGTCCAGCAGCGGGGTGTTGGCGGCAGGGGCCTGCCAGTTCCAGGTCGGCTTGCCGGCTTCGGCAGCGAATTCCTTGACGGCCTGGATCACGGCCTGGAATTCCTGGTGGGCGAACAGCACGGCGCCCAGCATTTGGTCTTCGGTCAGCTCGTCAGCTTCCGATTCCACCATCAATACGGCGGTTTCGGTACCAGCCACCACCATGTCCAGGCTGGAGGCCTGCAGTTGCTCGTAGTTGGGGTTCAGCAGGTAGCCGGTATCCGGGTGGAAGGCTACGCGCGCGGCACCGATCGGGCCATTGAACGGGATGCCGGAAACGGCCAGGGCAGCGGAGGTGCCGATCATCGCAGCGATGTCCGGATCGGTCTTCTTGCTGGTAGAAACGACGGTGCAGACGACCTGCACTTCGTTCATGAAACCTTCGGGGAACAGCGGGCGGATCGGACGGTCGATCAGGCGCGAGGTCAGGGTTTCCTTCTCGCTGGGGCGGCCTTCACGTTTGAAGAAGCCACCCGGGATCTTGCCGGCAGCGTAGGTCTTTTCCTGGTAGTGCACGGACAGCGGGAAGAAGCCCTTGCTCGGATCGGCGCTCTTGGCACCGACCACGGTGACCAGCACGGTGACGTCACTGTCGACGGTCACCAGCACGGCGCCGCTGGCTTGACGGGCGATGCGGCCAGTCTCGAGGGTCACGGTCGACTGACCGAACTTGAATTGCTTGATTACCGGGTTCACGGTGTTTTCCTTCTCTTTGTTGCCTTGGGGGAAATTGGAAAGAAGCGCGGGAGTCGGACCCGATGCATCCCTCGAAAAGCCAAAAGCTGGAAGCCCAGCGCCCCGAGCTGAGGATCACTCCCCACTCGCGACGCCGAACTCCCAGCTTCCAACTTGTGCAGCTCGCGTCTGTTAACGACGCAGGCCCAGGCGACCGATCAGGGCGCTGTAACGAGAGGTGTCCTTACCCTTGAGGTAGTCCAGCAGCTTACGGCGCTGGTTTACCATGCGGATCAGACCGCGACGGCTGTGGTGATCCTTGCCGTTGGCCTTGAAGTGATCCTGCAGCTTGTTGATGTTGGCGGTCAGCAGGGCAACCTGCACTTCCGGGCTACCGGTATCGCCTTCAGCTTGCTTGTACTCGTTTACGATCTGGGCTTTTTCTTCAACGCTGAGTGCCATGTTGGCTTCCTCTCATCTGGAGACTGCCGGAGCAGTCTCAATAGGCCGGGAATCGCTTCCCGTGTTTTAAAAAGAGGCATGACCGTGCCTACTGACAGCCACCCTCGTTACACCTGACGAACTTTTCCTCATCAGGCGTTCAGCCATTTCGGCCGAACTCTTCGGCGCTCACGCGCCAGTATTGATCAAGCGACGCGGTGCGATACGCCCATCGTCACTCACTTCACCGATGCCGATGAAGCGACCATTGTGATCCTGCACCCGCAGCATGCCGAACTTCGGCGCCTCCGGCGCACGCACCGGCTGCCCTTGCAGCCAGTAGAACGCGCTGTGCTCGGAGAGCTGCAGCAGCGGCCAATCCTGCAAACCGGCGTCGACCGGCTGCAGGAAGCGATCCAGTGCCGCACTGCCGCCTTCGGCATGTACCGCTTCCAGTTCTTCCAGGGTCACGGTACGTGCCAGGTCGAACGGGCCGGCCTTGGTGCGGCGCAACTGCGCCACGTGGGCGCCACAACCGAGCAACTGGCCGAGATCTTCGACCAGGGTGCGAATGTAGGTGCCTTTGCTGCAGTCCACCGACAGACGCGCCTGCTCGCCGTCGAGAGCCAGCAATTCCAGGCGCGCAATAGTAACAGAACGCGCTTCGCGCTCCACTACTTCCCCTGCACGGGCCAGTTTGTAGAGAGGCTGACCATCCTTCTTCAAGGCCGAGTACATCGGTGGTATCTGCTTGATTTCCCCACGAAAACGCGGCAACAGCGCTTCGATTTCGCTGCGACCAACGGTCACCGGGCGACGCTCGAGCACATCACCCTCGGCATCGCCGGTGGTGGTGGTCACGCCAAGCTGGGCGACGGTCTCGTAGCCCTTGTCGGCATCGAGCAGGTACTGGGAGAACTTGGTCGCCTCACCGAAGCACAGCGGCAGCACGCCGGTGGCCAACGGGTCGAGGCTGCCGGTGTGCCCGGCCTTCTCGGCGTTGAGCAGCCAGCGCACCTTCTGCAGCGCCGCGTTGGAGGTAAAGCCGAGGGGTTTGTCCAGCAGGATGATGCCATCGACCTTGCGACGAATACGTTTGACCTGCGCCACGCTCAGTCCTCACCGCCATCCTGGTGCTTGCGATCTTCCGCTACCGCGCGCTCGATCAGCGCCGACAGCTCGGCGCCACGGCGAATGCTGGCGTCGTACTGGAAGTGCAATTGCGGGATGGTACGCACCTTCATCGATTTGCCCAGCAGCATGCGCAGGTAGCCGGCCGCCTCGGAAAGAATCTCCAGGTTGAGCTTGATCTGCTCGGCATCGTCGTCCTTGCCCATGACGGTGATGAACACCTTGGCATGGGACAGGTCGCGGCTGACGTCCACTGCGGTGATGGTCACCAGACCCAGGCGCGGATCCTTGATCTCGCGCTGGATCAGCGTCGCCAGTTCGCGTTGCATCTGATCGCCGATACGCTGGGTACGGCTGTAATCTTTGGCCATAAAAGCTGCCTCAAGCTTCAAGCTCTAAGCTTCAAGCTAAAAAATACCAAAAAGCCAAACGGCAAGCTCAACAGGTGGGCCAGGCCACCTCTTGAAGCTTGCCGCTTGAGGCTTGCAGTTGTGTTTACAGGCTGCGCGCCACCTGGACCTTCTCGAACACTTCGATCTTGTCGCCGACCTTGACGTCGTTGTAGCTCTTCACGGCGATACCGCACTCCATGCCGTTACGCACTTCGGCGACGTCGTCCTTGAAGCGACGCAGCGATTCCAGCTCGCCCTCGAAGATCACCACGTCCTCGCGCAGTACGCGGATCGGACGGTTGCGGTAAACGGTACCCTCGATGACCATGCAGCCAGCGACGGCGCCGAACTTCGGCGAACGGAACACGTCACGCACTTCGGCGGTGCCCAGGATGTTCTCGCGAACGTCGCTGCCGAGCATGCCGGTGAGGGCCTTCTTGACGTCTTCGATGATGTCGTAGATGACGTTGTAGTAGCGCATGTCGAGGCCTTCGGACTCGACGATCTTGCGCGCACCGGCATCAGCACGGACGTTGAAGCCGAACAGCACGGCATTGGAAGCCAGTGCCAGGTTGGCATCGGACTCGGTGATACCACCGACGCCGCCACCGACCACACGCACCTGCACTTCGTCGTTGCCGAGGGTGCTGAGCGAGCCCTGCAGGGCTTCCAGAGAACCACGCACGTCGGCCTTGAGCACGATGTTGAGGGTTTTCTTCTCTTCCTGGCCCATGTTCTCGAAGATGTTTTCCAGCTTGCCGGCGTGGGCGCGGGCCAACTTGACTTCGCGGAACTTGCCCTGACGGAACAGTGCGACCTCGCGGGCCTTCTTCTCGTCGGCCACCACCATCATCTCGTCACCGGCATCCGGCGTGCCATCGAGGCCGAGGATCTCGACCGGAATGGACGGGCCGGCTTCCTTGATCGACTTGCCGTTCTCGTCGAGCATGGCGCGCACGCGGCCATAGTTGACGCCGACCAGCACCATGTCACCCTGACGCAGCGTACCGTCCTGCACCAGCACGGTGGCCACCGGGCCACGGCCCTTGTCCAGACGCGATTCGACCACCACGCCACGGCCAGGCGCCGACGGCATGGCCGTGAGTTCCAGCACCTCGGCCTGCAGCAGCACAGCCTCGAGCAGTTCGTCGATACCGGTACCAGCCTTGGCGGAAACCGGTACGAAGGGTGCGTCGCCGCCCCACTCTTCCGGAATCACGTCCAGCGCGGCCAGGCCGTTCTTGATGTTGTCCGGGTTGGCTTCCGGCTTGTCCATCTTGTTCACCGCGACCACGATGGGTACGCCAGCCGCTTTCGCGTGCTGCACGGCTTCCTGGGTCTGCGGCATCACGCCGTCGTCAGCAGCGACGACGAGGATGACGATGTCGGTGGCCTTGGCACCACGGGCACGCATCTGGGTGAACGCCGCGTGACCGGGGGTATCGAGGAAGGTGATCATGCCGCGATCGGTTTCCACGTGGTAGGCACCGATGTGCTGGGTGATACCACCGGCCTCGCCGGATGCCACCTTGGCACGACGGATGTAGTCGAGCAGGGAAGTCTTGCCGTGGTCGACGTGCCCCATCACGGTCACCACCGGCGCACGGTGAATGGCTTCACCCTCGTACTTCAGGGATTCGGCCAGTTGCTCTTCCAGGGCGTTGTCGCTGACCAGCTTGACCTTGTGGCCGAACTCTTCGGCGACCAGTTGCGCGGTTTCCTGATCCAGCACCTGGTTGATGGTCACCGGAGTGCCCATCTTGAACATGAACTTGACGATTTCCGCACCCTTGATGGCCATTTGCTGGGCCAGATCGGAAACGGTGATGGTCTCGCCAATGGACACGTCGCGCACGATCGGGCCAGTCGGGCTCTGGAAACCGTGCTGGTTGCGCTTCTTCATCTTGGCCTTGCCACGACCGCCACGACGGAAGCCATCGCTCTCTTCGTCGACGCTACGCGGCGCAACGCGAGGTGCCGGCGCCTTTTCCTTGAGGGTCGGGCGATGCTGGGCGTGCTTGCGCTCGCGACGCTCGTCCTCGTCGCTGCGCGCCTTCTCGGGGCGACGCACTTCTTCTTTCTTGCGCTCGACCTCGATCACCGGAGCGGCGACGGTCGCCACCGGTTCGCTGGCCACTGCCGGGGTGGCAGCCGGCGCCGCCGGGGTAGCGACCGCAGCTTCGGCCGCCTGACGCTTGGCCTCTTCTTCGGCCTTGCGCTTGGCTTCTTCCTCGGCCTTCAGGCGCGCGGCCTCGGCCTCGGCACGCTGGGCCTCCAGCTCGCGCTGCTTCTCGGCTTCCAGCTCTTCCGGGCTGCGCTTGACGAAGGTCTTCTTCTTGCGCACTTCCACGCTGATGGTCTTGCTGCCAGCCACGCGCAGGGTGCTGGTGGTCTTGCGCTGCAAGGTGATCTTGCGCGGCTCTTCGACCTTCTTGTCGCCGTGACTGCTCTTGAGATGGGCAAGCAAGGCTTGCTTCTCACTATCGGTTACCACTTGTTCGGCACTGCTGTGGGACAGGCCAGCCTCACGCATCTGCTGCAGCAGGCGTTCGACCGGGGTGTCGACCACTTTGGCCAGTTCTTTCACCGTGACTTGCGTCATGCATCTTTCTCCTCAGGCCGCAACCGCTTACTCGAACCAATGGGCTCGGGCGGCCATGATCAGCTTGCCGGCACGCTCTTCGTCGATGCCGTCGATGTCGAGCAAGTCGTCAATCGACTGCTCGGCCAGGTCTTCACGGGTAATCACGCCGCGCAGCGCCAGCTCCAGAGCCAGCGCCTTGTCCATACCCTCGACTTCCAGCAGGTCATCCGCTGGATGGGCATCGGCCAACTTCTCCTCGTTGGCGATCGCCTTGGTCAGCAGACGATCCTTGGCTCGCGCGCGCAGCTCGTTGACGATCTCCTCGTCGAAGCCATCGATGCTGAGCATTTCTTCCATGGGTACGTAGGCAATCTCTTCGAGACTGGTGAAACCCTCTTCGACCAGGACTTGGGCCAGTTCTTCGTCGACCTCCAGCTCGTCGATGAAGGACTGCATGATGTCGCCGGTTTCAGCCTGTTGCTTGGCCTGGATGTCGGCTTCGGTCATGACGTTCAGCGTCCAGCCAGTCAACTGACTGGCCAGGCGCACGTTCTGGCCACCACGGCCGATGGCCTGAGCCAGGTTGTCCGCCGCCACGGCGATATCCATGGCGTGGGCGTCTTCGTCGACGATGATCGCCGCCACTTCGGCCGGCGACATGGCGTTGATGACGAACTGCGCAGGGTTGTCGTCCCACAGCACGATGTCCACGCGTTCACCGCCCAGCTCGCCGGACACGGCCTGTACGCGCGAACCGCGCATGCCGATGCAGGCACCCTGCGGGTCGATACGCTTGTCCTTGGAACGCACGGCGATCTTGGCGCGCGAGCCCGGATCGCGGGAGGCGCCCTTGACCTCGATCAGGCCTTCGGCGATTTCCGGCACTTCGATGCGGAACAGCTCGATCAGCATTTCCGGTGCGGTACGCGACAGGATCAGTTGCGGGCCACGGTTCTCGGTGCGGATTTCCTTGAGCAGGGCACGCAGACGCACACCGACGCGGAAAGTCTCGCGCGGAATGATGTCCTCACGGGCCAGCAGCGCTTCGGCGTTGTTGCCCAGATCGACGATGACGCTGTCGCGGGTGACCTTCTTCACGGTACCGGAGATGATCTCGCCCAGGCGCTCGCGATAGGCGTCGACCACCTGTGCACGCTCGGCTTCACGCACCTTCTGCACGATGACCTGCTTGGCGGTTTGCGCGGCGATACGGCCGAACTCGATGGACTCGATCTTCTCTTCGAGCACGTCACCGATCTTGGCGTTGGCCTCGACGGCCTGCGGCATGTCGTCGGTCAGTTGGTAGGCCGGATCCTCGAACTCCGATTCGTCGACCACGGTCCAGCGACGGAAGGTTTCGTAGCTACCATTCTGACGATTGATCGACACGCGCAGGTCGACCTCGTCCTCGAAACGCTTCTTGGTAGCGGTCGCCAGAGCCAGCTCCAGCGCCTCGAAAATCACGCCGGCCGGTACACCTTTTTCGTTGGATACCGACTCAACAACTAGCAGTACTTCTTTGCTCATCGTACGCCTCGCCTTTCGCAATCCATTGGATCCACGCAACCCGCACCACTTTCACGCCATTGGCGCTACGTTCGTGCGGTGTCGCGCTGTGTTCGCGCAATCTGCATTACCCCCTGCTCGCCCCGCGTTCCTGTGCAGAATACCTGCAGGCCAAGGGCTGGTAGGGCAACGCGGGATGCGCGTCTCAATCAAATCGGGGGATGATATTGGCCTTGTCGATCAGATCGATCGGCAACAGGTACTCGTGGTCATCCACCTGTACCACCACGTCCTGCTCCTCCACACCACGGAGAAGGCCCTGAAAGTTGCGGCGCCCCTCGAAGGGCGAACGCAGCTTGATCTTTGCCTGCTCACCGACGTGCGCCGCGAACTGTTCCAGGGTGAACAGTGGACGATCCATGCCGGGAGAGGAAACTTCCAGGGTGTACTCCGAGGTAATCGGATCCTCGACATCCAGTACACCACTGAGCTGACGGCTGACGATCTCGCAATCGTCGATGAGAATGCCATCGGCCTTGTCGATATAGACACGCAGCAGCGAATGACGCCCCTGCGACAGGAACTCGATGCCCCAGCATTGATAGCCAAGCGCTTCGACTACCGGGGCCAACAAGGCCTGCAACTGTTCTAGCTTGCTCGACACTTAACGGCCCTCGTGCATGCTGTGCAAATAAAAAATGGGCGAAACGCCCATCCCTTCAACCCACCGGAAATACCTGCGGGCATTGTCTTTCAGCTAACAAAAAGCCCCTGAAAAGGGGCCTGCTGAAACTGGTTGCGGGGGCAGGATTTGAACCTACGACCTTCGGGTTATGAGCCCGACGAGCTACCAGACTGCTCCACCCCGCGTCAAAGCCGGGCCGGAATTATACGGCCACCCCCTGGCGAGGGTCAACCAAACACTCCAGCAACAAGAAAGCCCGCGAACTGCGGGCTTTCTTGAGTATGGTACCGAGGAGGGGACTCGAACCCCTACAGCCTATGGCCACTACCACCTCAAGGTAGCGTGTCTACCAATTCCACCACCTCGGCAAAACGGTTACTGCTTTGGAGCCTCCGGCACGTCCGACGCATCGGATGCAGGTGCCTTCTGCTCTTCGAGCACCGGCACATCTTCTGCTGCCGGTTTTTGCTGGACTTCCAGAACCGCTGGATCTGGCAGACCAACCTGTGTCAGTGCTTCAGCTTTTTCTTTAGCAAAGAACGCTAAACCCAAGCTGGTAATGAAAAAAGCTGCGGCGAGTATACCAGTAAACTTACTCAGAAAGGTAGAGGAACCTTGGCTTCCGAATACAGTTGCCGAAGCACCAGCACCGAAAGAAGCACCTGCATCAGCACCCTTGCCCTGCTGCAACAGCACCAGCGCCACAATACCGATCGCACCCATCAGGTGCAGAACCACTACGACTGTTTCCAGCATTCTTCAGTTTCCTGCAGCGCGACAGATCGCGCCGAATTCATCCGCATTCAGAGAGGCTCCACCCACAAGCCCCCCATCGATATCCTGCATGCCGAACAACTCGGCTGCACTGGCGGCCTTGACGCTGCCGCCATAAAGAATTCTCAGCCCGCTCGCCACACCGGCATCCAATTGCGCAACCTGCGCGCGGATGGCAGCATGCACTTCCTGAGCCTGCTCGGGCGTAGCGGTCAAGCCGGTGCCAATGGCCCAGACAGGCTCATAGGCCACGACGGCATTTCCAAGCGAGCCGACACCCAGGGCGTCGATCACCGCCGCCAACTGGCCACCCACCACGCTCAGCGTCGCATTCGACTCACGCTGCTCGCGGGTTTCACCGAGACAGAGCACAGGGATCAATCCCGCTGCCTGCACCGCGGCGAACTTGCGCACGACCACATCGTCACTTTCACCCAGGATCAGGCGACGCTCGGAATGACCCACCAGCACAAACTCACAACCGGCGTCAGCCAGTTGAGAGGTCGCCAGCTCACCAGTCAGCGCACCCTGCTCGACTTGCGCCGCGCAGTCCTGCACCCCGACCTTCACCCCCTTGCCTGCCAGCGCCTCGATGACCTGGGCAACATGCAGACTGGAGGGAAATACCGCGACGTCGACATCAACAGGCAATACCTGCTGACGCAGCCCTTCGATCAGCTCTGCGACGCTGGCGCGGGTACCGTGCATTTTCCAGTTACCAGCAACCAGGGGGCGACGCATGCTTTACCTCGTCGATCAAAGAGGGCGCAGATGTTACCCAAGAGCCCAGCGCGTAGCAAGCTCAATCATGCGCATACTTCGGCAACAATCTTAGCCAATTCATCGGCATAGCCTTGTACCTGCGCCTCATCGTCACCTTCCACCATGACCCGCAGCAACGGCTCGGTGCCGGACTTGCGCAGCAACACACGGCCACGCCCGGCCATGCGCTCGGTCACCCGCGCACAGGCTTCCTTCACCGACGGGTGCTCCAGCGGGTCGAGGTCACCGGAAAAGCGCACGTTGATCAGCACCTGCGGGCACTTCTTGACCCCCATGCGCGCTTCGGCCAGCGACTGCTCACGACGCTTGAGCGCCACCAGCACCTGCAGCGCGGCGATGATGGCATCGCCGGTGGTGGTGTGCTGGAAGCACACCAGGTGGCCGGAGTTCTCGCCGCCAAGCAACCAATTGCGCGCCTGCAGCTCGGCGATCACGTAGCGGTCGCCCACCTTGGCGCGCACGAAAGGCACGTTCAGCTCCGCCAACGCCAGTTCGAGCCCCAGATTGCTCATCAGTGTGCCGACCACACCGCCATGCAGGCGCCCGCGCTCCTGCAGGTCGCGGGCGATGATGAACAACAGCTCGTCGCCATCAACCACGGTGCCGGTGTGATCCACCATCAGCACGCGGTCGGCATCGCCATCGAAGGCAATGCCGAGATCGGCGCCCTGGGCCAGCACCTCGGCCTGCAGGCCGGCGATATGGGTGGAACCGCACTCGTGGTTGATGTTGAGGCCATCCGGCTGGGCCGCCATCACCTTGACCTCGGCTCCCAGCTCACGAAACACGGCCGGGGCGACCTTGTAGGCCGCGCCATGGGCGCAATCGACCACGATCTTCAGATGGCGGAAGCTGGTGCCAGTGGGCACACTGCCCTTGCAGAACTCGATGTAGCGCCCAGAGGCATCGTTGATGCGCGACGCCTTGCCGATGGCAGCCGACTCCACCACGGTCATCGGCTGATCGAGCAGTTCCTCGATCATCAGCTCGACGGCGTCGGGCAGCTTGGTGCCTTCGCTGGAGAAGAACTTGATGCCATTGTCGTCGTGAGGGTTATGCGAGGCACTGATGACGATGCCGGCATCGGCCTGGAAGGTGCGCGTCAGATAGGCGATGGCTGGCGTCGGCATGGGGCCGAGCAACTGCACGTCGGCACCGGCAGAGGCCAGGCCCGCTTCCAGCGCGGACTCGAACATATAGCCGGAAATGCGCGTGTCCTTGCCGATCAAGATGCGGCACTTGCCCTGCTTGCGAAACGCCATGCCGGCGGCCCAGCCCAGCCTGAGCACGAATTCAGGGGTGATGGGAAACTCACCGACACGGCCACGAATACCATCGGTGCCGAAATACTTTCTAGCCATAACGCGTTCCTTCTTGTTGCTTATTGCGCTGCCTGCACCGCAGCGATCATGCGCACCACGTCCACCGTCTCGGCGACATCGTGCACACGCAAAATATGCGCACCCTGAGTCAAGGCCAGGGCCGCCAATGCCAGACTGCCATACAACCGCCCGCCGACTTCGTGGCCGAGCACCTTGCCGATCATGCTCTTGCGCGACACACCCACCAGCAGCGGCCGCCCCAGCGCATGCAGACGCTCCATACGACGAAACAGCGAGAGATTGTGCTCCAGGGTCTTGGCAAAACCGAAGCCAGGATCGAGCACGATACGCTCGGCCGGGATGCCCGCTGCGGCGCATGCTGCCATACGCTCGACGAGAAAATCCTGCACCTCGATGAGGATGTCGGGATAGCGTGGATCGTCCTGCATGTTGCCGGGCTCGCCACGCATGTGCATCAGGCACACGGGTAAGCCGGTATCGGCAGCGGCGTCCAGCGCACCGTCACGCTGCAGCGAGCGCACGTCGTTGATCAGCCCGGCGCCAAGTCGTGCACTCTCGCGCATCACCGCCGGCGTCGAAGTATCCACGGAAACGATCACGTCCAGCTCACGGGCAATGGCCTCGACCACCGGCGCGACACGCTCCAGCTCTTCGGTCGGCGAAACCGGACGGGCACCGGGACGGGTCGACTCGCCACCGACATCGATCAGCGAGGCCCCAGCCTTGGCCATGGCCTCGGCATGCCGGAGCGCCGCATCGCGCTGAGCGAAGCGGCCACCATCGGAAAAGGAGTCGGGGGTAACGTTGAGAATCCCCATCACTTGTGGACGGGTCAAATCAAGAAGCCGGCTACCACAGGGTAGCCGGCTCAACAGTTGCGCATCGGACATCGATGAACCTTAGTGTTCGGCAGCAGGGCCGCCAATCGGCGCCTCGGGACGGGTACCTTCATCCGGCTTGGCCTGCGGCTTGCCGGAATCACCGCCGCCCCAGCCACGCGGCTCACGGGGCACGCGACCGTTCATGATGTCGTCGATCTGCTCGGAATCGATGGTCTCGTACTTCATCAGCGCCTCGGCCATGGCGTCAAGCTTGTCGCGGTTCTCCACCAGCAGTTTCTTGGCCGTGGCATAGCACTCGTCGATGATGCGGCGCACCTCTTCATCGATCAGCTTGGCGGTTTCGCCGGAGACGTTGCTGTTCTGGCTGCCCATGCTGCGGCCGAGGAACACCTCGCCCTCTTCCTCGGCATACATCAGCGGGCCGAGCTTCTCGGACAGGCCCCACTTGGTGACCATATTCTTGGCTAGCTGGGTGGCGCGCATGATGTCGTTCGACGCGCCAGTGGTGACGCCGTCGAAGCCCAGGGTCATTTCCTCGGCGATACGGCCGCCGAACAACGAGCAGATCTGGCTGATCAGCGCGCGCTTGCTCAGGCTGTAGCGATCCTCTTCCGGCAGGAACATGGTCACGCCCAGAGCACGACCGCGCGGAATGATGGAAACCTTGTACACCGGGTCATGCTCGGGCACCAAGCGACCGACGATGGCGTGCCCGGCCTCGTGATAGGCGGTGTTGAGCTTCTCCTTGTCGGACATGACCATGGTCTTGCGCTCGGCGCCCATCATGATCTTGTCCTTGGCCAGCTCGAATTCGGCCATTTCCACCAGGCGCTTGCCGGCACGAGCGGCGAACAGCGAAGCCTCGTTCACCAGGTTGGCCAGGTCGGCACCGGAGAAACCTGGCGTACCACGGGCGATCACCGCCGGGTTGACGTCGTCGCCCATCGGCACCTTGCGCATGTGCACTTTCAGAATCTGTTCACGACCGCGGATGTCCGGCAGGCCGACCACCACCTGGCGGTCGAAACGGCCGGGACGCAGCAGCGCCGGGTCGAGCACGTCCGGGCGGTTGGTGGCGGCGATGACGATGATGCCATCGTTCATCTCGAAGCCATCCATCTCCACCAGCAACTGATTGAGGGTCTGCTCGCGCTCGTCGTGACCGCCGCCCATGCCGGCGCCACGGTGGCGACCGACAGCATCGATCTCGTCGATGAAGATGATGCAGGGCGCGTGCTTCTTGGCCTGATCGAACATGTCACGCACGCGGGAGGCCCCCACGCCGACGAACATCTCGACGAAGTCGGAACCGGAAATGGTGAAGAACGGCACCTTGGCCTCACCGGCCACGGCCTTGGCCAGCAGCGTCTTGCCGGTACCGGGCGAGCCGACCATCAGCACACCTCGTGGGATACGCCCGCCCAAGCGCTGGAACTTGCCCGGATCGCGGAGGAATTCCACCAGCTCGCTGACCTCTTCCTTGGCCTCGTCGCAACCGGCGACGTCGGCGAAGGTGGTCTTGACCTGATCTTCGGAGAGCAGGCGCGCCTTGGACTTGCCGAAGCTCATCGGCCCGCCCTTGCCGCCAGCACCGCCCTGCATCTGGCGCATGAAGAACATGAACACCGCGATGATCACCAGGATCGGGAAACTGGCCACCAGCAACTGCGTCCAGATGCTCTGTTGCTCCGGCTGCTTGCCCTCGATGACCACGTTGTTGTCGATCAGGTCACCGATCAGGCCGCCATCCTGGATGGCCGGACGAATGGTCTTGAAACCTTCGCCATCGGTGCGCTTGCCGGTGATCACGTAACCGTCGACGGTGACGCGCTCGACGCGACCTTCCTTGACCTGCTCGATAAACTGCGAGTAGCTCAGGGTCTGCGGCTCGTTGGGGCTGGAGAAGTTGTTCATCACGGTGACCAGCACGGCCGCGATGATCAGCCACAGGATGAGATTCTTTGCCATGTCGTTCAATTAGCTACCCTCTGAAGCAGGCCTCGTGGCGAAGCAGGCTTCCCATGACGACCAATGATATACCGCCTAACTTACACCAAACGCCCGCGTCCCGCAGGCACCGTCTGTAACCCTTTATGAGACTTGCCAGCATCAGACCGGCGCAAGGCCGCCCCGTTTCAACTCAGACCCCACGAAAGCCACGGGCCAGCAGGTACTGCTCGCGGGAACGGTCACGGGAAGACAGTGGCTTGCGCATCTGCACCTTCTCGAAACTTTCCCGCACCTGCTTGTGGTAAAGGTCGAAGCCTTCACCCTGGAAAATCTTGATGAGAAAATCGCCACCTGGGCGCAGCACGCGGCTGGCCAGATCCAGCGCCAGTTCGCACAGGTACATGGCGCGCGGCTGATCGGCCGCCCTTACCCCACTCATATTGGGGGCCATGTCGGAAATAACAAGGTCGACCGGATTTTCTCCGATGGCTTCGAGAATGCGCGCGAATACAGCATCATCGGTGAAGTCGCCCTGGATGAAAGCCACATCGGGAATACTGTCCATTTCCAGGATGTCGGAGGCGATCAGCCGCCCCTTGTCACCGATCACCCGGCTGGTGACCTGCGACCAGCCACCCGGAGCAGCGCCCAGATCGACCACGGTCATGCCGGGGCGCAGGATGCGATCCTTCTCCTGGATCTCCAGCAGCTTGTAGCTGGCGCGCGAACGATAGCCGTCCTTCTGCGCCATCTTCACGTAGGGATCGTCGAAATGCTCTTTCAGCCAACGCGGGCTGGTCTTGGAACGTGCCACTGCAACCTCGGATTCAACGGGTCATGAATAACAGCGCGGGCTCGGGTAAGATAGGCGCCGTTTTTCCAGACCGAATTAGGTACTAACGATTATGCCGCTCACTCAAGAGCAGAAGAAACAATTCAAATCTATCGGCCACCACCTGAAACCTGTATTGATCGTGGCCGACAATGGTTTGACCGAAGGCGTGCTGGGCGAGCTCGAGCGCGCCCTGAGCGATCACGAGCTGATCAAGGTGCAACTGCGCCTCGCCGAGCGTGAAGACCGCCAGGCTGCCATCACCGCCCTGTGCGAGGCCGGCAAGGCCGAGCTGGTGCAGTCGATCGGCAAGGTCGCCCTGCTCTACCGCAAGAACCCCAAGCCGAACCGCAACCTGTCCAACGTCATTCGTTATCAGGGCTGAAGCGGCTGCAAGCTGCAAGCTGCAAGCAAATCAGGATTCGCGCCCTGCCGCTCGATTTGGCGAGCGCTACGCGCTTTTACTTGAAGCTTGTGGCTTGCAGCTTATAGCCGCTCTTTTAGCGGCTCTTCCCCGGTATGGGTTGCACCACCAGTAGCAACCCGCAGAACGCCATCACCAGATAGCTGAAGCGTAGCCAGTACTCGGCCTCGGGCCAGTACTGGCGCACCAGCAGATGGCTCAGGGCCATGACAGCAACGGTCAGCAGCAACTGGCCACGCACATCGCGCCAGAAACTGGCAAGCCCCTCCACGCGTAACAGCGCAAAAGCCTGCACTGCCACACAGACAGCCGCCAGGCCGATCAGCAGCGGCGTCAATTGCGCGGAAATATCCTGCACCAGCAGCGGCGCCAGCCCGGTCTGGCCAATGGCCGGCAAAATGACGAACTGCAATAACCACAAGCCGCCGACCCAGATAGTCTGGGCCAACTGCCAACTGACGGCAGTGGCCCGTGACGGCTGTTGCAGTTTAGATGTGGCGGACTTCGACAATCTCGTACTCGACCAGGCCACTTGGAGTCTGCACGCCGACTACGTCACCCTCGCTCTTGCCCACCAGGGCACGGGCGATGGGCGAACCGACGGAGATCTTGCCCTGCTTGATGTCGGCTTCGTCTTCGCCAACGATCTGGTAGGTCACGCTTTCGTCAGTCTCGACGTTGGCGATTTCCACCGTGGTGCCGAAGATCACCTTGCCGGTGTGCTCGATGGTGGTGACGTCGATGATCACCGCATTCTGCAGGCGACCTTCGATATCACGCACACGAGCCTCGACCATACCCTGTTCTTCACGCGCGGCATGGTATTCGGCGTTTTCCTTGAGGTCGCCCAGTTCGCGAGCCTCGGCGATCGCCTGGCTCAGTGCGGGACGACGCACCTTGGTCAGGTGCGCCAGCTCTTCTTCCAGGGCGCGAGCGCCCTGGACGGTCATGGGGTACTTGTTCATGCCTTGATTCCTGCATGCAGATCCTGCAGCCGGCGCACGGTCTTCTCGGGACCGAACTTGAGCGCCTCACAGACCGCCTGACCAGCCGCGATGGTGGTGGTGCAGTAGATCTTGTGCTGCAGGGCGTTACGACGGATCGAGTAGGAGTCAGCAATCGACTGACGCCCCTCGGTGGTGTTGATGATCAGTGTTACCTCATCGTTCTTGATCATGTCGACCACGTGCGGACGACCTTCGGTCACCTTGTTCACGCGACGTACCGGCAGACCGGCAGCCTCGATCACCTTGGCGGTGCCGGCGGTGGCAACCACCTCGAAGCCCAGGGCGACCAGATCGCGCGCGACCTGCACGGCCTCGGCCTTGTCATCCTCACGCACGCTGATAAAGGCGACGCCGGCGTTCGGCAGGATCTCGCTGGCACCGACCTGGGCCTTGGCAAAGGCTTCGCCGAAGCTGTCGCCAACACCCATCACCTCGCCGGTGGACTTCATCTCCGGGCCGAGGATGGGGTCGACGCCGGGGAACTTGGCGAAGGGGAACACCGCTTCCTTGACGCTGAAGAACGGCGGAATGATTTCCTTGGTGTAGCCCACTTCAGCCAGGGTCTTACCAGCCATGACGCGCGCTGCCACTTTGGCCAGGGATTCGCCGACGCATTTGGAGACGAAGGGCACGGTACGCGATGCACGCGGGTTGACCTCAATGACGTAGATGTCCTCGCCCTGCACAGCCATCTGCACGTTCATCAGGCCAACCACGCCGAGCTCCAGGGCCATTTTCTTGACCTGCTCGCGAATCTCGTCCTGGATGTGCGCCGGCAGCGAGTACGGCGGCAACGAGCAAGCGGAGTCACCGGAGTGCACACCAGCCTGTTCGATGTGCTGCATGATGGCGCCGATCACCACGGTTTCGCCGTCGCTGACCGCATCCACGTCCACCTCGATGGCGCAGTTGAGGAAGCGATCCAGCAGCACCGGGCTGTCGTTGGATACCTTCACCGCTTCGCGCATGTAGCGTTTGAGCTCTTCTTCCTGGTAGACGATTTCCATGGCACGGCCGCCCAGCACGTAGGAGGGGCGCACCACCATCGGATAACCGATGTTCTTCGACAGGGCCAGGGCTTCGTCTTCGCTGCGTGCGGTGGCGTTGGCCGGCTGGCGCAGGTTCAGGCGCTGTACCATCTGCTGGAAGCGCTCGCGGTCTTCGGCGCGGTCGATGGCCTCTGGGCTGGTACCGATGATCGGTACGCCCGCCTCTTCCAGGGCGCGGCAGATCTTCAGCGGAGTCTGACCACCGTACTGCACGATCACGCCTTTGGGCTGCTCGACGCGGACAATTTCCAGCACGTCTTCCAGGGTCACCGGCTCGAAGTACAGGCGATCAGAGGTGTCGTAGTCGGTGGAGACGGTCTCCGGGTTGCAGTTGACCATGATGGTCTCGTAACCGTCTTCACGCATGGCCAGCGCAGCATGCACGCAGCAGTAATCGAACTCGATGCCCTGGCCGATGCGGTTAGGGCCGCCGCCGAGAATCATGATCTTCTCGCGGTTCGACGGGTTGGCCTCGCACTCTTCCTCATAGGTGGAATACATGTAGGCGGTGTCGGTGGCGAATTCGGCGGCGCAGGTGTCCACGCGCTTGTACACCGGCAGCACTTTCAGCTTGTGGCGGTGGGCACGCAGGCTCTTCTCGGAAACGCCCAGCAGCTTGGCCAGACGCGCATCGGAGAAGCCCTTGCGCTTGAGCTTGAACATCAGGTCGTAGTCGATGGCGGACAGACCCAGGGTCTGCACGGTGGCTTCGTCCTTGATCAGATCCTCGATCTGCACCAGGAACCACTCGTCGATACGGGTCAGCTCGAACACTTCGGCGACGCTCTTGCCAGCGCGGAAGGCATCGGCCACGTACCAGATGCGGTCAGCACTGGGCACGGTCAGTTCGCGCTTGAGGATGCTCTCGGCTTCCGGGTCGTTCAGGTCGAGTTTCGGGTCGAAGCCGGCAACGCCGACTTCCAGGCCGCGCAGGGCTTTCTGCACCGACTCCTGGAAGGTACGACCGATGGCCATGACCTCACCCACGGACTTCATCTGGGTGGTCAGGCGGGCGTCGGCCTTGGGGAATTTCTCGAAGGCGAAGCGCGGAACCTTGGTCACCACGTAGTCGATGGCCGGCTCGAAGGACGCCGGGGTACGCCCGCCGGTGATGTCGTTGGAGAGTTCGTCGAGGGTGTAGCCGACCGCCAGCTTGGCGGCGATCTTGGCGATGGGGAAGCCGGTGGCCTTGGAGGCCAGCGCCGAGGAACGCGACACACGCGGGTTCATCTCGATCACCACCATGCGTCCAGTGTTCGGGCAGATGCCGAACTGCACGTTGGAGCCACCGGTTTCCACGCCGATCTCACGCAGCACCGCCAGGGAGGCGTTGCGCATGATCTGGTATTCCTTGTCGGTCAGGGTCTGCGCCGGGGCCACGGTGATCGAGTCGCCGGTGTGCACGCCCATGGGGTCGAAGTTCTCGATGGAGCAGACGATGATGCAGTTGTCCTTCTTGTCGCGGACCACCTCCATCTCGTATTCCTTCCAACCGATCAGCGATTCGTCGATCAGCAGCTCGTTGGTCGGCGATAGATCCAGACCGCGGGCGCAGATTTCCTCGAATTCCTCTCGGTTGTAGGCGATGCCGCCGCCGGTGCCACCCATGGTGAAGCTGGGGCGGATGATGCAGGGGAAGCCCACCTGCTCCAGCACGCCGTAGGCTTCTTCCATGGTGTGAGCAATACCCGAACGCGGGCAGGCCAGACCAATGGATTTCATGGCCTTGTCGAAGCGCGAGCGATCTTCGGCCTTGTCGATGGTGTCGGCATTGGCACCGATCATCTCGACGCCGAATTTCTCCAGCACGCCGTGGCGCTCCAGATCCAGGGCGCAGTTCAGCGCGGTCTGGCCGCCCATGGTCGGCAGCAGCGCGTCCGGACGCTCCTTCTCGATGATCTTGGCCACGGTGGCCCACTTGATCGGCTCGATGTAGGTGGCATCGGCCATGGCCGGGTCGGTCATGATGGTGGCCGGGTTGGAGTTCACCAGAATGACACGGAAACCTTCTTCCTTCAGCGCCTTGCAGGCCTGGGCGCCGGAGTAGTCGAACTCACAGGCCTGGCCAATGACGATGGGGCCGGCACCGAGGATCAGGATGCTTTTGATATCTGTACGTTTTGGCATTTTATCTCTCTCGAATCCTTGGGTCAGTCGGCGGGCTTAGCGGCGCTTGGCCATGGCTTCGATGAAGCGGTCGAACAGCGGGGCGACGTCGTGCGGGCCGGGACTGGCCTCAGGGTGGCCCTGGAAGCTGAAGGCGTCCTTGTCGGTACGCTCGATACCCTGCAGGGTGCCATCGAACAGCGACTTGTGGATCGGCCGCACATTGCTCGGCAGGCTGCTCTCGTCCACGGCGAAACCGTGGTTCTGGCTGGTGATCATCACCACGCCGCTGTCGAGATCCTGCACCGGGTGATTGGCACCGTGGTGGCCGTGGCCCATCTTGACGGTCTTGGCACCGGAGGCCAGGGCCAGAAGCTGGTGGCCGAGGCAGATACCGAACACCGGGATCTCGGTTTCCAGGATTTCCTGGATCGCCTTGATCGCGTAATCGCACGGCTCGGGGTCGCCTGGGCCGTTGGAGAGGAATACGCCATCGGGCTTCAGCGCCAGCACTTCACTGGCCGGGGTCTGCGCCGGTACCACGGTCAGGCGGCAGCCGCGAGCGACCAGCATGCGCAGGATGTTCAGCTTCACACCGTAGTCGTAGGCCACCACGTGGTACGGCAGATCCTCGGCCGGGATCAGCGGGTGGCTGTCGCTTTCCAGGTTCCATACACTGGAGCGCCACTCGTAGGCGGTGGCGCAGGTGACTTCCTTGGCCAGATCCATGCCCTTGAGGCCCGGGAAGCTGCGCGCCAGCTCCAGAGCCTTCTCTTCGGTGGCATCGGCGCCGGTGAGGATGCAGCCGTTCTGCGAGCCCTTCTCACGCAGGATGCGGGTCAGGCGGCGGGTGTCGATACCGGCGATGGCGACGGTGCCATTGGCTTTCAGGTATTCGTCCAGCGGCTGCTTGTCGCGCCAGCTACTGGAGATCAGCGGCAGGTCACGAATGATCAGACCGGCCGCCCACACGCTGCAGGATTCGCCGTCTTCCGGGGTGGTGCCGGTGTTGCCGATGTGCGGATAGGTCAGGGTGACGATCTGCTGGGCATAGGACGGATCGGTGAGAATTTCCTGATAGCCGGTCATGGCGGTGTTGAACACCACCTCTCCGATCGTCTGGCCATCGGCCCCGATGGAATCGCCGCGAAAAATGCTGCCGTCAGCAAGGGCCAAAATGGCAGGTTTGGGGGCTGGCTTAGTCAAGAAGACCTCCGTCTCGATCAAGGCTTGAAGCAAACGCAGGTTGTAAAAAAGCGGGATGACGTGTGAAGGTCATCCCGCTTTTTTATTTGAGCCATTCTGCGTAACTTTTAGTGGACACACTAAAACAGGAAGCTTACAGGAAAAGCCTTTTTCGGTCCACCCGAATTCCAAGCTGCAATACGGATGGCCGCCCCCTGCAAGCTGCAAGCTCGTCAGCGGAAAAGTCCGCCCTGAGTAGTCAAGCCCTTACTTGCAGCTTGTCGCTTGAGACTTGCAGCTTATTTAAGCCCCAACACGTCCTGCATGTCATACAGCGCGGCATCACGCCCGGCCAGCCACAGCGCCGAACGCACGGCGCCCTTGGCGAAGGTCATGCGACTGGAGGCCTTGTGGGTGATCTCCACGCGCTCGCCGTCGGCGGCGAACAGCACGGTGTGATCACCCACCACATCGCCGGCACGCACGGTGGCGAAGCCGATGGTTTCGCGCGCGCGCGCGCCGGTCTGACCTTCACGCCCATAGACCGCCACCTTTTGCAGGTCACGCCCCAGGGCGTCGGCGACCACTTCGCCCATGCGCAGCGCAGTGCCGGACGGCGCATCGACCTTATGCCGATGGTGCGCCTCGATGATCTCGATATCCACGTCGTCACCCAGCACGCGAGCGGCGGTATCCAACAACTTCAGGCACAGATTGACACCGACGCTGAAGTTGGCGGCAAAGACGATGGGAATCTGCTTGGCCGCTTCGCTCAGCCGCTGCTTCTCTTCCACGCTGAAACCGGTGGTGCCGATGACCATGGCCTTGCCTGCCTGGCGGCAGACCTCCAGGTTCTTCAGGGTCACCGACGGATGGGTGAAGTCGATCAGCACGTCGAAGTCATCGACCACCGCCGCCAGATCACCCACCAGGGTCACGCCGACCTTGCCCAGGCCGACCAGCTCGCCGGCATCGGCGCCGATCAGGCTGCTGTCGGCGCGGTCGATGGCCGCGCTGAGCTTGGCGCCCTCGGCCTGGCTCACGGCCTCGATCAGGGTCTTGCCCATGCGCCCGGCGGCGCCCATCACTGCAATACGTTGCATAACATCAGCTCCAAGCTGCAGGCCTCAAGCGGCAAGCCAAGCGCAATACCTCTTGCCGCTTGTGGCTTGCCGCTTGATGCTCAATTAAACGTCACCGAAGAAGCGCTTCACGCCCTCGAACCAGCCACTGGCCTTGGGCGAGTGGGAGTCGTCGCCCTGCAGCGACTTGCGGAACTCCTCGAGCAGTTCGCGCTGACGCTTGTTCAAGTTGACCGGCGTTTCCACCGCCACCCGGCACATCAGGTCGCCTGCCGCACCACCCCGTACCGGGGCCACGCCCTTGCCACGCAGGCGGAACAGCTTGCCGGTCTGGGTACCTTCGGGGATCTTCAGCTTGACCCGACCATCAAGGGTCGGCACTTCCAGCTCGCCTCCCAGGGCAGCGTCGGCGAAGCTGATCGGCACCTCACAGTACAGATGCTTGCCGTCACGCTGGAAGATCGCGTGCTCGCGCACGTTGACCACCACATAGAGGTCGCCGGCCGGGCCGCCATGGGCACCCGCCTCGCCCTCGCCGGATAGGCGAATGCGGTCGCCGGTGTCGACGCCTGGCGGTACCTTGACCGACAACGTCTTGCTCTCTTCCACACGGCCCTGACCATGGCAACTGCCACAGGGGTCGGTGATCATCTTGCCGGTGCCATGGCAGCGCGGGCAGGTCTGCTGTACGGAGAAGAAGCCCTGTTGCATGCGTACCTGACCGATACCACCACAGGTGGTACAGGTCACCGGGCTGGTGCCTTTCTTGGCACCCGTGCCATCGCAGGTCTTGCAACCGACCAGGGTCGGCACGCGAATGGTCACGTTGGTACCACGCACCGCCTCTTCCAGATCCAGTTCCAGGGTGTAGCGCAGATCCGAGCCGCGCTGAGCGCCACCACGAGAACCGCCACGGCCACCGCCGAAGAAATCGCTGAACACGTCACCGAAGATGTCGGAGAAGTTGGCGCCGCCGAAACCGGCACCGCCAGCGCCACCCATCTGCGGGTCGACACCGGCATGACCGTACTGGTCATAGGCCGAACGCTTGGCCGCATCGGAGAGCACTTCGTAGGCCTCGTTGGCCTCCTTGAAGCGCTCTTCGGCCTCTTTGTCATCCGGGTTGCGGTCCGGATGGTACTTCATCGCCAGGCGGCGGTAGGCCTTCTTCAGGTCCGCCTCGCTGGCGCCGCGTTCCACGCCCAGGATTTCGTAATAGTCTCGTTTTGCCATAGTTGTGCTGCACTCTCAGATTCGTGAGCTCCAGATACGCCGACGCGGGAGAGAGCTCCCGCGCGGCGAATCCTGCCCGCCGCGGACGACGGGTCGGAGCGAAAGAAGGCGCGGCGCGAGGCCGCTGACCTTACTTGTTCTCCTTGACCTCTTCGAATTCGGCGTCGACTACGTCGTCGCCGGCATCCTTGGCATCGGCAGCATCCGCCTGGGCAGCACCACCTTGCGGCTGCTCGGCATACATCTTCTGCGCCAGCGGCGTGGTGGCCTCGGACAGGGCGTTCATCTTGGCTTCGATGGCGGCCTTGTCGTCACCCTTGATGGCCACTTCCAGCTCGCCGATGGCCTTCTCGATAGCGGCCTTCTCGTCGGCAGTGGCCTTGTCGCCCGCTTCGGTGATCATCTTGCGGGTGGCATGCACCAGTTGGTCGCCCTGGTTACGCGCAGTGGCCAGCTCCTCGAACTTGCGGTCTTCCTCGGCATTGGCCTCGGCGTCACGCACCATGCGCTCGATCTCCTCGTCGGACAGGCCAGAGTTGGCCTTGATGACGATGGACTGCTGCTTGCCGGTGGCCTTGTCCTTGGCGGACACGTGCAGGATGCCGTTGGCGTCGATGTCGAAGGTCACCTCGATCTGCGGCACGCCACGCGGAGCCGGCGGAATCTCGGCCAGGTCGAACTTGCCCAGGGACTTGTTCTGCACGGCCTGCTTGCGCTCACCCTGCAGCACGTGAATGGTCACAGCGCTCTGGTTGTCGTCGGCGGTGGAGAACACTTGCGACTTCTTGGTCGGGATGGTGGTGTTCTTCTCGATCAACGGGGTCATCACGCCGCCCATGGTTTCGATACCCAGGGTCAGCGGGGAGACGTCCAGCAGCAGCACGTCCTTGACGTCACCGGCCAGCACGGCGCCCTGAATGGCAGCACCCATGGCCACTGCTTCGTCCGGGTTGACGTCCTTGCGCGGCTCCTTGCCGAAGAACTCGGCAACGGTCTTCTGCACCAGCGGCATGCGGGTCTGACCACCGACCAGGATCACGTCGTCGATCTTGCCGACGTCGATGCCGGCGTCCTTCAGCGCGGTGCGGCACGGCTCGATGGTGCGCTGCACCAGATCCTCGACCAGCGACTCCAGCTTGGAGCGGGAAATCTTCACATTCAGGTGTTTCGGGCCAGTCGAGTCTGCCGTGATGTACGGCAGGTTGACGTCGGTCTGCTGGCTCGAGGACAGCTCGATCTTGGCCTTCTCGGCGGCTTCCTTGAGGCGCTGCATGGCCAGCGGGTCGCCCTTGAGGTTCATGCCGGTTTCTTTCTTGAACTCGTCGACGAGGTAGTCGATCAGGCGGATGTCGAAGTCCTCACCACCGAGGAAGGTGTCACCGTTGGTAGCCAGTACCTCGAACTGGTGCTCGCCGTCGACTTCGGCAATCTCGATCACCGACACGTCGAAGGTACCACCGCCCAGGTCGTAGACGATCACGGTGTGGTCGCCCTTGGCCTTGTCCATGCCATAGGCCAGCGCAGCCGCGGTCGGCTCGTTGATGATGCGCTTGACGTCGAGGCCGGCGATGCGACCGGCATCCTTGGTGGCCTGACGCTGGCTGTCGTTGAAGTAGGCCGGAACGGTGATCACCGCTTCGGTCACCGGCTCGCCCAGGTAGTCCTCGGCGGTCTTCTTCATCTTCTTCAGCACTTCGGCGCTGATCTGCGGCGGCGCCATCTTCTGGCCGTTGACTTCGACCCAGGCGTCACCGTTGTCGGCCTTGGCGATCTTGTACGGCACCAGGCCGATGTCCTTCTGCACCACGTCCTCGTCGAAACGACGACCGATCAGACGCTTCACCGCGTACAGGGTGTTGTGCGGGTTGGTCACTGCCTGACGCTTGGCCGACTGGCCAACCAGGATCTCACCGTCGCCGGCATATGCGATGATGGACGGCGTGGTGCGAGCGCCTTCGGCGTTCTCCAACACCTTGACGTTGCCGTTTTCCAGAATGGAGACGCAGGAGTTGGTAGTCCCCAGGTCGATACCGATGATTTTGCCCATGAATGTTCTCCCGAAACTTTGATTTTTCCGTCGCCTCGTTTCGCAGGCGCCGGTAGCACTAAAACGCTTGACTCAGAGATGGGGTCGCCCCCGGATATTTCAAGCCTGCTCGTCGATGGACGGCGGCGGCGTGGTCGGTGCCTTGCTGACCACGACCATGGCCGGGCGCAGCAGGCGACCATTGAGCAGATAGCCCTTCTGGAACACCTTGAGCACGGAGTTCGGCTCGACGTTGGTGCTCTCTTCCATCGCCATGGCCTGGTGGTGCTCCGGGTTGAACGGCTCACCGTGCGGGTCGAGCGCCTCCAGCGAATGCCGGGCCAGGGTGTCGATGAACAGCTTGAGGGTCAGTTGCATGCCCTCGCGCACGGCCTTGAGCGCTTCGTCGTTCGGGCTGGACAACTCCAGACCACGCTCCAGGCTGTCGACCACCGGCAGCAGGTCGTTGGCGAACTTTTCCAGGGCGAACTTGTGCGCCTTCTCCACGTCCTGCTCGGCGCGACGACGCACGTTCTGCAGCTCGGCCGCCATGCGCAACGACTGATCCTGCGCCGCTGCTAGCTGCTCTTCCAGGGCCTGCACGCGAGCCGCCAGATCATCGCTCGACGCGGCATTCTCGGCCGCCTGCGCCTCGGGGTTCTGCGTATCCAGGTTCTGTTCGTCAGCCATGCCTCTCTCCTCTCGAATGAATCGGCGCGGATCCGAACCGCGCACCTGCCGCCTATATGGAGCCAATTCCACAGCTTTCAAGGGGCGATAAAGGAGGATTGTCAGCACGAGAAAAAACACTGTATAAATAACCAGACATCAATTCGGGAGCGTTCGCCATGCTGGTGCACCTGTCCATCCACAACTACGCCATCGTCGACCATCTGGACCTCGAGCTGGACGCCGGCATGAGCGCCATCAGCGGCGAAACCGGTGCTGGTAAATCGATCATGCTCGACGCCCTCGGCCTGTGCCTGGGTGACCGCGCCGACAGCGCCGTGGTGCGCCCCGGCGCGGACAAGGCGGACATCCTCGCCAGCTTCGACCTGGCCGACATCCCCGAAGCCCGCGCCTGGCTTGCCGAGCGCGACCTGGACAACGACGGCCCGTGCATCCTGCGCCGGGTGATCACCGCCGAGGGCCGCTCACGCGGCTACATCAACGGCAGCCCCTGCCCGCAAGCCGACCTCAAGGCCCTTGGCGAACTGATCATCGACATCCACAGCCAGCACGAACACCAATCGCTGCTCAAGAGTGACACTCACCGCCGCCTGCTCGACGATTACGCCGGCAGTCAGGAACTGGCGCGCCAGGTGCAGCTCGCCGCGCAACGCTGGAAGCAGACGCGCAACGAGCTGGAACGCATCTCTAGCCAGAGTGACGAACAACGCGCCCGCCACCAGTTGCTCAGCTACCAGCTCGAAGAACTGGAGAACCTTGCCCTAGGCGAGAACGAGCTGGAACAGCTCGAGCAGGAGCACAAGGCCCTGAGCAATGCCGAAGCCCTGCTCGGCGCCTGCCGTCAGGTACTCGACCTGTGCAGCGAGAGCGACGCCGGCAACGTGCTCTCGGCGCTCACCGCCAGCCTCAACCGCCTCGGCACCTTCGCCGGACAGGGCGGTGCCTTGGGCGAAGCCAGCAACCTGCTGGCCAATGCACAGATCCAGGTGGAGGAAGCCGTAGGCGAGCTGAACCGCTTCGTCGATCACTTCGATGCCGACCCGCAGCGCCAGCAGTTTCTCGAAGAGCGCCTGGACACCATCTATACCCTGGCGCGCAAGCACCGCATCCAACCCACTGAACTGGCCGCCCTGCAGCAGCAACTGTTCGAGGAGCTGGAAAGCCTCAATGCCGACGACGAAGCCGGCGAGCGCCTGGCCGAAGAACTGGCCGCCTATGAACGTCACTATCAGGAAAAGGCCACCGAACTCAGCGCCCTGCGCAGCAACGCGGCCGAACGCCTGGCTACGGCCGTGCAAGAGGAGATGCAGACGCTGGGCATGCCTGGCGGGCGTTTCAGCATCCAGCTACAACCCCTGGACGGTGCCGAACCCAACGGCAATGGCCTGGAGGCCGTAGAGTTCCTGGTCAGCGCCAACCCGGGGCAGCCGCTGCGCGGTCTGGCCAAGGTGGCCTCGGGCGGCGAACTGTCGCGCATCAGCCTGGCGATCCAGGTGATTACCGCACAGACCTCACGCGTGCCGACCCTGGTATTCGACGAAGTGGACGTGGGCATCGGCGGCCCCACCGCCGAAGTGGTCGGGCAACTGCTGCGCCGCCTGGGCGAGCGCGGCCAGGTGCTGTGCGTCACCCACCTGCCGCAAGTGGCCGCCCAGGGGCATCAGCACCTGTTCGTGCACAAGCAGCGCGGCGTCGATGCCACCTCAACCGCCGTGAGCAAGCTGGACGAGAACGGCCGCGTCGAGGAAATCGCCCGCATGCTCGGCGGCGTCGACCTGACCGAGGAATCCCTGGCCCATGCGCGCAAGATGGTCACCAGCGCCCAGGCCGCCTGAAACGACATGGCCCGAATGCAATCCGGATCATGACAAAGCAAAAAGGCGACCCGCAGGTCGCCTTTTTCGTTGCAGCAAGAGCATCAGCTCTTCTTGCGCACGTAAAGCACCAGATTGTGATCGACCAGCTCGAAGCCGTGTTCCTTGACGATCTCCTTCTGGCGCTTCTCGATCTCGGAATCGAAGAACTCGATCACCTCGCCGGAATCGACGCAGACCATGTGGTCGTGATGACCGCTGTCGGCCAGCTCGAATACCGCATGACCGCCATCGAAGTTGTGGCGCACGACCAGACCGGCGGCCTCGAACTGGGTCAGCACGCGGTAGACGGTGGCCAGACCGACATCCTCACCCGCCTCCATTAGCGCCTTGTAAACATCTTCTGCGCTCATGTGGCGATACTCGGCATTATCGAGCATCTGCAGGATTTTGACTCGTGGCAGAGTCACTTTCAGTCCAGCTTTGCGCAGTTCGTTATTTTCAACCATGGTCTGCTTTCTCGTAGGGGCTGCTTTCGCAGCCTCCCTTAATACGGGTATGATCCGGGGTTCAAGATGCCCAAGATAGTGGAAGTCACCCTCCGATGCAAAAAACCAAGCTCTTGCTGACCAGCCTGTCACTGACCGGGCTCTTCGCACTCGCCGGTTGTTCATTCCCCGGGGTTTACAAGATCGACATTCAACAGGGCAATGTCGTGACGCAGGACATGATAGACCAGCTACGCCCAGGAATGACCCGGCGCCAAGTGCGGTTTATCATGGGCAATCCGCTGATCACCGATACCTTCCACGCTGATCGCTGGGATTACCTGTACAGCATCCAGCCAGGCGGCGGCGAGCGTCAGCAGGAACGCGTCAGCCTGGCGTTCGACGGCAACGACCAGCTCATCGGCCTTGCGGGTGACTTCATGCCCGGTGTCAGCCGTGACCAGGCCATCATGGGCGCTGGCAGCGACACCAGCACCGCTCAACCCGCCAAACCAAAGGACGAGCCTGCCGCCCCAGGCTCGCTGCTGGAGCAGATCCAGCGCGAGGTGGATCAGGTGGAAACCGTGCCGGTACCGACGCCAGAACCGCTGGATACCGACGCGCAGTAACAGGCGGACACGAAAAGGCCCGGAAGCGATTCCGGGCTTTTTGCATCTGCGCCTGCAAAGCTCAGGCTGACTCTTCGCCCTCTTCCTTGGCCTTGGCCCTGGCCGCACGCTGTTTGCGCACCTCCTTGGGATCGGCAATCAGCGGCCGGTAGATTTCCACCCGCTCACCCTCTTCCAATACGCGCTCTTCCGGCTTGGCCACGGCCTTGCCGAAAATCCCCAGCGGCGCCTGTTGCAGATCCAGCTCGGGAAAATACTGCTGCATGCCGGAGCGCAGAGCAGCCTCACGCACAGTAGTGCCGAGCGGCACTGACAGGCGCAGCAAGCGTTGCCTGTCAGCCAGAGCGTAGACCACTTCGATGGCGATGCTGCGGCTATCCATAGAGTTGCTTGGCTCGCTGACAGAAAGCGTCCACCAGGGTGTTGGCCGCCTGATTGAACAGAGGGCCGAGGGTAGCGCGTACCAACGGCCCAGCATAGTCGAAGGTCAGATCGAGACTGATCTTGCAGGCCTTGTCACCCAGCGCCTTGAATTCCCAGACGCCATTGAGAGCGGAGAACGGACCTTCTTCCAGATTCATCTCGATCCGCTGCCCCGGCACCAGCGCGTTGCGCGTGACGAAACGCTGGCTGATGCTGCCCTTGGCCACGTCCAGGCTGGCACGCATGTGCGTCTCGCTGACCTCGAGAACCTGGCTGCCGGAGCACCAGGGTAGGAACTGCGGATAGCTGGCCACATCGTTGACCAGATCGAACAGCGCCTGTGCCGGATAAGGCAGCAACGCCGAGCGTTGAATACGGGTGGTCATAGCGGTTACTTCCACAACTCGACGGCAAACACCACGAGGATGCCTGCCGGCGCCAAATAGCGCATCAGGAAAAAAGCCAGGGAGAACAGACGCGGGTTGCGCATGGCCAACTCATCACGTACGGCGTCACGCCCCATCACCCAGCCAGCGAAGATAACGAAGCACAGGCAGCCAAGCGGCAACATCAGGCGCGAAGTCAGAAAATCGATCACGCCGAAGAAATCCAGCCCACCACTGGCCCCCCATTGATAGAGCTGAAAGCCTTGCGGGCCGTTGACGAAGAACTTCGCATCCTTCCAGATATTGAAGGAAAACACCGTCCCCAGCCCCACGAACCAGCAGAGAAAAGCCAGGAACGCGGTGATCAGCGCACGGCTACGCCGCGTACGCTCGACCAGATAGGCCACCATTGGCTCCAGCATGGAGATCGCGGAGGTCCAGGCCGCCAGCAGTACCAAGATGAAGAACACCACGCCCATCAGTTGCCCCAGCGTGACGTTGCCGAATGCCAGCGGCAGGGTGACGAACATCAGTCCGGGTCCTTCGCCCGGATCGAGCCCGGCGGAGAACACGATGGGAAACAGGGCAAGGCCGGCGAGCAGGGAAACCAGGGTATCCATGAGCGCGACGATCATCACCGTGCCGCCAATCGAGACCTGCTTGGGCATGTAGGCGCCGTACACCATGATGGATCCGACCCCCACACTGAGGGAGAAGAACGCATGCCCCATGGCAGGCAGCAGACCATCGGCCAGACGCTCCGGCTCGAAGGAGAACATGAAACGCACAGCCTCCATGAAATGACCGCTATTGAGGGCATAGCCCAGCAACACCAGCAGCAACACGAACAACAGCGGCATCAGAATCCGCAGGCAGCGCTCCAGACCGGCGATTACCCCCCTGGCGATGACCCATGCCGACAGCAGCAGGAACAGGCTATGCCAGAGGATCATCCGCCATGGATCGCTGATCAGGGCGCCGAACAGGGAACCAGCCCTTTCACCCGTCACCCCCTGAAAGTCACCGCGCCCCATCCCCAGGATGTAATCCAGCGACCAGCCGCCCACCACGCTATAGAAAGACAGAATCAGAAGAGCCGTGACCATGCCGGCAAAGGCAACCCAAGACCAGCGTGGCGAACGACCTGCCTCGCCGGCCAACTGGCGCAGGGCATTGGCCGGACTTTGTCGCGCACGACGACCGATCAGCGTTTCCGCCAGCATCACCGGCACACCGACCAGCACGATGAACACCAGAAACATCAGGACGAAAGCTCCGCCACCGTAGACACCGGTCATGTACGGGAACTTCCAGATACTGCCCAGGCCGACAGCAGAACCAATCGCCGCCATGATGAACACCCAGCGACTGGCCCATGCGCCGTGAATCGAGACTTTGTCGTTTGCCATCAGAGGCCATACCCATACTGCGGGAAAAAAGATCGCGCATTGTCGAAGATTCACCGTATGGGCTCAAGCGCGCCTCGCAACCGAGCATGCGGCCCCATGGCGCAGGCGCGGGCGACTCCCTATAATGCGCGCCCTATGGCTAAGCAAAAGAAACACCCTCAAGGCACCATCGCGCTGAACAAGAAGGCGCTGCATGATTATTTCGTCGAACAGAAGTTCGAGGCGGGCCTCGCCCTGGCCGGCTGGGAAGTGAAGAGCCTGCGCGCCGGCAAGGCGCAGCTAGTCGACAGCTACGTGTTGCTCAAGGACGACGAGGCCTGGTTGATGGGCGCGCATATCAGCCCGCTGAAAACCGCCAGCACCCACGTGATCGCCGACCCGACCCGCACCCGCAAGCTGCTGCTGAACAAGCGCGAGCTGGAGAAGCTGTTCGGCTCCGTGCAGCAGAAGGGCTACACCGCCGTCGCACTGTCGCTGTACTGGAAGCAGCACCTGGTCAAATGCGAAATTGCCCTGGCCAAGGGCAAGAAGGACTTCGACAAGCGCCACGTCGAGAAAGAGCGCGACGCCGACCGCGAAGTCCAGCGCGCCATGCGCAGCAAGGGCAAGGAAGACTAGGGAGCAGCTTCAAGCTTCAAGCTGCAAGCCACAAGCTTCAAGCCAAAAGCAACGCAAGCTCTTACTTGCAGCTTGTGGCTTGCAGCTTGCCGCTCGCCTTATATCCCCAAGCGCCTCTGCGCACGCGCCACGCGCTGGGCTTCGAGCTGCACTTCCGAGAGCACTTCCTGCACGTAGTCGATATGCCGATTCGATAGCTCGCGCGCGTCTTCCGCACGACCTTCGAGGATGGCTTCGTAGAGTGCGCGGTGCTGGCTGATGAGCATGTCGCGAGTTTCCTCGCGCTGGGCGTACATGCCGCCGATGTTGGTCACCACGTTGCGTTTGAGCAGGTCGAACAGGCCCCGGATGGTGTGCAGCAGCACGGCATTGTGACTGGCCTCGGCAATCGCCAGATGGAAACGGGCATCAGCAGCCCCTTCTTCGGCGCGCGTCACCTTGCCCTTGCGGTTATAGCAATCCTGCAACGCCTCGAAGGCCTCGCTCAGGCGTTGCCGGTCGAGGTCGGTGGCCCGTCTGGCAGCGTAATAGGCGCAGGAACCTTCCAGGGTGTGGCGAAACTCCAGCAGGTCGCGCTGGGCGTCTTCCTTGCTTTCCAGCAGTTGCAGCAGCGGGTCGCTGAAGGTCGCGCCGATGCTTTCGGCCACATAGTTGCCACCGCCCTGGCGGCTGACCAGCAACCCTTTGGCCACCAGCTTCTGGATCGCCTCGCGCAACGACGGGCGGGATACGCCGAACTGCTCGGCCAGGGCACGCTCGGCCGGCAGCCGCTCGCCAGCACGCAAGGTGCCTTCGAGAATCATGGTTTCCAGTTGCGCGACGATGTCATCCGATAGACGCCGCTGGCGCACCTGCCCTACTTCCATCCCAAGCCTCTCCAATGGTTTGACCAGGCCCCAAGACCCTGTCGCGCAAGCCTATAGCGCAGCTCTCCGACGAACAAGTCGGCGCCCTACGACCAAAGTCTTAACTTCTCGATTTGACAGAAAATTGGCCAACTTTTAACCTGAGCCCGCAACTTTGTAAATTGGTATTACCAATTTAACCGACAAGAACAACAATCCATCGAGGTCACGCCATGACAGCCCAAGACGCTGCAAGCCTGTTCGATCACGCCTCATCCCTGCCGCGCCAGCCGCGCGCTCGTGCGGAGTAAAGCCAATGTCCAATGGAATTCTCGCCCTGCTGGCGTTCTCGCCGATCCTGCTGGCCGCCATTCTGCTGATCGGTCTGCGTTGGCCGGCCAAGCGCGCCATGCCCCTGGTTTACCTGGTCACCGCAGCCGTCGGTCTGTTCGCCTGGGACATGACCCTCAACCGCGTTCTGGCCTCGACCCTGCAAGGCCTGCTGATCACCCTCGGCCTGCTGTGGATCATCTTCGGCGCCATCCTGCTGCTGAACACTCTCAAGCACTCCGGTGGCATCACCGCCATTCGCGCCGGTTTCGCCACCATCAGCCCGGATCGCCGTATCCAGGCCATCATCATCGCCTGGCTGTTCGGCTGCTTCATCGAAGGCGCCTCAGGCTTCGGCACACCAGCGGCCATCGCCGCACCGCTGCTGGTGGCCGTCGGTTTCCCGGCCATGGCTGCCGTGCTTCTAGGCATGCTGGTGCAGAGCACGCCGGTGTCCTTCGGCGCCGTCGGCACGCCGATCATCGTCGGCATCAACACCGGCCTGGACACCGCCACCATCGGTGCGCAACTGGTGGAGCAAGGTTCGTCCTGGGCGCAGTTCCTGCAACTGATCACCAGTGAAGTGGCGATCATCCACGCCACCGTCGGTGTGGTCATGCCGACCATCATGGCGATGATGCTGACACGCTTCTTCGGTCAGGAGAAAAGCTGGAAAGCCGGCCTGGAAGTACTGCCGTTCGCGATTTTCGCTGGCCTGGCCTTCGTCGTGCCCTATGTGCTCACCGGCGTGTTCCTCGGCCCGGAATTCCCCTCGCTGCTGGGCGGCCTGATCGGTCTGGCCATCGTCACCAGCGCTGCACGTGTCGGGTTCCTGGTGCCGAAGAAGACCTGGGATTTCGCCCCGGCCAACGAATGGCCGAGCGAGTGGCTGGGCAGCGTCGAGATGAAACTGGACGAACTGACCGCCAAACCCATGAGCGCCCTGCGTGCCTGGCTGCCCTACGTGCTGGTCGGCGCGCTGTTGGTGATCAGCCGCGTATTCCCCGATGTAGGCAATGCGCTGAAGGCCGTGGTGGTGAACTTCCCCGACCTGCTGGGCGAAACCGGCGTCAGCGCCAACTTCCAGCCGTTGTACCTGCCGGGCGGTATCCTGGTCGCCGTGGTGCTGGCCACCTTCTTCCTGCATGGCATGAAGGCGCGCGAACTGGGCAGGGCGGTGAAGGAATCCTCCAGCGTGCTGCTCAGCGCCGGCTTCGTGCTGCTGTTCACCGTGCCGATGGTGCGCATCCTGATCAACTCCGGGGTCAACGGCGCCGAGCTGGCCAGCATGCCGATTCTCATGGCGCGCTGGGTAGCCGACAGCGTCGGCGGCATCTATCCGCTGCTGGCGCCGAGCATCGGCGCCCTGGGCGCCTTCATCGCTGGCTCCAACACCGTCAGCAACATGATGTTCAGCCAGTTCCAATTCGGTGTGGCCAGCAGCCTGGGCATCTCCAGCGCGCTGATCGTCGCGGTGCAGGCCGTTGGCGCAGCGGCCGGTAACATGGTGGCGATCCACAACGTGGTGGCAGCTTCGGCGACCGTCGGCTTGCTCGGCCGCGAGGGCAGTACGCTGCGCAAGACCATCTGGCCGACCCTCTACTACGTGCTGCTCACCGGCATCATCGCCATGATTGCGATCTACGTGCTGGGCGTCAGCGATCCGCTGATGGCCCGCTGATCGCCTGGTAACCCCCGCCCCGACTCCGTCGGGGCGTCTGTCGTCAGGCTAGGCTTTCTCTTTTCAAGCAACAGGATGACTCCATGATCATTTCTGCCTCCACCGACTACCGTGCCGCCGCCCAGCGCAAGCTGCCGCCGTTCCTGTTCCACTACGCCGACGGCGGCGCCTACGCCGAGCACACCCTGCGCCGCAACGTCGCCGACCTGTCGAACATCGAGCTGCGCCAGCGCGTGCTGAAGAACATGTCCGAGCTGGATCTATCCACCGAGCTGTTCGGCGAGAAGATGTCCATGCCCGTGGGTCTGGCCCCGGTGGGCCTGACCGGTATGTACGCGCGCCGTGGTGAAGTGCAGGCAGCCAAGGCCGCAGCGGCCAAGGGCATCCCCTTCACCCTGTCCACCGTCTCGGTGTGCCCCATCGAGGAAGTCGCGCCGGCCATCGACCGGCCAATGTGGTTCCAGCTCTACGTGCTGAAAGATCGCGGCTTCATGAAGAACGCCCTGGAGCGGGCCAAGGCCGCCGGTTGCTCGACACTGGTGTTCACCGTGGACATGCCCGTACCCGGCGCGCGCTACCGCGACGCCCACTCCGGCATGAGCGGCCCGAACGGGCCGCTGCGCCGCGTGCTGCAGGCCATGACCCACCCGCAGTGGGCCTGGGACGTCGGGGTGATGGGCAAGCCGCATGATCTCGGCAACATCTCCGCCTACCGTGGCAACCCCACCGGCCTGGCCGACTACATCGGCTGGCTGGGCGACAATTTCGACCCGTCGATTTCCTGGAAGGATCTCGAGTGGATCCGTGACTTCTGGGACGGCCCCATGGTGATCAAGGGCATCCTCGACCCGGAAGACGCCCGTGATGCGGTGAGCTTCGGCGCCGACGGCATCATCGTCTCCAACCACGGCGGGCGTCAGCTCGACGGCGTGCTGTCCAGCGCCCGCGCCCTGCCGGCCATCGCCGACGCAGTCAAGGGCGAGCTGAAGATTCTCGCCGACTCCGGCATCCGTACCGGCCTGGACGTGGTGCGCATGCTCGCCCTCGGTGCCGACACCGTGCTGCTCGGCCGCGCCTTCATCTACGCGCTGGCAGTCGCCGGTGGGGCTGGCGTGAGCAACCTGCTGGATCTGATCGAGAAGGAAATGCGCGTGGCCATGGTGCTGACCGGCGCCAAGTCCATCGGCGAAATCACCTCGGATCTGCTGGTCAAGGAGCGTTGAGCCCATGAATGCTGCAGTCGCCACTCCCGTTAGCCGTGACGCCCTGCTGACGCAGATGCGCCAGATCGTCGGAGCCAGCCACGTGCTGACCGACGAACAAGCCACGCGGCGCTTCCGCAAGGGCCACCGCACGGGCGAAGGCCATGTGCTGGCGGTGGTACGCCCCGGCTCGCTGCTGGAACAGTGGCGCATCCTGCAGGCGGCGGTAGCAGCCGACCGCATCGTCATCATGCAGGCGGCCAATACCGGCCTGACCGGCGGCTCGACGCCCGATGGCGAGGACTACGACCGCGAGATCGTGCTGATCAGCACCCTGCGCATCACCGGCGTGCAACTGATCAACGATGGTGAGCAGGTGGTGTGCCTGCCCGGCGCCACCCTGGATCGCCTGGAACAGGCGCTGGCACCGCTGAACCGCGAACCGCATTCGGTGATCGGCTCGTCCTGCATCGGCGCCTCGGTGCTCGGCGGCATCTGCAACAACTCCGGTGGCGCCCTGGTGCGCCGTGGCCCGGCCTACACCGAGCTGGCGCTGTATGCACAGGTGAAGGACGACGGCTCGCTGGAGCTGGTCAATCACCTGGGGATCGACCTGGGCGACAGCCCCGAGGAAATCCTCACCCGCCTGCAGAATGGTGACTACACGCCGCAGCAGGTACGCAACGAGGACACCGCCAAGGCCTCCGATGCACGCTATGGCGAGCACGTGCGCGACGTCGATGCCGACACCCCGGCACGCTTCAATGCCGACCCCTCGCGGCTGTTCGAGGCCTCCGGTTCGGCCGGCAAGCTGTGCCTGTTCGCCGTGCGCCTGGACACCTTCCCGAAAGAACCGAGCACGGTGTTCTACATCGGCAGCAACGACCCGCACGATCTGACCGAAGTGCGCCGCCACCTGCTGGCCAAGCTGCCGCGCCTGCCAATTGCCGGCGAGTACATCCACCGCACCGCCTTCGACATTGGCGAGAAATACGGCAAGGACACCTTCCTGGTGATCAACACCTTCGGCACCGCCAAGGTGCCTGCTGCTTTCGCCATGAAGAGCCGGGTCGACGGCTTCTTCGAGCGCTTCGGCCTGCGCGGGGTGACCGACAAGGTGATCCAGGCGCTGATGAACCTGTTGCCCAGCCATCTGCCGGCACGCATGCGCGAGTACCGTGATCGCTACGAGCATCATTTGCTGGTACGGGTATCCAACGACACCCTGGAGCAGACCCGCGCTTTCCTGGCCGAATATTTCAGCGGCAGCACCAGCGGCGCCTACTTCGAGTGCGACGCCGAGGAAGGGCGCAAGGCCTTCCTGCATCGCTTCGCCATCGCCGGCGCCGCCATCCGTTACCGCGAAGCGCATCGCAGCAGCGTCGAGGACATCCTCGCCCTGGACATCGCCCTGCGCCGCAACGACCGCGACTGGGTCGAGACCCTGCCGCAGGAAATGGAAGAGCAGATCATCCACAAGCTCTATTACGGGCACTTTTTCTGCCATGTGTTCCACCAGGACTACATCGTCAAGAAGGGCATCGACCCGATCGAGATGGAGCACCGCATGTGGAAGTTGCTGGACGCGCGCCGTGCCGAGTATCCGGCCGAGCACAACGTCGGCCACCTCTACGTGGCTAAGCCGGCGCTGGCCGGTTTCTATCGCGAGCTGGATCCAACCAATACCTTCAACCCCGGCATCGGCCATACCTCGAAGAAGAAGCATTGGGGTGGTTGTTGCTGAGGGGCAAGCCCAGTTTCCCCTCTCCCGCTTGCGGGAGAGGGGTCGGGGGAGAGGGCTTATCCGGAAACGCTAGAGTCGCCTGAACCACCCTCTCCCCAACCCTCTCCCATAAATGGGAGAGGGAGTAGGCCGTGCATATCCCTTAGCCCGGATGTAATCGGGGCTACAAAAGACAAGGCCCGCCGAATTGGCGGGCCTTGGTGTTTACGCAGCACACGATCAGGCGAAGACGATCTCCTCGCCCTCCACCTTGGCCTTGACCTGCGCACCCGGCGCGAAATCGCCAGCCAGGATGCGCTGCGCCAGCGGGTTCTCGATCCAGCGCTGGATCGCGCGCTTGAGCGGGCGCGCGCCGTATACCGGGTCGTAACCGACGGCGATCAGCTTGTCGAGCGCCTCCGGCGTCAGCTCCAGGCTGAGCTCGCGCTCGGCCAGGCGGCCACGCAGGCGCCCTAGCTGGATCTCGGCGATGCCGGCGATCTGCTCGCGGCCCAGCGGCTCGAACACCACCACCTCGTCGATACGGTTGATGAACTCGGGACGGAAGTGGCTGCTCACCGCGTCCATCACAGCCGCGCGCTGCGCTTCCTTGTCGCCGACCAGCTCCTGGATCTGCGCGGAGCCGAGGTTGGAAGTCATCACGATCACCGTGTTCTTGAAGTCCACGGTACGGCCATGGCTGTCGGTCAGGCGACCGTCTTCCAGAACCTGCAGCAGCACGTTGAACACGTCCGGGTGAGCCTTCTCCACCTCGTCCATCAACACCACCGAATACGGCTTGCGACGCACGGCCTCGGTCAGGTAGCCGCCCTCTTCATAGCCGACATAGCCGGGCGGCGCACCAATCAGGCGGGCGACGCTGTGCTTCTCCATGAACTCGGACATGTCGATGCGCACCAGCGCTTCCTCGGTGTCGAAGAGGAACTCGGCCAGCGCCTTGCATAGCTCGGTCTTGCCCACCCCGGTCGGGCCGAGGAAGAGGAAGGAGCCGCTCGGCCGGTTGGGGTCAGCCAGGCCGGCACGGGAACGGCGCACGGCATTGGCCACGGCCACCACCGCTTCATCCTGGCCGATCACCCGCTGGTGCAGCAGACCTTCCATCTTCAGCAGTTTTTCGCGCTCGCCTTCGAGCATCTTGCTCACCGGGATGCCGGTCCACTTGGACACCACCTCGGCGATTTCTTCGTCCGTGACCTTGTTGCGCAGTAGCTGATTCTCGCTCTTGCCGTGCTGGTCGACCATCTGCAGGCTGCGTTCCAGATCCGGGATGATGCCGTACTGCAACTCGGCCATGCGGTTGAGGTCGCCCTTGCGCCGCGCCGCTTCCAGCTCGGTCTTGGCCTGCTCGATGCGTTGCTGGATCTGCGCCGAACCCTGAACCTCGGCCTTCTCCGACTTCCAGATTTCGTCGAGGTCGGCGTATTCCTTCTCCAGCTTGGCGATGTCTTCTTCCAGCTTGACCAGGCGTTTCTTGGTCGCCTCGTCGTCTTCCTTCTTCAGTGCCTCGCGCTCGATCTTGAGCTGGATCAGGCGGCGATCCAGGCGATCCAGCTCCTCGGGTTTGGAGTCGATCTCCATGCGGATGCGGCTAGCGGCCTCGTCGATCAGGTCGATGGCCTTGTCCGGTAACTGACGGTCGGTGATGTAGCGATGGCTGAGCTTGGCCGCGGCGATGATCGCGCCGTCGGTGATGGTCACGCCGTGGTGCACCTCGTAGCGTTCTTTCAGGCCACGAAGGATGGCGATGGTGTCTTCCTCGCTCGGCTCGTCCACCAACACCTTCTGGAAGCGACGTTCCAGCGCCGCGTCCTTCTCGATGAACTGACGGTACTCGTCCAGCGTGGTGGCACCGACGCAGTGCAGCTCGCCACGGGCCAGGGCCGGCTTGAGCATATTGCCGGCATCCATGGCGCCTTCGCCCTTGCCGGCGCCGACCATGGTATGCAGTTCGTCGATGAACAGGATGATGCGCCCTTCCTGCTTGGACAGCTCGTTGAGTACGGCCTTCAGGCGCTCCTCGAACTCGCCACGGAACTTGGCGCCGGCGATCAGCGAGCCCATGTCCAGCGACAGCAGGCGCTTGTCCTTGAGGCCGTCGGGCACTTCGCCGTTGACGATACGCTGAGCCAGGCCTTCGGCGATGGCGGTCTTGCCCACACCAGGCTCGCCGATCAGCACCGGGTTGTTCTTGGTACGCCGCTGCAGCACCTGGATGGTGCGGCGGATCTCGTCGTCACGGCCGATCACCGGATCGAGCTTGCCGTCCTCGGCGCGCTTGGTCAGGTCGACGGTGTACTTGTCCAGCGCCTGGCGCGACTCCTCGACGTTGGGGTCATTCACCGCCTGGCCGCCGCGCAGGTTGGCGATGGCGTTTTCCAGGGCCTTCTTCGACACGCCCTGGCCGAGCAGCAGCTTGCCCAGCTTGGTGTTCTCGTCCATAGCGGCGAGCAGCACCAGTTCGCTGGAAATGAACTGGTCGCCCTTCTGCTGCGCCAGGCGGTCGGCCTGGTTGAGCAGACGCGCCAGATCCTGCGACAGGTTGATGTCGCCGGTGGGGTTCTGCAGCTTGCCGAGCTGATCCAGCTCGCGGGTCAGGCCCTGGCGCAGGCTGTTGATGTCGAAGCCCACCTGCATCAGCAGCGGTTTGATGGAGCCGCCCTGTTGTTCAAGCAGCGCCTGCATCAGGTGCAGCGGCTCGATGGCGGCATGATCCATGCCCACCGCCAGGGATTGGGCGTCGGAGAGTGCAAGTTGCAACTTGCTGGTCAAACGGTCGATACGCATAAATGTCCTTCCTCCAGGAGAGCGAGCCGGGACAACATCCCCGAAAAAAGATGCTCGCTGAGATGCAGACTAGATAAGGACGATTACGCCGTATTCAAGATCGGGCGACTTGATCCAGGTCAGTCACACCCCAACCTCGCCAACGCCCCCCCAATGGGCAGGCGATTGGCGAGAGACTGGCCGCTTCTCAAAGACCAAGGGCTTTCTCGATGGCCTGGATCAATGCCGGGTCGTCCGGCGTGGTACGTGGCGAGAAGCGCGCCAGCACGCGGCCATCCTGGCCCACCAGGAACTTCTCGAAATTCCAGGTGATGTCACCTGGGAATTCGGCGCCTTCACCGGCCAACAGGCGATACAGCGGATGACGCCCCGGGCCGTTGACTTCCAGCTTGCTGCCCAGTGGGAAGGTCACGCCGTAATTGAGACTGCAGAATGAGCGGATTTCCTCCTCACTGCCTGGCTCCTGACCAGCGAACTGGTTACAGGGCAGGCCCAGCACGGTAAAGCCGTTGCCCTTGTACTGTTGATAGAGCTTCTCCAGCCCGGCGTACTGGGGGGTCAGACCGCATTTGGAGGCGACATTGACCACCAGCACCACCTGGCCCTTGTAAGGCGCCAGCGGCAGATCCTGGCCGTCCAGCGCACGCAGATTGAGATCGTGAAAGGCACTCATGACGAACGTCCTCGGCGAATCCAGTGCAGCAGGGCAAGCTACCCTGCCAGTTGCGATGCATGAAAAAGGCGCCCTGAGGCGCCTTGATCGCATGATTGAGCTTAGCAGCGGTTTCCTCGCAAAGGACGACCGCAAGTCGCTTCGGCTCGATCAGTGATGGTGACCACCTTCACCATGGATGTGGCCATGAGCCACTTCTTCCTGGCTGGCGTCACGTACATTGACGACCTTGACCTGGAAGTTCAGACGCTGACCAGCGAGCGGGTGGTTGCCGTCGACGGTGACGTCGTCGCCATCGATGTCGCGGATGGTGACGATCTGCATGCTGCCGTCCGGGCCGGAGGCATGGAACTGCATGCCGACTTCCAGCTCGTCGACACCCTCGAACATGGCGCGGCTCAGGGTCGCGACCAGCTCGGCGCTGTATTCGCCGTAGGCTTCTTCGGGTTCGACGGAGACCTGCACTTCGTCACCGGCCTGCTTGCCGACCAGGGCCTTCTCCAGGCCGACGATGATGTTGCCGGCACCATGCAGGTAAACCAGCGGTGCGCCGCCAGCGGAGCTGTCGATCACCTCGCCAGCATCGTTGGTCAGGGTGTAATCGATGGAGACGGCCTTGTTGGCGGCGATCAGCATGGGGAGACCTTTTGCGAAAGAGGAATGAATGATCAAGTCTAACCAAGGCCGGCCGTGATTGCGACCCGACCCCTGACAAATGGACTGTGTGTATCGTTGATTTTCGTCAGGGCGAGTATGGCGGCTGGCTGGCAGTCTTATCTTGTGGCCATATTCAGTCTGTACGCCACCGACCACCCTGGCAGAATCGGCCCTGGCTACGCATTCCCAGTTGCTCCAGGCCCTCATTCGCCCATGGCCGATGCGCCAGGGATCGGTCGCACGAAGAATCCAAGGAAGCTCACATGTCGGCACGCAACATTCTGGTCATCAACTGCGGCAGTTCCTCGATCAAGTTCGCCCTGGTCAACGAAGCGCAAGAAGCTTTCATCCTCAGCGGCCTGGCCGAACGCCTGGGCAGCCCGGAAGCGGTGCTGCACTGGCAACGAGGCGAGCACCAGGACAGCCTGGTGCTGCCAGGCGCCGATCATCGCCTGGCGCTGTCGCATCTGCTGCCCATCGTGCAGCAGGCCGCTGCCGGTGAGCTGCACGGCATCGGCCACCGCGTGGTGCATGGTGGCGAACATTTCGCCAGCGCCAGCCGCCTGGATGCCGCCAGTCTGCAAGCCATTCGTCAGGTCGCGCCCCTGGCGCCCCTGCACAACCCGGCCAACCTGCAGGGCATCGAAGCGGCGATGAAGCTGTTCCCGACGCTTACGCAGGTCGCCGTGTTCGATACCGCCTTCCACCAGAGCTTGCCCGAGCACGCCTATCGCTACGCCGTACCCGAAGCGCTGTACCGCGAGCATGGCGTGCGACGCTATGGCTTCCACGGCACCAGCCATCGCTATGTCAGCCAAAAGGCCGCACAGATGAGCGGCCTGGCGTTCGAGACCAGCAGTTGGCTGGTGGCGCACCTGGGTAACGGCAGTTCCACCTGCGCGGTGGAGAATGGCCAGAGCCGCGATACCAGCATGGGCCTGACGCCACTGGAAGGCTTGGTGATGGGCACGCGCAGCGGCGACGTCGACCCCAACCTGCACAGCCATCTGGCCCGCACCCTGGGCTGGAACCTGGAGCGCATCGACAGCATGCTCAACAAGGACAGCGGCCTGCTCGGCTTGTCCGGCCTGTCCAACGACATGCGCACACTGGAGCAGGCCCGCGAACGGGGCCACGCTGGCGCCACCCTGGCCATCGAGGTGTTCTGCTACCGCCTGGCCAAGTCGCTGGCGGCGATGAGTTGCGCGCTACGCCGTCTGGATGGCCTGGTCTTCACCGGCGGCATCGGCGAGAACTCGGCGCTGGTTCGCCGCAAGACGCTCGATCACCTCGGCCTGCTCGGCCTGCAACTCGATGCCGAGGCCAATGCGCGCTGCGTACGCGGCGTCGCCGGTGCCATCCATTACGCCGGTTCCCCGCGCGTGCTGGTGGTGCCCACCAACGAAGAGCGGCAGATTGCCCTCGACACCCTTGCCCTGCTCGACTGAGGCTTTTTCATGCATACCTTCTTCATCGCCCCCACCGGCTTCGGTGTCGGCCTTACCTCCATCAGCCTCGGCCTGGTCGGTGCGCTGGAACGCAGCGGCCTCAAGGTCGGTTTCCTCAAGCCCATCGCCCAGCCGCATGCCGGCGACCTCGGCCCGGAACGTTCCAGCGAACTGATCTCGCGCACCCACGGCCTCAATTCGCCCAGGCCGCTGCCACTGAGCCATGTCGAACGCATGCTCGGTGACGGACACCTGGATGAACTGCTGGAAGAGATCATCAGCCTCTATCAGCAGGCCGCTGCCGACAAGGACGTGGTGATAGTCGAAGGCATGGTGCCGACCCGCCATGCCAGTTACGCCGCACGGGTCAACTTCCACCTGGCCAAGAGCCTGGATGCCGACGTGATCCTGGTCAGCGCACCGGAGGACGAGAGCCTCAGCGAACTGTGCGACCGTATCGAGATCCAGGCCCAGCAGTTCGGCGGCCCCAAGGATCCCAAGATGCTCGGCGTGATCCTCAACAAGGTGCGCAGCAAGGACGGCATCGACGCCTTCACCGAACGTCTGGAGGAAACCTCCCCCCTGCTCAAGAGCGAGAGCTTCCGCCTGCTCGGCTGCATTCCCTGGCAGGACGAACTCAACGCGCCGCGTACCAAGGACGTCGCCGAACTGCTCGGTGCACGCATCCTCAACGCCGGCGATTACGAACAGCGACGCATGATGAAGATCGTGCTCTGCGCCCGCGCCGTGGCCAACAGCGTGCAACTGCTCAAGCCAGGCACCCTGGTGGTTACGCCAGGTGACCGTGACGACATCATCCTCTCCGCCTGCCTGGCGGCGATGAACGGCGTGCCCCTGGCCGGCCTGCTGCTGTGCAGCGACTTCGCCCCCGATCCGCGCATCATGGAACTGTGCCAGGCTGCCCTGGCCAACGGCCTGCCGGTGATGACGGTGAGCACCGGCTCCTACGACACCGCCACCAACCTCAACCGTATGAACAAGGAAATCCCGGTGGATGACCGGGAGCGGGCGGAGAAGGTTTCCGACTTCGTCGCCAGCCATATCGACCATGACTGGCTGAGCGCCCGTTGCGGCACGCCGCATGATCTGCGTCTGTCGCCGCCGGCCTTCCGCTACCAGTTGGTGCAGCGGGCCAAGGCCGCGGCCAAACGCATCGTCCTGCCCGAGGGCAGCGAACCGCGTACCGTGCAGGCGGCCGCCATCTGCCAGGCGCGTGGCATCGCCCGCTGCGTGCTGCTGGCCAAGCCGGAAGAGGTGCAGGCCGTGGCCCGTGCGCAAGGCATCGAACTGCCCGAAGGCCTGGAAATCCTCGACCCGGATCTGATCCGTCAGCGCTATATCGAGCCCATGGTGGAACTGCGCAAGGGCAAGGGCCTCAATGCCCCCATGGCCGAAGCGCAACTGGAAGACACCGTGGTGCTGGGCACCATGATGCTGGCTCTGGACGAGGTGGACGGCCTGGTCTCCGGCGCCATCCACACCACCGCCAACACCATCCGCCCGGCCCTGCAACTGATCAAGACCGCACCGGGCTACAACCTGGTGTCCTCGGTGTTCTTCATGCTGTTGCCGGATCAGGTACTGGTCTATGGCGACTGCGCGGTGAACCCGGATCCGAGCGCCGAGCAACTGGCGGAAATCGCCCTGCAGAGCGCCGACTCGGCGCAGGCCTTCGGCATCGAGCCGCGGGTAGCCATGCTCAGCTACTCCACCGGCGATTCCGGCAGCGGCGAGGAAGTGGAGAAGGTGCGCGCGGCCACCCGCCTGGCCCGGCAGAAACGCCCGGAGCTGCTGCTCGATGGCCCGCTGCAATACGATGCCGCAGCGATCGACAGCGTCGGCCGGCAGAAGGCACCGAACAGCCCGGTGGCCGGGCGCGCCACGGTGTTCGTGTTCCCCGATCTGAACACCGGCAACACCACTTACAAGGCGGTGCAGCGCAGCGCCGACTGCATCAGCGTCGGCCCCATGCTGCAGGGCCTGCGCAAGCCGGTGAACGACCTGTCGCGTGGGGCGCTGGTGGACGACATCGTCTTCACCATCGCCCTGACCGCGATCCAGGCGGCCAATCCGCCGAGCTGAAGCGGCCGTAGGGTGCGCCATGCGCACCAGAGGAAGCGCGCTTGTTTCACGGTGCGCACGGCGCACCCTACGGCGCGATACCAGGTGGTCACACCTGGCACTTGCAGGTCAGTGCACAATCGTTAACCTTGCCGCTCGAAACGGCTCGCAGCAGGGACTGCCGCAGCGTCTGAAACCCTAGGGGGTAGTCTGGAACACCCCCAGCATGCGCCACCCTTGGAGACATTCGCCCGATGCTGCACTTCCTGCCTGCCCCGCTGCGCGGCCTGATCGCCGGCCTGATGCTGGCCCTCAACACCCTGTTCTGGTGTTGGCCGCTGTTCTTCATCGCCCTGCTCAAACTGCTGCTGCCCTTCGCTCCGGTGCAGCGTGCGCTGCGTTTCGTGATGCATGGCATCGCCGAGAGCTGGATCGGCGTGAACAAGTTCTGGATGCGCCTGGTCGGTCGTATCGAGTGGCAGGTAAAGGGCTTGGAGCGTTTCGACACGCAACACTCCTACCTGGTCACCAGTAACCACCAGAGCTGGGTGGACATTCTGGTGCTGCAATACCTGCTCAACCGACGCATGCCACTGCTCAAGTTCTTCCTCAAGCAGGAGCTGATCTGGGTGCCGGTGATCGGCCTGTGCTGGTGGGCGTTGGAGTTCCCCTTCATGAAGCGCTTCAGCAAGGAATACCTGGCCAAGCATCCAGAAAAGCGCGGCCAGGACCTGGCCACCACACGCAAGGCCTGCGCGCGCTACAAGACCAACCCGGTGGCGGTGTTCAACTTCCTCGAAGGCACCCGCCTGACTCCGGCCAAGCATGCCCAGCAGCAGTCACCGTTCAAGCATCTGCTCAAGCCCAAGGCTGGCGGTATCGCCTTCGTGCTCGATGCCATGGGTGAGCAATTGCATGCCATCGTCAACGTGACCATCCACTACCCGCACGGCATACCCGGTTTCTGGGATCTGCTCTGCGGCCGCCTGGACGCGGTGCAGGTCAACTTCAGGCAGGTGGACATTCCACGCGAGTTCATCGGCCATAACTACGATCAGGACGAGGAATACCGCCAGCGCTTCCAGCTATGGGTCAACCAGCTATGGCAAGAAAAGGATGCGGAGCTGGACGCGCTCAAGCAGCAGGCATAGGCGATAGACCTGGAGGCATCCGGGCTACGGCTCGGAAGGCCTCGGTAGCTAGCGGCCTCAATCAGGCCGCGGCAAAGGGAGCCGCGCCCAGTCCAGTTGCGCCGGCACCTGCAGTGCGGCATCGGCGGCGATGCCAGGTGCCACCAGAAACCCCTGCATGACACCGCAATGATGGGCAACCAGCCAGTCACGCTGCTCCTGGGTTTCCACCCCTTCGGCAATCACCTCCAGGCCCAGATTCTGGCTCAGATCGATGATGGTGCTGACCACGGCGGCATCGCGGGGTGAATCGAGCATGTTGGCGATGAACAGACGGTCGATCTTCAGCGTATCCAGCTCGAAGTGGCGCAGATAGGCCAGGGATGAATAGCCGGTACCGAAATCGTCGATGGCGATTCTCACGCCCAGTTCGCGCAGGTGGCGCAGTTGCGCCTGGGTGCGCTCCAGATCCTGCATCAACGCACTCTCGGTGACTTCCACCTCCAGTTGGCTGGGATGCAGGCAATGGGTCTCGAGCACCTGCTGCAGATCGCTGACCAGATGCGGCATGCCGAACTGCACCGGGCTGACGTTGATGCTCAGCACCAGCTCCTCGCCGAAGCGCTGCCTGAAATCGGCGAGCTGCCTGGCACCCTCGCGGAAGATCCACGGCCCCAGACGATTGATGAGCTGGGTCTCCTCCAATAGCGGGATGAAGACATTCGGCGCCACCGTGCCGGCCACCCGGTGCTGCCAGCGCAACAGCGCCTCGAAACCACGCAGCCGGCCTGTCGCCATGTGGTACTGGGGCTGATAGACCAGCCTGAAATCATCGTTCTCGATGGCATGCCGCAGGCTTTCCTCGAGCAACAGGCGCGAACGCGCACGGCCATTCATCTCCGGCGAGAAGAAGCGATACTGCTGGCGCCCGGCACGCTTGGCCTCGTACATGGCCATATCGGCTGCACGCAGCAGGCCCTCGACGCTCTGCCCACATTCGGGGAAGCAGGCGATGCCGACACTGGCGCCCAGGGTGAAATCCACCCCCGCCATGCGATGCCTGACGGAAATCATCTCGATCAGTTTCTCTGCCACCTTGGCGGCGTCCTCGGGGTGGCTGAGGTTGTCCAGCAAGGCGGTGAACTCGTCACCGCCGATACGCGCCAGGCTGTCGTAAGGGCGCAAGCAGGACTTGAGCTGCTCGCCGACACGCCGCAGTAGCTGGTCACCGGCCGCATGCCCCAGGGAGTCGTTAATGCGTTTGAAACCGTCCAGATCCAGATAGAGTACGGCCACCCGTTGACCACTGCGTTCGATCCGCGCCAAGGCCGACTCCAGGGCCTGGTGGAACCCCCGGCGGTTGAGCAGGCCGGTCAGCGAATCGGTCACCGCCTGCGACTCGAGCTGCGCGTGCAGGTTGCGCACCACCGACATGTCCAGCGCGATGATCACCATGGCGTGCTGTGAGCGTGGCAGCGGCGAGCAGGACAAGGCCACCGGCAGCAGCCCACCCTTGAAGGTACGCAGCATGGCCTCGTGCTCGCGATAGGTCTCATCACGCTTGAAGTGCTGGTAGAACTCCGAGTGCAGCCATCCCCCGCTGGTCGAAGGCGCTCTCAGGAAGGACATGAAGTCACTGCCCTCCAGATCCCCCACCTCGCCGTCGAGCATCTGCGCCATGGCTGGGTTGGCGAACTGGATTCGCCCATCCTGGCCCACCACCATGATGCCTTCGGCGGCATTGTCCAGCACCGAGGCATTGAAGGCGCGGGCACGATCGAGTTGCTGGGTCAGCTGCAACAGATCGCTGCGATTGCGTTCGTGCTCCAGCAGGCTGTGGATCTTGTGCCGCAGCATGGTCGGGTCGAAGGGTTTGAGCAGAAAATCCACTGCCCCGCTGCTGTAGCCACGCAGCACGGCATCCTGCGTCTGAGCGATGGCGGAAACGAAGATGATGGGCGTCAGGCGGGTGCGGGGGTTGCCGCGCATCAGGCGAGCCACCTCGAAGCCATCCATGCCGGGCATCTGCACGTCGAGCAGCACCAGGCCCACGTCCTCCTCGAGCAGGCAGCGCAACGCCTGCTCCCCCGAACTCACGCAGCGCAACTGCCACTCACCCTCTTCCAGCAGGGCACGCATGGCCTCGAGGTTCTCCTCGCGGTCGTCCACCACCAACAGGGTCTGCCTGTCAGCCATGGCAGCGTTCCTGTTCATCGCCAGCGCTCCACCTCTGTCCTTATGCCCGTGCACGGCTCACTCCTAACATCAGCTTAGATCATTGCCAGAAGGCGCCCCGACAGACGCCCCCAGCCAGCGCTCCAGTAGCACCAGCAACTCATCACGCTTGACCGGCTTGGCCATATAGTCGTCAGCGCCCGCGGCGATGCATTTCTCGCGATCACCTTTCATGGCGTGGGCCGTGAGAGCGATGATGGGAACGCCGCAGTCATGCTCCTCCTTGAGCAGGCGCGTGGCCGTGTAGCCGTCCATGTTGGGCATGGCCATGTCCATCAGGATCAGCTCGAAGGGCTCCTGCTGAAAACTGGCGATGGCCTCCAGACCATCCTTGACCGCCGTCACGCACAACCCCACCTCGTCGAGCAGCGCCGTCATGGCGTAGAGATTGCGCACATCGTCATCCACCAGCAGGATGCGTCGCCCTTGCAGAGGGCTGTGGATCACCTGCGTCGGCTCCGGCGCACGCACATCGCCGAGAAACCCCTGCACGGCACGGCATAGCGCCTCACTGTCCTCACCCTGCTTGCACACCACCACCGCACTGTAGCGACGCAAGCGCTGCAGGCTCTGCTGGGTGACGTCGACACCGGTATTGATCACCACCCGCGTGCCTTGCAACGGGCGTATCTGGTTGAGCCTGTCGAGCAGGACGAAGCCATCCTGCTCGGGCAGATCGAGGTCGATCACCAGGGCGGCGAAGCTGCCTTGTGCATAGCAAGCACAGGCTTGCTCGGCATCCGCGCAGGCGGTGACCTGCAAGCCCAGTTGCGTCAGTTGCTCGCGATAATGCTCGCGCTCGGCCTCGACATCCTCCACCAGCAGCAGGCTGCGCTCCTGCAGAGAGCCATGGCCCAGCTCGACGAAAACCTGCTCCAGCTCATCACGGCCGATGGGTTTGACCAGATAGCGCGTACCGTCGTCATTCCAGCCCGCCGGTTGCGGTACGCAAGAGATGATGTGCACTGGCGTATAGCGGTGGCTCGGCTGGGCACGCAGACGACGAAAGAGCTGCCAGCCACTGAGATCGGGTAAGAGAATGTCGAGGATCACCGCCGCGAAGGTCTCGTGCTGCAACAGCGTGAGAGCCTGCAACCCAGTGCGGCACTGCACGCTGGAAAACCCATGAGCATGGGCCTCTTCAGCGATCACCGCGGCGAAATTGGCATCGTCCTCGACAATCAGCAGCGGCGGCCCCTCACCGGCCCGCTGTGGTGCCTCGTACTGCGCCTCGGGGACGCTAGCAGAGGCCGTCTGTACCGGCAGCCGGACGGTAAAGGCAGAGCCTTGCCCCGGCGTGCTCTGCAAGCTGATGTCACCGTCGAGGGCCATCACCAGTTGCCGAGTGATGGCCAGACCCAAGCCGGTGCCACCGAAGCGGCGACTGGTGGAACCGTCGATCTGCTGGAAGGCCTGGAACACCTGCTCGTGCTGCGCGGGATCGATGCCGATGCCGGTATCCTGAACGCAGAAACACAGCAACTCGCGCTCGTCGGTCTGGCGCCCCTCGCTACTCACGGTCAGCGTCACCTCGCCTCTGTCGGTGAACTTGAGCGCGTTGGACAGCAGGTTGCGCAGGATCTGATGCAGACGCACGCGGTCGGTATGCACCACGCGCGGCACACCGGCATCGAGCTGGGTATGCAGACGCAGGCCCTTGACCTCGGCCATCGGACGCAGGCTGGCATCCAGTTCCACCAGCACGTCCTGCATGTTGATCGGTTCCAGCTTGATCTGGATGCGCCCCGCCTCGACCTTGGCCAGATCGAGTACGTCGTTGATCAGTTGCAGCAGATCGCTGCCGGCGCGATAGACGATATCGGCATGTTTGGTCTGCTTCTCGGTAAGGTTGCCCGCCACGTTCTGGCGGAGCTGGTCGCTGAGAATCAGGATGCTGTTGAGCGGCGTGCGCAGCTCATGGGACATGTTGGCGAGAAACTCGGATTTGTAGCGGTTGGCCAACAACAGTTGCTCGGCCTGATCGCGCAGCTTGTGTTCGGCCGCCTTGCGCTCGCTGATGTCGATGATCACCGCCTGCACCAGGTTCTCGTCACCACTGCGTATAGGTGACAGCCCCACTTCCAGTGGGATCATGCGCCCCTCTCGATGCTGCCCGAAGAGCTCGCGATTGCCGCCCATGCGGCGCTGCTCGGGCATGGCTTGATAACCCCGGCGCAACGCCACGTGATTGCCCCGCTGCGCGGTGGGCAGGAGCATTTCCACCGGCTCGCCGAGCAGCGCCTGGCGTTCGTAACCGAAGAGCAGTTCGGTCTGGCGATTGACCATGGCGATACGCCCCATGCCATCGACCAGCAAGATGGCATTGGGCGATGCCTCCACCACCAGACGAAAGCGCTCTTCAGCCACCTTGCGTGCACGCAGGTCGACCAGGTTGAGCAGATATCCGCTGCCTTCGTAGAGGCTGTTCAGGCTGATGCTGACCGGAACCGAATCGCCACGCAGCGTGCGCAACGTGCGCTCGTCGGAATCGGCCAGTTGTGCCGGCAAGTCATGAGGCGATTCGAGATTGGGGATCACCCGCAGCACGGACTCGCCAATCAACTCTGCCACCGTGCAGCCGAGCAACTCGGCTGCGCTGCGGTTGGCAATCTCGATGCGGCCTGAGTCGCTGCACAGCAGCGTCGCCACCGGCAGGCGCTCGATCAGCAGGCGGAAGCGCTCCTCGCGCTCCTTCAGCTTGGCGGTGGCCAGCGCGCTCGTGTACTGCTTGCGATCACGCTGATAGAGATAACTGCCGACCAGCAGAGCCAGCAACACGGCCACCGCCCCCCCAGCCCAGAGATTGAACTGGCGAGTTTCGGCGTTGACCGCACGCTCATACTCGGCGGTGCCGAACACCTTCAGTGACCAGGTACGCCCATACAGCTCCAGATCCTGCTGGCTGGCGAACAGCGGCGGCTGCGATGCTCCCGGACGCGCCATGCTGAGCAAGGGGCTATCGCTCGCCTGCCGATCGGCCAGAACGATATCGAAGCGGCGACTCTGCAGCCCGAGAATGCCCTCGATCAGGTCATGGATACGAAAGGCCCCATGCACCAATCCCAGCAGAGCTGCACGGCGCTCCTGCGCGGTGTTCAGAGCCTTGCCAGACTGAAAAACCGGCAGAAACAACAACACCCCAGGCTGCTGGTTGATTTCGGTCTCCTGGCGCAATACCACTGGCCCGCTGAGACTGGCCTCCCCCGTCTCGATGGCCCGCTCTATGGCGGCTTGCCGCACGGCCTCACTGAACATGTCGAACCCCAGCGCACGCCGATTGCGCCAGTCCAGCGGGCTGACGTAGTCGATGGGCAGGTAGTGCTGGCGTTCTCCCTCGGGAAATACCTGATAGTCCAGACGCCCTTGTGCCCGCTGCCTGGCAAGAAATTCCCCAAGCTGCTCGGCACGGATGAAGCGTGACCAGGCCACGGCCTGGATGCCGGGGTAATGATCCTGCAGTTGCAACTGATCGAGGGCACGATCCCATTCCGCCTGCGAGACGTCAGCGCTGCCGATCAGCAGCCCGGAGACACCCCGCAGCACCATCTCGTAGCTCTGCATGCGCGCCAGCACCTGCTGGCCTATCTCCTGCGCCTCGAGCTGAAAACGCTGCTGATGCCCTTCGGCCTGCCGATCCTGATAGACCTGCCACTGCCACAACAGCAACCCGGCGAGCACCGACAGCAGCAGCAGCGCCAACAGTACGGGACGCCACGGCTTGGGTGGTGCAACGACGCTGCCCTCCATTGATTTTCCCCCGCTCATCCAATAGCAACCGCGCAGCATTCGTGTACGAACGTTCCGCATTCATTGAGCGTAGTCTAGACAGACTTTTCGAGGATGGCCTTGTGCCAGGAAATAACCGACAGACAGTCGAGCCAGCCCCTGCATGGCAGGGGCTGGAGAGGAGAGAAATTGGCGTATCAGAGCGGTTGCAGGTTGATCTCGACGCGACGGTTCTGCGCCCGCCCGGCTTCGCTGGCATTGCTGGCGATCGGCTGGCTGGAGCCAGCGCCATAGGCCGAGATGCGCTGCGCTGGCACACCATTGGCCGTCAGGTAACTGGCCACGCTCTGCGCGCGACGCTGCGACAGACTCTGATTGAGTGACTGCGAGCCGGTGCTGTCGGTATGGCCAACGATGTTCACGCCGTTCTTGTCGAACTCCTTGAAAACCAGCACCAGGGAGTTGAGGGTTGGGTAGAAGCTGCTGGAGATATCGGCGGAGTTGCTGGCGAAGGTGATGTTGCCAGGCATGATCAGCTTCAGGTCATTGCCATTGCGCTGCACCTGCACGCCAGTGCCTTGCAGGGTCTGGCGCAGCTTGGCCTCCTGGGTGTCGACATAGTAGCCGTAACCGCCGCCCGCCGCGCCGCCGACGGCCGCACCGATCAAGGCGCCCTTGGCACGGTCCTTCTTGCTCGAAGTGGCAGCGCCGATCACCGCCCCAGTGGCCGCACCGATTCCGCCATAGATGCCGGCCTTGCCCGCCTGACGCTCACCGGTATAGGGATTGGTGGTACAGCCGGCCAGCACGGCCATGACTGCGGTTGCGGCAGCCAGATTTCGCCAGATTTTCATGAGATATCCTTAAAACACTTGAGAATTCAGCTAATTAGCCGAGTACTTCGAGCCTATTGAAAGGCTCGAAGTTCCCTCGTGTTTTTCGGGGCGACCTCACTGCACGCCGGGCAAGGGCCGCAGCGTCACCTCGACACGACGGTTCTGTGCCCGGCCGTCCGGTGTATCGTTGCTTGCAATCGGATTATCCGGCCCCATGCCGCGCGTGCTCAGACGGCTCGAGTCGACACCCTGCGCCAGCAGATAGTCGGCCACGCTCTGGGCACGGCGCTGCGACAAATCCATGTTGTGGCTGCGCGAGCCGGTGCTGTCGGTGTAACCGACAATCTCGATGCTGTTCTGGTTGTACTGGCGGAAGGAGTTGGCCAGGTTGTTCAAAGGTTGATAGAAGCTACTGGAAATCTGCGCCGAGTCGGTGGCGAAGGTGATGTTGCCTGGCATGACCAGTTGGATCACATCGCCCTGGCGCTGCACCTCGACGCCAGTGCCCTGCATGCTGCGGCGCAGTTCGGCCTCCTGGCGATCAGCGTAATAGCCGTAACCGGCAGCGGCGGCACCCGCTACCGCCGCACCGATCAGCGCGCCCTTGCCACGGTTGTCATGGTTGATCAAGGCACCGGCAGCGGCACCCGCCAAGGCCCCAAGACCGCCATAGGTGGCCGTGCGGTTGGAGCTCGGCGCACTCTGGTCGTAGGGGTTTTGCGAGGCACAGCCAGACAGCAGCAGAGCGCCGGAGCACAGGGCGATGAGAGGCAAGCGGAACATAGAGCATCTCCAGAAGTAACGCGGTGATGGCCTTTTGAGCGCCGACACAGCCATAAGTGCCGTATCAGGCGCGAATAAAGGGGTTCTCACGCATCTCGTCGCCCAGGCGCGTGTCGGGGCCATGCCCGGTGACCACGGTGGCGTCCTCGTCCAGGGCGTACAGGCGCTGTTTGATCGAGCGCTCGATGGTGGCATAGTCCCCTCCCCACAGATCGGTACGGCCGATACCGCGACGGAACAAGGTATCCCCGGCGATCAACAGCTTGGCCTCGGCGAACCAGAAGCTCATCGAACCTGGCGTATGCCCAGGGGTGTGCAGGGCCACGCCACAGCCGCAGGCCAGTTCCTCGTCATCGGCCAGCCAGCGATCCGGCGCCGGCACCGGCGTGTAGGGCACACCGAACATGCGGCACTGCATCTCCAGGTTGTCCCAGAGGAACTGATCGTCCTTGTGCAGATGCAAGGTGGCACCGGTCTTTTCCTTCATCTGCCCAGAGGCGAGGAAATGATCGAGGTGGGCATGGGTGTGGATGATGCTCACCACCTTGAGCCCATGCGCGTCGAGCCGCGCCATGATCAGATCGGGATTGCCGCCCGGATCGACCACGATGGCCTTCTTCGTGAGCGGATCACCGATGATGGTGCAGTTGCACTGCAAAGGCCCGACAGGGAAAGTTTCGCGGATCAACGCGGGTGCTGCGGGGTTCATCAGACGTCCTCGTGGCGGTATTCACTCGGCAGTTTACCCGTCCACTTGCGGAACGCACGGCGGAAATTCGAGGGGTCACTGTAGCCCAGCAGATGGGCGATCTCGAACAGTGGCAGGTGGGTGGTGCTGAGGTATTGCAGGGCCAGGCGACGGCGCACGTCGTCGAGCACCTGCTGGTAGCTGGTGCCCAGTTGCGCCAGGTGCCTACGCAAGCTGCGCGCACTGGTGTGCAGCGCCTGCGCGGCGCCGTCGAGGTCGGGAAAATCACCGGGGTGCGCCAGCAGCAAGCGGCGAACCCGCGTGAGCAGTTCGTCCTGCACGTCGAGACTAGCCAGCAGGGCTTCGCACTGGCGTTCGCACATTTGCACCGTGGCGGGGTTGGCCAGGGCCATGGGGCGCGGCAGGTAATGGCTGGGCAAGCGCATCCAGTGATAGGCCTGCTCGAACTGCACAGGCACGCCGAACACCTCCTTGTAACGCGCTGCATGAGGCGGCGGGGCATGGGCGAAGCCGACGGCAAGGCCATGCAGATCGTCCGCCAGCAGGAAGCGAACGATGGTGTGCATGCTGCTCAGCAAGCCTTCGGCGGCGAAGCAGGACTGCATCCCCATGGGCAGGGTTTCCACCGCGCGCAACTCGGTATAGCCGCCCTGCTCGACCAGTTCCAGATCGAATGCCAGACCCAGCACCCGGTAGTAGCGCAAGGCGAACTGCAGCGCCTTGCCCAGGTTGGCGCTGGCCAGCACGGCGTAGCCAAGAATGCCATGGGTGGACACGTTGAGCCGCTGCCCCAGGATCAGCCCCAGTGCCGGCTCCTGGCAAAGCTCGAGTGCAGCCTGGCTGAGTTGATGAAAGTCGACGAAGGACAGGCGCTCTGCGGGATTGCCCAGTATCTCGGGCCTGACACGAGCAGCGGCGAGCAGGCTGGTACGGGGTACGCCCAGTTCCTCGGCAAGGCTCAGCAGCGCCTCGGCATATGCGACGGGCACCCGTTCGGCAGCCAGGAGAAAACTCTGATTCATCGGCAATCTGGCCATATATGACGCATGGACGAATCGACCTTAATCATCCATGAACACCATAGCGCCGAACTTTTTAATGGCGATGAAAAAAGTGGCCGGATATGACCTGAACTATGGCTGCTAAGAACCTGTGCACCTTCGTGCAACCTGCGCATAGTGGACTAGAGTTCATAACAAGCAGATGGAGGCCATATGGCCAGCACCACTCCGGCCGGGCTGCAGATTCGTCCCCGGCATATGGATTTCGACCTGCCCAATCCGTTGCCGCGCCACTGGCATAGCGGCGATGCCTTCAAGAGCCACCTGTTCGATGCCATGTCGGCGCTGTTCCCCGATGGTGAGCGCTTCTTCATCGACTCGGTGCGACATTTCCGCGAGCAAATCGAAGACCCGCTGCTCAAGGAGCAGATTCGCGGTTTCATCGGCCAGGAAGGCCACCACAGCCGCGAACACCTGGAGTACAGCCAACGCCTGCGTGACCTGGGTTACGACATCGGGCGTATCGAGAAACGTGCCCGCCTGCGCATCCGCTTCATCCAGAAACGCTTCTCGCCCGAGCGCCTGCTGGCCACTACGGCTGCACTGGAGCACATCACCGCGATCATGGCCGACGGCCTGCTGCGCAACCCGCATTACATGGACGGCGCCCACCCTGCCCTGGCGCGCCTGTGGCGCTGGCACGCCCTGGAGGAAACCGAACACAAGGCGGTGGCATTCGATGTCTACAACCAGGTTTGCGGCAGCCGCTTCATGCTGCGCCGCGCCATGATCATGGCCACCTTCTTCTTCGTGAAGGACACCCTGCAGGGTCTGGCACACATGCTCAAGGTCGATGGACTGTTGTGGAACTGGCGCATCTGGCGCGACGGGCTGCGCTGGATGTGGGGCAAGGACGGCGTGTTCCGCCCGCTGCTCGGCACCTACCGGGACTTCTTCAAGGGTGGCTTCCATCCCTGGCAACATGACAACCTCGACCTGCTGTACAGCGCACGAGAAGAGTTCGATGGTGCCGCACAGGGCCAGGCCAACGCCGCCTGATCCTCTGACAGAATCTGGGCCAACAGGCTGGCGGCCTGACAGGCTGCTGGCGTCTCGGCTCGGCCAAGGAGGCATGCGACGCAGCCTTTTTCTCGGTTCTTTACGGAATCTTGGGAAGTCAGCCCTGATACCGGACTGGCAAGTTTGTGTGCTGGCTTGTGTTGGTGTTTTGGACGCCGCTGCGGTGTATTCAGAGATTCCGGGTTTCGCCCCCTCGGGCGACTCACTTTTCTTTGAAATCGGATTGCCGCCCAGCGCAAAGAAAAGTAAGCAAAAGAAACGCACCCCCGCCATCCGGAACTAGGCGTCCCCGTCATGCTGCGCTCGACTTCCCTCACTCCGGCACCGCTCCGGGGTCGGCTTACAAGGGCCATCCCTGGCCCTTTAAGCCTCTCGCGGCATCCATGCCGCTCGCCCCCTGCGCAATGCCTACGTTCGGCCTCCTGAAGGGGGCATTTGCGCGCCTGAACGAACAGGTATGCCAGGTTAGTCCTGAGTGCTCTGACAGTTGTGAAGTCGCGATGTGGCCGTCGAATTAAACCAATAGTTTCATTCGCGCAGTTTCATACGCATGGATAGCTTGCCGGCCTTCAGCCGGCATCCCGGTCAGCCCTAAGGCTGACCCATGTTCAAGCACTCCACGCTACTTCTGGGTTACTGCAGGCTCAGGCGCGTGCAGAGCCCGCCCAGGAGGGCGAACGGAGTCGTCGTGGAAGAGGTTGAGCGACATGGATGTCGCGAAAGCCGCGATGGGCCAGGGATGGCCCACCGCGGCGGGCCTCTGGAACGGCGATGGAGTGAGCGAACCCTGGCGCAGCCAGGGCCGGATGATCGGGCGGAGGGTTTTGGTTACTTTTGTCGGGCCGGCCATCCGGGGCAAAAGTGACTCGCCCGGGAGGGCGAAACCAAAACTTTCAACAAAAACGCGGCAATTCGGTATCAGCCAAGCATTCCCCCCCAAAAAGCGAAGAACCTTTTTCTTGGCCACCTGGCCCGACTACTGCCGGGCCAGGTAACTCGTCATTCAACCCAGCAGGAATTTCATCGCGTCGGCTGCGCTCTGCTCGGGAATCTCCTCCATGGGTATATGCCCGACACCGGGGTAGACCTTGACCTGGATACCCGGCAGGTCACGCTGCCAGAGCGGTACGTGCTTGGGCGAGATCCAGCGATCACGCTCGCCCCACATCAGCAGAGTGGGCGTCTGGATCTGCGCCACCCGTTGCGGCGTGCCCTGCAGCTCCGTCTTGTTCACCTTGAGCAGCACGCGGAAGATATCCATCATCGCCCGGCGATTGCCCGGCCGCCGCGACAGGTCGTAGTAACGATCCACCACACCAGGTTTGATTCGCCCCGGCTCGCCATAGACCTCACGGATGCCCTGGGCAATCAGCGCATGCGGCATCCACAGCGGCATGGCGATGGTGGAGCCAGGCAAGGCAGCGGAGGCGATCATCCATGGCACCTTTTTCATGTGGTAGCCAGCCGGGTCGATCAGTACCAGTTTGCTGACCCGCTGCGGTTGTGCCAGGGCGAAGTTCCAGGCGATGTAACCGCCCAGGGAATTACCGGCAAGCACGGCGCGCTCTACCTGCAGGTAATCGAGCAACTGCTCCATCACCCGCAACATGCGCTCGGCCGAGTACTCACCGTCGCGGGCAGGCCCGGTGAGACCGAAGCCCGGTACATCGAAACGGATGATGCGGTAATGCGGTGCGAAGGCCTGCACCCAGCCATCCCAGGTGTGTAAGGAGGCGACCACGCCATGGATAAGCACCAATGCAGGCTTATCACGGCTGCCTTCGTCACGGTAGTGGACGTTGAACCCATCAATCTCGACATAGCGCGAGCCTTGATCGGGGTTGCCATAACGCGCCTTCAGACGCTCGAGCGGCAAGGCGCCAAAACCCAGACGGGCAAAACCGGCAGCCAACGGCGGTTGCAGGGGCAGGCTATGGGCGGACATGCAGAGCACCTCGATTCTTGTTATGGAAAAGCACGATCAGACCACGATTGCCCGGCGAACACCGCCCAACCTAGGTTGAGCCGGGGCAGAGCGAGGCGATCAGCAGATCCCCCAGCACGGCCTTGGCGCGCTCGATCTCTTCGCGACTGGCGTTGCGTCCGAGCAGGTCGAGGGAGGTGGACTCCAGCGCCCAGATCAGCGCTCGATAGACCAGCGGATCACGCGGTTGCAGCTCCGGCTCCAGGCGCTCGATCAGTAGTCGCAGCATCTCCTCGTGGGCATGCCGACGATGCGCGGCCAGGGGGGAACCGGCACGTAGCGCTTCCTCCTGCATCATGCGGATGATCGGCCCCACCGCCAGGTGGTAGTCGAAGAAACGTTCGACCATGGCGCGCAGCCAGGCCGCCGGGCTGCCGGCCACGCTTTGCATTTCGCGAAAGCGCGCCAGCAGCAGTTGCACGGCGGTCTGGTAGATGCCCTCGAGCACCTCCATCTTGTTGGCGAAATACTTGTAGAAGGTGCGCCGGGAAACCTGGGCGGCCTCGAGCAGGTCACCGACGGTGACATCCTCCAGTCCCTTGCGGGTAAACACCGGGATGGCCGCCAGCTGGATATTGGTGCGTTGCAGGTGCCCCACCAGCGGGCCGTCACTGCCCTGCCGCGCCAGCGCCCCATAACCGCCGAGATCCTCGAAAACGGCGCGTACCGCCCCATGCTCGTCCATCGCTCCTCCCAACCAAGGCGCGGGTGACGAAGCGCGACGAGCTAGGTACTCTGAGGCTGCCTTCAACCGCGGATGATCACTGTGCCGAACACCCTAGCACGCCGCTTGCTCTGGCCGCTGGCCATCCTTTTGCTGGTCTGCATCCCCGTGCATGCCGCTGAACTGTTCTACCTCGGCCAGCGCATTCCCGATACGCAGAAGCCCTGGCGCAGCAGCGACTACCAGCAATTGCTGGAGGCCTTGCGCAAGGTGGACGAGACTCAGGCCAACGCCCTGCCCCGACGCAGCGGTGAGTTCACCGGGCCGATCTATCAGCGCATGGTGTCGCCGGAGAATTTCCGCCCGCAATTGAACATCTACGCCCCTCTGGAGCTGCGCCAGAACGAAGCGCGGGAAATGCTGTTCCAGCTCAAGGAACTGATGCGCCTGTATTTCGACTTCCGCGCCAAGCAGCAGCCCTATGCAGCCGAAGCGCTGGGCCTGATGAGTTACTCGCTGCGCCAGCAGGCGATCCTGTTCAGCCTGACCACCGAGTTCTGGATGACCCTGTCACAGAGCGAGCAAAGCAACTCGGTGCGCCTGCAGGGCCTGCAGGAAACCAAGGAAGCGGCCGCCATGCTCACCTCCGGCGCCCTCGACTATCTGAACCTGACCCAGGCCTTCGGTCGCGACGAACTGCTGCTGTACAGCGCCGAGGTGAGCCAGCAATTGCCGGAGTTGTTCATCCACTTGCCGGTCGACATGCAAGCCCAGCTACTCGCCCGCATCGAGCAGATCAGCCAGGAGCATCGTTACCCCCAGGTGCGCGAGAACATGGCCAGCCTGCTACCGGTGCTCAGCGTCATTCATGACGACGTCAAGCGCAAGATGGCCGAGCCAGTGGCTGCGCCGGCCAAGCCCAAGACGCTCGACCTGACCCCGCCGCCTTCAGGCCAGTAAGCCCAGCACCTTGGCCCGCGCCACGGCTTGAGTGCGCCGCTCCACCCCCAGCTTGCTGTTGATGTGGCGGGCATGGGTCTTGACCGTATGCAGCGAGATGAACAACCGCTCGCTGATTTCCTGGTTGGAACAACCCCGGGCAATCAACTGCAACACTGCCAGCTCCCGCGTGCTGAGTTTCTCCGCTGGTGCGGCTTCTACCAGCACTTCCTCGGCCACGGGCGCAGGCAGCCGTGCGAGCAAGGCTTCGCGCAAGGGTTCGTCTGGACGCTCGGCCAGGTGCGCCGCCAACCAATGCGGCTGGTGCTGCAACAACTCGTCGAACGCTAGCAGCACGCCACTCCGTGCGGCCTCCAGGCAGGCATCGAGCAATTGCCGCCCCTCGCGCACATTGCCCGCCTGGTGCAACAGTTGCGCCAGTTGCGCCTGCGCCATCACGGCCACCAGATGCCCGCCCAAGGCCTGCGCCTGTTGTACCAGGGCACGCAAACGCCGCTCCGCCGTGTTCATGTCGCCTTGCAAACGGATCAGGGCCGCTATCTGCAGTTCGATGTGCAACGCCAATTGCGGATGGAATTCCGGTGCGCTGTTACGGCTGTTCTCGCCATAGGTGGCCTGCAGTTGCGGCAACCAGGCAGCGGCCAGCTCGATTTGTCCCTGGCGCAACCAGAGTTCGCATTTGATCAGGGTGATCATGGCCAGGTAGTAGACCGCCGGCACGTCCCAGACATGCATCAGCCGCTCGGCCTCGCCGAGCAAGGCGAAGGCCTCGGCACTGCGCCCGCAACGGCCCTCCAGACTGGCCATCACACAGTAGCCGATGAGCACGCCGACATCTCGACAGGCCCTGGCTTCGGCCACGCCCCGCTGCAGATGCTGCAGCGCCTCGACCGGCTGCAGGCGCAGGCTGTGCAGGTAGCCCTGGTAGATCTGCAGGCGCGCGCGTACCGAATAGCTACGCTGCGCGGACAGCCCCTGCAGGCAGGAGAGCCCCTGGTGCACCTCATCTTGCGCACGCAGCACTTCACCACGGGCTTGCAACACCCGCGCCCGCTCATAGTGGGCGATGGCCTCGAACAAGGGGTTACCGACGCGCTGGGCCAACTCCAGCGCATCGCGATTGAGCCCTCGCGCGCGCCACAGGTCACCGCGCACCACGGCAAGGTTGGCCAGACAGGCCAGGCACATGAAGTGCGGCCCATAACGCTCGCTCTTCAGGCCGGCCAGTGCTTCGCTGCACTGCCGCTCGGCCCGTTCGCCATCGCCACGGCCACGGGCTATCACGCCATCGAGCGCCTGCCACTGGGCCAACAGGCTGCGCTGGGTGACCGGCTCGGCTGCTGGCAGAAAGCGTTCGAGCTGTTGGAGCAGCTCCTGCGCAGCATCCAGTTGACAGGCCAAGGCCAACGCCCAGCCATAGAGCATGATCAGACGTGGCGTGCTGGCCAGCAGGCTATCGGGCAGATTGGTCTTCCAGCGCAACAGCATGGCGATGTTCTGCTCGCCCAATAGCTGCTCCTCGGACAGGCTCTGCACCAGATTGGCCGCGACATCGCTGTGCCCGGCCAGCAACGCCTGCTCGACTGCATCATCCAACAGCCCCTGGGCGGCAAACCAGCGACAGGCACGCAGGTGCGTGCCCTCGCGAGTACGCTCCGAGGCCTCCTGTTGGCGAGCCTTGAGCAGGTCGGAAAACAGATGGTGATAACGGAACCAGCGCCCTTGCTCATCGAGCGGCACCAGAAATACCTGGTTGGCCTGCAACTGACGAATGATCGCGGCACTGTCCTGGCTATCGCGCACGGCATCACACAACGAAGCGCAGAAGCGCTCCAGACAGGCGGTTTCGAGAAGAAACTGCTGCACATCGGCCGGCTGCCGCTCGATCACCTCTTCCAGCAGATAATCGCGGATCAGCCCTTCGCTACCCAGCAGAACCAATGGTTCGCAGCGCTCATCACCGCCCTTCTCGCTCGCCAGCAACCACAGGCGCAAGCCCGCGACCCAGCCCTCGCTGCGCTGCAGAATGGCCTCCATCTGGCGTGGTTGCAGGTGCGCGCCCTGATTGGCCAGCAGCACATCCAGCTCTTCGGCCGTCAGGCGCAGATCCTGCTCGCTCAACTCGAGCAATTGCCGCGACAGGCGCAAGCGCGCCAGGTGCCAGTCCGGACGTTGACGACTGGTCACCAGCAGCAGCACGCTGGGCGGCAGATGGTTGAGCAAGAATTGCAGGCAACGATCCAGCACGACACCCTGGGCCAGGTGGTAATCGTCTAGCACCAGCAACAGTGGCCGAGCCTCGTCCTGCACCTGGGCCAGCTCATCGAGTAGCCCGTCGAGCCATTGCTCGAAGGCGAAGGGCTGATGTCGCTGACGCATTTTCAGCAGTGCCAGCGCCTCACCGCCAAGCCCTGGATGGAACTGCTGCAAGCCCAGGAGCAAACGCTCCAGAAAGCGCCCGGGATCAGCATCGCGCTCGCTCAGGCCGAGCCACAGGCTATGCCAGTGCGCAGGTAGACGCTCGCAGAACTCGATGGCCAGCGAACTCTTGCCGAATCCTGCTGGCGCGCACACCAACAGCAGATGGCCCTGCAGACCGCTGTGCAAACGCTCGCACAAGCGTGGTCTGGGCACATAACCCGCCGGTAACGGCGGTCGATAGAAGCGCGCCTCCATCGCGTTGGACAATCCTGACAAGCGTGAGAGATCGGTCATCGGCCGGTCCTTGGGAGCATCGATCAGCAGGGGGCGACCTGCCTCAGACTAGCGGCTTGCACAGGGCATTTGAAGGCTCCGCTACAGACGGTAACGAAAAAGCCGGCACTTGGCCGGCTCGTTCGTCTTGCGTGCTGCAATGGTGCTTAGCGCACACCCGCCTGGCGCAGGGCCGCTGGGGTGTAGTCACTGCTGGAGGCCTTGTAGTTGAAGTCGTAGGCCTGCTTCTCCTCGTTCTTCATGCCCAGGGCCAGGTAACGACCGGACAGCAGGTCGTACAGGGATTCCAGGGTGTACCAGGGCACCTGCTTGTCGTAGTAGTACTGCGAGTGCGCCTCGGCCACGCGCCACAGGGTGCCGCGACCGTCGTAGTGGTCGATCAGCGAGGCCTGCCAGGTGTCTTCGTCGATGTAGAAGTCACGCTTGGCGTAGATGTGACGCTCGCCCGCCTTCAAGGTCGCGGTCACGTGCCAGACGCGGTGCAGCTCGTAACGGGTCAAATCCTGGTTGATGTGCCCGGCCTTGATGATGTCCGAGTACTTCAGCTCCGGCGAGTCGAGCTTGTAGGCGTTGTAGGGGATGTAGATCTCCTTCTTGCCTTCGAGCTTCCAGTCGTAACGATCCGGTGCGCCGTTGTACATGTCGAAGTTGTCCGAGGTACGCAGGCCGTCGGCTGCGGTACCCGGGCCATCGTAGGACACCTGCGGAGCACGGCGTACACGGCGTTGACCGGCGTTGTACAGCCAAGCCAGACGCGGCTCCTTCACCTGGTTGAGGGTTTCGTGCACCAGCAGCACGTTACCGGCCAGACGCGACGGAGCGGTGACGCGCTGCTTGAAGTAGAACAGCACGTTGCTCGGCTTGCTCGGATCGTAGTCGGTCAGGGCGTCGCGGAAGGTGAACTCGTCCTGGAAGTACACCAGCGAGTAGGAACCGTTGGCTTGCGGCGTGGCCTGGGTCACCAGACGGCGCACGCTGCCACCGCGATAGCGGGTGATGTGGTTCCAGATCGCTTCCAGGCCGTTCTGCGGGATCGGGAAGGGGTTGGCGGTCTGGAAGTTCTCCAGACCGTTACCGCCTTCCACCAGCTTGGTGTTGACCGCGTTCTGTTTGGTCGCCTCGATCACAGACGCGGGGACGTTGGCCGAACGGTGGGTCGGGTAGACCGGCATCCGGTAGCTGTCCGGGTAGCGCTTGAACATCGCCAGTTGCCCGGGGGTCAGCTTGTCCTTGTACTGGTCGACGTTCTGCGCGGTGATGGTGAACAGCGGTTGCTCGTTGGCAAACGGGTCGGCCAGGAAGCCCTTGCTGTCCACCGCGCCAGCGTTGACCGGCAGGCCACCGGTCCAGGCCGGGATCGAGCCATCGGCGTTACCCGCCATCTCGGCGCCCAGCGGCGTCAGGCTCTTGCCCAGCTTGGCCGCTTCGTCCGGCGACACTGCCGCCATCACGCTGGTAGCCAGAAGAGACAATGCCAACGCGCCGCTTTGCCACAGTTTTTTTGTTGTTTTCATATGCATTCTCATTCCTCGAATTTCTGGCAGCTTAGAAGTTCATGCCGAAGCTGAGAGCGACGAAGTCACGATCGCGTTGGGTGTTGTAATCGCCACCACCGAAGAAGGTGGTGTACGACAGGTCAGCGGTGTAGGTGTTCTGGTACTCGGCATTGAGGCCCAGGCTGACGGCCTTGCGGCCTTCCTCGAAGTTCGCACCTGGGCCAGGCGAGTAGCCGTCCACGTCATGCGACCAGGCCACGCTCGGACGCAGGTTCACGCCGGCAACAGCATCCGGGTACTCCCAGATGGCGCGTGCGCGATAACCCCAGGACGTGCTGGTGGTGAAGCCATCATCGTTACAGTGCTTGTCGACGTTGCTGTAGTCAGGCTGCGGCGCGCGATCCAGGGTGGCGCGGTTCAGCGTGGCACAGGCACCGCCTGGCAACTCGCCTGGGCCGAAGACCGGATCGCGGCCATAGCGAGCCTTGGAAGTGCTTTCCAGCCCACCGACATAGGTCACGCCCAGTTCACCCACCAGCGTCAGACGGCTAGCCCCCATGACCTGGTCGAAGAAATGGGTCAACGTGGTCTGGAACTGGGTGATTTCCTTACGGCGGTAACCATTGAGTTCCTGCCCAGGAGCACCAGTCAACAAAGAGGCATTGGTGTAGGGATTGACAACGATGCCACCAACGCCGGTATTGATGGAGAGATCCTTGATGCCGGCATAGAGAATGTCGGTACTGTTGAGTTGTACCGGGGCATTGGGCCGGTAGCTCAGTTCCCCGCTCCAGGCCGTACCAGTGGGCAGCGTGGTGGAGAAGCTGATGCCGTACAGGCGGATGTCTTCCGGATACTCGACGAAGTAGCTGCTGCTACCGGCAAAGCCGGAGGCGCCGGCACCGGCCAACGCTGTCACTACCGGGTTGATTGCAGCTGGGTTACCGGCGATCTGCGCCTGCGCGATGGCGCTGAGGGTCTGGTTGATCCGGGCGGTCTGCGCGGCGGAAGCGCCCTTGCCGCTGAAGATCGGCAGGCGGCTGTGATAGTTCATCGCGTAGAAACCGAACTCGGTGTCCAGCGGTTCGGAGAAGTAGCGGAACGCCACACCCCACTGGCCGCTATCACGCGCATCCTTGTCGCCAGCACGAGGCACGATGACACCCTCGTTGGTCACGTTGGTGGCGCCCAGTTGGGAGAACAGCGCAAGCTGTTGCGCAGTCAACGCCGGACGCCCAGCCAGCACGGCCAGGTTCTGGTCGCAGCCATCGGCGATGATGTCGGGCTGCGAGAAGAAGGTACCGCAGTTGTCGACGACCGTCTGATCCCACTCGAGCTGGTAGAAGGCTTCCATCGACAGGTTATCGGTAAGGCTCTGGGACACGTAGAACATGTTGACCGGGATCAGGCCTTCCTTGATCTCCGCGCCAGGACGGCGAAACGCCGAGACATCGATCGGGTTGACGGCATTGATGCCACCGCCGATGAAGGTGCTCTCGCCCCAGTTCACCACCTGCTTGCCGAAACGAACGCTGCCGGGCATGTCGGCAATGGTGTAGTTGTGATAAATGAAGGCGTCGAGGATCTCACCGCCCGAGGACTGGGCGCCCTCCTTGCGATTGTGGTCGCTGATGTCCTTGAACGGACGGCTCTCATCCTTGAGCTCGAAGTCGTACCAGTACTTGCCACGCACGAACACACCGGTATCACCGTATTTCAGCTCGAGGTCATGGATACCCTTGAAGATCTTGGAGAAGGTCTCGCCACGCTTGAAGTTCAGATGACCGTCATCTGAGGTCATCGACAGGCCACGACCGCCATTGTTGTAGCCGATCAGATCCTTGTCGGCCTTCTCGGTCGACCAACTGGCACCCACCGACAGTTGCGAGTCGAACTGCCCTTCGATCTCGCCGATGTTGAAGGTGACGCCGAATGCCGGGGCGGCAAGGGTGGATGCGAGGCTGACGGCCAGCGGCAGTTTCGCCAGGCGCCAGTAGGGTTGGTTCTTTGTCATCGACGCTACTCCATGTGTTTTTTGTTATGGATGCTTTGACTATAGCCAGCAGGGTGTACCGTTTGATCCCTCGAAAGAGTGATTTGCAGCCCTCAGGCACTCTGGCCCGCAGGTTTCAGCCCCTGCGTTCAGTCAAGCATGGACGCTAAACAGCAATTAGCAAGCCAAACGCTTGTTTGACTGGGTAGTCACTTCTGCTACCCAGCTCCCACGCCCATTACAGAGTGGACAAAAAAGCACTCCCGGCTTGCTGCCAGTCGGTGATGTCCAGGCGAATGCGCTTCTTGTCCAGCTTTCCGACACTGGTCTTGGGAATTTCAGTAACAAGGGCGATCTGAGTGGGAATGGCCCACTTGTTGATATGGCCCTGTTCGACGAAAGGCTTGAGATGCTCCTTGAGCCCTTTGGCATCCAGCGTCTGGCCCTCGTACAGGACCAGCAGGGCGAAGGGCCGCTCACCCCACTGTGGATCCGCCACCCCTACCACGGCGACTTCGCGCACGGCCGAATGACGGCTGATCAGGTCTTCCAGCTCCAGCGAGGAGATCCACTCGCCGCCGGTCTTGATCACATCCTTGATGCGATCACGGATATCGATGACCCCCATCGCATCGAGCGTGGCCACATCCCCGGTGTGCAGCCAGCCATGCGCCCACAGCTCCTCGCCCTTCTCCGGTTCGCGGAAATACCCCTGTGTCAGCCAGGGCGCGCGCAATACCAACTCGCCCTGGGTTTCGCCGTCGCTGGGCAACAGCCGGCCCTCGCCATCCATGATGGCGGCCTCCACCAGGGGCACCGGGACGCCAGCCTTGATGCGGTAGGTGATGCACTCATCCTCGCTGCCTGCACGGAGTTCCTCGTTGAGATAGGCACAGGAAATCAGCGGGCAGGTTTCCGACATGCCATAGGCCGCCGTGAGCTGGATACCACGCGCCTTGGCGGCCTCGTACAGCGAACGGTTGAGGGCGCTACCGCCGATGATCATGCGCATGCCACCGAAGTCATGCCCCTGCGCCGAAGGCGCATTGAGCAGCATCTGCAGGATGGTGGGGACGCAGTGGGTGAAGTTGACCTTCTCCTGCTTGATCAGATGGCAGAGCATGTCCGGCTCGTAACGCCCCGGATAAACCTGCTTCACACCGAGCATGGTCGCCACGTAGGGCACGCCCCAGGCATGCACGTGGAACATGGGCGTGATCGGCATGTAGACATCGTCGTTGCCGAGCAGGCGGATGCTGTCCAGGGCACTGACGGTGGCAGCCATGGCCAGGGTATGCAGCACCAGTTGCCGGTGAGTGAAGTAGACCCCCTTGGGGTTGCCGGTGGTGCCAGTGGTGTAGAAGGTGGTGGCTACCGAGTTCTCGTCGAAATCGGCGAAATCGTAGCTCGGGCTGGCCGCTGCCAGCAGGCTTTCGTACTCACCGACCAGGTTCGGCAGCTCGCAGCTCTTGTCCTCGCCATCGGTGAGCAGCAGGGTCTTCTCCACCGTGGTCAGTTGCCCGGCGATGCCCTGATACAGCAGCACGAACTCGCTGTTGACCAGCACGAAGCGGTCTTCGGCGTGGTTCATGGTGTAGAGGATCTGATCCGGCGACAGGCGGATGTTGATGGTGTGCAGCACGGCCCCGAGCATGGGGATGGCGAACATGCATTCGAGGTAGCGGTGGCTGTCCCAGTCCATCACCGCCACGGTGTCACCGGCCTTGACCCCAGCCTCGCTGAGCACGTTGGCCAGGCGCGCCACGCGCTCGTTGAAGGTGGCATAGCTGTAACGCAGCTTGTCGCGGTAGACGATCTCGCGGGTTTTCTCGTAGCGACTGCCGGACAGCAGCAGACGCTTGATCAGCAAGGGGTATTCATGGGCATTGGCAGCCGCGGGGATGAGACGAGTCTGCAGCATGGAATCACCTTCTTGTGCACGAAAGGAATCACGGTCTGCTGCGACTTTAGAGCGCTACGCTTGCGACAGAATCATCCCAAAGAATGATTTGCGCCCCCAGCGCTCACTTTTTCCACCCCTGCGAACCTGGCTCAACGCATTTCGCTGAAGGCCAGCTTCACCCCGATGCCCACCAGCACCACGCCCATCAGCCGATCGAACCAATGGCCCATGCGGGCGAAGCCGGCGCGCACACGCGGCTGACTGAACAGCCAGGCCACCAGACAGAACCAGGTCGCCGTGGCCAGCGCCAGGTAGAGGCCATAGCCAGCCTGGATCGACAGCGGCGTGTGCGGGTCGATCACCACGGTGAACAACGACAGGAAGAACAACGTGGCCTTGGGGTTCAGGCCATTGGTGACGAAACCGGTGACGAAGGCACCGCGCCCGCTGCGCGCCGCACCGGCCAGAGCCAGCTCGGCGGCGGCCGGATCGGCAGGCCGCGCGCGCAAGGCCTTGATACCGATATAGAGCAGATAGGCGGCCGCCAGCCATTTCAGGACATTGAACAGCATGATCGACTGCGACACGATGAGACCGATGCCCAGCAACGAATAGGTCACGTGCACCAGAATGCCGGCGCCTACCCCCAGCGCGGTGAATACCCCGGCACGTCGCCCATGGGCCACGCTCTCGCGCACCACGATGGCGAAATCCGGCCCTGGGCTGGCCACTGCCAGCAGATGGATCAGGGCAACGGTGAGAAATTCGGTCCAGTACATGGCGGCTCCGCAGCGGCATCGAAGGTCTGATAGGCTCGCCAATCTACTCCCGTGCCCTAGCTGCGAAAAGGTATAGCTGATGAGCAACAGCCCACGCGCCGTCTTTCTCGACCACGCCTCCCTCGACCTTGGCGACCTGGACATGCAGCCGCTGCGGCAGGCCTTCGCCGAGCTGACCCTGCATGCCCAGACGCAGCCGGATCAGGTCGCCGAACGCCTGCAGGGCGCGCAGGTCGCCATCAGCAACAAGGTGCCGCTGAACGCCGCCACCTTCGCCGCCTGCCCGGAACTGCAACTGGTGCTGGTCACCGCCACCGGCACCAACAACATCGACCTGCAGGCTGCCCGTGAGCATGGCGTGACCGTCTGCAACTGCCAGGGCTATGGCACACCGTCCGTGGCCCAGCACACCCTGATGCTGCTGCTCGCGCTGGCCACGCGCCTACCCGATTACCAGCGCGACATCGCCGCCGGCCGCTGGCAGCAGGCCAGCCAGTTCTGCCTGCTCGACCACCCCATCGTCGAGCTGCAAGGCAAGACCCTCGGCCTGCTCGGCCATGGCGAACTGGGCGGTGCCGTCGCGCGCCTGGCCGAAGCCTTCGGCATGCGCGTGCTGCTCGGCCAGTTGCCCGGCCGCCCCGCACGCGCAGACCGCCTGCCGCTGCACGAACTGCTGCCGCAGGTCGATGCATTGACCCTGCACTGCCCGCTCAACGAACAGACCCGTAACCTGATCGGTGCTGCCGAGCTGGCGCTGATGAAACCACGCGCCTTTCTGATCAATACCGCGCGCGGCGGCCTGGTGGACGAGCAGGCCCTGGCCGATGCCCTGCGCCGTGGCCATCTGGGCGGCGCTGCCTGCGACGTGCTGCTGCAGGAGCCGCCGAAAGACGGCAACCCATTGCTGGCCGCCGACATTCCAAGGCTGATCATCACCCCGCACAGTGCCTGGGGCAGCCAGGAAGCCCGCCAGCGCATCGTCACCCAGGTCGTGGAAAATGCCGCCGGCTTCTTCGCCGGTGCGCCGCTGCGTGTGGTCGGTTAAGCTGCGCAGCTTTTTCAGGCAGGTACCCCCCATGGATCCGCGAAGCGAAGTTCTCCTGCGCCAGGCCGAGCTATTTGATGGCGAGCTGTTGCTGGCAGGACTGCCAGCCGACGACCTGCTCGGCGCCCTGCCGCAGGCGCACGGCTGGACTTGGCATGCCGGCGATCAGGCGCTCCTGGCCGCGCGCTTTCCCGGTCGATGCCAGTTCGACGCGCAACAACCCCTAGGCGACTACCGCGCGGCCGTGCTGTTCCTGCCCAAGTCACGCGAACTGACCGATTACCTGTTGCAGGCACTGGCCTCGCGCCTGGCTGGACAACCGTTGTACCTGGTTGGCGAGAAACGCGGCGGCATCGAACGCGCAGCCAAGCAGCTCGCCGCCTATGGCAAGCCACGCAAGCTGGACAGTGCACGGCATTGCCAACTCTGGTGCGTGGAGGTCGAGCAGGCGCCGGCACAACCCGATCTGCAGAGCCTGGCCCAAACCTACACCCTGCCGCTGGCCGAAGGCCCACTGGAAGTCGTCACCCTGCCCGGTGTCTTCGCCCACGGTCGCCTGGATCGTGGCAGCGCCCTGCTGCTGGAACACCTGCAGGACATACCCAGCGGGCATTTGCTGGATTTCGGCTGTGGCGCCGGCGTACTCGGCGCGGTGCTCAAGCGCCGCTATCCAGGCAGCCAGGTGACCTTGCTGGATGTCGATGCCTTTGCCATCGCCAGCAGCCGTCTGACCCTGGCGCGCAACGGCCTGGAAGCCGAAGTGATAGCGGGTAGCGGTATCGAATCGGCTCCCGTGGAACTGAGCGCGATCATCAGCAACCCGCCGTTCCACCAGGGCGTGCATACCGACTACCAGGCCAGCGAAAACCTGTTGACCCAGGCCAAACGGCACCTGCGCGAGGGCGGCGAACTGCGCCTGGTGGCCAACAGCTTTCTGAAATACCCACCCTTGATCGAGCGCCACCTCGGCCCCTGCCGCACCCTGGCCGAAGCCGAGGGCTTTCGCATCTACAGCGCGCGTCGCTGAATTGGGGTTGCCGCCAACGAGGCGCTTGGGCACAATGGCGCCCGTCCTAGGGGAGTAGTCTCCCGCGAGCGCCCTGCTCGCATGGCATGCGTCAACACACTTGCTCGGCAGAGCATGGCGCATGCGACCCAAGGTCTCCTCAGAGAGGCCTGCGGTTTGACAAGACCTATGACACGCACAACCTCACCCGGGGCGGGAAGGTCGTTCGTGTCATGAGCCGTGTCGACCCGCCCCCTGTAGGAACCCTGATGCTGGAATCCCTGTTCGTCCCCACCGCAATCGTTGCCCTGGCCGAAATCGGCGACAAGACGCAACTGCTCGCGCTGCTGCTCGCTGCCCGCTTCCGCAGGCCCTGGCCAATCATCTGGGGGATAATCGCCGCCACCCTGGCCAACCATTTCGCCGCCGGCGCCATCGGTAACTGGGTCGCCAGCTTCTTCGCCCCCGCCACCCTCAGTTGGATCCTCGCCGCCAGCTTCGTCGCCGTGGCTCTCTGGACGCTGATTCCGGACAAGCTCGACGACGACGAAGCCTCCACCCTGAAGAAATACGGCCCCTTCCTCACCACCCTGATCGCCTTCTTCCTCGCCGAGATGGGCGACAAGACCCAGGTCGCGACGGTCATGCTGGCCGCACAGTACCCGCACTTCATCCTGGTGGTGATCGGCACCACGCTGGGCATGCTGCTGGCCAACGTGCCGGTGGTGCTGGCCGGCAACTTCGCCGCCGACCGCTTGCCACTGACGCTGATCCGTCGCCTGGCGGCCTGCGCATTCGCTGCGCTGGCGCTGTATGCCGGCTATCAGGCCATGAAGCTCAGCGGGTTGATCTGACGCCTGGCCGGCGTCATTTCATCGTCATTTCGGCCAATTTCTGCCAGCCTCCACGGGATTAAAGTGCCAGCACTTCTACAAGGCTGGCACGCATGTTCCGGGAGGTTGCATGCCATTGGAAGACAAGAAGAAAATCGTGCGCCAGCACATCGAGCTGTCATGGAATCGCGGCCATCTGGCCCTCACCGAGCAACTGCACAGCAGCGACTTCATCTACAAGAGCTCCTTCACCGGCCAGGCCCTCGACAGCGCCGGCTTCAGCAAACTGGTGCAGGAAATCCGCCACGCCATGCCGGATCTGCAGGTCGTGGTCGAGGAATGCATCGGTGAGGGCAACAAGGTCTGCACCTGGAGCACGCTGATTGGCACCATCACCCGCCCGGCCCTGGGTTACCCAGCCAGCGACAGGGTGTTGAGCATTTCCGCCATGGCCTTCTGGACACTCAACCATGGCAACGAAATCCAGGAAATCTGCACCATGTTCGACATGGAAACCTTCCGCGCCCAACTCGGCCTGAACAACCGCCCGCTGGCGGAAAAAGCGCTGCCCTGAGGCAGCGCCTTTTATCAGCGGCCAGCCTTGGCTTGTTCGTAAAGCGGCATAACCTTGGGAATCGCCGCCTGCAGCGAAGCGATACGACTGCTGGAAGCCGGGTGCGTGCTCATGAACTCCGGCGGCGCGCTACCGCCGGCCGCTTCCATCTTCTTCCATAGCGAGATCGCGGCATTGGGGTCGTAACCGGCGCGAGCCGCCAGCTCCAGGCCGATCAGATCCGCCTCGTTCTCGTTGGCACGGCTATTGGGCAGGGTCAGGCTGTACTGCACCACGGTGTCGGCGAGCGCCAGGCTGTCCTCGCCGAGCCCCAGCAAGGCGCTTGCGCCCTGCTTGGCCATGGCGATGCCGTAGGCCTTGGACATCGCCTCACGACTGTGCTCACGCAGGGCATGAGCCATCTCGTGGCCCATGATCGCGGCAATCTCGTCGTCGCTCAGCTTGAGCTTGTCGATGATGCCGGAATAGAAAATGATCTTGCCGCCCGGCCCGCAGTTGGCATTGAGTTCGGGACTCTTGATCAGGTTGACCTGCCAATCCCAGTTGGCCGCATCCGGGCGGAAACGCGGCGCTTGCGGAATCAGGCGGTTGGCCACAGCCTGCAGGCGTTTGGCATCCTGGCTGGTCTTGTCGAGCAAGCCCTTGCTCGACGCCTCGCTGAGGGTCTGCTGATAGGACTGCGCGTACATCTGGTTGACCTCATCGGCCGACAGCATGCTGAACATGTATTGCTTGCGCTCGACACCCACCGCACCACCGCTGGTGGTATTGACCGCCTGACAACCCGCCAGCAACAGCGCAGCGGCCAACCCAGCCAAGCTAAGAGACTTGTTCATCCGGGACTCTCCATAAGACCAAGCCCGTATATTAGGGTCTGTTACCGTTTCGACGCGAGCCGTGTGCGAAACGGCAACAGATCCTAGGTCGCGACCTCGGCGCAGGCAGTCGCATGATGGCCAGAGACAGTCCATGCCAATGCCGAGCTGACCAGGCTGGCCGAACAGCAGCGCCACCTGATCAACCAATTCAAGGCATTATTCATCGGCGATGGCGCGCTCACCAGCAAGCCAGGATCACGTCTGCAAGCACGTATTCAGGCGGGCGTCAGGCACTCCGGCGCATCCAGCTTGGGGTCGTTGACCAGGGTGGCCAGGGCGCGCTCGCGCAGCACACCTGACGGCCTGCTCAACAGTGCTTGCAATGCCTGTGGCGAAGCCTGCGGATCCAGCCACAGTGCCTGCTCCTCGTCACTGAGGATCAGTGGGCGGCGTTGCGAAGCCGCAGGGCAGGTGACCAGCGCCACGCTCAGGTACTCGTGACCGGCCACCGGGTAACGCTCCCACAGCCCGGCGAAATACAGGATCGATGCCTCGCTGGTGACCCAGTAAGGCCGCTTGCGCCCCGCCCCGCGCCACTCGTAGAAGCCATTGGCCGGGATCAGGCAGCGGCGCTCGCGAAAAGGCTCGCGAAACATCGGCTGGCTGGCCAGGCTCTCGCCGCGCGCATGCGCCGGGCTCTTCGACAGATCCTCCAGCCAGGCCGGCGTCAGCCCCCAACGCCCGCGCGCCACTTCCTGCCCGCCCTTGCCAGCACGCAGCATCAGCACCTGGCTGCCCGGCGCCAGGTTCCAGTGCGGCTGCTGGTCAGCGGGAAAGCCGGGCAGCGCGGCGAAAGCGGGCGACCAGCGAAACAGGGCGTAACGTCCACACATGAAACGACTCGACAGGCAGAGGGCGCATCAGCATAGCAACACGCCCTGGAACGACTCCGGCTCGTCACCGGGTAAAGGTTGCGCGGCATTGTACTCGGCGATCAGCGCACGCGCCCGTTCGGCGTCGGCATCAGCGACCATCAGCCCCAGCAGGCCACAGACCGGCAACTCCCCCACCGCCCCCGCCAGGTGCTCGCCAAGCAGATGCGCAGCCACGCCCTCGCTGGCCAGCATATCCACCAGCAACTGGGCTTCCAGCAGATTTTCCGGCTCGTAGATTCGCTGCATCAGTCATTCTCCGCGCGCACATCCAGCGTCCAGTATTCACCGTCGGTACGCAGCTCGAACTCGATGGGCCGGCAGCACACCGGGCAATCCTCGATATAGGCCTGATCACCGGCAGACAGATCGAGCAGCGTCTCCACCGGCTCCCCACAGTAGGGGCAGGTATAGGCCTCGGTTTCCAGCATCGCGGCCTCCTTGTGACTTGGCGCTATAATCGCCGGTCTATTGCTGATCCTGCCTGGCAGGCTTGCACACCTTCTAACCATAGCCGTTCCAGAACAAGAGAGCATGATGGGCGTATTCGATGCCATCCGACCTTATGCCGATGACGAAGTGCGCCCCGTACTGGCGCGCCTGCTCGCCGATCCGGCGTTTCTCGGTACCCTCACCCGCTTCCGTTTCCCCCGCCTGGCCGGGCCGCTGGGCTGGCTGCTCAAGCCGCTGATCGCCGCACGCCTGCGCACCGAGCTGGCCGGGATCGACTCGGTGCGCAAGCTGCAGGAAAAAATCGAGCCCTACCTCGACCGCAGCATCGAGCAGGCCACCGACGGCATCACCTATTCCGGGCTGGAAGGCCTGCAGGCAGGCAAGCCCTATCTGTACCTGGCCAACCACCGTGACATCGTCATGGATCCGGCCTTCGTCAACTACGCCGTCTACCATGCCGGCCTGCAGACGCCACGTATCGCCATCGGCGACAACCTGCTGCAACGCCCCTTCGTCAGCGACCTGATGCGCCTGAACAAGAGCTTCATCGTGCATCGCTCGATCAGCAACCGCCGCGAGAAGCTGGCGGCATACCAGTTGCTCTCGGCCTACATCAACCACTCGATCCTCGAAGATGGCGAGTCGATCTGGATCGCCCAGGCCGAAGGCCGCGCCAAGGACGGTGACGACCGCACCGACTCAGCCATCCTCAAGATGTTTCACATGAGTCGCAAGGAGGCGCCGTTCGCCGAGGTTATCGACTCGCTCAACCTGATCCCGGTGTCGATCAGCTACGAGTACGACCCCTGCGACCAGGCCAAGGCCCGCGAGCTGTGCATCCGTGCCGCCACCGGCAGCTACACCAAGGCAGCAGGCGAGGACGACGCCAGCATCGCCCTCGGCATCACCGGCTACAAGGGCCGCGTGCACCTGCACTTCGGCGCGCCGGTAACGGGCTTCGAGGACAGCAAGCAACTGGCCCAGGAGATGGATCGGCGGATTCTCGGCCACTACCGCCTGTTCCCGGTGCACTACCTGGCCTACGCCATGTGGCAGGAACGCGACCCCGCGCTAAAGGTGCCCGAGGCCCGCGAGCTGTTCGGCGCCGCCGAACTGGCCGCAGCCGAGGCCGAGTGGCACAAGCGCCTGGCCGCCTGCAGCGCAGAGGAGAAACCCTACCTGATCCTGCAGTACGCCAATCCAGTGCGTAATCAGTACCGGATCAAGGCCGGCCTGCCGCTCTGAGCGGTGTGCAGATGCGAAAACGGCAGCCCGAGGGCTGCCGTTCTTCTTTATGTTCGCGGGATCACAAGCGCGTGCTGTACCACGACAGCAGCAGAGCGCCGAGCAGGCACAGCGCACCGAACTGGTAGAAGAAGCGATTGATGCGCAGGGTGCGCGCATCGAAGCCATCGACCATCTCCTGCCCCTCGCCCTCGGTCAGCATACGCGCCAGGCCGCGCTGCTCGCGCAGACGCGTCATCACCCACAGCCAGCCACCAGCTACTGCGAAGAACAGCGCCAGACCATTGATTGCCATAGCGGGATAAGCGAGCAACAACGCCCAGAAGGCCTGCAGAGACATGCCACTACACCTCGGTAACTACATCGGTGCAACCCAAGCTCAGGCGCACCAAAACGGGGAAATTCCGCATGCTTCGGGCGCCAGGGCCCCTTCCGTACAGCGGCGCAAAACGTCGCGCAGTGTACTGAAAAGCCGCTTTTAGATAGATCCTTTCCGACGAACGTAAGCGACTATCACGAATTCGTCTGAAAACCGTCATGAGACTGGCCTAGGGTTTGAATCACTTGATGTGACTTACCAGTCATGACCGTGCCCAAGCGCACCTCAACGTCCCAGGAGGACACCACCATGCTCAACCCGCAACCTCTAGATCGTGATTACCTGATCGACTCGCTGGATGAAGTGGAAGCCGTGGTCGACGAACTGTCTTTCAACGTACAAGACCAGCACTGGCTGGTGTATTGCGCTCTGGGTGGCCATGAACACTATGACCTGCCGGACATCGACAACCGCACCGGCATGAGCCTGCCTGAGATGTATCAGGAAGCGGCCTGACTGCCCTGCACGCAAATGAAAACGCCCCGCGATGCGGGGCGTTTGCGTTTCTGCGCTCTGTTACTGAGACAGAATCTGGCCGATGGTCGGATCCTTGAAGGCGCGGGTCAGCGCATCGCTGAGCACGTCCCCCACCAGCTTGGTGTTGGTCTGCTGGTTCGGCGCCGTCCCGAAACGCTGGTTCAGCGAAGCCCCGTATCGACCGGTGTAGCGACGGGTGGCGTTCTGTACGTCAGCCCGGATGGAGGCGGAGATATCGGCCTCGGTGACGTACAGCCCCTCCTTGGGCGACTGGTACTTGAGATCGGCCAGGGTGATGGTCAGTTGCGGGGCGTTGTAGGCATTGGGCGACGGGGTGAAGCCAAGCAGACGTACCGCAGCCTCGGCCTCGGCCTGCAGCTTCGGCAGCACGTACTCGCTGCTGACGCTGATGGCACTGGTTTCCGGATACAGGCCACCACGGGTGCCAAGCACCGGCGAGGAACGACCATCGACCACCCGCACCACCACCGGCTGCCCTTGACCGACCGGGGTCAGCGAACTGGTGAGCTTGGGTTGCGGGGTGAGTTGCTGAGGGCTGAGGGCACAACCGGCCAGGGTCAGGCTGGCGGCGGCAAGCAGGGCGAACAACGCACGATGCAGCATGCTCGATCTCTCCGAGAGGGGTGGCAAGAAAGTGGCAGGCAGTATACCCACAGGGGGCGGGTGCCAACAGCCATGCGCGTAGCATCCGACCACCCAGCGGACATGCCGGTTCCTGTCATCAGGCTGTCACCCGCTTCCGGCATAAAATGCGGACAGCCATTATTCAGGATGTTCGCCATGCTGTCCCTGCGCCGCCTGTTCAACCCACGCAAGCCACTGCGCCACTTCGCCCTGCTGGATGCGCAAGGCATCTGCCGCGCCTTGCGCCAGTGCGAGCAACCGCCAGAAGGCGGTCGCTGGGTGGAAGTCAGCGAATCACGCATGTCCTGGCTCGGCAGCGCTCTGCCTGCCAGTGCTCGTCTGATGCCCGCCAGCCGACAGGCGCGAGCCACCAGCCCGTTGGCCGCCTGACCGAGTCGAGAATAAAAGTCACGCCGGACGCTCAATTTCGCTTCATTCATCGCTATAATCACGCCCCGATTATAAGGACGCCTCCTGATCGGGCCGCAGCATCCCGCCGATGCAACATTCTCGGCTTCCCCTCTCAGAGAGTCGCCCACTTCGAGCTGCCATCCGGTAGCCGCTCTCAGCCCCCCCACCTATACGCCTGCACCTGTGCGAACTCAGGATACGCAGGCTGAAACAGGCCGGAGCTGACGAGCTTTTGAGGTTCGCCGTTCCAAAAGAACGCGATAAAACGGGTTTAACAACTTCACAAGAGTGTGGCGAAGACATGAACGAACGTGCGTCTGTTGAAATGAGCCTTGACCCTCCCCATCACTTGGCCAGGCGTAGCGCCTGAGCCCACGGCATGCCACGGCAGGCCAGTAGGCCGGCCCATCTGGTGCAGTATTTCTTGGAGAGAGGTTAATGGCGCATAACGATTACCAAAGCGTAGATGTGGTGCTGGTTGGCGCCGGCATCATGAGTGCGACCCTGGGCGTGCTGCTCAAGGAGCTCGATCCCGGTCTCACCCTGGAGGTGCTGGAGCTGCGCGAGTCTGGCGCGGTGGAAAGCTCCAACCCCTGGAACAACGCAGGTACCGGTCATGCCGCCCTGTGCGAACTGAACTACACCCCGGAAGGCACCGATGGCAGCATCGACATCAAGAAGTCGGTGACCATCAACACGCAGTTCGAGGAATCCAAGCAGTTCTGGGCCTACCTGGTGGAGAAAGGCGCGATCCACTCGCCGAAATCCTTCATCAACCCGGTGCCGCACATGAGCTTCGTGCGTGGCAACAAGGGTATCGCCTTCCTCAAGAAGCGTTTCGAGGCGCTGCGTCAGCACCATGCCTTCGAGCATATGGAATACACCGAGGATCGCGCCACCATCGACGCCTGGACGCCGCTGTTGCTGCCTGGCCGTGACCCCAGCGAGCCGCTGGCCATGACCCGCGTGGAAGCCGGTACCGACGTCAACTTCGGCGCGGTCACCGAGCAGATGCTCGACTACCTGATCACCCTGCCGAACGCCAAGGTCACCTGCAATCAGAAGGTCACCGACCTCGAGCGTGACGGCGACGGCTGGTTGGTGGACATCAAGGACACCCGCTCCGGTGCTACGCGCAAGCTCAAGAGCCGCTTCGTCTTCCTCGGTGCCGGCGGCGGTGCGCTGCCCTTGCTGCAGCTCTCCGGCATTCCGGAAGGCAAGGGCTTCGGCGGCTTCCCGGTCAGCGGCCAGTGGCTGCGCTGCGACAACCCGGAAATCGTCAAACAGCACCAGGCCAAGGTCTACAGCCAGGCCGCCGTGGGCTCGCCGCCCATGTCGGTGCCGCACCTCGACACCCGTGTGGTCGACGGCAAGAAATCCCTGCTGTTCGGCCCCTACGCCGGCTTCACCACCAAGTTCCTCAAGCATGGCTCGTTCATGGATCTGCCGCTGTCGGTACGCCCCAACAACCTCGGCCCGATGCTGGCGGTGGCGCGCGACAACATGGATCTGACCCGCTACCTGATCAAGGAAGTGATGCAGTCCGAAGCGAAGCGTCTGGAAACCCTGCGCGGCTTCTACCCGGAGGCCAAGGCCGAGGACTGGCGCCTGGAAGTGGCCGGTCAGCGCGTGCAGATCATCAAGAAGGATCCGAAGAAAGGTGGCATCCTGCAGTTCGGCACCGAACTGGTGGCCGCCGCGGACGGCAGCATCGCCGCCCTGCTCGGCGCTTCGCCAGGTGCCTCGGTGACCGTGTCGATCATGCTCGACCTGATCCATCGCTGCTTCCCCGAACAGGCCAAGAGCGAAAGCTGGACGAGCAAGCTGGGCGAGATCTTCCCGGCCCTGGCCGACGTCCTGGCCAAGGACGCCGAGCGTTACCGTGAAGTGCAGGCACAATCGAACCAGCGCCTGCAGTTGGACGTGCCCAGCGCCTGATCGGCCCGCATGAAAAAACCGCCCTTCGGGGCGGTTTTTTATTTAGACGTAGAGTGCGCCCGTCCCATGCCTGAACTGGTGCGCACAGCGCACCCTACGGCTTGCCCCAGGTCAGGATCGGGATGGCGGTCACCGCGTTCTGTGGGCTGCCCTCGATCACCCGATCGCTGTAGACCAGATACACCAGGGTGTTGCGCTTGGCATCGAAGAAACGCACCACCTGCATGGTCTTGAACACCAGCGAGGTGCGCTCCTTGAACACCTCCTCGCCGTCCTCGAGCTTGCCCTTGAATGCAATGGGGCCGACCTGACGGCAGGCGATGGAAGCCTCGGCGCGATCCTCGGCCAAGCCCAGGCCGCCCTTCACCCCGCCGGTCTTGGCCCGCGACAGGTAGCAGGTCACGCCCTCGACCTTGGGATCGTCGAAGGCCTCGACGACGATCTTGTCGTTCGGCCCCAGCCACTTGAACACCGTCGACACCTCGCCGATGGTCTCGGCCAGTGCCAGGCTGGGCAGCATCAACAGGCTCAGCACACATCCCTTGAACAGACGCATTCCTTATCTCCTAGACGAGAATCAGATTATCCCGATGCACCAGCTCGGGCTCATCCACATAGCCCAGCAATTTCTCGATGGCATCGGATGGCTGACCGATGATCTTCTGCGACTCCAGCGCGCTGTAGTTGGCCAGGCCACGGGCGATCTCGCGGCCTTGCTGATCGACGCAGACCACCATCTCGCCACGGCGGAAGCTGCCCTGTACGGCCTTCACCCCCACCGGCAGCAGGCTCTTGTGATCCTGCTTGAGCGCCTTGACCGCACCGGCGTCCAGCACCAGGGTACCACGGGTCTGCAGATGGCCGGCCAGCCACTGCTTGCGCGCCGCCAACAGGCCACGCTCGGGCGCCAGCAAGGTGCCCAGGCGCTCACCGGCCTTGAGCCGCGCCAGCACCTGCTCGATGGCGCCACCGACTATCACCGTGTGCGCCCCGGAGCGCGCCGCCAGGCGCGACGCGCGCAGCTTGGTCTGCATGCCGCCACGCCCCAACGCTCCACCCACGCCCCCGGCTACGGCGTCCAGTGCCGGGTCGTCGGCGCGGGCCTCGGAAATCAGCTCGGCATCGGGATTGTGGCGCGGGTCGGCGTTGTACATGCCGTCGCGGTCGGTAAGGATCACCAGCAGGTCAGCTTCCACCAGGTTGGCCACCAGCGCGGCCAGGGTGTCGTTGTCGCCGAAGCGAATCTCGTCGGTGACCACGGTGTCGTTCTCGTTGATCACCGGGATCACGTCGAGGTTCACCAGGGTGCGCAGGGTACTGCGCGCGTTGAGGTAGCGCTTGCGGTCGGACAGGTCATCGTGGGTCAGCAGAATCTGCGCGGTACGCCGGTTGTGCTCGGCGAAGCTCGATTCCCAGGCCTGCACCAGCGCCATCTGGCCGATGGCAGCAGCGGCCTGCAATTCGTGCATCGCACTAGGTCGGCTGCTCCAGCCCAGACGGCTCATACCGGCCGCCACCGCACCGGAGGACACCAGCACCAGCTCCACGCCCTGCTCGCGCAGTGCGACCATCTGACTGACCCACACCGCCATGGCGGCACGATCCAGGCCGCGCCCATCGGCAGTCAGCAGTGCACTGCCGATCTTCACCACCCAGCGCTTCGCGCCGGTCACCTTGTCACGCATGATCTTCCAACCTTAGCCAGAAAACGATGGGTTCCAACCCACCTACAAAAACGCCGCAATTAAGCGGCGTTGGAAATTTGCTTAATCCCGGACGTAGATGATTTCCGGGCCATCGTCGTCTTCATCATCGAAGAAGTCGTCGTCCTCGTCGATCTCATCGACACTGCGCACGCCCGATTTACGCAACGCTCGCTGGTCATCCATGGCTTGCAGACGAGCCCGCGCCTCGTCCTCGATGCGCTGATCCAGCTCAGCCAACTGCTCGGCGAAGAGCGGATCCTCGGCGATGCGCTCACCACGCACTTCCAGGTAATGCATGATGTCGCGGCAGATACGCTCGGTGCCGTCGCGACTGATGGCCGACACCACATACACCGGGCCTTCCCAATTCAAGCGGGCGACGATATCGGCCTTGCGCGCCTCGCGCTCTTCTTCGGGAATCTGATCCATCTTGTTCAGCACCAGCCAGCGATCCCGCTCGGCCAGCGCCGGGCTGAAACGCGCCAGCTCTTCGATGATCACCTGTGCGGCTTCGGCCGGATCGCTCTCGTCCAGCGGCGCCATATCCACCAGGTGCAGCAGCAGGCGGGTACGCGCCAGGTGCTTGAGGAAGCGAATACCCAGGCCGGCACCTTCCGAGGCGCCCTCGATCAGGCCGGGAATGTCGGCAACGACGAAGCTCTTGAAGCGGTCGACGCTGACCACCCCCAGGTTCGGCACCAGGGTGGTGAAGGGGTAGTCAGCGACCTTCGGCTTGGCGGCCGATACAGCACGGATGAAGGTGCTCTTGCCGGCATTGGGCAGGCCCAGCAGACCGACATCGGCCAGCACCTTTAGCTCCAGCTTGAGATCACGCTGATCACCCGGTTTGCCCGGCGTGGTCTGCCGTGGCGCGCGGTTGGTGCTGGACTTGAAGCGGGTGTTGCCCAGGCCGTGCCAGCCACCCTGGGCGACCATCAGGCGCTGACCGGGCTTGACCAGATCACCGATCACTTCCTGAGTGGCGACGTCGATCACAGTGGTGCCCACCGGCACCGGCAGGATCAGATCCTCGCCCTTGGCCCCGGTGCAATCGGTGCTGCCGCCTTTCTCGCCGTTCTGGGCGAAGAATTTGCGGGTGTAGCGGTAGTCGATCAGGGTATTGAGGTTCTCGTCGGCCTCGAGGAACACCGAGCCACCGTCACCACCATCGCCCCCGTTGGGGCCGCCCTTCTCGATGAACTTCTCGCGGCGGAAGCTCATCATGCCGTTACCGCCGTCACCGGCTTTTACAAATATCGATACTTCGTCGACGAATTTCATCAGTCTGCCTCCCGCGTCATCAGCGGGCTGGGGGAACGCTTGCCGAATCATCCAGAACTAGCGGATTGGGCAAGCGCACCAAAGATACACAAATAAAAAAAACGCCTGGAGCGTTTTTTGACGTCGCCGGCGACGGCCCGGAGGGTTGCCGCCATGGATGGCGAGCCAATAAAAAAGCCCCGTCCTACGGACAGGGCTTTTCCAGCGCGTAGGCGATTAGGCCTGAACGACGCTCACGTAGCGACGGCCGAAAGCACCCTTCACTTCAAACTTGATCACGCCTTCGACTTTGGCGAAGAGGGTGTGATCCTTGCCCATGCCCACGCCGACGCCGGCATGGAACTGGGTGCCGCGCTGACGCACGATGATGTTGCCGGCCTTGATGACCTGACCACCGTACATCTTCACGCCAAGGCGTTTACTTTCGGAATCGCGGCCGTTACGGGTAGAACCGCCAGCTTTTTTGTGTGCCATGAGTCAATACTCCTATAAAGGGATCGGGGCCGACGAATCAGGCCTGGATGCCGGTGATTTTGATCTCAGTGAACCACTGACGGTGGCCCTGACGCTTCATGTGGTGCTTACGACGGCGGAACTTGATGATGCGAACCTTGTCGTGACGGCCTTGCGAAACGACTTCGGCGACCACTTTGGCACCGTCTACGACCGGGGCGCCGATCTTGACATCGTCGCCATTGGCAACCAGCAGAACGCGATCGAAGGTGATGGCTTCACCGGTGGCGACTTCGAGTTTCTCGACTTTCAGGAACTCGCCTTCGGCAACCTTGTATTGCTTGCCACCGGTAACAATTACTGCGTACATGGTAAATCTCCGTTGATCCTGCTCACCCAGCGCTTTAGAAGCATGATTATTGGCTGGCATGGCTGCTCGGGGCCGGAAGTGACACCCTTGCAATTGCGTAAGGCAGGGAAATGCCCAGGGGGAAGTTCAGGGTGCGCGATTGTACGCAAGCGGCAGGCAAGCTGCAAGCTGCAAGACGGATGGCCGCCCCCTGCAAGCTAAGCCAGTGTATCGGCAGAGCGACCGAGCGATGTCAAGCACCTGCCCAGCTTTTCTTGAAGCTTGCCGTTTGAGGCTTGGAGCTGCTTCCTTGACAGCCCATACCCTGCCACCTAGCATGCCGCGCAGTTTAGAAGGAGTGTGCCTTGTCGATGCAACCCCAGGCTTTTTACCGCGTGGTAGCGGACGATTTCACCGCCGTCGATGGCATCATTCGCCAGCAGGTGGTCTCGCGCGTGCCGCTGGTGGAAAAGATCGGCGACTATATCATCTCCGCCGGGGGCAAGCGCCTGCGGCCGCTGCTGGTGCTGCTCAGCGGTCGCGCTCTGGGCTACCAGCATGACGATCTGCGCCTGCTGGCCGCCACCATCGAATTCCTGCACACCGCCACCCTGTTGCACGACGACGTGGTCGACATGTCCGACATGCGCCGTGGCCGCAGCACCGCCAACGCCCAGTGGGGCAATGCACCCAGCGTGCTGGTGGGTGACTTCCTCTATTCCCGCTCGTTCGAGATGATGGTGCAGCTCGGCTCCATGCCGGTGATGAAGATTCTCTCCCACGCCACCCGCGTTATCGCCGAGGGCGAGGTGCTGCAACTGTCCAAGGTGCGCGACGCCAGCACCACGGAAGACACCTATATGGAAGTCATCCGCGCCAAGACCGCGATGCTGTTCGAGGCGTCGACCCACTCCGCCGCCGCCCTGGCCGGCGCCAGCGAAGCCCAGCGCGAGGCGCTGCTCACCTTCGGAGACCGCCTCGGCGTGGCCTTCCAACTGGTCGACGACCTGCTCGACTACAAGGGCGATGCCGCCGAGCTTGGCAAGAACGTCGGTGACGACCTGGCCGAAGGCAAGCCGACCCTGCCGCTGATCTACACCATGCGCGAAGGCAGCGAAGAGCAGGCCGCCCTGGTGCGCCGCGCCATCCAGAAAGGTGGCATCGAGGATCTGGAGAGCATCCGCGCCGCCGTGGAAGCCTCCGGCGCCCTGGAATACACCGCCCAGCTCGCTCGCGACTACGCCGAAGCCGCCATCACCTGCCTCGACGCACTGCCAGCTGGTGAATACCGCGACGCCCTGATCGAACTCAGCCGCTTCGCCGTGGCGCGCACGCACTGAGCCATGCGGCGGTGCGCACAGCGCACCCTACAGAAAAAACAGAACGCCGCCCGTAGGGTGCGCTGCGCGCACCATCAGCCACAAACAAAACGCCCCGAACCAGTCGGGGCGTTTTTCGTTCAGGTGCCGCTTACAAACGAATACCGCCATCGAGCTCGAGAATGCGCCCGGTGTAGTAATCGTTTTCCAGGATATAGGCCACCGAGTGCGCGATTTCGACCGGCTTGCCCATGCGCTTGAGCGGAATGCCGGCGGTCATCTTCTCCAGCGCCTCGGGCTTCATGCTGGCGGTCATCTCGGTTTCGATGAAGCCTGGCGCCACGCCTGCCACGCGGATGCCGTAGCGCGCCAGCTCCTTGGCCCAGACCACGGTATCGGCGGCGACACCGGCCTTGGCGGCGGAGTAGTTGGCCTGGCCCATGTTGCCAGCACGGGAAATGGAAGAAATGTTGACGATCGCGCCTTCGTTCTTCAGCTCGATCATCTTCGCCGCCACTTCGCGGGTGCAGAGGAACACGCCGGTCAGGTTGACGTCGATCACCGCCTGCCACTGCGCCAGGCTCATCTTGGTCATTTCGCCGTCCTTGACCTTGATGGTCAGGCCGTCACGCAGGATCCCGGCGTTGTTGACCAGGCCGTTGATGGCGCCGAAGTCCTCGGCCACCTGGGCCACCATGTGGGTGACCTGCTCTTCATTAGCCACGTTGCACAGGTAAGCCCGGGCATCGCCACCAGCAGCCTTGCAGGCAGCCACGGCCTCGTCGAGCTTCTCCTGATTGAGGTCGACCAGCGCCAGCCTGGCACCTCTGGCGGCCAGGTATTCGCCCATGGCACGCCCCAGCCCCTGGCAACCACCGGTGATGATGATGACTTTGTCTTTCAGTTGCATGGCTTATATCCCCTCGAAGTAACAGCATCAATCAACCCCGCCGGAGCCCTGAAGCGCTATGCTAGAGCGTCTGTCCGTTTATGACGGATCTTCTGCGAGGAGTCATAAGGTGAGCGTGAAAGCTGGCAAGCATGCACGAGAATTACTGCTCAAGGAATACCGTGGCGTGCTCAGTACCCATTCCAAGGCCATGCCCGGTTTTCCCTTCGGCTCGGTAGTCCCCTACTGCCTGGATGCCCAGGGCCATCCTCTCATCCTCATCAGCCGTATCGCCCAGCACACCCACAACCTCAAGCAGGACGCCAAGTGCTCACTGCTGATCGGCGAGCGCGGCGCAGAGGATGTGCAGGCAGCCGGCCGCCTCACTCTGCTCGCCGAAGCACGACAGTTGCATGACGAAGAGCAGATCGAAGCGGCCGCACAGCGTTATTACCGCTTTTTCCCCCAATCGCGCGACTACCACCGGGCGCATGACTTCGATTTCTGGCGCCTGGAACCGGTGCGCTGGCGCTTCATCGGGGGTTTTGGCGCCATCCACTGGCTCGACGAGGTGGCGTTGGCCAACCCCTTTGCCGCCGATGGCAGTGAAGCCGGCATGGTCGAGCACATGAATGCCGACCATGCCAGCGCCATCGCTCATTACGTACAACTGGCCGGCCTGCCCGATCATGAACCTGCACAGATGGCCGCTGTCGACTGTGAAGGCTTCCACCTGCGCATCGGCCAAAGCCTGTACTGGCTGGCCTTTCCAACACCCTGCAACAACCCGGGGCAGGTGCGTGAAGCCCTGGTGATGCTGGCCCGGGCCGAGCAATGGCCACAATCGACAGCCTCTTGAGGGCGTCTCTAAAAATGTAGGCGAGGCAGCCAGCACAAGACGCAACGACCAACGGGAGTAACAGCCAAAGGCTGGCCCGAAGGGTGAGCGCCAGCGAATCAAACAAGCGAAAAACGGCCGGGGTCGCGACCGACTTTACGAGTTGTAAATGAGCATTTTGAGCTTGTTTTTAACGCGGTGCTGGCAACGCAGGTAGTTTTTAGAGACGCTCTTCAGCTTGAATTCAGGCCACTACCCCATACTTACTCCTCATTGGAAGCTTGCTTCCGCCTAGGACTTCAAAGCCATGCGTGCCTTTCTGTTTCTGTTCCTGCTGTTCCCCATCATCGAACTGGCCGTGCTGATCAAGGTGGGCAGCGCCATCGGCGTACTGCCGACGATTCTGCTGGTGATCGGTACCGCCGTACTCGGCAGCGTGCTGCTGCGCGTGGCCGGTGTCGCCACCGCCTGGCGCGCCCGGGAAAAACTGGCCCGCGGCGAGATGCCCGAGCAGGAAATGCTCGAAGGCCTGCTGATCGCCGTCGGCGGTGGCCTACTGCTGCTGCCGGGCTTCATCAGCGACATCTTCGGCGTACTCTGCCTGATCCCCTTCACCCGTCGCCTGCTGGTGGGCAAGATCCGCCGCCGCGCCGAGGAACAGGCCCTGCGCCAACGCGCCTTCTTCGACGATGCCGCCGCCCGCGCCGGCAAGACCCATCCCAACGTGCTCGAAGGCGAGTACGAGCGTCGCGACTGATCCCTCCCACGGGCGCCCATTCGCGGCGCCCGCGTTGTAAAAAATTTTCATCCCGCCCCTTGAAATGCCCTGACCCGCCCACATGTAGCAGTCACCGCAAGGTGCCTGCCCATCGAGGCAGTCCGACTTTCGCGGTACGCCCAGCGTGCCGCTCCCGGCCTAGCCGGATTTTACAAACCCGCCGCCCAAGCAAGGGTCGGCAAGTTGGCCATTCAATTGTTAGGAGAGATCGACAATGAAGCTTCGTCCTCTGCATGACCGCGTCGTGATCCGTCGCAGCGAAGAAGAGACCAAAACCGCTGGCGGCATCGTGCTGCCGGGCTCGGCTGCCGAGAAGCCGAACCAGGGTGAGGTCGTTGCCGTCGGTACCGGTAAGGTTCTGGACAACGGCGAAGTACGTCCGCTGGCCGTCAAGGTTGGTGACAAGGTGGTATTCGGCCCCTACTCCGGCAGCAACACCGTCAAGGTTGACGGCGAAGACCTGCTGGTCATGGGCGAGCACGAAATTCTCGCCGTCATCGAAGCCTGATTCCCGCGAATCTCTGCATAACCGTCAAGAATTGAGGAGCTCTCAACATGGCTGCTAAAGAAGTCAAATTCGGCGATTCCGCCCGCAAGAAAATGCTCGTTGGCGTCAACGTCCTGGCTGACGCAGTAAAAGCCACCCTCGGCCCGAAAGGCCGTAACGTGGTACTGGCCAAATCCTTCGGCGCCCCGACCATCACCAAAGACGGTGTTTCGGTTGCCAAGGAAATCGAACTGAAAGACGCCTTCGAGAACATGGGCGCGCAACTGGTCAAAGACGTTGCCTCCAAGGCCAACGACGCTGCCGGTGACGGCACCACCACCGCTACCGTTCTGGCTCAGGCCATCGTCAACGAAGGTCTGAAGTCCGTCGCTGCCGGCATGAACCCGATGGATCTGAAGCGCGGCATCGACAAGGCCACCACCGCCATCGTCGCCCAACTGAAAGAGCTGGCCAAGCCGTGCACCGACTCCAAGGCCATCGCTCAGGTCGGCACCATCTCCGCCAACTCCGACAGCTCCATCGGTGACATCATTGCCGAAGCCATGAACAAGGTCGGCAAGGAAGGCGTCATCACCGTCGAAGAAGGCTCGGGCCTGGAAAACGAACTGTCCGTGGTAGAAGGCATGCAGTTCGACCGTGGCTACCTGTCCCCCTACTTCATCAACAAGCCGGACACCATGGTCGCCGAGCTGGACAGCCCGCTGCTGCTGCTGGTCGACAAGAAGATCAGCAACATCCGCGAACTGCTGCCGGTGCTGGAAGCCGTTGCCAAGGCTGGCCGTCCGCTGCTGATCGTGGCCGAGGACGTCGAAGGCGAAGCCCTGGCGACTCTGGTGGTCAACAACATGCGCGGCATCGTCAAGGTTGCTGCCGTCAAGGCACCGGGCTTCGGCGACCGTCGCAAGGCCATGCTGCAGGACATCGCCATCCTCACCGGCGGTACCGTGATCTCCGAAGAAGTCGGCCTGTCCCTGGAAAGCGCCACTCTGGAGCACCTGGGTAACGCCAAGCGCGTCGTGCTGAACAAGGACAACACCACCATCATCGATGGTGCTGGTGCCCAGGCCGACATCGAAGCCCGCGTTGCGCAGATCCGCAAGCAGGTCGAAGAAACCTCTTCCGACTACGACAAAGAGAAGCTGCAAGAGCGTCTGGCCAAGCTGGCTGGCGGTGTTGCTGTGATCAAGGTTGGCGCTGCCACCGAAGTCGAGATGAAAGAGAAGAAAGCCCGCGTCGAAGACGCCCTGCACGCCACCCGCGCTGCAGTGGAAGAAGGCGTGGTACCTGGCGGCGGCGTAGCCCTGGTGCGTGCTCTGCAGGCCATCGAAAGCCTGAAGGGCGACAACGAAGACCAGAACGTCGGTATCGCTCTGCTGCGCCGCGCTGTCGAAGCGCCGCTGCGTCAGATCGTGGCCAACGCTGGCGGCGAGCCGAGCGTCGTGGTCGACAAGGTCAAGCAGGGTTCGGGTAACTTCGGCTTCAACGCCGCGACCGACACCTACGGCGACATGATCGAGATGGGTATTCTCGACCCGGCCAAGGTGACCCGTTCGGCGCTGCAGGCTGCTGCCTCCATCGGCGGCCTGATGATCACCACCGAGGCCATGGTAGCCGACGCGGCTGACGACAAGGCTCCGGCCATGCCTGACATGGGTGGCATGGGCGGTATGGGTGGCATGGGCGGCATGATGTAAGCCGACCGGCTCCCTCGCTTCTAAAAGAACCCCGCGCTTGTCGCGGGGTTTTTTATGGACGCAGGAATGGTCTTTGCTTTAGTTTTCGTGCACGGCCGTTCAGGCTTCTTACGACACTCAAGCAGAAGAACAACAATATGACGGTGACTTATCAGCACGCCTTCCAGCACTGGTGGCAGCGCCAGGGTGACTGGGTCGAAGCACCCAATGTCCGTCGCAGTGGCGAAAGTGGCGTACAACGCCTGCTGGATGAAGACGGCGTGTTCTACGCCAAACGCCAGATCGGCCATATCTACCGCAGCCTGCTGCACCCCAAGGGGCGCCCTACCGTTCTGCGCGAGCGCAGCGCCCTGGTTGCTCTGAAAGAGCTGGGTGTCCCCGTACCACGCCTGGTCTATTGCGGCGTCGAACATGATCCGCAGCACGGCTGGCGCGGCATGTTGGTGACTCAAGCCCTGGAAGGCTTCGAGCACATCGAGCAATGGTATGCCCAGGGCGGGCGCGAAGCCTGCGGCGAGGCGCAGCATGCCCGCCTGCTGCAACAGATCGGTGCAACCCTGGCGCGCATGCACCTGGGCCGCTGGCAACACGGCTGCCTGTATGCCAAGCATGTATTCGTGCGCATGGATGGCGAACGCCCCCAGGTCGCCCTGCTCGATCTGGAAAAAAGCCGCCGCCGCCTCACTCGACGCCAGGCAGCCCATCATGACCTGCGCCAACTGCGCCGCCACAGCCCGTGGAACGATGCCGACTGGGCACAATTGCTCGCTGGCTATGCCCAGGTGTATCCCGGCGGTCTGAAAAATCTCTGAGTGGCCCGAATAAGCGTTATCGTGCTGCCTCCCTCGCCAACGGATAACCGTTCGTCAGGAAGTACTTGAACTCCGCCAGTTTCGGCTAGGGTTACCCAGACACGCTCGCCGTACTTTCAAAGGGTTAGCAAGATGAAACTAGAAATCGCTAGAGGTCTGTTCTTCGCTGCTGCCCTGGGTGTCACGGCAGTGGCGGCAGCCGCCTGGCAAGAACCCGGCCCACGCGTGCTGGATGCCCGCGACTGCAGCACGGCACCCTGCCCCATCGCTCCGGTTCGCAAACAAGTGCAGACCGAGCTGGAACCGGACGCCAACCTCCTGCTGCTCATGTTCGGCCTGCAAACAGCCATGAAGGGCGAGCAGTAACCGCCGGACGAGGCTCAGGCCCCGTGATGGGCCGGAACGCCGACCGCTCGTAGCGCCAGCGAGCGCCCACCGAAGCGATCCAACCGGGTAGCTGCCTCAACGATAACCAGCCCCGTAGGGTGGGTTCAGGAGCGCCAGCGAACACCCCACCGCAGCAGCACAACCCGCTGCCTTCAGCACGCATGCCCTCCCTAAAATACCCGCTCAGGCCACGCAACGGCGCACTGTTCGCTGCGCTTCTGAGTGCGCCCTACCGATGACTCGCACGCCCACAAAACGGCCGCATAGTGGCGTTTTAGAGCCGCGCGGTTCAGTTTTGGTTAAGTAAGAATCCTTATCGTTGCTCCGGAAGTGACCGACAGGTCACAGGCGTTTGGTCAGCAGTCGAGAACGTCACTCAGGAAAATGACAGGAGATGCAACGATGAACTCAACCGCTACCCGAACCGACAACACCCTGCGCCCCGTACCCAAGGATCAGGCCCAGGCTGCCCTGCATCAGTTGGTACAGGGCTTTCGGCGCTTTCGTCAGGAGGTCTATCCGCAGCAGCAGGCGCTGTTCAAGCGCCTGGCTTCGGCACAAGCACCCAGCGCCATGTTCATCACCTGCGCAGACTCGCGCATCGTCCCCGAACTGATCACGCAGAGCGACCCCGGCACCCTGTTCGTCACCCGTAACGTGGGTAACGTGGTGCCGCCCTATGGGCAGATGAACGGCGGCGTCTCCACTGCCATCGAGTATGCGGTGCTCGCTCTCGGCGTAAAGCACATCATCGTCTGCGGCCACTCCGACTGTGGTGCGATGAAAGCCGTGCTCAACCCCGCCAGCCTCGACGGCATGCCCACGGTGCGCGCCTGGCTGCGCCACGCCGAAGTGGCACGCAGCGTCGTGGCGGACAACTGCAGTTGCGGCAGCGCCCATGAAACCCTCGGCGTGCTGACCGAAGAAAACGTCGTCGCCCAGCTCGACCACCTGCGCACCCACCCCTCGGTCGCCGCGCGCCTGGCCAGCGGCCAGTTGCACATCCACGGCTGGGTCTACGACATCGACAGCGGCGGCATCCGTGCCTATGACGCCGCCTCGGGCAGCTTCCTGCCGCTGGATGGCGACGAGCAGCCCTGCGCCACCCCGCAACCGCGCTACGCCAGCGCCTGACGTTCCACTCTCTGGCTCCCGGCCCACAAGGCCGGTGGGCACCCTTTTGCCAGGAGACAGCCTTATGAATGTATTTCGCACACTGCCACGGGACGCGCTGGCGTCCGTGGTGGTCTTTCTCGTCGCCCTGCCCTTGTGCATGGGTATCGCCATCGCCTCCGGCATGCCGCCGGCCAAGGGCCTGATCACCGGCATCATCGGCGGTCTGGTGGTCGGTTTCATCGCCGGTGCGCCGCTGCAGGTCAGCGGCCCGGCGGCCGGCCTCGCCGTGCTGGTGTTCGAGCTGGTGCGCACCCACGGCATGGCCGCGCTCGGCCCAGTGCTGTTGCTGGCCGGGTTGATCCAGCTCGCCGCCGGCACCCTGCGCCTCGGTGGCTGGTTTCGCGTCACCGCACCGGCAGTGGTCTACGGCATGCTCGCCGGCATCGGTATTCTCATCGTGCTATCGCAGGTGCATGTGATGATCGACGCCTCGCCCCAGGCGTCTGGCCTGGATAACCTGCTGGCCTTCCCCGGTGCGGTGCGCGACGCCCTGAACCTGGCCGGAGGCAATGCCATGATCGCCGGCCTGGTGGGCCTCGGCACCATCGCCAGCATCTGGCTGTGGGAGCGCTATCGCCCGGCGCCCGTGCGCTTTTTGCCCGGCGCTCTGGTCGGCGTGACCCTCGCTACCCTGGTCAGCCTGTGGCTGGCACTGCCGGTCAAGCGCGTGGAACTGCCGGCCAACCTCGGCGATGCCATCGACTGGATCACCCCGCAGGGGCTGGCCAGCCTGGCCGATCCGCAGTTGCTGGTCGCCGCCCTGGCCCTGGCCTTTATCGCCAGCGCCGAGACGTTGCTATCCGCTGCGGCGGTGGATCGCATGCATGACGGCCCGCGCGCACGCTTCAACCGTGAACTCTCCGCCCAGGGTATCGGCAACATCCTCTGCGGTGCGGTCGGCGCCCTGCCGATGACCGGCGTGATCGTGCGCAGTTCGGCCAACGTCCAGGCCGGTGCCCGTGGTCGTGCTTCCACCATCCTCCATGGCGCCTGGCTGCTGGCCCTGGTGGCCTTGCTACCCGGCGTGCTGCAGAGCATTCCGGTAGCCAGCCTCGGTGCGGTGCTGGTGTACACCGGCTGCAAGCTGGTCGATCCCAAGGCCATGCGCAGCCTCGGCCAGTACGGGCGCATCCCCGTCATCATCTACGCGGCCACGGCGCTGTGCATCGTCTTCACCGATCTGCTGACCGGTGTGCTGGTGGGCTTCGCCCTGACCCTGCTGAAACTGGTATGGAACGCCTCGCGCCTGCGCGTGAAGCTGGTGCCCACCGGCGCAGACAGCGCCGAGCTGCGCATGAGCGGCGCTGCCACCTTCCTGCGCGTGCCACAGCTGGCCAAGGTGCTGGCCAGCGTCGAGCCCGGCACCCGCGTGCACCTGAGCCTGGCGCGGGTCAGCTACATCGACCACGCCTGCATGGAACTGCTAGAAGACTGGGGTCGTTCCGCGCGCGCCCAGGGCGGTGGCCTGGAGATAGTCGAAGGGGCGGCGCTGAAACGGCGCGTGGAAGGTCGACAGCGCACGGCACTGGCCTGACAGATTGCGCATGGTGGCACATACAAATCAGGCGAAATCGGTCACTCTATGAGCCAGTGCCCCCACCTGGAAACCACCATGCGCCTGTCCCATCTCTGCACCCTTGCCCTACTGCTCACCCTTGCCGCCTGTGGCGCCGGTGAAACCGCCGCCACCGCCAGCCTGCAAGCCAAGCAAGCGCAACAGGCCCAGCAGCAGATGGAGCAACTCAAGCAGCAGATCGACCAGGCCAACGCGGCCAGCAATCAGCGCCTGCAAGAGGCGCTGAAGCAGGCGCAATAGCAACAGCCGTTGGCAACCTGAACGGCAGCCGTCTGACGTTTACAAAAGCTGCCACAGCAGGAACCAACGAAACGGCGAAAAGTCTGCAACACAGGCGTATAACTCACGCCTTCAGTCTCGGCAGCCGGCCCTCCGGCATTCCCTCCCTGTCGAAGCATCGCGGAACCCACACCTTATGGATTGGCACCAAGCCCTTACCGACAGCCTGATCTGGCTGGCCATCGCCTCACTGTGCACCCTTGTCGGCTTCACCCTCACCGCCCTCGCCCTGGTACGCTTCACCCGCTGGGGCGGGCAGTTCTGGCAGATCGCCGGGCCCTACCTGAACCCGCGCAACAGTTGGCGACCGCTGGCGACCTTCGCCCTGCTCCTGCTTCTGTCGCTGTTCGCGGTGCGCATGAACGTGCTGTTCTCCTTCTGGTACAACGGCTTCTACAGCGCCCTGCAGGAGCTGGATCAGAAGGCGTTCTGGTTCATGCTGGGCATCTTCGCCATTCTCGCCAGCATCCACGTGGCGCGGGCGCTGTTCGACTTCTACGTCAACCAGGCGCTGAGCATTCACTGGCGCACCTGGCTCAACCAGCGCCTGACCGATGACTGGCTCAAGGGCGATGCCTACTACCGTGGCCAGTTCCTCGACCAGCCGATCGACAACCCCGACCAACGCATCGAGCTGGACGTCGCCGCTTTCGTCTCCGGCTCGCTCAAGCTCTCGCTCGGCGCGGTCAGCTCGCTGGTCTCGCTGGTGGCCTTCAGCGCCATTCTCTGGGGGCTGTCCGCACCGCTGACGGTGGCCGGCGTGGAGATCCCACGAGCGATGGTGTTCGCCGTATACATCTACGTGATCATCGCCACACTGATCGCCTTCCGCCTAGGCCGCCCGTTGATCCGCCTGAACTTCCTCAACGAGCAACGCTCGGCCAACTTCCGTTATGCCCTGGTGCGCCTGCGTGAATACGCCGAGAACGTCGCCTTCTACCAGGGCCGCGACGTGGAACGGCGTACCCTGCTGGGCCGCTTCGCCGCACTGGTGGAAAACCTCTGGGCGCTGGTCTACCGAACCCTGAAATTCGACGGATTCAACCTTGGCGTCAGCCAGGTGGCCGTGGTCTTTCCCTTCATCATCCAGGCGCCGCGCTTCTTCAGTGGCGCCATCAAGCTCGGCGACGTGATGCAGACCGCGCAGGCCTTCGGCCAGGTGCAGGACGCCCTGTCGTTCTTCCGCAGCAGCTACGATGCCTTCGCCCAGTACCGCGCCACCCTCGACCGCCTGAGCGGCCTGCTCGACGCCAACCAACAGGCCCGCGAACTGCCCCACGTCACCACCAGCGCCCAAGCCAGCGGCCTGCACGTCGAGAACCTGCACCTGCAACGCCCGGACGGCCAACTGCTGGTTGATGGCCTCAACCTCGACCTGCACCCCGGCCAGGCCCTGCTGGTGCGCGGCCCTTCCGGCTGCGGCAAGACCACCCTGCTACGCGCCCTCGCCGGCCTCTGGCCCTACGCCGATGGCCAAGTGGCGCGGCCCACCGGGCACCAGGCGCTGTTCCTCGCCCAACGCCCGTACCTGCCGCTGGGCGACCTGCGCAGCGCATTGGCCTACCCCGCCGAACCGGGCGATGACCGCGAGCGCATGCAACAGGTGCTGGAACAAGTTTGCCTGCCGCACCTGGCAGGTCGTCTGGACGAACCCGGCGACTGGAGCCGCGTCTTGTCCCTGGGTGAACAACAACGCCTGGCCTTCGCCCGCCTGCTCTACAACCGCCCTGCAGTGGCCTTCCTTGACGAATCCAGCTCGGCCATGGACGAAGGGTTGGAACAGTCGCTCTACACCCTGCTGCGCCGCGAACTGCCCGACACCCTGCTGATCAGCGTCGGCCACCGCCACACTCTCGCCGCCTTCCACAGCCACCAGCTCGATCTGGATGGCAAAGGGGGTTGGCAGTTGAGCAGTCGCAACGGCTAACAGGCTGTTGAAAAACTACCTGCGTTGGCAATACTGCGTTAAAAACAGCCTCAAAATGCTCATTTACAGCGCGTAAACTGCGCTTTTTCGGCTGTTTTTGCCTTGTCTTGCCTTCCTCGCCTACGTTTTTCAACGACCTGCTTAAAGCTCAAAAGCGCGCCATAGCCATTTGGGACTATGGCGCCAAGCCATCATTTCGCAGTAATGTCTGGGCATCACCCCGCAAGGATGCCCCATGGCCAGCAAGCCCTCCCCCTCCCGCCAGCATAAACATCTCGCTGTTTTGATCGATGCGGATAATGCGTCGGTCGCTATTGCTAAATAGCTTTATTGAATCCAATTAAACAGCGAAAAAGATTCGCCCCACATACAATAGTCACTCGCTAAGCACATACTAGAAATCTCCAAATCCATGAAAAGATACAAAACCCAGCACTAAAGAAACCCGCTAGGGAACATAGTTCGAAAAGCGCCCTAAAAATTCAGATAATTCAAATCTATCTAAAGGATAGTAATAGAGTGAATGCTGCAAGCCTCCTAACAAAAGACCAAATATATAGCTTCTTTCCGCTCATCAAAGAGCGATACATTCTAGAAGGAGACAAGGCAATTGGAGAAGAAAGCGGCTTCGGAGCTGTCTGGCGCGCCAAAGATCGCTGGATTGACAGTATAGTAGCAATTAAAATTAGCAATATAAATCTTGCAGATGAAATAAAAATATGCAGAGAAGCAGCAGAAACCGTTAGGGTATTTGATGTATATCGCTCCCCAAACGGGTGGCACGCCTACACAATGGAACACCTAGATTATCCTTGGAAGACTCTTTCCAGCCACATAAAAACACGGCGATACAAGAAAAACAACATACAGCACTACTTTGACTCCTTTGAAATCATTAGAGGAGTCCTTCACGGACTAAGCAAATTACATGGAAAACCATACCAGAGGGGCGGAAAATATATTCACGCCGACATCAAACCATCAAACATATTTTTCTATACAAAAGTAAAAAAGCGGCCCCACACTGTGTTTAGAATGCCCGAAGCCACAGAAATAATAAAAATAATAGATCTTGGCGTTGGAGTTGAAAAAGGGAAAAGTATAATCGGTTACACCCCCTTATACCGGCCACCAGGAGTAGACACAGCAGAGCCAGGCTATGACCTGTATGCGACAGCCATTTCCTTTATAGAGCTGCTTACTGGAAAAGCTCCTTCTCACGACCTACTCAAGCATAAATCTAGACTAAAAAAGCTACTCAACAGCCACTCCTCCGGATCGATATACATTGATGAAATCGCATTGAATTTTGCGACAAAATGCAAAAATTCTGCCACTCAAAAAGCCACAACCGCTACGTCCCTTATAAATCAGCTAGACAAAGAACTATTTAATCTAGAGCCATTAAAACTAATCTGCCTAAAAGCTCTAGCCAGCGCTCCATTTAGTGAAGGAACAAAATCAGAACTAACTGAAATCCTTTACCCTGCCATCTCCAAATACTGGGGCTGGAAAAGAACGAGTTCTAAACGCAGAGATCTTATTGGTGATTACATTTCTGCATTGCGCGATGAAGGATTTATCCAAACCGGAAGCTCTAAACGAATGTACAAGACAAAATAAGACATGGAGCAAGTAAGGTGGACAACGCGAAGCTTATCCACCATGCCTGGTAGCGCATCGGTCTCCAGTTCTGCACCGACGGCCCCCGTCAGAAGGCCGAACGGAATCGTTGCGTAGAGGGTTGAGCGGCATGGATGCCGCGACGACTACATGGATGTAGGAGGTAGAGCGACGCAGGATGCCAAAGCCGAGAGCCGCGATGGGCCAGGGATGGCCCTTCGTCGGGGGCCGCCTAGGTCGGGCCCTCGGAGCGACGATGGAGTGAGGGAAGTCGAGCGCAGCATGACGGGGACGCCTAGTTCCGGATGGTGGGGCATAGACCTTTTGGTTCCTTTTGGCGGGGCCGGCCATCCGGGCGTTTGCCAAAGGAAACTCGCCCGAGGGGGGCGAAACAAGAAGGTTCAGGTAATGCTGAAGCGGCGTCGAAGTGCCAGATCAAAAGCGCCCTCTCCCCTAGCCCCTCTCCCGCAAGCGGGAGAGGGGAACGGTTCGGTGCAGAACCTGAAACGCCCAAGCGGCTGCAAACTCTTTCGCGGCTAAAGCCCCTCCCACAAGAGCCTGCAGCCGCTCAGCCCTGTGCCATCGAGCGCTCGATGAGGCTGTGCAGCTCCGGATGCTCCGGCACGCGAATCCCGAACTCCTCCCGCAGCACCCTCAGCACCTCATCGACGCTCTGCAACTGCACCCGCTCACTCGCCTGCCCCAGGCGGTGGATGGCGAAGCTGCCGTTGTTCAGGCTCTTGCGCAGGCCTGGGCCAGTGCGGGCGGCGATCATCTGGCCAAGAAAGGGCGAATCCGGATGGGTGCACACGTACCAGTTACCGACCACGTAATCGATATCCGCCACATGCTGCAGATCGAACCGGTACATCGCCCGCCAGGTTCCAGCCACCAATGCACGCAGGGTGTAGGTGCCGTCCACCGATGTCAGGCGATAGGGCTCATGGGGCGTGGCCTGCTCTGCCTCGCTGTCCAGCAGCAACGGGCCGGTGGGCACCATACCGCCGAAACCGACATCGGTGATGTAGCGCAGGCCATCGAGGGTCACCAGTACCAACATATGAGTGCGAGCCGGCTGGGCATCCTCCGGGCCGTTCAGGAGCACGCGCCCGGTCAGCCCGCGCGCGTCGAAGCCCAGCGCCTGCAACAGCAGCAGGAACAGGCGGTTGAGCTCGAAGCAGTAACCGCCTCGCCCCTGGCGCAGCAGCTTGTCCTGGATCGCGGCAGGCTCGACCTCCACCGGCACGCGCAGCAGACAGGTCAGGGTTTCAAAGGGGAATTGTGCCGTGTGCCGCGCCTGCAATTCGCGCAAGGTGTCGAGGGTCGCCGGTGGCGCCGAGGCATAGCCCAGACGCCCCAGGTAAGTGTGAAGATCCAGCTTGAATGCTTCGCTCATCGTGCTTCTCCCTTGCTTGTCTGACGGTCGTTTTATCAGAGCTGGCAGAGGAGAGATATGCATGGCGCCCATAACGAAAAGGCCGGTCTTGCGACCGGCCTTCGTTTACCGCCTCAACTCACTCAGCCATTGCTGGGGAAGGCGAACTGCGCGGCCTCGTGGCTCTTGCGTGCCGGCCAGCGCTGGGTGATGGCCTTCTTGCGGGTGTAGAAGCGCACACCATCCGGGCCGTAGGCGTGCAGGTCGCCGAACAGCGAGCGCTTCCAGCCGCCGAAGCTGTGGTAGCTCACCGGCACCGGCAGCGGCACGTTGACGCCGACCATGCCCACTTCGATCTCGTCGCAGAACAGGCGCGCGGCTTCACCGTCACGGGTGAAGATGCAGGTGCCGTTGCCGTACTCGTGATCGTTGATCAGTTGCATGGCCTCTTCCAGGCTGCCGACGCGGACGATGCACAGCACTGGGCCGAAGATTTCGTCGGTGTAGATGGTCATGTCCGGGGTCACCTTGTCGAACAGGGTGCCACCGACGAAGAAGCCGTTCTCGTTACCCGGCACCACCAGGCCGCGACCGTCGACCACCAGCTTGGCGCCCTGGGCCACACCAGCGTCGATGTAGCCCTTGACCTTGTCGCGCGCAGCCGCGGTGACCAGCGGGCCCATGTCCAGCCCGCAGGAGGTGCCGGCACCGATCTTCAGCGCCTGGATCTGCGGGACGATCTTCTCCACCAGTGCGTCGGCGATCTGGTCGCCCACGCACACGGCCACCGAGATGGCCATGCAGCGCTCGCCGCAGGAGCCGTAGGCCGCGCCCATCAGGGCGCTGACGGCGTTGTCCAGGTCGGCATCGGGCATCAGCACGGCGTGGTTCTTCGCGCCGCCCAGGGCCTGCACGCGTTTGCCGCGCTTGGTGCCTTCGCTGTAGATGTATTCGGCGATCGGGGTCGAGCCAACGAAGCTCAGGGCCTTGACCTCGGGCGCTTCGATCAGGCCGTCGACCGCGTCCTTGTCGCCGTTGACCAGGTTCAGCACGCCCTTGGGCAGGCCGGCCTGGTGCAGCAGCTCGGCGATGAACAGTGTGGAGCTGGGGTCGCGCTCGGAGGGCTTGAGGATGAAGCAGTTGCCGCAGACGATGGCCAGCGGGTACATCCACAGCGGCACCATGGCCGGGAAGTTGAACGGGGTGATGCCGGCCACCACGCCGACCGGCTGCAGGTCGGTCCAGGCGTCGATGTTCGGGCCGACGTTGCGGCTGTATTCGCCCTTGAGAATTTCCGGGGCGGCGCAGGCGAATTCGACGTTCTCGATACCGCGCTTGAGTTCACCGACGGCGTCCTCAATGGTCTTGCCATGCTCGGCGCTGATCAGCGCGGCGATTTCGTTCTCGTTCTGCTCCAGCAGTTGCTTGAAGCGGAACATGATCTGCGCGCGCTTGGCCGGCGGGGTGTTGCGCCAGGCCGGGAAGGCGGCCTTGGCGGCGTCGATGGCCAGTTGCAAGGTGGCGCGGTCGGCCAGGCCGACGGCTGTGGTGGAATCGCCGGTAGAGGGGTTGAATACCGGGGCGGTGCGGCCAGTGCCGGTCACGCGTTCGCCGTTGATCAGGTGAGGAATTTGGCTCATGGGGTTCTCCATCAAGAAATCGGGTGCTGGGGAGAGACGCCCTCTCCCCCGGCCCCCGCTCCGCGCCCCGCAGGTGGGAGAGGGGAGCAAGGCATCAGTCGAGTTTGTTCAGCACGTCGCCGACGGCGTTGAACACGCGGTCGAGGTCTTCGATCTTGGCGTTGAAGGTCGGGCCGAACTGCAGGGTGTCGCCACCGAAGCGCACGTAAAAGCCGGCCTTCCACAGGGCCATGCCGGCCTCGAAAGGGCGTACCACGGCGTCGCCGTCACGCGGGGCGATCTGCAGGGCGCCAGCCAGGCCGCAATTGCGGATGTCGACGATGTGCTTGGTGCCCTTCAGGCCATGCAGGGCGGCCTCGAACTTCGGCGCAAGCTCGGCGGATTGCTGGATCAGGTTCTCGCGCTTGAGCAATTCCAGCGTCGCCAGGCCAGCGGCGCAAGCCACAGGGTGCGCTGAGTAGGTGTAGCCGTGGGTGAATTCGATCATGTGCTCCGGCGATGGCTGCTGCATGAAGGTGCTGTAGATCTCGCTGCTGGCGATCACCGCGCCCAGAGGGATGGCGCCGTTGGTGATCTGCTTGGCGACGTTCATCAGATCCGGGGTGACGCCGAAGTATTCCGCGCCGCTCCACTTGCCCATGCGGCCGAAGCCGGTGATCACTTCGTCGAAGATCAGCAGGATGTTGTGCTGCGTGCAGATCTCGCGCAGGCGCTGCAGGTAGCCCACCGGCGGCACGATGGCGCCAGCGGAGCCGGACATCGGCTCGACGATCACCGCGGCGATGTTGGAGGCGTCGTGCAGTTCGATCAGTTTGAGCAGCTCGTTGGCCAGCTCCACGCCGCCGGTTTCGGCCATGCCCTTGGTGAAGGCCAGGTGCGGCTGCAGGGTGTGCGGCAGGTGGTCGGCGTCCATGAACTGACCGTACATCTTGCGGTTGCCGCCGATGCCACCGAGCGAGGTGCCAGCGATGTTGACGCCGTGGTAGCCACGGGCGCGGCCAATGAACTTGGTCTTAGCCGGCTGACCTTTCAGGCGCCAGTAGGCCTTGGCCATCTTCACTGCGGTATCGGCGCACTCGGAGCCGGAGCCGGTGAAGAACACATGATTCAGCTCGCCTGGCATGAGGTCGGCGACCTGCTCGGCCAGCTTGAACGACAGCGGATGGCCGTACTGGAAGCCTGGCGAATAATCGAGGGTGCCGAGTTGCTTGGCCACGGCCTCCTGAATTTCCTTGCGCGAGTGACCGGCGCCGCAAGTCCACAGGCCGGACAGACTGTCGTAAACCTTGCGCCCGCTATCGTCGGTGAGCCAGTTGCCTTCAGCCGCCACGATCAGGCGCGGGTCGCGCTGGAAGTTGCGGTTGGCGGAGAACGGCATCCAGTGCGCATCCAGCTTGAGCTGGCTGGCCAGGGATGGGGTTGCAGTCTGCGGCATGTTCATTGGGGTGGCCTCGACAGTGGCGGCGTGATCAGGAGCAAGGTGGGAGGGGCTTTAGCCGCGACTGTCGCTGCTGAAGCGCCTCCCACTGGTATAGCGTCTGTTGCCAGCAAAGGTGCCACGGGCATAGAGTCAGTAAAACAACACTTTTCTTAACTTCAGTTCAGAGCCCACTAAACAGATGAGCAGCCGCCGCCCCGATCCACTGGCCCAGGTCAGTGACTTTGAAATCCGCCTGCTCAAACTGTTTCGCAGCGTGGTGGAATGCGGCGGTTTTTCCGCTGCAGAGAGTGCCCTGGGTATCGGCCGCTCGGCCATCAGCCAGCAGATGAGCGATCTGGAGCAACGCCTCGGCCTGCGCCTGTGCCAGCGTGGCCGCGCCGGCTTCGCCCTGACCGAGGAAGGCCGCGAGGTGTATCAGAGCACCCTGCAACTGCTGGCGGCACTGGAGAGTTTTCGCACCGAGGTCAATGGCCTGCACCAGCACCTGCGCGGCGAGTTGAATATCGGCCTGACCGACAACCTGGTGACCATCCCGCACATGCGCATCACCAACGCCCTGGCTCGGCTCAAGGTGCAGGGGCCGGACGTGCGCATCAATATCCGCATGACGCCACCCTCGGAGGTGGAACAGGGCGTGCTCGACGGGCGCCTGCACATCGGCGTGGTGCCGCAGGTCGGCGCCCTCTCCGGCCTGGAATACCAGGCGCTGTACGACGAGCGCTCGCTGCTCTACTGCGCGGTCGGCCACCCGCTGTTCTATGTCGATGACCAACAACTGGAGGACGAGCGGCTCAACGCTCAGGAGGCCATCGCCCCGACCTTCCGCGTGCCGCCCGAAGTACAGAGCCATTACCAGGCACTGAACTGCACGGCCAGCGCCTCGGATCGCGAAGGCATGGCCTTCCTCATCCTCACCGGGCGTTACATTGGTTACCTTCCGGATCACTATGCCCAGGCCTGGGTGCAGCAGGGACGCCTGCGCGCCCTCAAGGCCAGCAGCCGCTTCTACGACATCAACCTGGCCGCCGTGACGCGCAAGGGGCGTCGTGCGCATCTGGTATTGGAGAGTTTTCTCGAAGCCCTGGCCGAAGGTTGAGACGCCGCACCACCGGCGTGCACGATGCTTCATCGCGGTGCATGATTCACGACGACAGGCCTTAGCGCACAAAAAAGCCCCAGGATCGTATCCAAAGAACGACGGGATATTGCGCACAGTTTTCTCTAACAACCTGATCGACTGGACAGCTTCTTGCATCCGGGCGAGCAGCTTGCTGCCAGGTGCGCCTCCTTGAACCGCACCATCAGCCCCACCCGACCCAGCCGCGAGAACGCGCCATGCCCCAGGAACACCCCGCTCACTCCGACCTGATCTACGCCCTGGACGACCGGCCTGCGCCGCTGCCGGCCTTCTTTGCCGCGCTGCAACATGTGCTGGCCTGTTTCGTCGGCATCGTCACGCCCACCTTGATCATCGGCAGTGTGCTGGGCCTGCACGAACAACTGCCCTACCTGATCAGCATGGGCTTGATGGTCTCCGGTGTCGGCACCCTGATCCAGGCGCGCCGCCCCTTCGGCATCGGCGCCGGGATGATCTGCGTGCAGGGCACCAGCTTCGCCTTCCTCAGTGCGGTGCTGGCCGCCGGGATGATGGTCAAGGCGCGCGGTGGCAGCGCCGATGACATCCTGGCGATGGTCTTCGGCGTGTGCTTCTTCGGTGCCTTCATCGAGATGGTGCTGAGCCGTTTCATCGGCCGCCTGCAACGCATCGTCACGCCGCTGGTGACGGGCATCGTCATCACCATCATCGGTATCAGCCTGATCGAAGTGGGCATCACCGACCTCGGCGGCGGCGCCAATGCCGAGAATTTCGGTGCGCCGATCAACCTGGCCCTGGGCGCGCTGGTGCTGGTTTGCATCATCGTGCTCAACCGCCTGAGCAACCCCTGGCTGCGCCTGTCGGCCATCATCATCGGCCTGTTGCTGGGTTCGCTGCTCGCCTGGCTGTGCGGTGTGCTGGTACCGCAGCCACTGCCCGAGCTGCCGCTGATCAGCCTGCCAGTCCCCTTTCGTTACGGCTTCGCCTTCGACTGGATGGCCTTCGTCCCGGTGGCCTTGATCTATCTGATCACCGCCATCGAAACCACCGGCGACCTCACCGCCAACTGCATGATCTCGCGCCAGCCGATCAAGGGCCCGCAATACCTCGAACGCATCAAGGGCGGGGTGTTCGGCGATGGCGTCAGCTCGCTGATCGCCGCCGTGTTCAACACCTTTCCCAACACCACCTTCAGCCAGAACAACGGTGTGATCCAGCTCTCCGGCGTGGCCAGCCGGCATGTCGGCTACTACATCGGCGCGCTGCTGATCGTGCTCGGGCTGTTCCCCGTGCTCGGTGCGGTGCTGCAGCAGATTCCCAAGCCGGTGCTGGGTGGCGCCACCCTGGTGATGTTCGGCACGGTGGCCGCCGCCGGCATCCGCATCCTCGCCCAGGCCCCGCTGGATCGCCGCAGCCTGTTGATCATGGCCACCAGCTTCGGCATCGGCCTGGGCATCTCCAGTCAGCCAGAGCTGCTACGGCAGATGCCGACGCTGGTACAGACCGTGTTCGGTTCGGCCATCACCAGCGGCGGCCTCACCGCCATCCTGATGAATCTGCTGCTGCCTCTGGAGCCTGACGAACGCGCAGAATGAGGCGAATGATGGCGAGCGACTCCGTCAAATCAACGTCGCCGAGTTCATGACGGCAAGCTTTTTGCTGGCAATGGGCCAGAGTGTTGCGGGAGTAACACTCATCACCACCCACAGGGCCCCAGCTCCCTTCCAGGGGCCGTCATGACTTATCAAGGTTGCCAAGGGGCCACGATGTTTTTCTTCAATCCGGTTCTGGCGTTGATGAACCGCGCCCGCTACGCCCATAAATTCCTGCTCATCTTCACGCTCTTCATGCTGCCCTACTGCTGGCTGTCGATCAGCAAGCTGATGGATGTCGGCCAGGATCTCGACGCCTCACGCAACGAGCTGCAAGGCCTGCTCACCCTCGAACACTACCTGCCGGTTTACCGCCAGGCGCTGGAGATGGCTGGCATGCAGGTGATCGGCTACGCCCGTAACAAGGACGATGCCAAACAGCTCATCGAGCAGACGACGCAGGCCTACCAACAGCAGCGCCAGGCTCTCGATGCCCACCTGCAGGGCGGCCCGTTCGCTGACTTTGTCCTGGGCGATGGCGCCCAGGGCACCGAGCCCAGTAGCAAGGTATCCACCCAGGGTCTGAGCTCGCAGATGATCGAGCACAGCCGCTTCATCGCTCCGCTGATCGCCAACATGCGCGAGATTGCCGCCGTCTCGCGCCTGAGCCAGGACAGCGACCCGCGTGTGTACCGCAACGTCGACCTGCTGCTCAACGAGTGGCTGCCCCTGTATGACGTGATGGCGCGCACCCGCATCTATGCCAGCTACATGACCGCCTACGGCTTTCTCGAGTCGTCGACGCGGCCAACCATCACCAACCAGCTCGACACCCTCTCGCGCTACGTCGACCTGGCCCAGGGCAAGGGCAACGCAGAGGCACGCCAGTTGATGAGCGAGGCCGCCAAGGCAGCGGCCGAACGCTACAAGCGCGAGATCGTCGACACCTACACGCAAAGCGGCTACTTCGACCAGAAATCGGTCGAGCAGTGGCAGCAGCGCTACGCGGCCTACGCACCACAGTTCGCCAGCCTCGACCAGGCCAGCCAGGCGCTGCTCACGGAAACCCGCACGCTGCTGCAGACCCGTGCCGATGCCAACCAGCACGCCCTGATGCTCTGGTCAGCCAGCCTGGCACTGGTGATCGCCCTGTTGCTGTACCTGTTCGTCGGCTTCTACCTGTCGGTGCGCGGCGCCATCCGCGACCTGACCAGCGCTACCCGGCGCATGGCCGAGGGCGACCTGCGCCAGCCAGTGATCACCGCCGCCCGCGATGAGCTGGGCGACCTGGCCAAGGACTTCAACGACATGCAGACCCGCATGCAGCAGCTCATCGCCGAGGTGGTGCGCTTCTCCGAAAGCACGCTGGGCAAGGCCCAGAGCGTGGCCGACAGCGCCTCCACCAGCCAGCGCAGCGTCAAGCGCCAGGCCAGCGAACTGGAACTGATCGCCACCTCGATGAGCGAACTGGTGAGCAACGTTCAGGAGGTCAGCCAGAACTCCCACGTTACCGCCGACAAGGCCAACGGCGCCGGTGAGAAATGCCGCGAGGGCCGCGTACAGGTGGATCAGGCGGTGACGCGGATCAACCAGTTGTTCACCGAGATGGACAACTCCATCGCCGCCATCACCTCGGTGGAAAAGGAAAGCCAGGAGATCGTCAAGGCCGTCGACCTGATCAAGAGCGTGGCCGAACAGACCAACCTGCTGGCCCTCAACGCCGCCATCGAGGCCGCGCGAGCCGGCGAGCAGGGCCGCGGCTTCGCCGTGGTGGCCGACGAGGTGCGCAGCCTGGCGATTCGCTCGCACGAGCTGACCGGCGAGATCGACCAGACCATCGAGCGCCTGCGCCAGCAGGTCGACAACGCGGTGAAGACCATCCGCAACAGCCACCAGAGCGCGGCGCAGAGCGTCGAGCAGGTAACCCTGACGGCCAGCACCTTTGAGGCCATCACCGGCAGCATGGATCAGATCATCGACCACAACATCCAGATCGCCTCGGCCGCCGAGCAGCAGGCCGCCGTGGTGCAAGGCGTCGAGCAGAACACCCTGGAGATCAAGAGCCTGAGCGAGAGCAACGCCCACGAGGCACAAAGCACGGTGCACGTCAGCGGCGAGCTGAGCGGCATGACCCGCGACCTGCACGGGTTGCTCGCCTCGTTCAGGGTCTGACCCGCGCCAAGGCACCCGCGCCCATTGCTTGCCGCGCGGGCGCTGGCAGCCGTTTTCCTGCAGCAAGGCTTGTCACCCAGGCGGGGCTGGGGTATCAGTGCAATCGCTCCGCCCCCAGATCAGTTCGGAATCGCCATGACCCTTGAAGTCCATGCTCACACCGCCCACGACAAACCCGCTGGGCGCATTCGCCAGAAAAACGAAGAGGCCATCATCAAGGCCGCCGAAGAGGAGTTCGCCCGTCACGGCTTCAAGGGCACCAGCATGAACACCATCGCGCAGAACGTCGGCCTGCCCAAGGCCAACCTGCACTACTACTTCACCAACAAGCTGGGGCTGTACCTGGCAGTGCTGAGCAACATCCTCGAACTCTGGGACAGCACCTTCAATCACCTCACCGTCGACGACGACCCGGCCGAGGCGCTGGAACGCTATATCCGCGCCAAGATGGAGTTCTCCCGGCGCCAGCCGAAGGCCTCGCGCATCTTCGCCATGGAAGTGATCAGCGGTGGCGAGTGCCTGTCGCAATACTTCAATCAAAGCTACCTGGAGTGGTTCCGTGGCCGCGCTGCAGTGTTCGAGGCCTGGATCGCCGCCGGCAAGATGGATCCGGTCGACCCGATGCACCTGATCTTCCTGCTGTGGAGCAGCACCCAGCATTACGCCGACTTCGCCTCGCAGATCTGCCGCATCAAGCAGTGCTCGCGCCTGACCAAGCAGGACTTCGAGGAGGCCGCCGAACAACTGGTGCAGATCATCCTCAAGGGCTGCGGCCTGACACCCGCAAACAAAGCTTCATAGACTCGTCACATTCGCCCACTAGGCTGCCCTCCACCTGTGGAGGAGAGTTGCCTGATGGACAATAACGAACTGACTGACCTGCAGCGCCTGGTACTGAGCCGGCGCCGCTTCATCGGCACCGGCGCCCTGGCCGGTGCCGCCCTGTTCCTGGCCGGCAGCCCGCTGGGCCGCACGGCTCTGGCCAATGCCATCAGCACTCAAGCGCTGCTCGGCTTCGACAACATCGCGGCGACCACCGCCGACACCATCACCCTGCCGCCGGGCTACCGCTTCGACGTGCTGATTAGCTGGGGCCAGCCGCTGCATGCCGACTCCACGCCCTATCGCGGCGATGGCAGCCACACCGCCAAGGAGCAGCTCGGCCAGTTCGGCGAGAACAACGACGGCATGAGCTTCTTCCCCTGGCCGGGCGACGCCAACCGCGCGCTCATGGCGATCAACAACGAATACTGCAACTACCAGTACCTGCTGCAGCACGGCAAGCCGCCGCAGTCCCTGGCAGACGTGCGCAAGGCACAGGCCGCGGTGGGCGTCACCGTCATCGAAGTCAAGCGCGATGCAGACGGTGCCTGGCAGTTCGTCCAGGGCTCGCCGTACAACCGTCGCATCCATGCCAACCTGCCCATGGAAATCAGCGGCCCGGCGCGTGGCCATGCGCTGATGAAGACTGCGGCCGACCCTGCCGGCACCGAAGTGCTCGGCACCTTCCAGAACTGCTCCAGCGGCATGACCCCCTGGGGCACCTACCTGACCTGCGAAGAGAACTTCACCGACTGCTTCGGCAGCACCGACGCCAAGCTGGCCCTGAGCCCCGCACTCAAGCGCTACAGCGCCAGCCTCGAAGGCGCCAGCGACAACCGCTGGCACCTGTTTGATGAGCGCTTCGACTTCTCCCGTCATCCCAACGAGATCAACCGCCACGGCTGGATCACCGAGATCGACCCGTTCGACCCGGACTCCAAGCCGATCAAGCGCACCGCACTGGGCCGCTTCAAGCACGAGAACGCCGCCCTCACCGAGACCCGCGACGGTCGCGTGGTGGTGTACATGGGCGACGACGAGCGCGGCGAGTTCATCTACAAGTTCATCAGCCGTGATCGCCTCGACAAGAGCAATCCCAAGGCCAACCGCCACCTACTCGACCACGGTGACCTGTACGTCGCCCACCTCGGCGGCGATGCCCAGCAGCCGCGCGGCGAAGGCCGCTGGATCAAGCTGCGCTTCGGCCAGAACGGCCTGACGCCGGAGAACGGCTTCAGCGACCAGGGCGACGTGCTGATCCGCGCCCGCGCCGCCGGCACTCAGGTTGGCGCCACGCGCATGGATCGCCCGGAATGGATCGCCGTCAGCCCGCAGGACGGCCAGGTCTATTGCACCCTGACCAACAACGTCAAACGCGGTAACGAAGACCAGCCGGTGGACGGCGCCAACCCGCGCGCCAACAACCTCTACGGGCAGATCCTGCGCTGGCGTGAAGCCGGTGACGACGCCGCTGCCGAGCGCTTCACCTGGGATCTATTCGTGGTTGCCGGCAACCCGGTGGTGCACCCCGGCACGCCCAATGCCGGCTCGGCCAACGTCAACGCCGACAACATGTTCAACAGCCCCGACGGCCTCGGCTTCGACAAGGATGGCCGCCTGTGGGTGCTCACCGACGGCAACTACAGCAACAGCGGCGACTTCGCCGGCATGGGCAACAACCAGATGCTCTGCGCCGACCCGGTCAGCGGCGAAATCCGCCGCTTCCTGGTCGGCCCGCGCGGCTGCGAGATCACCGGCCTGGCCTTCGCCCCGGATCAACGCACCATGTTCGTCGGTGTGCAGCATCCGGGTGAAGACGGCAAGTCCAGCTTCCCGGATCACCGCGACGGCATGCGCCCCCGCTCCTCGGTGGTGATGATCCGCCGCGACGACGGTGGCGTGATCGGCGCCTGACATCGCTCGGCATCAATCAACGCCCGCCAGGCTTATACTGGCGGGCGTTTTCATTTGCAGACCCGGTTGTCATGCCCAGTACCCTGCTCGGCCCTTGCGAGTACCGCGAGGAAATCCGCAAGAGCCGCTTCCTCGCCCTCGCCGCCCCGGTCGCCAGCGCCGCCGACGCTCAGGCCTTTATCGAGCGCCACAGCGACCTGGCCGCCTCGCACAACTGCTGGGCGTGGAAGGTGGGCAACCAATACCGCTTCAACGACGACGGCGAACCCGGCGGCACCGCTGGCCGGCCCATCCTCGCCGCCATAGAAGGGCAGGGTTGCGACCAGGTGGTGGTACTGGTGATCCGCTGGTACGGCGGCATCCAGCTCGGCACCGGCGGCCTGGCCCGCGCCTACGGCGGCAGCGCAGCCAAATGCCTGCAGGCCGGCGAGCGGCGCGAACTGATCGTGCGCCAGACCTTCACCTGCCATTTGCAGTTCGCCGAACTGCCGCTGTTCAAGGCACGCCTGAACGACTTCGACAGCCTGATCGAACACGAAGACTACGACACCACCGGCGCCCGCCTGCACCTGGCCGTGGCCCCGACCGAGCGCGAAGGGCTGGAGCGGCTGCTGGGTGATATCAGCCGTGGTCGGGAGAGCCTGAGCGCAGCTAAGTGACAGGTTGAGTGCGCTATGCTGACTCGTCTTTCTCACCCGTCATGGAGCCTGATATGACTGCCTCTCGATCCATCCTGATCATTGGAGTCTCACGCGGCCTCGGCCTTGGCCTGGCCAGTGAATTCACCGCCCAGGGCTGGGCCGTGACCGCCACCGTGCGCAGCGCGGCGCAACAAGCCCCCCTGCAAGAGCTCGGCGTGCGCGTGGAACTGCTGGAAATGACCGAGCCGGCCAGCCTGGAGCAACTGGCTGGTCGCCTCGACGGGCAACGCTTCGACGTCATCTTCGTCAACGCCGGAGTGGCCGGCCCGGCGCACCACAGCACCGCCCAGGCCACCGCAGAAGAAATGGGCCAACTGTTCCTGACCAACGCCGTCGCCCCGCTGCGCGTGGCCGAGCGCCTGCTGCCGAACCTGACCACCGAGCAGGGGCTGATCGTATTCATGAGCTCGATCCTCGGCAGCATCGAAACCGGCGCCGGCATGGGTATGCCGCTGTACGGTGCCAGCAAGGCCGCACTCAACCACCTGGCGCAGTGCTTCGTGCGCGGCCAGGACAACCCCAAGCTCGGCGTGCTGCTGATGCACCCAGGCTGGGTACGCACCGACATGGGCGGCGACAACGCCCCGCTGGATATCGACAGCAGTTGCAAAGGCATGGTCGAACAGGTCAGCGCAGCCGTCGGCCAACCTGGCTTGCGCTACCTGGACTACCAGGGCAATCCGCTACCCTGGTAAGCGCCAGACGGGCGGCGCCCCTGAACGATGGCTCCCACGCTCCAGCGTGGGAGCCATACCACGACGCTACCGGGCCAGATATGCTCGCCCGCGTACACAGCCAGAGCGCCTCGATATTCATATACTTTTGCCCGCTACAAACACTCGCCGGACGCGAGCCTACCCAACCGTTAATCGGAGCCAGGTCAATGGACAACCTGTATCAGCCCCCCAAAGCCGAACTGCTGGACGAACAATCCTCCTCTCGTAACGCCTTCTTCGTCACCTCAGAGAACAAACTCTACCTGCTGAATTTCGCCACCTTCGGCCTGTACCCCCTCTACTGGTTCTACAAGCAGTGGGACAGCCAACGCACTGCAATGCTGCCGAAAAAGATCATGCCGGCGGTACGCTCGTTCTTTCAGATCTTCTTCACCCATTCGCTATGCAGTCGGATCAGCGAGCACAAGCAGCGTCAGGGTCTGGGATCATGGGATTATTCAGGCATCGCCTGGCTCTATATCGTGCTTATGGTAGTTAGCAATGGCCTGTCTCGTATCGAGCTCGAGAACGGTTCTCTGAATCTGCTACTGCTGATCGGCTGCATCGTGGCCCCGGCGATACCCCTGGCACAAATCCAGCGACACGCCAACCAAGCCAGCGGCGATGACAACGGCCAGAGCAATGCCCGCATCAGCGGCCTCAATCTGCTGTTCATCATCCCTGCCGCAGCGCTCTGGATGCTCGCACTGGTTGGTTCCTATCTCTGAAGCCCGAACGCAAACGCTGCAGTTGCAGGATGGGTTGAGCACAGCGAAGCCCATCGTGACTCGAGATCAGGCATCTTTACGCCCAATCCCGGCCACCCGCTAGCAATGGTCGATAAGCTTCGCGCTATCCACCCTTCGCTCGAAGTCAGGATGATGTGCCTGTAGGGTGGATGACGTTTTTTCATCCACCATTTTTGTCTGGTTGTCCGGGCACTAGGCTTTGTACGAAAAGTGCCTGCGCTCGGTGATGCTGCGTTGAAATCGCTCTCAGAATGCTCATTTACAACGCGTAAACTGCGCTTCTTCGAGCAATTTCGCCTTGCCTGACCTTCGCTCGACGACTTTTCGTACAGAGCCTAGCTAAAGGCCAAGGCAACCACCCACAGAACCCTCCAAAATCTCTACGAGCTCGGGATCCATGTATTTGTACTCGTCTGGGATTTCCAGCACATGAATAGGCTTGTGATCTAGAAGACGAGTAAACTCCGCAACTAACCTGTCCTTATGCTTCTGCTCCATGACAATAATTACATCAGCCCAGCGAATGTCCGCTGAACCTACTGTTTTTCGAGCATTTGGGCTTGTACCCGCAGATCGAACACTGATACCTGGGTGTTTACGCCAGACCGTTTCAGCTGTGGGGCTTCGCCACTGATTACGGCTACAGATAAATAGCACATTTTTCATGGTTCTATTTATCTTCCAAAGGCTGCTCGTCGCCCAGAATCTGATTCAATGTCTTTATCGGATAGTCTATTCCTAGCTGCTTTGCTCGCATAAGTTTTTCCGACCGAATACACATCAGCTTCCAGCCCTTCTCAGGCTTTTCTTTGGAGTCTTGAAAACCACCGCATCTTTTAGACTTCATTTTGGTTTTAAAACGCCTCCAGGCTCGATCTCTTTCTTTATTCATGTTCTTCCTCACTCCATTATCGGATTCAGCAGCCGCGATAACACGGAGAGGAATTCACTACAATTTTCGTGCGCCCCTTAACGCTTGGTTAAGGGGCGGGCTTTAGCCAGTCCCAGTGAGCGAAGCGAACGGTTTGAACCAATTGCTATATTTCAGTGTTGAATTTACCGAGATAGACAAGTGATTCGGTGCTTTCAGGTTCCCTTAGCTGTTTTTCATTTGATGTGGTTCTGAGGTCGCCATATATGGAATCAGTGCCAACTATTATGTAGTGACTGTAATTTTCAGAAGATTTTTTGTTTAGAGTATATTGTTCATCTTTGCTTTTAATAAGGCTACTAATATAGGCTAAGTCGGTTGCCAGCTCAACAAAATCGGAATCCATATAAAACCCCAATTCCTGTTTAAGTCGCCAGGTAGGATTTCTCTCCTCCCAAGCATCGTAATCACTATCGCTTGCGTCAGTTGAGGGCTCGGACTCCCACTGCTCAAATGCAAATTCTTGAGCTTCTGCTTCATTCTTAAATTTTCCGGCAAATAGATAGAATGAATAGAACATGGATTTTGACTCTGAAATATAACGTTTGGTTAAGGGGCCGGCTTTAGCCGGTCCCGAGTGAGCGAAGCGAACGGCTTGAACCAGTGGTTAGAGAGCTCATGCACGTGAGCGCCGGATGGCCATGACTACCCCCACCACACCAGCAATAGAATGAGCTACGAGTTGAGTCGCGCCAACCAGCCAGGAAATTGGTTCGGATTGAGCATAGGCAACAGTCACTAAGATTAGAACGGCTCCTAGACCATGATGATAAGGGAGCTGTTTTGCTAGACGTGATGCCATGTATCCGACTAAAAACGGCATAGCTATAAAATACACTGCATATAAAGGAATGGTGCCTTCTAGGTAGGTATTGGTGCTCCCGAGTGCTGACAGTGCAAACAGAGTCAATTGAATAAATATTACTGGCGATATCACGCCGACTAGGAATGCTAGAGCTAGAGCCCTTACGTCGATCAGCTTGATTATCTGCACAAACTTCACCTTTGGAAGGCTCTCTAAAGTTTGGTTAAGGGGGCGAACGAAGTGAGCGATTTGAACCACTAGTTAGAGGCACGACACGCCGGCCTCTACAGTCTTGGTGTGAAATTCAAAGCCGTTTTCGTCAAGCGCATTAAAAATTTCCAAGCTACCACCGCCTGTGAAATGAATTAGTAAGCGCGTCCAAATTTCTATTTCGTTGCCGCCTACTGTCATCTCTCCTTGTGCTAAAGAAACTGACTCAACTGTACGTCCAATAGCAGCGTCAAGATGGATATTTCCGCTATCTATCCAGCGCACTTTGCTCCCGCAAAGTGAAAAAGGCAGAAGGCGACCGGCCTCTATAGTGAGCTCATCAAATTTTTGCCATGAGATAGAGAGCTCACCTGAACCAACTGCTAAAAATACTGGAAGGTCATTCCACTCGCTCCAAGCGGCGGTTTCCTCACACCAGATTTGCGCTAACACATAGCCTACAATTGCTTTGCCAATCAGCTCGGAAAATTGGTGATGAACTAAGTCTATTTTTTCTCTAAGGCTGGCGAAATATTTCATGTGCTTCTAACGTTTGGTTAAGGGGCGGGCTTTAGCCCGCCCCAGTGAGCGCAGCGAACGATTTGAACCAGTTGTTATACGATGCTCTCGCTGACACTTAAAATCACCTGATCTTGAGAGCCTTCATGCGTCAGGATAGCAGGCTTACGCAATGTGCTTGATAGCCACTTCATGAAGCTTGTTAGTGTTATATATTCCGCCAAACCTTTGATTTCCCTTGGTGAGATATCAAGTTCAATTTCCGTTTCCATGAAAAAGTGGCAGTTAACTTGAATACTGTTATCGAGCCATATGCACAAAATCGTTGGGTTGGTTTGCTGTAGTTCTTTTATTTCATAAAAGTTTTCGGGTAGCGCGCGGTCAAAACTGCCATGCATGAATTTCAACTGAAAGTGCTCATGCTTGAGTTTTTTGATGAGATTACTCCAGGCGTCAATGCAAATGCCCAGCACATAGATATCTCTTAATGATCCATCTACTTGGAACTCTTCTTTGACTTCAAGCCAGTCTTTCATGTTGGTTTCGTATAACGTTTGGTTAAGGGGCCGGCTTTAGCCGATCCCGAACGAGCGAAGCGAGTGACTTGAATGCTGTAATGGATTCCCCCACGCCACAGTTCTATACCTGAGGGCTGTTATAGCTGAAATTGGGAGAGCCGTTATGAAGCGCATCGCTGTTGATCTGGCCAAGTCCGTTTACCAAGTTGCCGAGAGTGTCCGTTACGGCCAGGTGGTGCAGCGCAAGCGGCTGAACCGGGAGGCGTTCAGGCGATATATACAGGAGCAGGCCGAGCCGGTCGAGTGGGTGATGGAAGCCTGCGGCACAGCGCATTACTGGGGACGGTTGGCGCAATCGCTGGGACATCAGGTCCGGCTGCTGCATCCGCGTTACGTGCGGCCCTATCGTCGGCGCAACAAGACCGACCGCAACGACTGCGATGCCATGCTGGAAGCCGCGCGCTGCACCGATATTCATCCCGTGCCGGTAAAAAGTCACGATCAACAACAGCTCCAGCAATTGCACGGACTGCGGGAAACCTGGAAGAAGAGCCGCACCCAGCGTATCAACCTGCTGCGCGGCATGCTGCGTGAAGCGGGTATCGAAGCGCCGGCCTCGACCGCCGACTTCATCCGAGCTGCCAGTGAGCTGGTTGAGCAACCTGAACTCGCGCCCCTGAGCCGTCTGCTGCATATCGTCCTGGCCGAGATCAACCTGTACGAACAGTGCATGGCCGAATGCGAACAGCAACTCAAGCGCTGGCATGCTGACGATGCCATCGTGCGCAAACTGGATGAGGTCAGTGGCATTGGCCTGCTCACCGCCAGCGCCCTGACCGCCGCTGTCGGTAAGCCCGAACGGTTTGCCAATGGTCGCCAGCTCAGCGCCTGGCTGGGTATGACACCGCGCGAGTTCAGCACCGGCAATAGCCGCAAGCTCGACCATATCAGCCTACAGGGCAATGTCTATGTACGCACCTTATTGATCCACGGCTCACGTGCAGCCTTGCTCGCCGCGCAACGCTGCCAGGCCCGCACGCCGGAAAAGCTGACGCAGTTGCAGCGCTGGGCCGTCGAGACGGCAGCCCGTATCGGTCACAACAAAGCAGCAGTGGCCCTGGCCAATAAGCTGGTGCGGATCTGCTGGGCGGTGTGGTGCCATGAGCGGCGGTTCAGTGGCAATTGGCAGAGCGTAAAGCCCGCCTGACGGTGGGGGTAATCAGAAAGGTGTGATGGTTTTCTTGTGGTTGTGGTGAATAGCGAAACTGTCGGAACAGGCGAGTCCTGCAGCGGAACAAGGCCGATAACAATGATGATCCTGGTGATCGATTGAACGCTTGGCCCCCGCTGCGCGAGCTACAGAATGGCCAGGGCGCAAGAGCCCACAACAGGCCGGATATACGAATGCAACCGCGCTGACGACAGGATCGAAAAGCTATTGCTCACTACTTGTGTGGGGAATCCATATAAGTTGTTAGAGGCCTACCCAAAGAATTCATGTTCAATTTTAAGTGATGAGCCAGATACTCTTAAAATAAACGCTTTGACTACTTTTGTACTGTCACCTGTTTTTTTGTAGTTCGCCTTGAAGATAAATAGTGAATTTTCATCATCACCATTCTGCAGTACTTCAATGTCGCAAAGGTATGCCCAAACATGCCTAGGCTCGCTGCTAGATGAGCAGGGTCGATAATATTCGGACGGATTAGACCAATACTTATCATGTATAGATCGTTTTTGATCAAGAAATGAACTTAACTCATCGAAACTGTAATCTTCACGCTCCATGATTGCAGATTCTTTTTTCTCAACCTCAAGCATCTCATCAAAGTAACTGTGTATGACTGAATATACCGCCATTTCAATTTTATTATATATTTCTGGGAGGTTTTCGATTCGATGAATAAGATTTAAAGCGTCACGAATTTCCATGAAAGCCTCTAACAGTGATTAGATGGAAGGCGCTACTAATCCAATAGTAGAGCCTTCCATCTAACTCCGCACCATCCCGTTTCGCCTGCTGCCAAAAACCTTTCCCAATCATAGTCTTACCGCTATGTCCCGGCAGACCAGTGTATTCGCTTGACCTCCTCTTTTTGCTCCAGCATTACGGCCCCGTAAGAGCCCTGTGCGCCGCCACCGGCATTCGGCTGCGATTCGCTGCAGCCAGCAAACAGGGAACTCCGGATTGCATACGGGCTACGGGTCGCGGCTAAAGCCGCTCCTACAGGCAAGTACTTGCCTTTGTGGGAGGGGCTTTAGCCTCGAACGCGCGAATGCGGTGCGTTGGGCACTGTGCACGGAGAAGCGCGCACCAAGGACGGGCACGGAAATAGGCTCGACCACGGGCAAGCGTCCAGACAATGGATTTTCTGACCCCATGGCCAGGTTTTTGCTTTAGCCCCGCTCAGTTCTTTCCATGAGCATTCTCCATGTCCGCCTCACCCGACTCCCCACGCTTGCAGCTTACTGCCATCAGCAAGCAGTACCCCGGATGCCTGGCCAACGACCGTATTGACCTGGCCATCGCCCCCGGTGAGATCCGTGCCCTGCTCGGCGAGAACGGTGCCGGCAAGAGCACGCTGATGAAGATCATCTATGGCGTCACTCAGCCCAGCAGCGGCGAGATTAGCTGGCAGGGCGAGCCGCTGGTGATGCGCGACCCGGCCATGGCGCGGCGTCTGGGCATCGGTATGGTGTTCCAGCATTTCTCGCTGTTCGAGACGCTGACCGTCGCCGAGAACATCGCCCTGGCCATGGGCGCTAACGCCGGAACGCCGAAGCAGATTGAGCCGAAGATCCGTGAGGTGTCGCAGCGCTACGGCATGGCGCTGGAGCCGACCCGGTTGGTGCACAGCCTGTCCATCGGCGAGCGCCAGCGGGTGGAGATCGTGCGTTGCCTGATGCAGGACATCAAACTGCTGATCCTCGACGAGCCCACCTCGGTGCTCACCCCGCAGGAGGCCGACGAGCTGTTCGTCACCCTGCGCCGCCTGGCCGATGAGGGCTGCAGCATCCTCTTTATCAGCCACAAGCTGGGCGAGGTGCGCGCGCTGTGCCAGAGCGCCACGGTGCTACGCGGCGGGCGGGTTTCCGGCCATTGCGTGCCAGCCGAGTGCAGCGATCTGGAGCTGGCGCGGCTGATGGTTGGCGACGCCGAGGGGCTGGAAAGCAGTTACCCGAAAGTCAGCGGCGGCCTGCCACGGCTGCGTGTGGATGATCTGAGTTGGCACAACCCCGACCCGTTCGGCTGCTCGCTGGAGCGCATTCGCCTGGAGGTGCGCAGCGGCGAGATCGTCGGCATCGCCGGGGTGGCCGGCAATGGTCAGGACGAACTGCTCGCGCTGCTCAGCGGCGAAACCCGCCTGCCCCGTGGCGATCGCGAGCGGGTCAGCCTGGATGCCGCGCCGGTGGCCAACCTGTACCCAGATGCGCGGCGCGGACTGGGCCTGGCTTTCGTGCCCGCCGAGCGCCTCGGCCATGGTGCGGTGCCGGAGATGAGCCTGGTGGACAACGCCCTGCTCACTGCCTTCGGCCAGGGCCTGGTCAAGGGCGGCCTGGTGCAGCGCGGCAAGGTGCGTGCGCTGGCCGAGCAGATCATCCAGCGCTTCGCGGTGAAAACGCCGGATGCCGACACCGCTGCACGCAGCCTGTCCGGCGGCAATCTGCAGAAGTTCATCCTGGGGCGGGAAATCCTGCAAAACCCGAAACTGCTGGTGGCCGCGCACCCGACCTGGGGCGTGGACGTCGGCGCCGCTGCCGCCATCCACCGCGCGCTGATCGCCCTGCGCGATGCCGGCGCGGCGATCCTGGTGATCTCCGAAGACCTCGACGAGCTGTTCCAGATCAGCGACCGCATCGGCGCGCTGTGCAGCGGGCGCCTGTCGCCGCTGAGCGAGACGGCGCAGGTGTCCACCGTGGAAGTCGGCCGCTGGATGGCCGGTGAATTCGATCAACCCGCCGCCGCTGCGGCCTGCTGACGGAGCCCGTCATGCTGCTATCTCTGGAACCGCGCGGCCAGGAGTCGCGCCCCATGCTCTGGCTGTCGCCACTGCTCGCCGCCGTGCTGACCCTGGTGAGCGGCATTCTGCTGTTCACCCTGCTCGGCCATGACCCGCTGGAAACCCTGCACACCCTGCTCATCGCCCCGGTCAGCGACTGGTATGGCGTGTCCGAACTGCTGGTCAAGGCGCTGCCGATCCTGCTCTGCGCCCTGGGCCTGGCGGTGGCCTACCAGGCGCGCATCTGGAACATCGGCGCCGAGGGCCAGTTGCTGATCGGCGCTCTGGCCGGCAGTGCCATGGCCCTGCAACTGATCGACTGGGAAAGCCGCTGGGCGCTGGCCTGGGTGGTGCTGGCCGGCACCTGCGCGGGCGCGGCCTGGGCCGGGCTCACCGCCTGGCTGCGCACGCAGTTCAACGCCAACGAAATCCTCACCAGCATCATGCTCAACTACATCGCGCTGAACCTGCTGCTGTTCTTCGTGCATGGCCCGCTGAAGGACCCGGCCGGCTTCAACTTCCCCGAATCGGCCATGTTCGGCGATGCCAGCCGCCTGCCGCTGGTCAGCGAGGACGGGCGCCTGCACGGCGGCCTATACCTGGCGCTGCTGGCCCTGGTGGCGGTATGGGTGCTGCTGCACAAGAGCTTTCTCGGCTTCCAGATCAAGGTGCTCGGCCTGGACAAACGCGCGGCTGGCTTCGTCGGCTTTCGCGAAAAACGCCTGGTGTGGTTCGCCCTGCTGGTCAGCGGCGCGCTTGCTGGGCTGGCAGGCGTCGGCGAAGTGGCCGGGCCGATTGGCCAACTGGTGCCGCAGGTGTCGCCCGGTTACGGCTATGCAGCGATCACCGTGGCCTTTCTCGGCCGCCTCAACCCGCTCGGCATCGTCGCTGCCAGCCTGCTGATGGCGCTGCTCTACTTGGGCGGCGAAAACGCACAGATGAACCTCAATCTGCCGCAGACGATCACCCAACTGTTCCAGGGAATGATGCTGTTCTACCTGCTGGCCTGTGATGTGCTGATCCTCTATCGGCCACGCTTTGCGTGGGGCTTCAAGCTGCCAGCCACGAGCCGCAAGCAGGAGTCCGCCGCATGAGGGCACCTCTAAAAACTACCTGCGTTGTCATCGCGGCGTTAAAAACAGGCTCAAAATGCTCATTTACAACTCGTAAACTCCGCTTTTTCGCCTGTTTTCACCTTGCGCTGACTGCCTCGCTTACGTTTTTAGAGGCGCCCATGAGCCATTGCCACTTTTCCTTTACTTGCCGCTTGCAGCCTGAGGCTTGACGCTCATGGATCTCGACCTGTTGACCAATATCTTCTACGCCATGGCGCGTACCGGCACGCCGCTGCTACTGGTGGCCCTGGGCGAGCTGGTGTGCGAGAAGAGCGGCGTGCTCAACCTCGGCCAGGAAGGCATGATGCTGTTCGGTGCGGTGATCGGTTTTATCGTCGCCTTCAGCACCGGCAGCCTGTGGCTGGGCGTGCTGCTGGCGGTTGCCGCCGGCATGCTGCTGTCGTTGCTGTTCGCCGCCGTGGCGCTGGGCTTCAACGCCAACCAGGTGGCCACCGGCCTGGCCCTGACCATCTTCGGCGTCGGCCTGTCCACCTTCGTCGGCGCCGCCTGGGTCGGCAAGCCGTTGTCCGGCTTCGAGCCCATCGTCATTCCGCTGCTGTCCGATATCCCGCTGATCGGGCGCATGCTGTTCGCCCAGGACGTGCTGATCTACCTGTCCTTCGCCCTGTTCGCCCTGGTGGCCTGGGTGCTGCTGAAAAGCCGTATAGGCCTGATCATCCAGGCCGTTGGCGAGAACCCGGACGCCGCCAGCGCCATGGGCCTGCCGGTATTGCGCGTGCGCACCCTGGCGGTGTTGTTCGGCGGCGCCATGGCCGGCCTGGCGGGTGGCTATCTGTCGCTGGCCTACACGCCGATGTGGGCGGAGAACATGACCGCCGGGCGCGGCTGGATCGCCCTGGCGCTGGTGGTGTTCGCCAGTTGGCGCGTATTCCGCGTTCTGCTCGGCGCCTACCTGTTCGGCCTAGCCAGCATCCTCCATCTGGTGGCGCAAGGCATTGGCCTGTCGATCCCGTCGAACCTGCTGGCCATGCTGCCGTATGTGGCCACCATCCTGGTGCTGGTGCTGCTCTCGCGCGATGCGCTCAAGACCCGCTTGTATGCGCCGGTATCGCTGGGCCAGCCTTGGCAGCCGGGGCATTGAGTTAAGCGGCAAGCTTCAAGCGGCAAGAAGAGCCTGAGCGCTGGACGGACGCAGCCCAGCCGCTAGACTGCTTGTAGCTTGTAGCTTGTAGCTTGTAGCTTGTAGCTTGTAGCTGGCGCCTCGCGCGCCCCCTGGATCAGCAGACAGGGTCAACACTGAGCTGGCTCGACTCAACCACTGAGGAGCCACTCATGGCTGCTACCCGTATCTGGATCAAGAACCCCCTCGCCGTTTTCACCGCCAACGATCAAGACGCCTGCGGCGGCCTGGTGATCGAGGATGGCCGCATCAGCGAGCTGCTCGGCGCCGGCCAGCAACCCGCACAGCCCTGTCAGCAGGTATTCGATGCCCGCGAGCATGTGCTGCTGCCAGGCCTGATCAACACCCACCACCATTTCTACCAGACCCTCACCCGCGCCTGGGCGCCGGTGGTCAACCAGCCGCTGTTTCCCTGGTTGAAGACGCTCTATCCGGTCTGGGCACGCCTCACGCCCGAGAAACTGGCCCTGGCCAGCAAGGTGGCACTGGCCGAACTGCTGCTGTCCGGCTGCAGCACCGCCGCCGATCACCACTATCTGTTTCCCGGCGGCCTGGAGAACGCCATCGACGTGCAGGTGGAAGCCGTGCGCGAGCTGGGCATGCGCGCCATGCTCAGCCGTGGCTCGATGAGCCTGGGCGAGGCAGACGGCGGCCTGCCGCCGCAACATACGGTGCAGAGCGGCGAGGCGATCCTGGCTGACAGTCAGCGCCTGATCGGTCAGTACCACCAGCGCGGCGAGGGAGCACAGATCCAGATTGCCCTGGCGCCCTGCTCGCCCTTCTCGGTTACGCGCGAAATCATGCGCGCCAGCGCCGAGCTGGCCGAGCAACTGGACGTGCGTCTGCACACCCATCTGGCCGAAACCCTCGACGAAGAAGACTACTGCCTGCGCCAGTTCGGCCTGCGCACCGTGGATTATCTGGAAAGCGTCGGCTGGCTCGGCCCACGCACCTGGCTGGCCCATGGCATTCACTTCAACCCCGAGGAAATCACCCGCCTTGGCGCTGCGGGGACTGGCGTCTGCCATTGCCCCAGCTCGAACATGCGCCTGGCTTCGGGCATCTGCCCCAGTGTCGAGCTGGAAGCTGCCGGTACGCCGCTGGGCCTGGGCGTCGACGGCTCGGCCTCCAACGACGCCTCGAACCTGATCCTCGAAGCCCGCCAGGCCCTGTATATCCAGCGCCTGCGCTACGGCGCCGAGCAGATCACCCCGCAACGCGTGCTTGGCTGGGCCACACGCGGTTCGGCGCGACTCTTGGGGCGTAGCGATATCGGCGAGCTGGCCGTCGGCAAGCAGGCCGACCTGGCGCTGTTCAAGCTCGACGAGCTGCGTTTTTCCGGTAGCCACGACCCGCTCGCCGCCCTGCTGCTGTGCGGTGCTGATCGTGCCGACCGCATGATGATCGGCGGCACCTGGCGCGTCATCGACGGGCAGATCGAGGGGCTGGATGTGGCACAACTGATCGCCGATCACCGGCAGGCGGCGAGGCAGTTGGTGAATGCCTGATCCTGAGCCGTAGGGTGCGCCATGCGCACCGAGAAACTGCCGGTGCGCACAGCGCACCCTACGGGCGAAACACCACATGTCGCACCACAACGCAGCAGCTACAACCGCTCCGCACCAAGAGCGTTCCATCCCGCACAAGCGCATCTGCGTGAAATGGGTTCGCCACGGCTATCTGTCCTGTTGGTCAGTTTTTTGCAGTCATGGGATCTGCCAACCAACAGCTATCCCAAATACAAGACTGGAGTTCCACCGATCATGTTCGAGAAGAGCAAGAAACCGCTGCTGCGTACCCTCGTCGCCGCCCTGGGCTTCGGCGCCATGCTCAGCGCCTCCGCCGCCGATCCACTGAAAGTCGGCTTCGTCTATATCGGCCCCATCGGCGACCACGGCTGGACTTACCAGCACGAGCAGGGCCGGCAGATGTTGATGAAGGAACTGGGCGACAAGGTCAGCACCAGCTTCGTCGAGAACGTGCCGGAAGGCGCCGATGCCGAGCGGGTGATCCGCAACATGGCCAAGGGCGGTTTCGATCTGATCTTCACCACCTCCTTCGGCTACATGAACCCGACCATCAAGGTGGCCAAGCAATTCCCCAAGGTGACCTTCGAGCACGCCACCGGCTACAAGCAGGCCAAGAACGTCGGCACCTATCTGTCGCGCTCTTATGAGGGGCGCTACGTAGGTGGCTTCCTTGCGGCGAAGATGACCAAGACCAAGAAGGTCGGCTATATCGCCTCTTTCCCGATCCCCGAGGTGATCCGCGACATCAATGCCATCCAGCTCGCCTTGGACAAATACAACCCGGGCACCGAGATCAAGGTGGTGTGGGTCAACACCTGGTTCGACCCGGGCAAGGAATCCGACGCTGCCAACGCGCTGATCGACCAGGGCGTGGACGTGATGTTCCAGCACACCGACAGCCCGGCGCCGATCCAGACCGCCGAGCGCCGAGGCGTCTACGCCGTCGGCTATGCCTCGGACATGGCCCACTTCGGGCCCAAGGCCGTGCTCACCTCCATCGTCAATGACTGGGGCCCGCACTACATCAAGTCCACCCAGGCGGTGATCGACGGCACCTGGAAATCCGAAGATTTCTGGGGTGGCCTGGCCGAGGACACCCTCTCACTGCCGATCAGCGATCTGGTGCCAGCCGACGTGAAGCGCGAGGCCGAGCAGATCATCGCCGACATTCGCAGCGGCAAGCTCCACCCCTTCACCGGCCCGATCAAGGATCAGAGCGGCACCGTGCGTATCGCCGAAGGCGTGAGCGCGACCAATGCCGAGCTGGCCGCGATGAACTACTACGTGGAGAACGTGAAGGCCGAAATGCCCAAGTAATTGGCTGGCGGGTTGCACCCGCCACCTGGCAACCACCGATGCCGTCCCTGCATTGCAGAGCTTTTATGAACAGCCTACCCATCATCGACATCGCCCCTCTCTACGCTGACGACACTTCGGTCTGGCCCGCTGTGGCCGAGCAGATCGACCGCGCCTGCCGCGACTGGGGCTTCTTCTATATCGTCGGCCACCCCATTGGCAGCGAGCGCATCGACGCCCTGCTCGATGCGGCGAAGCGCTTCTTCGCCCTGCCCGCCGAGGAAAAACTCAAAATCGATATCACCCAGACCGCCCACCATCGCGGCTATGGGGCGATTGCCACCGAGCAACTCGACCCGAGCAAGCCGAGCGATCTCAAGGAAACCTTCGACATGGGTTTCCACATGCCGGCCGATCATCCCAAGGTGCTGGCTGGCAAACCGCTGCGCGGGCCGAACCGTCATCCAGACATGCCCGGCTGGGCCGAGCTTATGGAAACGCACTACGGCGACATGCAGGAGTTAGCCAAGACCCTGTTGCGCGCCATGGCCATGGCGCTGGACATCGAGCACGACTTCTTCGACGCGCGCTTTCATGAGCCAATCAGCGTGCTGCGCCTGATCCACTACCCACCGCGCCACACCGCCACCAGCAGCGATCAGCAAGGCGCTGGCGCGCACACCGATTACGGCTGCATCACCCTGCTCCACCAAGACGATGCCGGCGGCCTGCAGGTGCGCGCGCGTAACGGCGAATGGATCGACGCGCCGCCGATTGCCGGCAGTTTCGTGGTCAATATCGGCGACATGATGGCGCGCTGGAGCAACGACCGTTACACCTCGACACCGCACCGGGTGATCAGCCCACTGGGGATGGATCGCTACTCCATGCCCTTCTTCGCCGAGCCGCATCCCGACACGCTGATCGACTGCCTGCCGAACTGCTCCAGCGTGGACAACCCGCCCAAGTATCAACCGGTGACCAGCGCCGAATACCTGCTGTCGAGGTTCGCCGACACCTATGCCTATCGGCGTGAGGAGGCATAGGGCTGATTGCGTCGTAGGGTGGATGACGCTTTTTTCATCCACCGCTCGTGCAGCCGGAACGAACGTTGTGGTGGACATGAAAAGCGATGTCCACCCTACGCAGCGGGCCAGGTGGCGCAGCACGATCCTGTCCCAAGGGTTAAACTTTGCCGATTACCAAGCCTGACAACGAGAACCCGACCATGCCCGAATGGCTCAACGCCCTGCCCAAGGCCGAACTGCACCTGCATCTGGAAGGCTCGCTGGAGCCCGAGCTGCTGTTCGCCCTGGCCGAACGCAACCAGATCGCCCTGCCCTGGGCCGATGTCGAAACCCTGCGCGCCGCCTATGCCTTCAACAATCTGCAGGAATTTCTCGACCTGTATTACGCCGGCGCCAACGTGCTGCGCACCGAGCAAGACTTCTACGACCTGACCTGGGCCTATCTGCAACGCTGCAAGGCGCAGAACGTGATCCACGTCGAACCCTTCTTCGACCCGCAAACCCACACCGACCGTGGCATTCCCTTCGAGGTGGTGCTGCGCGGCATCCAGCAGGCGCTGCGCGACGGCGAGCAGCAACTGGGCATCAGCCACGGCCTGATCCTCAGCTTCCTGCGCCATCTGCCCGAGGAGGAAGCATTCAAGACCCTGGAGCAGGCCATGCCGTTTCGCGATGCCTTCATCGGCGTCGGCCTCGACAGTTCGGAGAAGGGCTTCCCGCCACGGCTGTTCGAGCGGGTGTTCGCCAAGGCGCGCAGCGAAGGCCTGCATGCCGTGGCGCACGCCGGTGAAGAAGGCCCGCCCGAGTACATCTGGGAAGCGCTGGATCTGCTCAAGATCAAGCGTATCGACCACGGCGTACGCGCCATCGAAGACGAGCGGTTGATGCAGCGCATCATCGACGAGCAGATTCCGCTGACCGTCTGCCCGTTGTCCAACGTCAAGCTGTGCGTGTTCGAGCACATGGGCCAGCACAACATTCTCAAGATGCTCGAGCGCGGCGTGAAGGTGACGGTGAACTCGGATGACCCGGCCTACTTCGGCGGCTATGTCGGCGAAAACTTCGCCGCCCTGCACGAACACCTGGGCATGACCGAGGCACAAGCCAAACGCCTGGCGCAGAACAGCCTGGACGCGCGCCTGGCCTGAGTGCCTGACGAGCCGCCCTCACGCTGGTCGGCTCGCTGATTACAGGCCAGGCAGGTAATGGCACAATAGTGGCATGCTTTTCAAGCGCTACCGTACCCTCAGAGCAGCTCCATGTCCTCTCGTGCCTATCGCCACTTCATCGCCTGGCTCTGCCTGCTCGTGCCCTGGCTCGCCCACGCCGGGGAATCGATCCGTGTCGTCACGGAGGAACTACCGCCCTACAGCATGACCATCAACGGCAAGCCGAGCGGCCTGGCCACCGACGTGGTGCAGGCCTTGCTCGACGAGGTTGGCGAGCAGAGCAACATCCAGGTCATGCCCTGGGCACGCGCCTATGACATCGCGCTCAACGGCCGTAACGTGCTGATCTATTCGATTGCCCGCACGCCAGAGCGTGAGGCGCTGTTCAACTGGGTAGGCCCCATCGCCCCTGGTCACTGGTTTCTCTACAGCTCCCAGGCGAACCTGCACCTGGATAGCCTCGAGCAAGCGCGTCAGTATCAGATCGCCACGGTCAAGGACGATGTCGGCGAGCGCTACCTGCTCAGTCAGGGCTTCGAGATCGGCAGGAACCTGCAGTCGAGCAACCGTTACGAGCTCAACTACGAAAAACTGCGCAGGGGCCGTGTCCATCTGTGGATCATCAACAAGATCAATGCCGACTACATCCTGCGCCAGCAGCGCCAGCCCCCTGAGCATCCGCTCTACCCCGTGCTTGACCTGGGCAATCTCGATGGCGCCGAGCTGAGCCTGGCGTTCAGCCGCAACACCTCCGCCGCCACCCTCGCGCGCTTCCGTCAGGGTCTGCAGGCCCTGAAGGAGAAGGGTCAGCTAGAGGCCATCTACGCGAGATGGCAATGAACGACGCCCCCCTGCAGCTAGGCCAGCAGTCACTCGGCCGGCGCCTGGTCACGGTCACCTTGCTGTTCTGCGTCCTGTTCATCCTGCTCAGCACCTCATTGCGCACCTACCTGGCCTGGAACGGCAACTTGCAGAACATGCGCAACGAGCTGCAACTGATCGATCAGGTATTTCGCGCCACCCTGTCCAAGGCCATCTGGGAAATGGACGAGGACACCCTGCATACCCAGCTCGACAGCGTATCGCAGGCAGGCGCGGTAGGCCTGATCGAGCTGCGCATCCTGCGTGAAGGGCGTGAGCCGCAGGTGATCCGCCATCAGGCAGCGGATTATCAAGAAACCTCACGCGCCCCCGAGCTGTATGAAAAGCTCAGCTACGCCCCCTACCCTGGTGGCAAGGAGAATATCGGCGAGCTGCGCCTGGTGGGCAATGAAGCCCTGCTCTGGCAAGAACTGGTCGGTGACGTCGCCTCCATTCTCCTGGCGCAGGTGCTGCAGAGCCTGATGATCGCGGGTTTGATCATGCTGCTGTTCAATCGCTCGGTCACGGTGCATGTGCGCCAGATCGCCCGCCACCTCAGCCAGTTGTCACCGACCACGCTGGAAAGGCGCCTGCATCTGCAACGTGCCGCCAGCCGTGACGACGAACTCAGCCTGCTGGAGAGCGGCATCAACAGGCTGCAAGAGAAACTGCGCACCTACCTGGAGCGTCAGGATCGTGCCGAGCAGGCCCTCGCCGCGCACCGCGACCGTCTGGCCGAACTGGTGGAGGAACGTACCGCAGAGCTGCGCGCCGCCAATGAGCGCCTGCACGCGCTCAACCGCAGCGACCCGCTCACCGGCCTGGCCAACCGGCGCCATTTCGACGAAACCAAGCAGCTCGAAATGCGCCGAGCACGCGGGCAGGACCTGCCCTTGTCAGTGCTGATGTGCGATGTCGACCACTTCAAGAATTACAACGACAGCTACGGCCATGCTGCTGGCGATCAGTGCCTGAGCCAGATCGCCGTGCTGCTGAGGGGGCTGTTCAACCGCAGCGGCGAACTGGTCACCCGTCTCGGTGGCGAGGAATTCGCCGTTCTCCTGCCCGGGCTCGATGGCCAGCAGGCTGAGCTATGCGCCCAGCGCCTGCATGCCGGGCTGGAGGAGTTGGCCATCGCCCACGGCACATCCGCAACGGCTACGCATGTGACGCTGAGCATCGGTATCGCCCAACTGGAAGCCGAGCCAGACGATTTCGAGGCGCTGATGCAGCGCGCCGATGAAGCCCTGTACCGTGCCAAGCGCCTGGGGCGTAACCGTACCGTGCGTTTCTGACTGACGAGGCCAGCATGTTCCTGACCCACTTCGCCTGGTTGACCGCCCTGCTGCTGGCACCTGCCCTGGCATCTGCCGATACGATCAGGGCCGTCACCGAAGACAGCCTGTACGCCTTCGTGCAGGACGACAGGGTCGCAGGCCCTGCCACCGCCGTGGTCGAGGCCACGTTGCACGAGGCCGGACTGGACTATCAACTGGCGCTCTACCCCTGGGCACGCGCCTATGACCTGGCTCTGCAGCAGCCCAACGTGCTGATCTACCTGATCGCCCGCACGCCAGAGCGTGAAAGCTCGTTCAAGTGGGCCGCCAAGGTGCTCGACTACGATGCCTACCTGTACAAGCTCAAGGCCCGTGAGGACGTACAGGTGCAAGAGCTGGACGACGCCAGGCGCTACCTGATCGGCGTGGTGCGCGACGACATGCGCCAGCAGTACCTGCAGAACCGAGGCTTCACCAAGCTTTCGGTAGCCGCAAGAAACAATGACAACATGCGCCGCCTGTTCAACCGGCAGATCGAACTGCTGCCCCTGACCGAGGGCGATGCCAGACGGCTGAGCCGCGAGGCTGGCCACGATGCCAGCGAACTGCAGCGCACCGCACGCCTCGCTGAACTGTCCAGCGGGCTGTACCTGGCTTACAGCACCAGCACCGAGGACGCCATAGTCGAGCGCACCGAGGCCGCCTTCGAGCGCCTGCGCCTCAATGGCGAGATAGCGCGCTTGATGGGTGCGGTGCGCGAACGAGCTCAGTGATCCAGCGGGCGACGCTTACCGGTGATCATCGACAATGGCAGGTTCTCGCGCAGGCGGTAACTCTCGAACAGCGCCGCGGCGATATGCAGCCCAACCAGTGCCATCAGGGCATTGGCGAAGAATTCGTGAATATCCTGTGGCAGGTCGGCGCCCCAGAAGTAGTCCACCTCCTCCATCAGGAAACCGGTCACGCCCAGCCCCAGCATCAGCGCCATCATCAGGATCATCACCAGCGCGCCCAGCGGCGAGTGGCCGAGACGATGGTAAGGATTGCCGGCAAACAACGCGCGCACATGCGCACGCAGGCGTGCCGGAGTCGGCCAGAAGTCAGCCCAACGCGCCGCCGGCGCACCGACAAAGCCCCACACCAGGCGAATCGCCAGCCAGGCCACGGCGTAATAGCCGAACCAGCGATGCCAGTTCTCGCCCTCCTCGGTAAAGAAGTAGTTGGCCAGGAAAGCGCCGGCCAGAGACCAGTGGAACAAGCGCACCACTGGATCCCACACGCGCAAGGTCGAGCTGCTCATCAGCCTTCCACGTTGCTCTTGACCGGCTTGCCGCTGACCGGGTCGAAGTAGATCTCGACCTTCTTGCCATCCTTGTCGAAGCCGTAGATCTCGTAGCAGTTGCCCTTGGTGACCTTGAACTTGTTGATCTTGTAACCCTGGGCCTTGAGGTCGGCCTGGAACTTGTCCTGATCCTGCCACTGGGCCTTGTCGGCGGTGGTGCATTCGGTGGCGGCGAAGGTCAGCGGGCTGGCCAGAGCCAGGGACAGCAGAAGCAGTTTGCGCATGATGAAGTCCTCTTCGGTGCAGGGGTAAGTGTGTCTGCGGGGGCTACTTTCACGCAGAAACCTTAACGCTGTATTAGCCCCCCGCAAGATCGTAGCCCGGATACAATCCGGGAAGGTCGGCAGAGATCCCCTCTCCCCCAGCCCCTCTCCCATGAATGGGAGAGGGGGCAACAGCACTGAAGCCTCAGAAATCGAAGTCCACCTTGACCCAGAGCGTGCGGCCCGGCTCGTCGATGCGCGTGTCGGCGGGGAAGCCGAAACCGGCGTCGCCAGCCAGGTTGAGGTGCTCGGCGTAGTTCTTGTCGAGCAGGTTATCCACACCGGCGCTGAGCTTGACCTGCTGGCTGACACGATAGGCGCCATTGAGCGACAGCACACCGAAGCCGGCGCTGTCGCCGAAGTCCTGGCCCACCACGTTGCCCCGGCCTGCGGCGATGCGGCCCTGGTCGTCGACCACACGCCACAACGCGCCGACGCTCCAATCGTCGCGCGCATAGGTCAGGCCGAGGCGTGCTTCCAGCGGCGGCATCTGCGGCAGTGCTTCTCCGTCCGAGCTGTTCTTGCCCCAGGCGTAGGCCAGGGTCGCATCGGCCTTCCAGTTGGAGGTGAAGGCATAGGCCACACCCAGCTCGCCGCCCATGATGCGCGCGTCGACGTTGTCGGCCTGGGTATTCATGCCACGGTAGTCGAACAGGATGTAGTCGCGGATCTGCCCGGCATAGGCCGAAGCCCAGGCCTGCAGCTTGTCGTCCTGGTACTGGATACCGATATCGAGCTGGGTGGTCTTCTCCGGCTCGATGCCATCGAAGGCGTTATCCGCGCCAGCCGGGCCATTCAGGCCGGCGGAAAACAGCTCCCAGTAATCGGGGAAGCGCTGTACATGACCGAGGCCGGCATAGAGGGTGGTCGGCGAGCCGGCCAGGTCATGCTCGTAGCGCACGAAGCCGCTGGGCAGGGTGTCAGCGCGGGTTTCACCTGCCGTCGGATTGGGCCGGGCCATGCCCATCATGCTGCGAAGGCTAGTCCGGTAATCCTTGGCCGAAGCACGATCCAGCCGCGCACCGGAAACCAGTCGATCACGCTCGGCCAGGCTCCAGGTGGCTTCGGCGAACAGGCCGTAGTTGTGCATCACGGCGTCCTTGACCCAGGGGAAACGGTCGGCATCGGTATAACCGCTCATCATGCTGAAGGTGGAACGGCGGGCACGGTGCTCGCTGCGCTGGGCATCGAGGCCGGTAATCAGTTCGAGGTCGTCCCACCGCCAGGTAGCGGCCAGGCGCGTGCCAAGAGTACGACGGTCAACCTGCGAGGCCATGGGCATGGCCATCATGCTGGTCGGGTTCGGCACGCGCAGGCGGAAGTTGTCCATGATGTGGTCGGCGTAGTTGTAGTAGACCTTGGCCTCGAGCTTATCCAGCACACCGCCGAGGTTGCTGCGCTCGATACGCAGGCCAAGGCTTTCGCGCTTGAACTGGGTGCCATCCATGCCACGCCCGGCATAACGCGCCTCACCATCACCGCGCCCAGCCGTGAGTTCGACCAGGGTGTCGGCATCCGGCGTCCAGCCCAGGGCCACGTCGCCGTTCCACTTGTTCCAGCGCGAGGCGATGGTGTCGCCGTCACCGTTGGCGTAATCGTCGGACTGCGAGCGATTACCCATCACCCGCAAGTAGCCCTGCTCGCTGCCGACAGCGCCGTCGATCAGACGGTCGAAGCGCCCGTTGGAGCCCGCCAGCACGCTGGCATGCAGGCGCGCGCCCAACTCACCGAAATGCTCCGGTTCACGCTCGAAACGCACCACACCAGCCGAAGCGCCTGGGCCCCAGATCACCGTCTGCGGGCCCTTGGTGACGGTCAGCAGATCGAAGGTTTCCGGCGCGATGTAGGAGCTGGGCGCGTCCATCCGTCCGGGGCAGGCGCCGATCATCTGCCCGCCATCGGTGAGCAGCAGCAGGCGCGAACCGAACAGGCCACGCAGCACCGGGTCGCTGTTGCTGCCACCGCTGCGGATGGCGGAGAAGCCGGGAATGGTCTTGAGGTAATCGGCCGCATCGCTGGCCGGCACCGGCTGGCGCGCCTCCTTGGGATCGGCCACCACGGTCAGCGGCGAGGCCTGCTGCACGGCGGTGATCACGGTGGGCGGCAGCTCGGCGTCATCGGCCATGACGGGCGCGACGGAGCACAGACCGCAGGCCATGGCGAAGGCCTGGCGCCAGCGCAGGCGACGAGTGGACAGGGCGAAACGCAACGATGCGGAGCCTTGGCTCCGAATAGCAGGAACGAACATGGCAATACCTGAAAGTTGGCAGTTGTTATAGAGGTGAGCCAGGCCACGAAGGCCGTCTTTCAGGTGCGCGGGGAGGCTCTGGGGTTCAGCGAAGGCCAGCGATGACGATGAGGTAGCTTGAAAAACACCCTGGGCAACGGGCGAATGGTTTCGCGATTCAGCAAGCCGAACAACCCGAAGAAGGCCACCAGCAGAATCGCGCTGAAGCTGGAGGCGATGGCGCAGCCGCCGCTGCCGAACAGCGCCAGCGGCACGCTGCCGGAGCCATCGAGATCGGCGCCCGCGCCGAAGTTGCCGTCGAAAGCGCAATACTGCGCCCCCAGCCCGCTGAGCTGCATCCCGGCCATCTGCCCATGGCTGATCGCACAGGCAAGCGCTGCGAACAGGACGCTGAAATACAGCAGCCAGGCTGTCGAGCGACGTGGTGGACGCATCAGAGCCAGCCATCCTTTTTAACCACAGCCAGCGACGGATGATGCAAAAGCGGCATGCAAGCACTCCAACAACGAGAACAGGCCCTCTCCCGAGAGAGAGGGCCTTTGTCGCGAACGCTTCGAGCCTAACCGTGGATGGCCGACATGACGCCCTTTCCAACCCGAAGCAGGGTCATCCTAGAAAAGGCCCGCACAGGCGCACAATTGCGACAAGCTGCCACGCCAGCCACACAAACTTCATGCGTACCGGCCTGCTGACGGGCCTGCGGCGGAAGGTCGCACATCACTCGGCAATGCGCAGCCAAAGATGGAAACCCGCCACACCGGCACGGCTCAGCGGCGACCAGGCGAAGTCGAAACGCGCCGGTGGCAGCACCTGGACGTCCTCATCCAGCGCCATTTCCAGACTTTTCCAGTCGATCAGCGTCAGCGGCCGCACGCTGCAGGCCAGGAGGATGCCCTGAGCCAGGCTGGTGTCGCTGGTGACCCAGCGGGCGGCAGCCGCCGATAGCAGGCTCTCCACCTGTTCGGAGGTGACGCGGGGCGCGTAGTCGGAGGCCAGCAGCCAGCGACAGAGGCTGATGTGCAAGGTCCAGTCCTGCGCCGGCTGGTGGCGGTAAGCCCAGGTCATGAAACGGCGAAACAGGGTCAACCCTTCCGGCGGGTCGAGCTTGAGCAGTTCGGGGCACAGGTCATAGAGCAGGTGCCAGTAGGGCAACAGCCTGGCATCCAGGGCGATGAAGGAACGGGCATTGCTCGGATAATCGGGAAACAGCGACTCGCCAGGTGCACGCCGACGCGGCGACATGGCCTTGAGATGAGATGAACGCATGGTTCAGCCTCCTGTTCATGTTCAGCCTCGCCAGGCGAGGCGACTGGAGCTCGACAAGCTCCGCCAGAGGTCATCCGGCGAACAGCGGCGGTGCACGTGATTGTGCCGTGGGCAGGCGCGGAGCAGGCGGCGCCTGCCAACGCAATGTGGGCGGCGTGGCCTGCTGTACGGCCAGGGCGAACAACGCCCAATCCAGACTGCCCAGCGCGGGGCTGTGGATCAGCAGCGAACAGTAGGCGCAGGCGTCGAGCACGAATGCCTTCGGCACGGCCAGCGCAGGCGCATGCGTCTGCACGGGGCCATCGTGGCAGGCCAGTTCAGCCAACCATGACCAGTCCCGCGGTTCGGCGCGTAGCTGCGAAGCCAGCGGCGCCAGGGCGATCAGAACGAGTGCCAGGAGCCCGAGCCGGGCGCCGAGCAATCGCCTGCGAGCCGTGAAGGTCATCAGTGCTTGTGCGCGTCTTCGCCGTGCTCCATGCCGTGCTCATGTCCGGCTGGAGCCTCCTTCTGCACCGCCACTTCCACCTCCACCTTGCCGGCCTTCTCGAAGTTCAGGGTCAGCGGGAAGCGCTCACCGGCCTTGGCCTGCTGCTTCAGGTCGAAGAGCATGACGTGGTAGCCCATGGGCTCGAACTTGACCTCGCCACCGGCGGGGATGACCACGTCCTGCACCTGCTGCATCTTCATCACGCCACCGGCATGCAGATGCTCGTGCAACTCGGCCTTGCCCGCCACCGGACTGCTGGCGCCGAGCAGGCGATCGGCTTCGCTGCCCTTGTTGTGGATGACGAAGTAGGCGGCAGCGGTCGGCGCCACCGGCGGCATCTCGCGCGACCAGGGGTGGTCGATATGCAGTTGGCCGACTTCGTATTCATGCGCCTGGGCCAGCAGTGCCGGCAGCAGCAGAGTGAGGCCGAGCAGGGTTTTCTTCAGGGTCATGGATCTATCTCCTTGGTTGAACGAGTTGTAGCACTACCAGCTTCGATGGCTGCCAGCGCAATCTGCTGCGTGAGAAGCGCAAAGCGCGTCATGCCTGGGCCACTCGCCACGGACGCAGACGTGGCAGCAACCAATCCACTGCCCAGACCAGCAGCAGCGAGGCGCCGACCAGGGGGAAGAGCGCACCGAGCACGATCATCACGCCGATGGCGGTCTTCCAGCGCGGCAGGTCATGGCGCAGCGGCGGCACGCCGAAGCGGCCAGCCGGGCGGCGCTTCCACCACAGCACCAGGCCACTGACCGAGCTGAACAGGATCAGCAGGCAGATCGCCGCCATCAGCAACTGGTTGGGCAGGCCGAACATGCGCCCTTCATGGATCATCGCGCCGCTTTCCACGGCCTTGGCGACCGCGCCGTAATGCTGCCAGCGCACGTCGGCGAGCACCTCGCCGCTGTACTGATCGATATGCAGGGTGGCGTCGTTGCGTGGGTCGCTGGCGAACAGCGCGACGGTGTACACGCCCTGCTCGCCCGTGGGCAGGGTGATGCTGTAACCGGGCTGCACGCCGCGCGCCTCGGCGGTGTCGACCACCTGTTGCAGCAACCGGCCAGACTCGGCCGAGGCCGCATGCCCCGGCTGCTCGCCATGGCCTTGGTGATCGCCATGCCCCTGGTGGGCGGCGTGGGCATCGGAAGCCGGCAGCGGCGCCGTTTCCACCGCCCAGGCCACGGTCTGCCGGGCGCTGTGGTTGAGGCTGCCAGTCAGTTGCCCGGACTTGGGCACCTCGTTCCACATGGCGTCGGGGAACTGGTTCCAGACGGCTGCGAACTGCTTGCCCCAGAAGCCAGTCCAGGCCATGCCGGTCATCAGCATCAACAGCAGGATGGCGCTGCCCCAGAAGCCGGTCACCGCATGCAGGTCGCGCCACCACAGGCGCCCACGCGCGCTCAGGCGCGGCCAGAGAATACCTGCGCCGCTGCGCCCGCGCGGCCACCACAGGTACAGGCCGGAAATCACCAGGACGATGCCCCAGCCCGCCGCCAGCTCGATCAGGCGGTCACCGAGAGTACCGATCAGCAGGTCACCGTGCAGCTTGCGCGTCGCCGCCTGCAGGTTCCACAGGGCATCCTGCGTACCGAGCACGGTGCCGCGATAGGGGTCGAGGAACAGATTGAGGTCGCGACCATCCTGGGTGATGACGAACTGCGCACTGCGATCGGCGGCCACCGGCGGCAGGTACTGCTTGATCGCCGCCTGCGGGTAGATCTCGCGCAGGCGCGCCAGTTGCTGGTCGGCACTCAGGCGCTGCTCGGCCACCGGCACCTGCAGCAGGTCGGCGTACATCAGGTTGTCGAGCTGCGGTTTGAACAGGTAGATCAACCCAGTGAGCGACAGCAGGACGAGGAACGGGATGACGAACAACCCGGCATAGAAGTGCCAGCGCCACGCCAGGTTGTAGAACGAAGGTTGCGGGCGCACGGCTGCACCTGCGGGGGTGTCGAAACGCGACGACATGAAGCATCTCCCAAGTCGGCTGCCAGCGAGCAGACGACGACTGCATGATGGAAAGCCCTGTACAGGGCACGAGGATCAGGCAGTCAGCGGGGAGGCGCGAGGGTTGGCCGGGGGCCAGCGATAGCGGGTAAGGCGGGGAATGTGCAGCGTCGGCAGGGGCCGTGCGCTGTCACTGGCGAGCAGGCCCAGCAGGCCGAAGAAGGCGGCAAGGATGACGGCGCTGAACAGGCTGCCCAGAACGCAGCCGGTGCCGGTCGCCGGGTTCGGCGGGACGATGCCGGAGCCATCGAGATCGGCACCGGCGCCGAAGTTGCCGTCGAAGGAACAGTACTGGCCGTCCAGACCGCTGAGCTGCATGCCGGCCATCTGCCCGTGACTGATGGCGCAGACGAACGCACTGAAGAGGATGCTGAAGTACAGCATCCAGGCAGTCAGTGAGCGGTGTGTGCGGGCCAGTTTCATGGGCGCGACTCTAAACAGAGGGTAGCGGCGCGGCACTGCGGTAGATTGCCGCAGCCGTTCGAGGCGAGAGTCTAGCAGAGCTCAGACGCCCCGCCACGGCGCGTCCGCCAGCAACACCTCGCAGCGGCTCTGCAGGAACTGACGCAACAGATGCACCGCCTTGCTCAACTGCGCCCGGTGAGCGCAGACCAGATACAGCGGCGTCGGCTCGCCAAGCCAGTCCGGCAGCAGTACCTGCAGGCGCCCGGCGCCTACGTCCTCGGCCACGTCCAGCCAGGATTTGTACACCAGCCCCTGCCCCGCCACGGCCCAGCGCCGGGTGACGTCGGCGTCGTCACTGACGCGGTTGCCGGTAGCCGTCACCAGCAGCTCGCGCCTGCCCTGGCTGAAGCGCCAGCGCTCGTGTACCCGACCATGCAGCATGTACAGCAGGCAGTTGTGCGCGGCCACCTCTTCCACCGTGCGCGGCGAGCCATGCCGAGCCAGATAGGCCGGTGCCGCACAGAGCACACGGCGGTTGTCCGCCGCCACCGGCAGGGCCACCAGGCTGGAGTCCTCCGGCGCGCCATAGCGCAGGGCGATGTCCACCGGCTCGCGAAACAGATCGGCCATGCGGTCGGCCAACAGCAAGCGCAGGTGCAGTTGTGGGTGAATGCCCTGAAAGGCATCGAGCCATTGCAGCAGGGTGTTGCGGCCGAAATCAGAGGGTGCCGAGAGTTGCAGCACACCGCGAATGCCCTCCTGACTGCCGGCCAGTTGCTGGCGCCCCTGCTCCAGGCTCTGCAGTGCCTGGCGAGCGTGCCCCAGGTACTGCTCGCCCTCCGGGGTCAGGCGCAGGCTGCGCGTCGAGCGTACCAGCAGGCGCACCTGCAGTTGCTGCTCCAGGCGCTTGAGTGCGGCGCTGGCCACGGCGGGCGACACGTCCAGCAGGCGCGCAGCGGCGGAAAGGCTGCCGGCTTCGGCGGTGCGGACGAAGAGTTGCAGATCATCGAGACGCAGCATGGCGGCAGCACTTTCAAAAAAAAGATGAAAGAGACTCTATCAAGTGCGGCTTTTTCTCGTCATCCAATTGAAAGAGCATGACGGCTCCCGTTCAACGAATTGGCAGCATGCCAGGAGCAAGCCCCATGAAAGCCATCGCCTATTACCAGTCCCTGCCAGCCGACCATCCCGAGGCTCTGCAGGACGTGCAACTGCCCGAGCCCACGCCTGGCCCGCGCGATCTGCTGGTGGAGGTGCGCGCCATCTCGGTGAACCCGGTCGACACCAAGATCCGCCGCAACGTCGCCCCCGAGCCTGGCACGGCCAAGGTGCTGGGCTGGGATGTCGCCGGTGTGGTCAAGGCGGTGGGCAGCGCGGTCAGCCTGTTCCAGCCGGGTGACCCGGTGTTCTATGCCGGCGCCCTGGATCGTGCCGGCGCCAACAGCGAACTGCACCTGGTCGACGAGCGCATCGTCGGCAAGATGCCGCAGAGCCTGTCCTTCGCCGAAGCCGCCGCCCTGCCGCTGACCGCGATCACCGCCTGGGAGCTGCTGTTCGAGCGCCTGCAGGTTGGCGAAGGCAGCGCCAGCGCCGGCCAGAGCCTGCTGATCGTCGGTGCCGCCGGCGGCGTCGGCTCGATCCTCACGCAACTGGCGCGACGCCTGACCGGCCTGACCGTGATCGGTACCGCCTCGCGCCCGCAGACCCAGGCCTGGGTGCGAGAGCTGGGCGCGCACCATGTGATCGATCACAGCAAGCCGCTGAGCGAGGAACTGGCGCGCATCGGCATCGGCCAGGTCACCCATGTGGCCAGTCTGACCCAGACCGATCAGCACTTCGACCAGCTCATCGAAGCCCTGCAGCCCCAGGGGCAGCTGGCCCTGATCGACGATCCGCTGCAGCCGCTGGACGTGATGAAGCTCAAGCGCAAGAGCCTGTCGCTGCACTGGGAGCTGATGTTCACCCGCTCGCTATACCAGACCGCCGACATGATCGAGCAGCATCGCTTGCTGCAACGGGTAGCCGAACTGGTGGATGGTGGCGTGCTGAAAACCACCCTGGGCGAGCACTTCGGTCGTATCGATGCCGCCAACCTGCGCCGCGCCCACGCCCTGCTGGAAAGTGGCTCGGCCAAGGGCAAGATCGTGCTCGAAGGTTTTTGAGCCCAGCCATCGCCGGGGCTGCCCAGAGTAAAGGTTCAGATTTTCCGACGAACGGCAAATACCTTGCCAGGTCTGCATTCCAGACCACCGAACGATGCCCGTTACATTGCGATTTGATTCATGTCAGTAAAGGGTCATGCAGGAGTTCTACCATGAAGGCTCTGCCCACAGATGTCGGTGTTCCGTCTCACTTCGGGAGGTAGCTAGCATGAAGATCGTCGTTCAGCAGCGTAACCAGGGCGGCGAAAGCCGTTGGCAGGTATCACTGGATAAGCAGTGCGTGAGCTTTCGTAGCGAAGCGCAGGCCAGAGAGTTCGTCAGTACGTTGGAAAGCCGACTGCGCGCGCCGCATGTGCTCCCACAGGAGCCCGAGCAGCGCCAAGCCAGCTAATTGGGACGGCGCAGTGCCGGACTGCTGCGCAGCATATCCAAGGCCGTATCGACCATTGCCGCCGCTTGCGCGGCCAGGTCGTATTTGGGCGCCAGTATCCAGTTGGCTTCGATACCGGCGATGAAGGCATGCAGGCAGACGGCGGCGCGTGGGCAATCCAGTTGCGCCGGTAGCTGACCTTTGGCCACTGCGTTGGCGAGAGCCTTGGCGATACGCTGATCGCTCTCGCCGCACAGTGCGCGCATGCGTTCACGCAGCCCCAGCAGTTCGCCGGTGTACTCGCATTTGTAACGCAGGATGTCGTGAATGCGCTGGGTCTGAGGATCCTGTGCCAGGCGCGTGAGCACCTGGATCAACAGCTCGCGCATGCAGCCGAGCGGGTTGGGTTCGTCCTCGCTTTCGCTGGCTCGCGCCAGTTCCTCCAGCGGCAGGCGCATGCGTTCGAGCATGGCCTGAAACAGGTCTATCTTGTTCTCGAAGTACCAATAGATGGCGCCTCGGCTGACGCCGGCCTCCTTGGCCACCTCGGCCAGCGTCGCCCGCGAAACGCCCTGAGCATGGAACACATGCTCGGCGGCATCGAGTATCTGCACGCGTGTCGCTTCTGCTTCCTGCTTGGTTCGCCTGGCCATCTGCCACCTTTGTTACGCCTTCGATGAAACCTGCCCCGAGGGGGGCGGTCGAGAGTATGAAGGCAGTTTCGGGCATTTACAAACATTCACGCACGTAAGTATATTTGCCCATCTTTTTTCACCCTTCTCTTCGCCCTTCGGGCATCGATATCAACCAGAACGAGGTTCCTGCAGATGCACACGAAGCCAGCCTTCGCCGTCTTGGTTTCCGCCGTTGCTCTGTCCCTGCTCGGCCTGACCGGCTGCAAGGAAGACAGCGCGCCGCCCGCCCAACAGACGCCTCAGGTGGGCGTGGTGACGCTCAAGGCCGAACCCTTTGCCCTGACCACCCAGGTTCCCGGTCGAACCACGGCCTATCGCATCGCCGAGGTGCGCCCGCAGGTGAATGGCATCATCCAGAAGCGCCTGTTCACCGAAGGCAGCGAAGTCAAGGCCGGCCAGCAGCTCTATCAGATCGACCCAGCCACTTACGAAGCCGCCTATGAGAGCGCCCGGGCCACGCAGATTTCCGCCAGTGCCCTGGCCGACCGCTACAAGTTGCTGGTGGCCGACAAGGCCGTGAGCCAGCAGGCCTATGACGAGGCGCGCGCCTCGGCCCTGCAGGCCCAGGCCGCGCTGGATCGCGCACGCATCGACCTGCGCTATACCAAGGTGCTGGCGCCGATCAGCGGGCGCATCGGCCGCTCCGCTGTGACCGAAGGCGCTCTGGTCACCAGCGGCCAGACCATGGCCATGGCCACCATCCAGCAATTCGATCCGATCTATGTCGACGTCACCCAGTCGAGCAAGGAGCTGCTGAGCCTGCGCAGCGACCTGGCCGCTGGTCGCCTGCAGAAGGTCGGTGACAACGCCGCCAAGGTGCAGCTTGTCCTGGAGGATGGTAGCCACTATGCCCATGAAGGCACCCTTGAATTCTCCGAGGTGGCCGTGGACGAAGGCACCGGCTCGGTGACCCTGCGCGCCGTGTTCCCCAACCCGGATCATCTGCTGCTGCCGGGCATGTTCGTGCATGCCGAACTGCAGGCCGGTATCAAGCAGCAGGCCATTCTCGCTCCGCAACAAGGTGTGACCCGCAATCAGCGTGGCGAGCCGACCGCCATGGTGGTAAACGCCGAGAACAAGGTGGAGCAGCGTGTGCTCAAGGCCAGCCGCACCGTCGGCAGTGCCTGGCTGGTGGAGGACGGCCTGCAGGATGGTGACCGCCTGATCACCGAGGGCTTGCAGTTCGTCCAGCCCGGCGCCGAGGTCAAGGCGGTTCCGGCCGGCAACGTCAAGGCCGAGCAACCGGCAAAAGCCACCGAGCAAGACAACGGCCAGGGCTGAACGGAGAGACGCTGAATGTCCAGATTCTTTATCGACCGGCCCATCTTCGCCTGGGTGATCGCACTGGTGATCATGCTGGCCGGTGGCCTGTCCATCCTCACCTTGCCGATCAACCAGTACCCGAGTATCGCGCCGCCCGCCGTCAGCATCCAGGTCAGCTACCCGGGCGCCTCGGCGCAGACGGTGCAGGACACCGTGGTGCAGGTGATCGAGCAGCAGCTCAACGGTATCGACGGCCTGCGCTACGTCAGCTCGGCGAGCAACTCCGACGGCAGCATGGAAATCATCGTGACCTTCGAGCAGGGGGTCAATCCGGACATCGCCCAGGTGCAGGTGCAGAACAAGCTGCAACTGGCCACCCCCTTGTTGCCGCAGGAAGTGCAGCAGCAGGGCATCCGCGTGACCAAGGCGGTGAAGAACTTCCTCATGGTGATCGGGGTGGTTTCCACCGACGGCAGCATGACCCGCGAAGACCTGTCGGACTACATCGTCTCCAACCTGCAGGATCCGATCTCGCGCGCCAAGGGTGTGGGCGACTTCCAGGTGTTCGGCGCGCAATATGCCATGCGTATCTGGCTCGACCCGGCCAAGCTCAACAGCTTCCAGCTCACCCCGGTGGACGTGAAGAGTGCCATCCAGGCGCAGAACGTGCAGATTTCCTCCGGTCAGTTCGGTGGTCTGCCGGCCGCGCCGGGCAATCAGCTCAACGCCACCATCATCGGCAAGACCCGCCTGCAGACCCCGGAAGAGTTCCGCAAGATCCTCCTCAAGGTGCAACCCGATGGCTCCCAGGTGCGCCTGGGTGACGTGGCCAAGGTGGAGCTGGGTGGCGAGAACTACTCGATCAACGCCCAGTTCAACGGCCTGCCGGCCTCCGGTCTGGCGATCAAGCTGGCCACCGGGGCCAACGCCCTGGACACCGCCAAGGCGGTGCGCGCGACCATCGACGACCTCAAGCCGTTTTTCCCGGCCGGTATGGAGGTGGTCTTCCCCTATGACACCACGCCGGTGATCTCGGCCTCCATCGAAGGGGTGGTGCACACCCTGTTCGAGGCTATCGTGCTGGTGTTCCTGGTGATGTTCCTGTTCCTGCAGAACCTGCGGGCGACCATCATTCCCACCCTGGCGGTGCCAGTGGTGCTGCTGGGCACCTTCGGCGTGTTGGCGGCATTCGGTTTCTCCATCAATACCCTGACCATGTTCGCCATGGTGTTGGCCATCGGCTTGCTGGTGGACGACGCCATCGTGGTGGTGGAGAACGTCGAGCGGGTGATGCGCGAGGACGGCCTGTCACCCAAGGAGGCGACGCGCAAGTCCATGGGGCAGATTCAGGGCGCGCTGGTGGGCATCGCCCTGGTGCTGTCGGCGGTGTTCCTGCCGATGGCCTTCTTCAGCGGCTCCACGGGGGTGATCTACCGGCAGTTCTCCATCACCATCGTCTCGGCCATGGCCTTGTCGGTGCTGGTGGCACTGATCTTCACCCCGGCGCTGTGCGCCACCCTGCTCAAACCCATCGACGGCGAACACCACGAAGCCAAGGGCGGCTTCTTCGGCTGGTTCAACCGCAACTTCGACCGCACCAGCGACGCCTACCGACGTGGCGTCAGCGGCATGCTCAAGCGCAAGGCGCCGTATCTGCTGCTGTACCTGGTGATCGTCGGCATCATGATCTGGATGTTCACCCGCATTCCCACCTCCTTCCTCCCCGAGGAAGATCAGGGCGTGCTGTTCGCCCAGGTGCAGACGCCGGCAGGCTCCAGTGCCGAGCGCACCCAGGTGGTGGTGGACAAGATGCGCAAATACCTGCTGGAAGACGAGGCGAGTACGGTGAAATCGGTGTTCACCGTCACCGGCTTCAACTTCGCCGGTCGCGGCCAGAGTTCGGGCATGGCCTTCATCATGCTCAAGCCCTGGGGCGAGCGTCCCGGCGCGGAGAACGGCGTCGCGGCACTGGCTCAGCGCGCGCAGATGCACTTCTTCAGCTTCCGTGACGCCATGGTCTTCGCCTTCGCCCCACCGGCAGTGATGGAGCTGGGTAACGCCACCGGTTTCAACCTGTTCCTGCAGGATCAGGCCGGGGTCGGCCACGAAGTGATGAACCAGGCGCGCGACAAGTTCCTCAAGCTGGCCAACCAGAACCCCGTGCTCAGCCAGGTGCGCGCCAATGGCCTGCGTGACGAACCTCAGTACCAGTTGCTGATCGACGACGAGCGCGCCCGCGCCCTCGGCCTGTCGCTGGCGGACATCAACAGCACCCTGTCGATCGGCTGGGGCGCCAGCTACGTCAACGATTTCATCGACCGTGGCCGGGTGAAGAAGGTGTATCTGCAAGGCATCGCCGATTCGCGCATGGCCCCGGAAGACCTGAACAAGTGGTACGTGCGCAACGACCAGGGACAGATGGTGCCGTTCAGCGCCTTCGCCAGCGGCGAGTGGATCTACGGCCCGCCCAAGCTGGCGCGCTACAACGGCGTGTCGGCGGTAGAGATTCTCGGTGCTCCGGCCCCCGGCTACAGCACCGGCGATGCCATGGCGGCAGTCGAGGAAATCGCCAAGCAACTGCCGGAAGGCGTCGGCTACGCCTGGACGGGGCTGTCCTACGAGGAACGCCTGGCCGGTTCGCAGAAAACCGCGCTGTTCGCCATCTCCATCCTGGTGGTGTTCCTCTGTCTGGCGGCGTTGTACGAGAGCTGGTCGATTCCCTTCGCGGTGATCTTCACCGTGCCGCTGGGGATCATCGGTGCCTTGCTGTTCACCGAGTTGCGCAGCCTGTCCAACGACGTGTTCTTCCAGGTCGGTCTGCTCACCACCATCGGCCTGTCGGCGCGTAACGCCATCCTCATCGTCGAGTTCGCCAAGGCACAGTACGAGAAAGGCCTGACCCTGACAGAGGCGGCCATCGAAGCCTGCCGCATGCGTCTGCGCCCGATCGTGATGACCTCGCTGGCCTTCATCCTCGGCTGTCTGCCCCTGGCCATCGCCAGCGGTGCTGGCGCCGGCAGCAAGCACGCCATCGGCACCGGGGTGATCGGCGGTATGCTCAGCGCCCTGGTGCTGGCGATCTTCTGGATTCCGCTGTTCTACGTGGCCATCTGCTCGCTGTTCGAGCGCAAGAAAAACCAGTCGACCGGCGAACCTGACAAGGAGGCACTGCAATGAGGCAGTCCCTGTTATCCCTGGCCGTAGCCACTGCCCTGCTCAGCGGCTGCAGCCTGATTCCCGACTACCAGCGCCCCGAGGCACCGGTGGCGGCGGACTGGCCGCAGGGCGAGGCCTACGGCGACGCGGCGCGCGAAGGCAGCGTGGCGGCAGCCGACCTGCAATGGCAGGCCTTCTTCCGTGACCCGGCGCTGCGCCAGCTAGTGCAGACGGCGCTGGAGAACAACCGCGACCTGCGCGTCGCCGCGCTCAACGTGGAGGCCTATCAGGCGCTGTACCGCATCCAGCGCGCCGACCTGCTGCCCTCGGTATCCGCCGATGGCGCCGGCACGCGCCAGCGCCTGCCGGCCGACCTGAGCCAGACCGGGCAGGCCCGCACCAGCGGCCAGTACAGTGCCACCCTGGGCATCAATGCCTGGGAGCTGGACTTCTTTGGCCGCCTGCGAAGCCTCAGCGAACAGGCCCTGCAGCAATACCTGGCCACCGAGCAGGCAGCGCGCAGCACGCAGATCAGCCTGGTCGCCAGCGTGGCCAGCGCCTACCTGCAGTGGCAGGCGGATCAGTCCCTGCTCGAGCTGACCCAGGACACCCTGCAAACCTACGAAGCCAGCTACCAGCTGACCCAACGCAGCTTCGACGTCGGCGTCTCCGATGCCCTGGCCCTGAGCCAGGCCCGTAGCGCGGTGGACAGCGCCCGGGTCAGCCTGGCGCAGTACCAGCGCCGCGTCGCGCAGGATCGCAACGCGCTGATCCAGCTACTGGGCACCGGCCTGCCGAACGACCTGCCGCAAGGTCTGAAGCTGGACAAGCAAATACTGGAAAGCGTACCGGCCGGGCTGCCCTCCGACCTGCTGCAGCGTCGCCCCGACCTGCTGCAGGCCGAGTACCAGCTCAAGGCGGCCAACGCCAACATCGGCGCGGCGCGCGCGGCGTTCTTCCCCAGCGTCAGCCTGACCGCCAACGCTGGCACCGCCAGCCGCGAGCTGTCCGGCCTGTTCGACGCAGGCTCCGGCACCTGGCTGTTCCAGCCGCAGATCAACCTGCCAATCTTCAACGCCGGCCGCCTGCGCGCCAACCTCGACTATGCCGAGCTGCAGAAGGACATCCAGGTCGCCCAGTACGAGAAGGCCATCCAGACCGCCTTCCAGGAAGTCGCCGACCGCCTGGCCGCTCGCACCACCTACCGTGAACAGCTCGAGGCTCAGCGTACCTTGCTGGATACCACCGAGACCTACTACGAACTGGCCGAGCGGCGTTATCGCACCGGCGTGGACAGCTACCTGACCCTGCTCGATGCCCAGCGCCAGTTATTCAGCATTCGCCAGCAACTGATCAGCGACCGCCTGGCGCAACTGACCAGCGAAGTGGAGCTGTACAAGGCACTGGGTGGTGGCTGGAACGGCGACGAGGTGACCGCCACGCAGAATTGATCGCGCGTACCCCGCATCAAGGACGGTTCATCCTCACGCGCCGCCCCCACCCTGTTGGTGGGGGCGTTTTTTGGGTTCTGTGCGGATGTCGGCAGGTCAACTGGTTCGCCCTGCTGGGCTTGATACTGGACTGGCAATGCGGTTGGTTTTTTGCGGTGTCTGTTCCGCATTGCCGCGTTTTTGTTGATGTTTTTGGTTTCGCCCTCCCGGGCGAGTCACTTTGCGGGCAAAGTAACCAAAACCTCCGCCCGGTCATCCGGCCCTGGCTGCGCCAGGGTTCGCTCACTCCATCGCCGCTCCAGAGGCCCGCCACGGTGGGCCATCCCTGGCCCATCGTGGCTCTCGGCTTTGGCATCCTGCGTCGCTCTACCTCCTGCATCCATGCAGTCGTCGCGACATCCATGTCGCTCAACCTCTTCCACGACGACTCCGTTCGCCCTCCTGGGCGGGCCCTGCACGCGCCTGAACCCTAGGTAACCCAGAATTAGCGCGGAGTTTTGAGTACAGGGTCAGCCTTAGGGCTGACCTAAATGCCGGCTGCAAGCCGGCAAGCTACCTACGCGAATGAAACTATCGGTGTAATTCGACAGCCAAATCGCGGCTCCACAGCTACCAGAGCACGCCGGGCATGCCCGGAACCGATGTACGTTCAGGCGCGCGAATGCCCCCTTCAGGAGGGTGAGTGGAATCGTTGCGTAGAGGGGCGAGCGGCATGGATGCCGCGAGAGGCTTAAAGGGCCAGGGATGGCCCTTGTAAGCCGACCCTCGGAGCAGCGATGGAGCGAACGAACCCCGGCGCAGCCGGGGCCGGATGTCGGGGGTGCGTTTCTTTTGCTTACTTTTCTTTGCGCTGGGCGGCATTCCGATTTCAAAGAAAAGTGAGTCGCCCGAGGGGGCGAAACCCGGAATATCTGAAAACACCCAATGCGGAGTCCAGAACACCAACACAAGCCACAAACTTGCCAGCCCGGTATCCCCCCCCTTCGCCCCTCACACCACAAAACGCCTGCAACGCCAGGCAAAAGCGCACGCCACCAGACTACATAGTGCAATCACCAACGCCATCGGCACCGCCGACCCATCATGCAGGTAGGCCACCAGCGCCGAAGCCCCGGCCGCCACACTGAACTGCAGGCTGCCGAGCAACCCCGACGCACTGCCGGCATGGCGCGCCTGCCCGGCCATGGCACAAGCCGTGGCATTGGGCAGCACGCAGCCCAGGCTGGCCACGCAGACGAACAACGGCACCATCAACACCCACAGGTTCGCCGGCTGCCAGAGCGCCAGGGCCAGCAGCGTCAGCGCGCTGAGCAGATACACCAGCGCCATGCGCCGCAACCAGGGCGCCGGGCCGCCACGCCGTACCAGGCGCGCATTGACCTGTGCCATCAGCACGAAACCCGCCGCATTGCTGCCGAACAGCCAACCATAGTGCTCGGCCGGCACACCATACAGTTCGATGAAGACAAAGGGCGAGCCGGCGATATAGGCGAACATCCCCGCCATCGCCACGCCACCAGCCAGGCTGTAGCCCATGAAGGGCCGGTTGCGCAGCAACGCCCAGTACTGGCCGAACGCGCCGCTCAAGGGGGCCGGCTGCACCTGCGCTGAGCGCGTCTCCGGCAGCCAGAGCAACACGGCCAGCAGGCACAGCCCGGCAAACAGCGCCAGGCTGTAGAAGATCGACGGCCAGCCCAGGGTACCCAGCAGCAGACCACCGCCCAGCGGCGCCAGGATCGGCGCCAGGCCCATCACCAGCACCAGTTGCGAGAACACCTTGGCCGAGGCCAGCGGATCGCACAGATCACGCACCACGGCGCGGGTGATGACCATGCCGGCACAACCGCCCAGGGCCTGCACGAAGCGTGCGCCGATCAACCACTCCAGGCTAGGTGCCAAGGCACAGGCCAGCGAGGCCAGAGCAAACAGCGTGACCCCGACCAGCAAGGGCACACGCCGCCCGAAACGGTCGGCCAGCGGCCCGTAGAACAGTTGCCCGAGGGAAATCCCGATGAAGTAGGCCGCCAGCGATAGCTGCACGTGCTCCACATCGGTGGCGAACTGCCGCGCCAAGGTCGGGAAGCTGGGCAGGTAGAAGTCGATGGCCAGAGGGCCGAAGGCACAGAGAGCGCCCAGGATGAGCAGAATTCGCAGCGACATGATGATCCAGATCTTTTATTAGCCGGCTAATCATCTCACTGCCATAGCCCACGATAAACCCTGGCGCCCTCGATCTGACGAATACCTGGGGATTCAGCCTTACTGTGGCTGCCTGCCACCCAGGCAAAATCGGTACACTGGCCCCATCCGAAATGACCTTCCCGGCCCTCATGCGCAGAACCAAAGAAGATGCGGAGAAGACCCGCATAGCCATTCTCAACGCCGCCGAGCAGTTGTTCCTCGAGCGCGGCGTGGCCCATACCAGCCTCGAGCAGATCGCTCGGGAGGCCGGCGTGACCCGTGGCGCTGTGTACTGGCACTTCCAGAACAAGGCGCACCTGTTCCACGAAATGCTCAACCAGGTGCGCCTGCCGCTGGAGCCGCTGGCCGAACAACTGGCGGCGGTCGATGGCATGGCCTCGCTGCAACTGCTGCGCGACCTGTGCGTGGAAGCCATGGCCAACCTGGTGTTCGACGAGAAGCGCCGGCGCATCCTCACCGTGCTGCTGCGCCGCTGCGAATTCACCGAGGAGCTGCGTGAAGCCGAAGAACGCCACGAAGCCTTCGTCAATCAGTTCATCGATCTGTGCGAACAGCAGTTCGCCCTGCCAGCAGTGCAGGCGCAACTGCGCCCGGGCATTACCCCGCGCCTGGCCTCACGCGCCCTGCACGCCATGCTGGTGGGGCTGTTCAGCGACTGGCTGCGCGACCCCACACTGTTCGACGCGCAGCACGACACCCCGGCCATTTTCGACAGTTGCCTGCGCGGCCTGCTGCTGAACTGGCCCTGACTCAGGCCGGCTGCACGACGTAGCCTTCCTCGCGAATCGCCGCCTGCACCTGCTCGGCATCCAGCCTGTCGCTGACCTGCACCTGGCCGGCGGCCAGATCCACCTCCACCTCGGCAGCCGCGTCCAGCGCCTTGATCGCCTGGGTGATGGCACGTACGCAGTGCCCGCATGACATACCGCTGACCTTGAACGCTTGCATGGCTGACTCCTTGATCCGTTGGTCGATGGGTGTAGTCTCGACCTTGCCATGGTGGCAAGGTCAAGCCCTTGTCCCGGATCACCCACCTCAATCGAGGACTGCCAGCATGCGTCCACACCCTCTGCTGCTTGCCACGTTCCTGGCAGCCAATGCCGTTGCCGAACCCCTGACGCCCCTGGTGGACAGCGCCCAGGGCGAGGGTTATGCCGTGCTGATCGTGTCCCGCGAGCGCCTGGAAGTCGGCACCACCTGTGAGGTGGCCCTGTATCTGCACGATCAGATGGCCGCACGGCTGTACCAGGGCCAGTCGGTGTCGTTCAACCTGCCACCGGGTGAAGTCTCGCTACGCCTGGGCCTGACCGGAACCGGCAGTTGCCAGGATGGCATCGCCCAGTTGCGCAACCAGTCGCTGCAACTGCGTGCCGGGGAGATCCGCCGCTACCGCATCGCCATGGACGCCGACGGCCTGCGACTGCGTGACGCGCCACCGATCAACTGAATGCTTGACCTTACCATAGGGTCAAGGTTGATCCTGTAGCCATCGCACTACGGGAGCTAGCAATGACCACCTTCGATCTACCCATCCAGGGCATGACCTGCGCCAGTTGCGCCGGGCGCGTCGAACGCGCGCTGCGCAAGCTGCCGGAGGTCACCACGGTCAGCGTCAACCTGGCCAGTGAGCAGGCCCGCGTCGAAGCGCCGGCCGAGCGCCTGCCGCAATTGATCGAGGCCATCGAAGACGCCGGTTACAGCGTGCCCAGGCAATCTCTGGAGCTGGCCATCGAAGGCATGACCTGCGCCAGTTGCGTCGGCCGCATCGAACGCGCCCTGGGCAAGCTGCCTGGGGTCAGCCAGGTGACCGTCAACCTCGCCGACGAGAAGGCGCGCCTGCAGGTACTGGCCGGTTTCGAGCCACGCCAGGCCGTGGAAGCGGTCAGCGCCGCCGGCTACGGCGCCACCCTGATCGACGACGCACGTCCCGATACGGATCGCGCCCAACAGCGCCTGCGCCGTGAGCGCCTGACCCTGCTCGCCGCCATCGCCCTCAGCCTGCCGCTGGTGCTGCCGATGCTGGTGGAACCCATGGGCCTGCACTGGATGCTGCCGGCCTGGGTGCAGTGGCTGCTCGCCACGCCAGTGCAGTTCATCTTCGGCGCGCGCTTCTACCGCGCGGCCTGGCAGGCACTCAAGGCGCGGGCCGGCAACATGGATCAACTGGTGGCCATCGGCACCAGCGCCGGCTACGGCCTGAGCCTGTACCAGTGGGCGGTGACACCGGCCGGACACACACCGCACCTGTACTTCGAGGCCTCGGCGGTGATCATCAGCCTGATCCTGCTCGGCAAGTACCTGGAGAGCCGCGCCAAGCGCCAGACCGCCAGCGCCATCCGCGCCCTGCAAGCCCTGCGCCCGGATCACGCCACGCGCCTGCAGGGCGGTCGCGAAGAGCGGGTCGCCATCGATGCCCTGGCCCTGGGCGACTGCGTGGTGGTCAAGCCCGGCGAGCGCTTCCCGGTCGACGGCGAGGTCATCGAAGGCCGCAGCCATGCCGACGAAGCGCTGATCAGCGGCGAGAGTCTGCCGGTAGCCAAGCAGCCCGGCGACAAGGTGACCGCAGGTGCCATCAACGGTGAAGGCCGCCTGCTGGTGAGCACCACCGCACTCGGTGCGGAAACCGTGCTGGCGCGCATCATCCGCCTGGTGGAGGATGCCCAGGCGGCCAAGGCGCCGATCCAGAAGCTGGTGGACAAGGTCAGCCAGGTGTTCGTCCCCACCGTACTGCTGCTGGCCCTGGCCACCCTGCTCGGTTGGCTGATGTTCGGCGCAGCGCTGGAAAACGCCCTGCTCAATGCCGTGGCGGTGCTGGTGATCGCCTGCCCCTGCGCCCTCGGCCTGGCCACGCCGACCGCGATCATGGCTGGCACCGGGGTGGCCGCGCGTCATGGCATCCTGATCAAGGACGCCGAAGCCCTGGAGGTGGCGCACGATATCCAGCAGATCGCCTTCGACAAGACCGGCACCCTCACCGAGGGCAAGCCGCGCATCGTCCATATCGGCCTCGCCGAGGCCGACGAAACCGAGCTGCTGCGCCTGGCCGGCGGCCTGCAGCAGGGCAGCGAACACCCGTTGGCCAAGGCCGTGCTGCAAGGCTGCGAAGAACGCGACATCGCCCTGCCGGCCCTGAGCGACAGCCGCGTGCTGGCCGGGCGTGGCATCGCCGGTACGCTGGAAGGTCGCTCACTGCAACTGGGCAGCAGCCGCCTGTTGCAGGAGCATAAGCTGGCCATGGGCGCGCTGGAGCAATCCGCGCACGCCTGGGAAGCCGAAGGGCGCACTCTGTCCTGGCTCATCGACAGCAGCGCCCAACCCCGTCTGCTTGGCCTGCTGGCCTTCGGTGACGCACTCAAGAGCGGTGCCGCCGAGGCCATCGCGCAGTTGCGCGCACAGGGCATCAGCAGCCACCTGATCAGCGGTGACAACCCCGGCAGCGTCGCCGCCGTGGCCAGCAAGCTGGGTATCGACGAACCGCACGCCCAGGTGCTGCCGGAAGACAAGGCGCGACTGGTCGGCGAACTACGTCAGCATGGCCTGGTGGCCATGGTCGGCGACGGCATCAACGACGCACCGGCCCTGGCCGCCGCCGATGTCGGCATCGCCATGGGCGGCGGCACCGACGCCGCCATGCACGCCGCCGGCATCACCCTGATGCGTGGCGACCCGCGACTGGTACCTGCCGCGCTGGAGATCAGCCGGCGTACCTACGCCAAGATCCGCCAGAACCTGTTCTGGGCCTTCATCTACAACCTGATCGGCATACCGCTGGCCGCAGCCGGCCTGCTCAACCCGATGTTCGCCGGTGCCGCCATGGCCCTGTCCAGCGTCAGCGTGGTGAGCAACGCGCTGCTGCTCAGCCACTGGAGACCACGCTCATGAATATCGGCCAGGCCGCCAAGCACACCGGACTCAGCGCCAAGATGATTCGCTACTACGAGTCCATCGATCTGCTGCCACGCGCCGGGCGCACGCACAGCGGCTACCGCCAGTACAGCGAGCAGGATCTGCACCGCCTGGCCTTTATCAAGCGGGCGCGAGACCTGGGCTTCTCACTGGAGGAAGTGGGCCGGCTGCTGGCGCTGTGGCAAGACAAGCAGCGCGCCAGTGCAGATGTAAAAGCGCTGGCCGAGGCGCATATCGCCGAGCTGGAGCGGCGTATCGCCGAGATGAGCGCCTTGCGCAACACCCTGGCCGAACTGGCCGCCAGTTGCCAGGGCGATGGGCGGCCAGACTGCCCCATCCTGCACGGGCTGGAGCAAGGGCTGGACGAGGCGACGCCTTGCTGCACAACGCCGCTAGCAGGCCGTTGAAAAACGTAGGCGAGGCGGGCTGGCCTAGGCAAAAACAGCCGAAAAAAGCACTGGGCCCGCACTCGGGTTTACGAGTTGTAAATGAGCATTTTGACTGGGCTCGCACGCGAGGCTTTTTTTAACGACGGCCAGGCAACGCAGGTAGTTTTTCAACAGCCTGCTAGTGACTGATCAGGCAGTTCCCATGGCCAAGGGCTGTGCCTCGGGCTGCTTGATCAACGCATAGATCACCCCGGTCAGCAGGCTGCCGGCGACGATGGCCAGCAGGTACAGCAGCGCATGGTTGATGGCGTTGGGAATCAGCAGCACGAACAGCCCACCGTGCGGCGCCATCAGCTTGCAGCCGAAGTACATCGACAGCGCGCCGGTCAGTGCGCCCCCGGCGATGCTAGCCGGGATCACCCGCAGCGGGTCCTTGGCCGCGAAGGGAATCGCCCCCTCGGAGATAAAGCACAGCCCCAGCACCCCGGCAGCCTTGCCGGCCTGCCGCTCGCTGTCGGCGAACTTGCGCCGCGCCAGTACGGTGGCGATGGCCATGCCGATCGGCGGCACCATGCCGGCAGCCATGGTCGCCGCCATCGGCGCGTAGCTGCTGGACGCCAGCAGGCCGACGGAGAAGGCGTAGGCGGCCTTGTTGATCGGCCCGCCGAGATCCACGCACATCATGCCGCCGAGCAGCACGCCGAGGAGAATGGCATTGGTGCTGCCCATACCGTCGAGGAAAGTGGTCAGCGATTGCAGCATGCCGGCTACCGGGGTGCCGACCACATAGATCATCACCAGGCCGGTGAACAGGCTGGCCAGCAGCGGGATGATCAAAATGGGCTTGAGCGCCTCGACACTGGCCGGCAGACGCACCCACTGCGCCAGGGCCTTGGCCGAATAACCGGCAAGAAAGCCGGCGACTATGCCACCGATAAAGCCCGCGCCCAGGGAGCTGGCCAGCAGGCCGCCGATCATCCCCGGCGCCAGGCCCGGACGGTCGGCGATGGAATAGGCGATGTAACCGGCCAACACCGGCACCATCAGCTTGAACGCGGCGTCGCCGCCAATCTTCATCAGGGCGGCGGCGAAGGTGCCCTCCTCCTTGAACGCCTCGATGCCGAAGACGAACGACAGGGCGATCAGCAGACCACCCGCCACCACCATCGGCAGCATGTAGGACACGCCAGTGAGCAGGTGCTTGTAAGGCCCGCTCTTCTCGCCACTCTTGGCCGCTGCGCTACCCTCGGCAGACGCGGCCTCGGCCAGCGGGCGCGCCTCGCTCAACGCCCGTTCCAGGGTCTGTTGCGGCTGCTTGAGCGCCACACCGGTGCCGCAACGATAGACCTTCTTGCCGGCGAAGCGACTGGTGTCCACCTCGATGTCGGTGGCCAGCAGCACGGCATCGGCGGCGGCGATGGCAGCCTCGTCGAGCAGGTTGCGCGCGCCCACCGAACCACGGGTTTCCACCTGCAACTCGATGCCCATGCGCGTAGCGGCCTGCTGCAGCGCCTCGGCAGCCATGAAGGTGTGCGCCACGCCGGTGGGGCAAGCGGTAATCGCCACCAGACGGCGGCTGCCGCTGGCCGCTGGCGCGGCTGTTGCCTGATAAGGCTCGGCACGTTCGGCCGCCTCGCGCAGGAAGCGCTGCGGGTCGGCCAACGCCTCGGCGGGGGTGGATTGCACCAGGCGCTTGCCGACGAAGCGGGTCAGCGGCAGGTCGCCGGTCTTGACCACCAGCACCCAGTCGGCGGCGGCGATATCGGCCTCGCTCAGCGGCGAACCGATGGCGCGGGCGTCATGCACCTCCACCTTGGCTTTCCAGCCTAGGCGCTCGGCGGCGGCTTGCAGCAAGCGCGAACAGAGCACGCTGGTAACCTGGCCGTTGGGGCAGGCGGTGACGATCAACAGATTCATGGTCGGGGCCTCTTATTCTTGCAAGGGCTGTAGCTGGACGGCGGCCTGCAGCCGTGCCAGTTGGTCGATATCGTGAATGCCGAAGCCGATCTGGGTGACCGCCTGCGCAGCCACCGCCGTGGCCAGGCGCAGGCTGCGCTCGGCCGGCCAGCCTTCGAGCAGGCCGTGCAGGCTGGCGGCCAGCAGCGAATCGCCGGCGCCCACCGTGCTGGCCACCTCGACCCGTGGCGGCAGCGCGCGCAGGGCGATGTTCGGGCCATGCCAGTCGACACCTTCGGCGCCGCGTGACAGCAGGATGTGCTCGATACCCTGCTCGCGCAGACGCGCCACTGCCGCCGTCAGGTCGGCGCCGCAGGCCTCGGCCAGTTCCTCTTCGTTGGGCTTGATCAGCCAGGGCGTAACGCTCAGAGCAGCACTCAGCGCCGCACCGCTGCTGTCCACGGCCAGCGGTACGCCGGCAGCCTTGATGCGCTTGAGCAGGCTGGCGAACCACTCGGGCGATACGCCGCGCGGCAAGCTGCCGGCCACCACCACGGCGTCATGTCCAGCCAGCAGCGGTTCCAGATCATCCAGCAGTTGTGCCAGATGAGCCTCCTCGATCTGCGGGCCAGGGCCGTTGAGATCGGTGATGCGCCCGTCGGCCTCGGCCAGCTTGATATTGCTGCGCGTCTCCCCCGGCACGCGGACGAACAGATCGCGAAAACCGCGCTTGTGCATCAGCGCCTCGAACGGCGCGGCATTGGCGCGGCCAAGAAAGCCGCTGACACTCAGCGTATGGCCAAGGTCGGCCAGCACCTGGGCGACGTTCAGCCCTTTGCCAGCGGCGTGACTGGCAAAATCCCGGCAGCGATTGACCGCGCCGGGCTGCAACTGGTCGAGGCGCAGGGTCAGATCCAGTGCCGGGTTCAGGGTCAGGGTAAGAATACGCGCCATCAGTGCAGCCCTCCGGCCAGGGCGCGCACGGCGGCGGCGCTCTCCAGATCCAGCGCGCGCTGCGCCAGGGTACGCACCTCGCGGCTGTCCAGCTCGCGCACGCGCGCCTTGACCAGAGCAATGCTGCGCGGCGATACGCTCAGCTCGTCCACCCCCAGGCCCACCAGCAACGGCACGGCCAGGCGATCGCTGGCCAGCTCGCCGCACACGCCCACCCATTTGCCGTGGGCATGCGCGGCCTCCACCGTCATGGCGATCAGGCGCAGCACCGCCGGGTGCAGGCCGTCGGCCTGGGCCGAGAGCTGCGGATGACCACGGTCGATGGCCAGGCAGTACTGAGTCAGATCGTTGGTGCCGATGCTGAAGAAGTCCACTTCGCGCGCCAGCAGCGGTGCCAGCAGGGCTGCCGAGGGCACTTCGATCATGATGCCCAGTTGCAGATCCTGCACCGGAATTTCCTCGCGCAGGCGCTGCGCCAGGTCACGCGCGGTGCGCCACTCCTCCATCGTGCCGACCATGGGGAACATGATGCGCAACGGGCGCCCTTCGGCCGAGGTGAGCAGAGCACGCAACTGGGTTTCGAGAATCTCTGGCCGCTGCAGGCTGAGGCGGATGCCGCGCACGCCGAGGAAGGGATTCTCCTCGGCCGGCATCGGCCAGTAGGGCAGCGGCTTGTCACCGCCGACATCCAGGGTGCGCACCACCAGTGGGCGCCCGGCCAGGGCTTCGAGCACGCGGCGATACTCGCGCTCCTGGGCGGCTTGGCTCGGCGCCTGGGCGTGCTCCATGAACACCAGCTCGGTGCGCAGCAGGCCCACGGCCTCGGCGCCCAGTTCGACGGCGCCGGCGGTTTCGCTGGCCGCGCCGATATTGGCGGCCACCTCCACCTGCACGCCGTCACGGGTCAGCGCCGCTTCGAGGCGCGTGGCGTGGGCCTGCTCGCGGCGCTGCTGTTCCGCCTCGCGTTCGCGCAGGGCCTGCTGACGGGTGGCCTCGTCCGGATCGATGCGCACCAGGCCGCTGTCGCCATCGAGCAGCAGCGGTGTGCCCTGGGCCAGCGCCAGGATCGCTTCGCCGGCCCCCACCACCGCCGGAATGCCCAGAGCACGGGCGATGATGGCGCTGTGTGCGGTGGCGCCGCCATTGGCGGTGAGGATGCCGGCCACACGCTGGCGATCCAGCGCGGCGACGTCCGATGGCGCCACCTCGCTCATCACCAGCACATAGGGTTCGTTGGGTTCGCGGGGTAGCTCGATACCGCACAGATGCGCCAGCACACGGCGACCGATGTCGCGCAGGTCGGCCGCACGCTCGGCCAGCAGGGCGTCGTGCAGGGCCTCCTGACGCTGCGCGGCGGCTTCGATCTCCTGCTGCCAGGCGGCTTCGGCGCTGGAGCCGGTTTCCAGGCGGGCGTCGACGTCCTCGCGCAAGGCCGGGTCGTCGAGCATGGCCAGGTGTGCGCTGAAGATTTCACGGACGCTGGCCACCCCGGCGCCATCGACCAGGCGCTGGATCTGCGCGGCGATGGCAACCAAGGCCTCATTCAGGCGCTGGCGCTCGCTGTCCACACCAGCGCCCTGCTCGGCGAATTCAAAATTCGGCATCACCCGCACCAGCGCCGGCCCCATGGCGATGCCGGGCGAAGCGGCCACCGCCTGTACCTTGCTGCCAGCGGGCGGCGCCAGCACTGGCTCCTCGGCCAGCACGGTGGGCACTTCCGCCGCCTCGCTCAACAGCGGCTCGACCGCTTCACCAAGACCACTTTCCACCGCGGCGCGCAGCGCCGGCAGCGCGTCGGCGGCGATTTCCGGCTCGGCGCTGAACTCCAGCACCTGGCCACGTCGCGCACCCAATGCCAGCAGGCGGCTGAGGCTCTTGGCCGAGGCCCCGGCGCCTTCATCACCACGCAGGCGCACCCGCACCTCGCCGTGGAAACGCTGCGCCAGCTCGCTCAGTACCTTGGCCGGCCGGGCATGCAGGCCATGGGCATTGAGCAAAGTCACCGCCACGCCGGGCCAGTCCGGCGCTACCTCGCCGCCGAGCGCTTCGATCACCCGGCGGCTGTCGTTGGCTTCGCTCAGTTCGGCCGCGCGGCCGCCGATCAGCACGTCGCACAGGCGCTCCAGGGCCTGGCGATGGGCTTCGCCCTGGCTGGCCAGGCAGAACAGGCCCTTGAGCGGCTCGCCACGGAAACTCAGGGCCTGCGCCGGGGTGACGAAGGCCAGACCGGGGCGCTGCACGCTCTGCTCGCTATGCAGCCACCACAGGCCATCGCCCAGCGGCAGTGCCTCGCTGCGCGCCAGACCAAGGGCGAAGCCACTGCTGGCACAACCGGCCTGGCGCAGCAGGCGCGCGCCCTGCCACAGCAGTTCGTCGAAATCTTCGGCAGGCAGGCCCAGGCTGACCAGTTGCCCGTCCAGCGCCAGTGCTTGCGGCGCGCCCTGTAGCAACTCGACGATCTGCTCGGGCTCGCGCGCCTCGCGCAGCGCCTGGCTCAGGTCGCCCTCGCCAAGAGCACGGGTGAGTAGCTGCAGAAGGTGCAGGTGCTCATCCGATTGCGCGGCGATGGCAATGGCCAGGTACACCTGCTGACCATTGCCCCAGTCCACCCCCTCGGGGAACTGGATCAGGCGCACGCCGGTGTTCAGCACCTGGTCGCGAGTCTGCGGCGTACCATGGGGGATGGCGATGCCCTGGCCAAGAAAGGTCGAACCTTGTGCTTCACGCGCACGTAGCCCTTCGAGATAACTCGGGGTGGCCAGGCCGCCGGCTGCCAGCGCCTCGCCAAGCATGGCCAGTGCCGCTGCCTTGTCCGCCGCCTGGCGGCCCATCTGGATCTGGCTGGCATCGAGTTCGAGCATGGGTGTACCTCCGGCAGCTTCGAGCCGGTGGCACGCCTGGGCCGACCGGCAGGGAATCTTGTTATGAGTTAAGACTAGGCGCTGCACGAACAGAGGCATGGCGCCTGGCGTCTGGTCAACCAGACATTGCACTGACAGGCAATCTGCTGAATCGTTTCACCTGACACTGGCACCTTAGCCGATAATGGGTAATCCTTGAAGCCCGATCATCGCCTACCCGTTCAGGATTCGCCCGTGAAACTCAGCGACATCGCCCGTCTCGCGCAAGTCTCGGTGACCACCGCCAGCTATGTGATCAACGGCCAGGCCGAGAAGCGCCGGATCAGCCAGAGCACCGTCGAGCGCGTGCTCGCGGTGGTCGAGGAGCATGGTTATCGCCCGGATCAGCAGGCCGCCAGCCTGCGCCGCGGGCAAAGCCGTTGCCTGGGCTTCATCCTGCCGGATCTGGAAAACCCCAGCTACGCGCGCCTGGCCAAGCTGCTGGAACAGAAGGCCCGTGCCGCCGGCTATCAGATGCTGATCGCCAGCTCCGACGACGACCCGCACAGCGAACAGCAGTTGCTCGAGCTGTTCCGCTCACGCCGCTGCGATGCGCTGATCGTCGCCAGTTGCCTGCCGCAGGATGACCCGCTGTACCCCGAACTGGTGGCCAGCGGGCTGCCGATCATCGCCGTGGATCGGGCACTGTCGCCGCAGCATATCCGCTCGGTAGTCAGCGATGACGAGGCCGCCGGACGCCAGCTCACCAGCAGCCTGCTGCCGGCCAGGCCCCGCCATATCGGCCTGCTCGCCGCGCGCCCGGAACTGGTCATCAGCCAGGCGCGCGAGCGCGGTTTTCGCCAGGCCCTGGAGGGTTTCGAGGGACGCATCAGCATCTATTACGGCGAGCAGTTCAACCGCCGCAGCGGTTACCAGCAGATGCAGACCCTGCTTGCCGAAGCGGGCCCGCCCGACGCTCTGGTCAGCACCGCTTACGTGCTGCTCGAAGGAGTGTTCGACCTGCTCCAGGAGAAACCGCAAAGCACCTGGTCGGCGCTGCGCCTGGCCACCTTCGGCGACAACCAGTTGCTGGACTTCCTGCCCCTGCGGGTCAACGCCATGAGCCAACAGCACGAGCGCATCGCCGAGCGGGTGCTGGCCTGGGCCCTGCGTGCGGTGGAACAGGATGACTACCAGCCCGGTATCGAGGCCATCGAGCGCAGCTTTCTGGCGCGCGCCTAACGGGCACCTCTAAAAACGTAGGCGAGGCAGCCAGAACAACACCGATGGCGGCCCCGCAAAAACAAGCGAAAAACGGTCGGAGTCGCGCTCGACTTTACGAGTTGTAAATGAGCATTTTGATCGGACTCGCGCACGAGCTTGTTTTTAACGCAGTGATGGCAACGTAGGTAATTTTTAGAGGTGCCCTAACGGCGCTGAATCTGCTGCAGCAATGGCCCGCACTGATCCGGCTCGTCGCCGGCACTGGGCGCCACCAGCGCCAGCAGCCCGGCAGCCGGCGCCACCGCCACGCCCAGCGCCACCAGACCGACGCCGCGCAACACCAGCGGCGTGGCCTGCACGCCCGGCGCCGGCTGCTTGAAGGTGCCGCGCACGTAGAGCGGTGAACGCAGGGAGAAGATACGCAAGCCCTTGGTGGCGGGGGTGACGGTGAAATCCAGACGCTCGCTGGCGAAGTTGGCGTTGCCATCGACCTTGATCACCGCGTTGTCGGTATCGATCACGAACAGCCGCGTGCTCATCAGGCCCTGGCGGATACCGAGATCGGCGGCAGCGCAATGAATCTTCACCTCCTCGTCGCCGAACAGTTGCCCGACCAGGTAATTGCCGACGTTGAGCCCGGCAATTTCCATCAGGCTGCGGCTGACGGCGCCATCGTTGATCAGCATTTTCAGCTCGCCATCGGCGCTGCCGAGCAGGGCCGCCGGCGAGTTGCCACGCCCGCGCAGGTGTGCATCGCCGTTGAGCGCGCCCAGGCTGGTCTGCATCGGCGCGAAACCGGGGAAGAGCTGCTTGAGCCTGAGGTTACGGGCACTCATGCGCACCTGCCCCTGCAGCGGCGTGACCGCGCCATCGAGGCGCACCTGCGCTTCGAGCGTGCCACCGGCCATGCCGAAACGCAGGGGTTCGAGGCTGAGCACGCCATCGTGCAGCACCACATGGGTATCCAGGTCGCTGATCGGCAGTCGCTCGCCATGCTCGATGCGCTTGCCGATGAAACGCACGTCAGCATCCATTGCCCGCCAACGGTCGGTGCGAAAGGTGGAGACGGGCAACACCTTGTCTGCCGGCTGGCGATCCTGCTGGCCACGCTGGCGTTGCTCGGCGCTGGAATCGGCACCCACCAGCGGCGCCAGATCACCCCAGCGCAACTGCCTGGAGGTGAGCTGACCGGACAGCTTGGGCCGGGGCTCACGCGCGGCATAGGTCAGGTCACCCTGAATGTCGCTGTCGCCAATGCGGCCACGGAAGCCCTGATAACGGAAGATCGCCCCATCGGCATCGCGCAGGTTGGCCTGCAGACGGCCATCGGTGCTGTAGGCCGGGGTTTCCGGCAGGGTCACCCCGGTCAGCGGGTATAGCTCGGCGAGGCTGCGCCCGGACAGGCGCAGACGCAGATCCAGGCTGGCCAGGTTCTGCGGGCCGCTCAGGCTGCCGGCCAGCACGATGCGGGTGGCGCCGATGCGCATATCGGCCTGCAAGGTGAAAGGCAGCCTGGCGTCGTGCAAGGCCAGCAAGCCGCCGAGCTTGCCATTGGCATCGAGCACTTGCCCCCGGAAGCGCCCTTTGGCCTGCCAGGCGAAGGCGTAATCCTGCGCGCTGGCGTCGTTGGCCGTCAGGCGCTCGGCCGCGCCCTTGCCGACGATATCGGCGAACGGGATCGGCTCACCCAACGGTTCGACCAGCAGATCCAGGCGGGTGGCGCTGCTGCGGTCATCGAGCTGCACCCGCCCCTTGTCGAAGCCGATGGTGCCGATATCCAGGGTCCAGGGATTGGGCTCTGCCCCCTGCTCGCCCCCCAGGTCGAAGATCCAGTTGGCCCGGCCATCGGCCAGGCGCTGCAGGTTGGCCACCGGCGCCCCCAGTTCGATGCTGGGAATGTTCAGGGTCTTCCACAGCAGCGGCAGCGGCGCCAGGCGCAAACGCACACTGCCCAGGCGGAGAAAGTCCTCGCCCTGCGCCCACTGCGGGTTGCCCAGGCGGATATCTTCAGCGGCGAAGTGCGGCCAGGGCAGCCAGGCGCCCAGGCCCTGCTCACCTGGCTCGCGTTGCCAGACCACACGCAGGTCGCCCTCGATGGCGAAGGGCCGATCGAGCGCAGCCGACACCTGTTCATTGATCAGCGGCCGCGCCCGATTCCAATCGAACAGCACGAGAAACAGCATGAGCGCAGCCAGGGCCAGCAACGACAAGGCAAACACCCAGGCAACGAAACGACGAACGAAGGGCACCCGCTACCTCCTTGGCAGAATCCCTCTGGATACCATTCTAGGACTGAAAAAACTCGCCAACGCTCCCCGGCATTGGCAGTAAGCTGAAAGCTCGCCCATAGGTTCTGCCCGCTCATGCGCCTGATCGACACCCACACCCATCTGGACTTTCCCGAATTCGACGCCGACCGCGCCGATGTGCTCGCCCACTGCCGTGACCAAGGCGTCGAACGCCTGGTGGTGCTCGGCGTATACCAGGGCAACTGGCAGCGCCTGTGGCACCTGGTGGAGGCGAACGAAGGGCTGCATGCCGCCTTCGGCCTGCATCCGGTGTATCTGGAGGATCACCGCCCCGAGCATCTCGAGCAGTTGCGCGACTGGCTGGGCCGGCTGGCCGGGCAGCGCAAGCTGTGCGCCGTTGGCGAATTCGGCCTGGACTATTACCTCGAACACCTCGACCGCACGCGCCAGCAGGCGCTGTTCGAGGCGCAGCTGGAACTGGCCGCCGAGTTCGAGCTGCCGGTGCTGCTGCATGTACGCCGTGCCCATGCCGCGACCATCGCCACCCTGAAACGCTTTCGCCTGCGCCGTGGCGGCATCGTCCACGCCTTCGCCGGCAGCTACGAGGAAGCCCGCGAATACATCAAGCTGGGCTTTCGCCTCGGCCTCGGCGGCGCGGCCACCTGGCCGCAAGCCAAGCGCCTGCGCAAGGTGGTGGCAGAGCTGCCGCTGGAGGCCATCGTGCTGGAAACCGACGCGCCGGACATGGCGCCATCGATGCATGCCCACCAGCGCAACAGCCCGGAGTATCTCCCGGATATCTGCAACGCCCTGGCCCGGCTGCGCGACATGGACGCCGCCGAGCTGGCCGAGGCCAGCAGCCGCAATGCCGAGCAGTTGTTCGGCTGGAAGTGAGGTTCTTCGCGGAATCTCGGGAAAATCAGTATTGGCACTGGGCTGGCAAGTTTGTGTGTTGTTTCGGTGTTCAAGCTGCTTATCGGCGTTTAGTTGATAGCTCCTGTTTCGCCCCCCGGCGACCTTCTTTTGTCAAACGCCACAAAAGAAGGCAAAAAGGCTTGGCCCCGCCATCCGGCCCCGGCTTCGCCGGGGTTCGTTCGCTCCATCGCTGCTCCGAGGGTCGGCTTACAAGGGCCGTCCCTGGCCCTTTAAGCCTCTCGCCGCGTCCCTGCGGCTCGCCCCTCTGCGCAACGATTCCACTCACCCTCCTGAAGGAGCCATTCGCGCGCCTGAACGAACCGGCATTCCAGGGCATGCTCGGCGTGTTCTGGTAACAGTGGAGCCACGACGTGGCCGCTGGGTTAAACCAAAACTTTCATTCGCGCAGTTTCATGCGGTGAACAGCTTGCCGGCTGCAGCCGGCATTCTGGTCAGCCTTAAGGCTGACCTCATGTTCAACTACTCCGTGCTACTTCTGAGTTACCTCGGGTTCAGGCGCGCGCAGAGCCCGCCCAGGAGGGCGAACGGAATCGTCGTGGAAGAGGTTGAGCGACATGGATGTCGCGAAAGCCGCGATGGGCCAGGGATGGCCCACCGCGGCGGGCCTCTGGAGCGGCGATGGAGTGAGCGAACCCTGGCGAAGCCAGGGCCGGATGACCGGGCGGAAGGTTTTGGTTACTTTGCCCGCAAAGTGACTCGCCCGGGAGGGCGAAACCAAAAACGTCAGCAAAAACGCGGCAATTCGGAACAGGCACCAGAAAAACACAAACTTGCCAATCCGCTGTCAACCAAGCATTCCCCCCAAAATGCGAAGAATCGGAAATAAGAGGATTGCATCCGGCTACGCCGCGACCTGTAGGAGCAGATTTATCCGCGAACGAGGCACTGCGCCGCCCGTTCACACCCGCACGGCTGGTTAAACCCGGAACGCACCGATCAGTTGCCGCAAGCGTGACACCAGGCTACTCAGCTCGTGGCTGGCCTGCTCGGTCTGGCTGGCGCCATCGGCGGTACGCTCGCCGACCTGGTTGATGCGCACGATATTCTCATCGATGTCATGGGCCACGGCGGTCTGCTGCTCGGCGGCCGCGGCGATCTGCTGGTTCTGATCGACGATCATACCCACGGCGCCGAGGATGTTCTCCAACGCCTGCTGCACCTTGCCCGACTCGTTGACCGTGCTTTCGGCCTTGTCGTGGCTGGTGCTCATGGCCTTCACCGCCGCCCCTACACCGCTCTGCAGCTTGCCGATCATGCCTTCGATTTCCGCGGTGGACTGCTGCGTGCGCTTGGCCAGGTTGCGCACCTCGTCCGCCACCACGGCGAAACCACGGCCCTGCTCGCCTGCGCGTGCGGCCTCGATGGCGGCATTGAGTGCCAGCAGGTTGGTCTGCTCGGCGATGCTCTTGATCACATCCAGCACCTGGCTGATCGAGGCACTGTCGCTGGCAAGCTGGTTGATCACCTGAACCGCCTGCTCGATCTCATCGGCCAGGCGCTGGATATTGCCCACCTGCGCCTCGACCAGCGCCCGTCCACTCACCGACTCCTGGTTGACGCTCTGCGCACTGCCCACTGCGGCAGCGGCACTGCGCGCCACTTCCTGGGCAGTGGCGGACATCTGGTTCATTGCCGTGGCCACCTGCTCGATCTGCATACGCTGGCTGGCCACCGCCTGGTTGCTCTGCCCGGACACCTGCTCGACGCGGCTGGCCTGGCCCTCCACCTCGCTCACTGTCTGCCCGACCCGCTCGATCAGGTCGTGAACGCGCATCACCGTCTGGTTGAACACCTGGCCCAACTCCCCCAGCTCATCACGGCTCTGCGCCTGGAAGCTGACGGTCATGTCACCGGCCGCTACCTGATCCATCACCCGCCCAAGATTCTTGAGGGTGCTGCGGGTGGAGACGTAGAAGCCGCTGTACAGGTAGACCACCGCCAGGAATACCAGCACCAGAGCCACCACCAGCAGCACCATCTGCGCCCGATTGTCTGCCAGCCGCTCGCTCAACTGACTGTCGAGATACGCCAGCAGGCCATCGTTGAGCGCATAGGTCTTGGCCATTTCCTGGCTGACCTGATCGTAGAACTGGTTCCAGGGGGTATCCAGGCTGTCGGCGATCACCACCTGATCCTCGAACAGCGCCGGCGTGTCCTTGAGCGTTTGCAGACTCGCGGCGGCCATCTCTCCCACCCCATCGAACTCCGCCACCTTGCCGGCCACGGTCTGCTGTAGGTTCAAGCCGTACTCGGCATGCAGTTTTTCCAGTTGCAGCAGGATTTCATCGAACCGAGTGCTGGCTGCCGAGTTGAGAAACCCCTGCCCCAACGAATAGGAACCGGTGGCGCGCCCCTCGCTGAGCACGCTGGTCACCTGCGGCGTGACGTTGGTGAGCAGCTCGCTGATCTGGCGGATCTGCCGATACGGATCCTGGCTCAGCCCGGACTGGCTGGCCACCAGCTGGACCAGTACCTGGGAGGCGTTGAGCAGGCGCTCGGTCATCACGGTCTTGGTTTGCAGCGAGCTTTCGCCAGCGGCACGCTTGAGCTCGTCGAGCAGCTCATCGCGCTTGGCGACGAACTCCGCCGCCTGCTCGGGATCACGGCTCACGGCGACGAGTCCCTCCAGCCGAGCGATGAGGGTCTGCTGCAGCTTGCCGATACGCCCTTCGAGATCCCCTGCCTGACCAGACTGACCAATCATGGCGTTGATCTGCACCAGGTCGTTGAGATCCTGCAATTCACGGCGTACCTGAAGGCTGTTGCTCAGCAGCTCGATACTCTCCAGCGCGCTGCGGGTACCGACGAACTGCTGGTAGGAATCGCGCACCAGATAGAAGTTGGTGACCAGCATGGGCAGGAAGAACAGAACGCTGATCAGGCTGAACTTCATGCCGAAGCTGAGGCGATTCATCAGCGCGATGGCAGGATACAACAGAGTCTTCACTAGACGTCTCCCTCGGCCCTTGGTGTTGTTATTGGTCTCAAGGCGTGGTGATCGCCCCTGGAGCTCACCACACTGCGCCCTGCTACTCGCCTGTTCCTCAAGCCTAGGCAGGCCTGGCTGTTATAACCCTTATCGACCACCTGCTGTGTAACTTAAAGTTAAGAGCATGGCGCAAAGCCACCACCCTCACACCAACAGCACCCACAGTGCATAGCCGGCATACCAGACCACCGCGGCGCGAATCAGCAACTGCCAGAGCTCGTCTAGCGTCGCCACGCCTCGTTCGCCCAGCATGGGGGCCGACACCTCACCTGCGGCACGCCCGGCCTTGCTGACCAGTTGCGCAGCGGAAATATCCCAGCTCAGCAGCTCATGCAGCAGCGCACGACTGACCGCCACGAAGTTGCCCACCAGGGCGAAGCTGGAGGCCAGCACCCGTACCGGTAACCAGTCGAAGGCATGACGCAACTGCCCGGCGCGCTCACGCAAGGTCGGCAACTCGGCCTGCTCAGCTACCAACGCGAGCAGGCGGTAGGCAAGCGCGGCCAGTGGCCCGAGCAGCAGGTACCAGAAGATCACCGCAAAGAAACTCTGATAGGAATGCCACAGCAGATAGCCCTGTACCTGCTCCAGCAACGCCGGGCCTTCCTCGGGCTGCAAGCCCAGATCCCGCTCGACGGCATGGTAGGCCGCCTGGCCGTCCTCACGCCGCCAGGCATCGCGGAACGGCCCCAGCGCCGCCTGCACGTCGCCCCGGCCCAGGCTGTAGATCAGCACCAGCAGGTGCACCGCAAGCGCCAGCAGGCCATAGAGCACGGGCTGAATCAGCCACAACAACAGGCCCAGGGCCAGCACCGGTAGCAGCACCAACAGGCCGAGCAGCAGCCAGGGCGATTGCCGCCAGTCACTGCGTTCCATGGCGTGCAGGCGCGCCAGCCAAGCCCCGTCCTGCTGGATACGCTGGCGCATTGCCGAGAACTTCTCGACCCAAAGCACCAGCACGATCACCAGAAAACTCATGGTTGCACTCCTTTACCACTGCAGAGGTCGGCGCGAAAACGCGCCCAATCGAATGCCGGCCCCGGATCGCTCTTGCGCTCAGGGGCGATGTCGCAATGCCCGGCAATGCGGGTGACGTCCAACTCGGGATAGGCCGCCAGCAACTGCCGGGTCAGCTCGCTCAGGCAAGCATACTGCGCATCGGTGTATGGCAGTTCGTCGGTACCCTCGAGCTCCACGCCCAGCGAAAAATCGTTGCAGTTCTCCCGCCCGGCGAAGCAGGAAACGCCGGCATGCCAGGCGCGATCGAGGCAGGAAACGAACTGGGTCAGCGCGCCATCGCGCTCGATGAAGAAATGCGCGGAGACGCGCAGGCTGGCTATTTCCGCGAAGAAGGGATGCTCGTGCAGCGGCAGACGATTCTGGAAGAACTCCATCACCTTGCCGGTACCGAACTGCCCCGGCGGCAGGCTGATGTTGTGCACCACCAGCAAGGAAATCTCCCCCTGCGGGCGCGCATTGAAATTGGGTGAGGGGCAATGACGAATCCCCCGGAACCAGCCGGTTGCGGCGTCTAGCTGCATAAAGTGCTCCTGAGCGAGCCAACACTCTAGCAGGCCGTTGAAAAACTACCTACGTTGCCATTGCTGCGTTAAAAGCAGGCTCACAGTCAAAGACTGAACGCGCTTTAGCGCGGCCCCAGAGGGGTGAGCGAAGCGAATCAAATGCTCATTTACAGCTTGTAAAGTCGGTCGCGACCCCGGCCGTTTTTCGCCTGCTTTTGCGGGGCCGCCATCGGTATTGCACTGGCTGCCTCGCCTACGTTTTTCAACGGCCTATAAGCAGCAATGCGGGGTAAAGGAAGCGGCGTTGGCAACGGGGGCAGCCAACCGAGGTCGCCAGGGGCAAGCAGGCCCCTGGCACGAGGCGATCAAGCGTTCTTCAAGCGCCGCAGATTGCCGATCACCGACTCCAGCGCCCGGTCGAACAGCAGGGCATCGTCCAGCAGACGGATGCTGTTGCGGCGGAACTCCACGGCCAGGCCGATACGGGTCTTTTCCAGCACCTTCATGCCGGTGCGATTGACGAACACGTACTTGCCAATCGGCTTGATGATGGCCGCGAGCTTGCAGCGCAGCTTGTGCTCATCGTCTTCCTGGAACTCGACCCAACTGCCGACGCGCAAGCTGTCGACCTGGCGGAACGCCTCGTCATCCTCCGGCAGCACCGGCTCGGGCTCTTCCAGACGGGCCTGCCCCGGCGCCAGCAGGACGATCTCCTCGACCACCTCGACCATGGCCGGTGTCTCGGCAGCGGGTTCGCCACCCTGCACGGGAGTGTCCGCCGCCTGTTCGGCCACGGCAGCGTCCTGCTCCTCCACCGTCGCCCGCTTGAAGCGCTGGAAAGCCTGCACGTGCAGCACTTCCAACTGACTGAAGAATTCGCTGGTGGAGAAAGGGTCGAAGGCCGCGCTGCTCATGCCCTCACGCAACGATTTGAGCAGGCTGGGCACCAACTCCAGCAGACGCTGGCGATCCTCAGCATCCTCGTGAGGCTCGACGCTCCACACCAGATCATCCATGGTCTGCAAGGCAGCCTGCCACTGCGCTGAAGCCGTACCGTGCTTGAGGCAGGTGAGCATCAGCACCTTGCTCCAGGCCTCCTGCAGCAGGCGCACCACCACCTCCGGCAGCACCTTGCCCAACAGCCGCTCGTTCAGAGCCTGCTCCACCTCGCGGCGGGCCAGCTCGGCCTTGGCGCTGCCTTCCTCAGCATCACGAGTGCGCTGTTCGAGCAGCTCGCTGCGGCGCCGCTCATCGCCGGTAAAGGCCATGAAGTCCGCCAGCAGCTCGGAAAAGATCGCCGGATCGTCGACGAAATCGTTGAGCAGACGCTGCACCACCTGTTCGATACGCTGATAGAGGCTGTCGCGCTGCACATCGTCCTGATCGACCCAACCCATGGCTGCCGAAGCGATCTCGTTGAGCAGGCGCCGCGCCGGGTGGCTGCCCCGGCTGAAGAAGGTCTTGTCCAGCACCGCCACCTTGAGCATGGGAATCTGCAGGCGCGCGATCAGCGCCTTGAGCGAGTCCGGTAGGGTACGGTCATCGAGGATGAACTCGAAGAGCATGGACACCAGATTGATCACATCCTCGTCGACTTCACCGACCACACGGGTCTTGCCACTCTTGGCGCTGGCCCGCGCCAGCAGTTGTTCGAGCTGAGGGCGCAGGTCGAAGTCGTCGGGCTCGGCCTGGGCTGGCGCGCGCTGCTGCAGGTGCGAAAGCAGGCGCATCAGGTCATTGCTGGAAATCGGCAGCGCATTGCTCGCTGGCGCGCGCGGAGTCATGGCCGTGCCACGCACCTCGGCGAGCAACTCCTGCAGCGCGCCGAAAACCTCCTGCACGCCGTCATCGCGGCTCACCGCGCCACCTTCTTCGCTCGCATGCGTCCGGCTCGCCCCCGCTGCCGGACGGTTCGGCCGGCGCGGCGGTGCCGACTGCAGTTCCGGCAACACACCCGCACCGACCAGCACCTGATTGGCCTCGGCATACAGGGTGTCGCAACTGCCGAGCACGTACTTCTCGAACAGCTTGAGGATGATCAGCTTGACCTTGATCTCCACGCCCAGGCCACCGCAGGCATCGAGAAAACATTCGCAAAGCACGGTCGGCCCCAGCGGATTGCTCTTGTCATCGAGCTTGCGGCTGACCAGCGCATTGAGACGCGTGGTGAGATGACCGAGGGCCATGGCATCGTGGCTCATGACCCGAGAAATCATGGCATCGGTGGCCACGGTTTCTTCCAGGTCATCGTTCTGCACCAGGCTCAGGCTGTCGAACGACACCGTATCCAGCGCCGGCTGCGGCTTGCCGATCTCGTACTGGTTGAGATTGACGAAGGCTTCGAAGATCTTCTGCAGGAACACCCGCTCGATGCTCTTGCGTTTGAGGCGTAGGTCGCGCATGGCCTCGAAGAAGGCATTCTGCTCGGAATTGCTGGTCGCCCGATCCGCCATCTCGAAGAGGGTATCGTCGGCGTTGTCGAACAGGCTCTGCAGATTCTGCTTGAGCTGTTGCGCGGCTTTGTCACGCACCTGGATCAGCGCCACGGGCAGTCTTCCTACCGGCGAAGTTGGCGATTGCGCAGCGGCGGCCTTGTTCAACGGCACCACGTTCGCGTCGGTCTTCATTCTAGTCTCCTGCAGACTGCCCGTTCGGGCCTCTGGTCTGCACAGCAGCAACCGCGCCTTATTCGTAACGTCAACGATATGGCGTCAAAATAAACGGAATGAATGCATTATAGGGAGCCTGTGCGACATACCAAGCTCATTTTTGCCACTTCCATGATGCGCTTCACAGATCGCCTCTTTCGCGATGCCACATGGCCTGCATGCGGCGCTGGGGCTGCGATGCAGTCGAATCCCTTGTCTGCATGGACAACGGAGCATTGCCCCAGGTTCGGCCGCCTTTATAATCGCCGCTCGCCCAACCCGGAGCCGACCATGCCCAATCTGACCCTCGCCGACCTCGGCAGCGAAATCGAAGCCAATGTCCGCCGCGCCCTGGCCGAAGACATCGGTAGCGGTGACATCACCGCGCAATTGATTCCCGCCGAACGCCTGGCCAGCGCCCGCGTCATCACCCGCGAAGCGGCGGTGATCTGCGGCACTGCCTGGGTCGACGCCGTGTTCCGCCAGCTCGACCCGCGCGTAGCGGTGCACTGGCAGGTGCAGGACGGCGACCGGGTCAACCCCGAGCAGACCCTGTTCAGCCTCGAAGGCCCGGCGCGCGCCCTGCTCAGCGGCGAGCGTAGCGCCCTGAACTTCCTGCAGACCCTGTCGGCCGTGGCCACCCGCTGCCGCCACTACGCCGACCTGGTCGACGGCACTCAAGTGAAACTGCTGGACACCCGCAAGACCCTGCCCGGCCTGCGCCTGGCGCAAAAATACGCCGTCACCTGTGGTGGCTGCCACAACCACCGCATAGGCCTGTACGACGCCTTCCTGATCAAGGAAAACCACATCGCCGCCTGCGGCGGCATCGCCCAGGCCATAGGCAGCGCCCAGCAGATCGCTCCCGGCAAGCCGGTGGAAGTGGAAGTGGAAAGCCTGGAAGAACTGCGCGAGGCCCTGGAAGCCGGCGCCGATATCATCATGCTCGACGAACTGTCATTGGACGATATGCGCGAAGCCGTACGCCTGAACGCAGGCCGCGCCAAGCTGGAAGCCTCGGGCGGTATCAATGACAGCACCTTGCGCACCATCGCCGAGACGGGTGTGGACTATATCTCGCTGGGGACGTTGACCAAGGATGTGCAGGCGGTGGATTTGTCGATGCGGTTGGCGTTGTGACCGGCAGGCCGGAGCAGCATAAGTTCGGACGAACCCGGAGTGCCGCAATACTTGCGTGAAAACCAAGGCCAGAATGGATAAACCGAGGTTGTCGGTGCGAACATTCAACTTCACCCACACTCATCATATAGTCGTCATTTGAGATCGAGCGCTACCTGTGAAAGCGATGCCCACCACCAAGAGCTAGCCTCCTCCTAGTTTTCAGCAGGGTCCGACAGACAAAATCTGAGAGCTATTCTACTTGCCTGGCAAACTTGCCAAACCACATCGGCAAACCAACCAGCTCCAGTAGTTTCCTATTCCAGAGTGACGGCCGCGGCTACAGCCACGGCCGCAAGTCCACCACCGCAACGACCTCGGCGGTCTCCTTACGCAATAACACCACCATCGGTGTACCCGCCATCAAGGGCAGCCAGGCGTCAGCTTCAGGCCATTGACTGATAGCCGACTGTATCTCGTCCGCCGAGTTGAACCTCTGCAACTCAGACAAAGGGTACAAACGTTCTTTTATCCGTTTACTGCTATCGGCCAGCGACAGGTAAAGCTCAGGGCGCTGTGGCACGTCACTACCACCCTGCACTGACTCGAATATCAACTCATTGCGCGCGGCGCTATCGTCTGGCGGCGTAGCTGCCACCCAGCGCGGGCCAAGCCAGGAGGGCTGACGGAACTCGGGGGCTGCCTGATCCAGCTTACGCGCATCGATATCCAACACTCGCACCAGATCGAAACGATCAGTATTGAACACCAGCCAGGCGGGCCGCCCTTCAGCGACAGTCCACAACCCGTAGCTAAGAGCCGACAATTGCAGCACAGCGATCACACTCAGATCGAACACCAGTGTTTTTTTACGCTCCTTGAACACCAACAAGGTCAATAACGGCCCAAGAATCACATCGACCAACAATAACAATAAGAAAACATGGGTCACACCTACAGCCGCATGTAACGGATTCGGGTACCAGAGTTTAAACACAACAAAGAGCGCCAACAGAGCAATAACGCCGGACAAGCCGAGATGTAGAGAGAATGCTTTTAGACGTAACCCCATAGACTTTCCAAAAAAGAAAATAGCCCCAGAAAATGAAGATCAAGGAGCTCTAATATTATTGCTCCTAGTTTTCACAACGAAAAAACAATGCCCCGCACAGCGGGGCATTGTTTAGAACTAGCACACAGCGTAGGGCTGAGTGTTTATCTATGCTTAACGGCAGCTAGCCGGCAAGTACTTAGTCTCAATGCCGTTAGTGGCAGCAGCAGCGCACTGCCAAGCGAGAATGGGGGTAAGAGAAGCGCGGTTATAGCCAGCTGCAGCCATGGCAGTTGTGCCGTTAGCATCGCTGAACGGACGCAACTCCAGGTTCACATTGGTACCCAACTGGGAAATATTACGCGCTGCGACCTGAATGATACCAGTGGCAGTCGTTTGAATGGTAGCCACATATTGAGAAACTGGGCCAGTAGCATTCTCTCCGCAGCCAAAGCTATTAGCAGCCGCTGGGGTTGCAGCAAAGCCAGTCTGAGAAGCCTCAGTAATGGTAGTACGGCACTGAGAAGCAGCCAGAACTACTTCAGACACCTTAGCACGAGCGGTGTAATCCTGATAAGCCGGCAGAGCAACGGCGGCCAGGATACCGATAATTGCAACCACGATCATCAATTCGATGAGGGTAAAACCTTTTTGCATTTGAGCTTTCATTCGTTCTCTCCTAGAAATGGATAGGCCCAGAGCCTGTCCTGAAAAATGCAGACCTCGTGCCAACCTTTCAGAACACGCCAAATGGCGCCGTTCCGCAAGCACAACAAAGGCAACAGCATCCTCAACCGGCACTAACTGCCATTTTTTGTCACTCCCACTTTCGCGGTTTGGCAGCCACCCTGCAACTGGGCTATAAGGCAGAGATTCTGTGTGGAGCCCGTGATGAACGACAGCATTTCCCTTTCCGGCCTGGCCAGGCAGTTGGCGCAAACCGGGTTGATGGACGAAAAGGCCGCCCAGCAAGCGCAACAGCAAGCCCAGCGCAACAAGCTGTCGCTGGTGACCTATCTGGTGCAGAACAGGCTGGTCAAGAGCCGGGCCCTGGCCGAGCTGGCCTCGGAGCAGTTCGGCGTATCCTTCTTCGACCTCAACGCCATCGACAAGGAAAGTCAGCCACGTGACCTGGTCAGCGAAAAGCTGGTACGCCAGCATCGAGTGCTGCCGTTGTGGCGGCGGGGCAATAAGTTGTTCGTCGGGCTTTCCGACCCCACCAACCACCAGGCCGTCACCGACATCCAGTTCAGTACAGGCCTCAACACCGAAGCCATTCTGGTCGAGGATGACAAGCTCGGCGATGCCATCGACAAGTTCTTCGAGTCATCCAATAGCGGCATGGAGGATCTGGCCGATGTAGATCTGGATGGCCTGGATGTGGAGGCGGTCAATGATGACAAGCCGGTAGGTGAAACTGGCGCCGATGCCGACGACGCGCCAGTGGTGCGCTTCGTCAACAAGATGCTGCTGGATGCCATCAAGGGAGGCTCTTCCGACCTGCACTTCGAGCCCTACGAAAAGACCTACCGCGTGCGCTTTCGTACCGACGGTATCCTGCATGAAGTAGCCCGCCCACCCATCCAGTTGGCGCCACGCATTTCCGCGCGCCTCAAGGTGATGGCCGCACTGGATATTTCCGAGCGGCGCAAGCCGCAGGATGGCCGGATCAAGATGCGCGTATCAAAGAACAAGGCCATCGACTTTCGCGTCAACACACTGCCCACCCTGTGGGGCGAGAAGATCGTTATGCGGATTCTCGACCCCACCAGCGCACAGATGGGTATCGATGCCCTCGGCTACGAAGAAGAGCAGAAAGAGCTCTATATGAATGCCCTCAAGCAACCCCAGGGCATGATCCTGGTCACCGGCCCCACCGGCTCGGGCAAGACGGTGTCGCTCTATACCGGCCTGAATATTCTCAATACGCCGGACGTGAACATTTCCACCGCCGAAGACCCGGTGGAAATCAACCTCGAAGGTATCAACCAGGTCAACGTCAATCCCAAGCAGGGTATGGACTTCACCCAGGCGCTACGCGCCTTCCTGCGTCAGGATCCGGACATCATCATGGTGGGTGAGATCCGCGATCTGGATACCGCCTCCATCGCCGTCAAGGCCGCGCAGACCGGGCACATGGTAATGTCCACCCTGCATACCAACAGCGCCGCGGAAACCCTCACGCGCCTGCGCAACATGGGTGTGCCCTCCTTCAATATCGCCACCTCGGTGAACCTGATCATCGCCCAGCGCCTGGCGCGCAAGCTGTGCAACCACTGTAAGAAGGAAGTGGACGTACCGCGCGAAGCGCTGCTGGCTGAAGGCTTCCCCGAGGACAAGATCGGCACCTTCAAGATCTACGGCCCGGTTGGCTGCGAAAATTGCAAGGGCGGTTACAAGGGTCGTGTCGGTATTTATGAAGTGGTTAAAAACACGCCCAACCTGCAGCGCATTATCATGGAAGAAGGCAACTCCATCGATATCGCCACACAGATGCGTAAAGACGGCTTCAATGATCTGCGCACCTCCGCTTTGCTCAAGGCCATGCAAGGGGTTACCAGCCTTGAGGAAGTCAACCGCGTAACCAAGGATTAACCATGGCGGCAAAAGCTCTGAAAACCAGCGTATTCACCTGGGAAGGCAAGAACAAAAGCGGCGCGGTCGTCAAAGGCGAGATCAACGGGCAGAACCCGTCCCTGGTCAAGGCGCAACTGCGCAAGCAGGGCATCAACCCAACCAAGGTGCGCAAGAAATCGAGCATTTCCTTCGGCGGTGGCAAGAAGATCAAGCCCATGGACATCGCCCTGTTCACCCGGCAGATGGCGACCATGATGAAGGCCGGCGTGCCCTTGCTGCAGTCCTTCGACATCATTGCCGAAGGTTTCGAGAACCCAAATATGCGCAAGCTGGTGGACGAGGTGAAGCAGGAAGTCGCCGCCGGTAACAGCTTCGCCGCCTCGCTGCGTAAGAAGCCACAGTATTTCGACGAGCTGTACTGCAACCTGGTGGAGTCCGGTGAACAAGCCGGCGCACTGGAAAACCTGCTGGACCGTATCGCCACCTACAAGGAAAAGACCGAAGCACTCAAGGCCAAGATCAAGAAGGCGATGAACTACCCCATTGCCGTGGTGGTGGTGGCGATCATCGTCTCCGCCATCCTGCTGATCAAGGTAGTGCCTCAGTTCGAGTCGGTCTTCGCCAACTTCGGCGCCGAGTTGCCCGCCTTCACCTTGATGGTAATCGGGATATCCCAGTTCCTGCAGGAATGGTGGTTCATCTTCCTGATCGGGATTTTCGCGGCGGCCTTTGCCTTCAAGGAAGCAATGAAACGCTCGCAGAAATTCCGTGACTCGGTGGATCGCACCGTACTCAAGCTCCCCATCATCGGCGACATTCTCTACAAGTCGGCCGTAGCACGCTTCGCCCGCACCCTCTCCACCACCTTCGCCGCCGGCGTGCCACTGGTGGATGCGCTGGATTCCGTCTCCGGCGCCACCGGCAACGTGGTGTTCAAGACCGCGACCAACAAGATCAAGGCAGACGTGTCCACCGGCATGCAACTCAACTTCTCGATGAAGACCACCGGCACCTTCCCCTCCATGGCCGTGCAGATGACCGCTATCGGCGAGGAGTCCGGCTCGCTAGACGAGATGCTCGACAAGGTCGCCTCCTTCTATGAAGAGGAAGTGGACAATATGGTCGATGGCCTCACCAGTCTGATGGAGCCGATCATCATGGCCGTGCTCGGGGTACTGGTTGGCGGCTTGATCATTGCCATGTACCTGCCGATATTCCAACTGGGCTCCGTGGTTTAAATGCTGGTGCTTGATTTTCTGGCCAGCCACACGCTGGCCTTCGCTTGCTGCGCCCTGCTGCTGGGCCTGTTGATCGGCAGCTTTCTCAATGTGGTGGTCTACCGCCTGCCGCTGATGTTGCAGCGAGATTGGCGGGAGCAGGCACGCGAGATACTGGAGCTGCCTGCCGAACCCAGGCAGGCCACCTTCAATCTGATCCTGCCCAATTCGAGCTGCCCGTACTGCGGTCATGAAATTCGCCCTTGGGAGAACGTTCCGCTGCTCAGCTATCTGGCGCTGCGCGGTAAGTGCTCCAACTGCAAGGCGGCCATTAGCAAGCGTTACCCCATTGTGGAGCTGGCCTGCGGCCTGCTTTCGGCTTATATCGCCTGGCATTTCGGTTTCACCTGGCAGGCGGGTGCCATGCTGCTATTGAGCTGGGGCCTGCTGGCGATGAGCCTTATCGACGCCGACCACCAGATCCTGCCGGACGTGCTGGTACTGCCTCTGCTCTGGCTCGGCCTGATGGTCAACCACTTCGGCCTGTTCACCAGCCTGGAAGACGCCCTGTGGGGCGCCATTGCCGGTTATCTGAGCCTGTGGTCGGTGTACTGGTTGTTCAAGCTGATCACCGGTAAGGAGGGCATGGGTCACGGCGACTTCAAGCTGCTGGCCATGATCGGCGCCTGGGGTGGCTGGCAGGTGCTGCCGCTGACCATCCTGCTGTCGTCCCTGGTCGGTGCGGTTCTGGGGGTGATCCTTCTGCGCCTGCGTGGCAGCGACACCAGCACGCCCATCCCCTTCGGCCCCTACCTGGCCATCGCCGGCTGGATCGCCCTGCTCTGGGGTGATGCCATCACCTCCAGCTATCTGCACTTCGCCGGGTTCTGAGTGTGCAGCGCAGGTTGTCTGCGCTGCATGAAGGCTTTCCCCGCGCCCCGATCCGCTCTACCCTTGCGCCACCTCAGACTCCCCAGGATGCTTCCATGCCGCAATGGATAACCCGCCCGGGCTGGCCCGGTCATCTGCTCGCCATGCTCGGCGGTGCGCTCACCACGCTGGCGTTGGCACCCTTCGATATCTGGCCGCTGGCCGTCATCTCCATTGCCCTGCTGTATTACGGCCTGCGCGAGTTGCGCCCCGGCCAGGCGGCGCTGCGTAGCTGGAGCTATGGCTTCGGCCTGTTCGCCTCAGGCACTAGCTGGGTATATGTCAGCATCCACGACTACGGCTCGGCCTCGCCGGCCCTGGCCGGCTTTCTGACCCTGGGTTTCGTCGCCGGCCTGGGGCTGTTCTTCGCCCTGTTCGGGGCCGTCTGGGCACGCTGGATCCGCCGCCGCGAGGCGCCACTGGCCGATGCCCTGGCCTTCGCGGCCTTGTGGGTGGCGCAGGAAGTGTTCCGTGGCTGGTTCCTCACCGGTTTTCCCTGGCTCTACGCCGGCTATAGCCAACTCAGCGGCCCGCTGGCAGGGCTGGCACCGCTGGGCGGGGTCTGGCTGTTGTCGTTCGCGCTGGCGCTCTCGGCCGCGCTGATCGTCAACCTCAATGCCTTGCGCCCACGCCGAGCCTTCTATGCCTGCGCCCTGGTATTGCTGGTGGCACCCTGGGGTGCCGGCCTCGCCCTGCAGGATCATTCCTGGACGATGCCCAAGGGCGAACCGCTGAAGGTCGCCGCGATCCAGGGCAACGTCGAGCAAAACCTCAAGTGGGATCCAGCGCAACTGAGCGCACAACTGGCGCTGTACCGCGACCTCAGCTTCAGCGCCAAGCCCGTGGATATCCTGGTCTGGCCGGAAACCGCCATCCCCGTGCTCAAGGACCAGGCGCAGGGCTATATCGGCGTGATGGATCGCTTCGCCCGCGACCGCGACAGCGCCCTGATCACCGGCGTGCCCGTGCGTCAGCCCAATGCACGCGGCGAGATGCGCTATTACAACGCGATCACCAGTTTCGGCGCAGGCCAAGGCACCTACCTCAAGCAGAAGCTGGTGCCCTTCGGCGAGTACGTGCCGCTACAGGAAGTGCTGCGTGGCCTGATCGCCTTCTTCGACCTGCCGATGTCCGACTTCGCCCGCGGCCCGGCCGATCAGCCACCGCTGCTGGCCAAGGGGCAGCGCATCGCGCCCTATATCTGCTACGAGGTGGTCTACCCTGCGTTCGCCGCCCAAATGGCGGCCCAGAGCGATATCCTCCTGACCGTGAGCAACGACGCCTGGTTCGGCACCTCCATCGGCCCCCTGCAACACCTGCAGATGGCGCAGATGCGCGCCCTGGAGGCTGGCCGCTGGATGATCCGCGCCACCAACAATGGCATCACCGTGCTGATCGATCCCTATGGTCGAGTGCAAAAGCGGCTGCCGCAGTTCGAGCAGGCCGTACTCTATGGCGAGGTGCAGTCCATGCAGGGGCTGACGCCCTACCTGCAGTGGCGCAACTGGCCGCTGGCACTGCTTTGCGCGCTCCTGCTGGGCTGGGCGCTGCTGGCCAGCCGCATGGCCAAAGCGCTATAGGGGCGGCTGCAAGCTGCAAGCGTAGCCCGGATGCAATCCGGGGAGTCGTCACGCCATGGCTCCCGGATTGCATCCGGGCTACTCGCTTTTACTTGCCGCTTGAAGCTTGATGCTTGTAGCTGCTTCTCGCCCATAGACGATGGGATACGCCAGCAAGCCGATCGCCTCGTTGAGCAGCATGCCGCTTTGCCAGATCACGCGCGACTCCGGCAGCCAGCCGCCCAGCGGGCGCTCATAGCTGGTGCTGAAATAGCCCATCGGCGCGGTGATCACCTCAAAGCCAGCCTGCTCGAAACTCCAGCGCGCCCGCGGCATGTGCCAGGCCTGGGTGACCAGCACCACGCGGCGTACGCCCTGGGCCTGCAGCAGTTCGGCACTGAGCACGGCATTCTCCCAAGTGGTACGACTTTGCTCTTCCAGCCAGCGAATCTCCAGCCCATAGTCGCGGCGCATGGCATCGGCCATCAGCGCAGCCTCGCTCGGCGGCTGACCGTAATGCAGGCCGCCGGTAGCAGCCAACGGCAGGCCCGATGCTCGCGCCAGGCGCGCCGCATAGCGCAGGCGCTCCAGCGCCATCAGGCCGGGTTGATCGGTACGCCCCCAGCCCGGATCGTTCTGCTCACGCCCGGCACCCAATATCACGATGGCATCGGCGCGCTGCGCGAGGCTCGGCCACTGCGACTCGGCCAGCGCCGGCTCGCGCTCGAGCAGGCTGGCGCTCCATTGCATCACTGCAGGCAGACTCATCAACCACAGCCCACCCAAGCCCAGCACGAACGCACTAGTAGCCAGGCGAGGAAAACGCTTGCGCGCCCACCAGCCCAGCAGGATCAGCAGCAGAAGCACGCCTGGCGGCATGAGCAGTTGTTTGAGCATGTAGCGAATCGGCATGGGCATCCCTCTTGGATGCCCACAGCCTAGCGGGGTTTGCCGCTGCGGAACAGTTGCGAGCCACAGGCCTGACAGGCCATCACACCTCGGTGACGCTGCCAACTCACGCAGGTACCACATAGAGCGCAGTACAGCGGATGGCGACGAATCATCAACCTGGGCTTGGCCTTGCCATGAACCGGTTTGCTACCGCGCCTGGGCTGATGCTGCAGCAGCGCCAGCTCCTCGGCTGCCGCCTGCCAGCCACGCAACCAGCTCATGTCGCGGTTGAGGTAGGCCTGTACCAGTTCCATCTCGGCGCTGCTGAGCCCCTTGAGCTCGAGCTCATCACGGGTCTCGGCACGCAGCGTACTGGCCGTTTCGGCTTCGTCGAGTGCCAGGGCCAGCCGTTGCAGCAAGCGCTCGTACAGATCACCGCCTCGTTCTCTCGTTCGCGCTTCGCCCATGCGGCACCTCGACAAGCCCCAAGGCATGGGGCTCTTTGCACCAAGCTTAGCGAAGCTCGGCAACCCGGCCGCGCGCCGCGACAAACGGCGCCCAGGTGCAATCTGGGTTTCCCTCGATAGACGGCGCTCATGTATGCTACGACGTTTTCCGCAAGCCCCATTCCTTCAGCGCCAGAGCCATGCACGAACAGTACTCGCCCCGTGAAATAGAAGCCGCCGCGCAGTCCCACTGGGACGCGCAGAACTCCTTCGTCGTCAGCGAACAGCCCGGCAAGGACACCTTCTACTGCCTGTCGATGTTCCCCTACCCCAGCGGCAAGCTACACATGGGGCACGTGCGCAACTACACCATCGGCGACGTGATCGCGCGCTATCAGCGCATGCAGGGCAAGAACGTGCTGCAGCCAATGGGCTGGGACGCCTTCGGCATGCCGGCGGAAAACGCCGCGATGAAGAACCAGGTGGCACCGGCCAAGTGGACTTACGAGAACATCGCCTACATGAAGTCCCAGCTCAAATCGCTGGGTCTGGCCGTCGACTGGACGCGCGAAGTCACCACCTGCAAGCCGGACTACTACCGCTGGGAACAATGGCTTTTCACCCGCCTGTTCGAGAAGGGCGTGATCTACCGCAAGAACGGCACCGTCAACTGGGATCCGGTGGATCAGACCGTACTGGCCAACGAGCAGGTCATCGACGGCCGTGGCTGGCGTTCGGGCGCGCTGATCGAGAAGCGCGAAATCCCGATGTACTACTTCAAGATCACCGCCTATGCCGAAGAGCTGCTGAGCAGCCTGAATGAACTGGATGGCTGGCCCGAGCAGGTCAAGACCATGCAGCGCAACTGGATCGGCAAGAGCTTCGGTGCCGACATCGTGTTCGACTACGACGTCGCCAGCATCGGCATCGACGGCCAGCTCAAGGTCTACTCGACCCGCCCCGACACCCTGATGGGCGCCACCTACGTCGCCGTGGCCGCCGAACACCCACTGGCCCAGCGTGCCGCCGAGAGCAACCCGGCCATCGCCGCCTTTATCGCCGAGTGCAAGGCCGGCTCCGTGGCCGAGGCCGACATGGCCACCATGGAGAAGAAGGGCCTGGCCACCGGCCAGTTCGTCATCCACCCGCTGACCGGCGACAAGCTGCCGGTATTCGTCGCCAACTACGTACTGTGGGGCTACGGCGAAGGCGCGGTGATGGCCGTGCCGGCACATGACGAGCGCGACTTCGAGTTCGCCATCAAGTACGACCTGCCGATCAAGCCTGTTTACAAGAAAGTCTTTATCAAGGATCAACCTCGTGGAGAGCGAAATCCTGAAGACCAAGAAGAGCATGTCGATACCACTCAATGGCAGGAGTGGTATGGATGGAAAGAGCATCTCGTAACTATCAACAGCGGCAAATACAACGATCTGTACTTTGATGCCGCCTTCGACGCCATCGTCGGCGACCTGGAAGCCAGCGAACATGGCTCGCGCAAGACCCAGTTCCGCCTGCGCGACTGGGGCATCAGCCGCCAGCGCTACTGGGGCTGCCCCATCCCGATCATCCACTGCGAAGCCTGCGGTGACGTGCCGGTGCCGGAAGACCAGTTGCCGGTGGTGCTGCCCGAAGACGTGGTGCCGGACGGCGCCGGCTCGCCGCTGGCGAAGATGCCCGAGTTCTACGAGTGCACCTGCCCGAAATGCGGCGCACCGGCCAAGCGCGAAACCGACACCATGGACACCTTCGTAGAGTCGTCCTGGTACTTCGCCCGCTACGCCAGCCCGAATTACGACAAAGGCATGGTCGACCCGGCTGCGGCCAACCACTGGCTGCCGGTAGATCAGTACATCGGCGGCATCGAGCACGCCATCCTGCACCTGCTGTACGCGCGCTTCTTCCACAAGCTGATGCGTGACGAAGGTCTGGTCAGCTCCAATGAGCCGTTCAAGAACCTGCTGACCCAGGGCATGGTGGTGGCCGAGACCTACTACCGTACCCTGGAAAACGGCGGCAAGGACTGGTTCAACCCGGCCGACGTGGAAGTCGAGCGTGACGCCAAGGCCAAGGTCATCGGCGCCAAGCTCAAGAGCGACGGACTGCCGGTGGAAATCGGCGGCACCGAGAAGATGTCCAAGTCGAAGAACAACGGCGTCGACCCGCAGGCCATGATCGACCAGTACGGCGCCGACACCTGCCGCCTGTTCATGATGTTCGCCTCGCCGCCCGACCAGAGCTGCGAATGGTCGGATGCCGGTGTCGAGGGTGCCAACCGCTTCCTGCGCCGCGTCTGGCGTCTGGCCCACGGCCACGTCAGCGCCGGTCTGCCGGGCAAACTGGATGTCGCCAGCCTGAACGACGAACAGAAGGCCGTGCGCCGCGCCATTCACCTGGCCATCAAGCAGGCCAGCAACGATATCGGCCAGCACCACAAGTTCAACACCGCCGTCGCCCAGGTGATGACCCTGATGAACGTTCTGGAAAAGGCCGCCACCGCGACCGAACAGGATCGTGCCCTGGTGCACGAAGGTCTGGAGATCGTCACCCTGCTGCTGGCGCCAATCACGCCGCATATCAGCCACGAGCTGTGGCAGCGTCTGGGCCATGCCGATGCGGTGATCGACGCGCAGTGGCCGCAAGTGGACGAATCCGCCCTGGTGCAGGACAGCCTGACCCTGGTGGTGCAGGTCAACGGCAAGCTGCGCGGACAGATCGAAGTGCCGGCAGCGGCCTCCCGCGAGGAAGTCGAGGCTGCCGCCCGCGCCAACGAGAACGTCCTGCGCTTCACCGAGGGCCTGAGCATTCGCAAGGTCATCGTGGTGCCAGGCAAGCTGGTCAACATAGTCGCCAACTGATGTAAGCTCGGCGCCACCGTCGCGTGGCGCCGCGATCCGCCAAGGGGATTTGATAATGATGAAACGGAATCTGCTGGTCATCGGCCTGGCCGTACTGCTCAGCGCCTGTGGTTTTCAACTGCGCGGCACGGGCAGCACCCAGTTTGCCCTGACCGAGCTGAACGTCAGTGCACGCAATGCCTATGGCGACACCGTCAAGCAGGTGCGCGAAGCCCTGCAGAACAACGACGTCAAGGTCTATGCCGGCGCGCCTTACAAGTTGGTGATCAGCCGTGAGTCGGAAAATCGCCGCGCGGCCAGCTACACCAGTAATGGCCGTAATGCCGAGTACGAGCTGACCATGAAGATCGAGTACGAGATCCATGGTGCCAAGGATCTGCTGCTGACCAGCAACGAAATCGAAGTGCAGAACTACTACCTGCAGGACAGCAACAACCTCATTGGTTCCGATGAAGAGGCCGCGCAATTGCGTCGCGAACTGCGCCGCGAGATGATCCAGCAACTGGTGCAGCGCCTGAGCCTGGTCACCCCCGAGCAACTCGACCAGTTGCAGCAGACCGCCGAAGCCCGCGCCAAGGCCGAAGCCGAAGCCGCAGAGGCGGCGCGCCAGGCACGCGAGGCGCAGACTGCGCCACAGCAATCGCCCATCGAACTGCCGCGTCAGTGACGCCATCGGGCCGCCTCCAGCGGCCCGCCTTTGCCCGCTCATGAAACTTTCTCCCGCCCAACTCGGCAAGCACCTGCAAGGCGTGCTGGCCCCGGTCTATGTCATCAGCGGTGACGAACCGCTGCTGTGCCAGGAAGCCGCCGATGCCGTGCGCAACGCCTGCCGTCAGCAAGGCTTCGGCGAACGCCAGGTATTCAATGCCGAGGCCAATTTCGACTGGGGCAACCTGCTGCAGGCCGGCGCCAGCCTCTCGCTGTTCGCCGAGAAACGCCTGCTGGAGTTGCGCTTGCCGTCCGGCAAGCCGGGCGACAAGGGCGCGGCTGCCCTGCTCGAATACCTGGCCCGGCCACCGGAGGACACCGTCCTGCTGCTCAGCCTGCCCAAGCTCGACGGCAGCACGCAGAAATCCAAATGGGCCAAGGCGCTGATCGACGGCCAGGTAAGCCAGTTCATCCAGATCTGGCCGATCGACGCCCATCAACTGCAGCAATGGATTCGCCAGCGCCTGGCCCAGGCCGGCCTCAGCGCCAGCGCCGATGCGGTGGATATGATCGCTGCACGGGTGGAAGGCAACCTGCTGGCGGCCGCCCAGGAAGTGGAGAAGCTCAAGCTGCTGGCCGAAGGCAACCAGGTGGATGCGGAAACCGTCCAGGCCGCCGTGGCCGACAGTGCCCGCTTCGATGTCTTCGGCCTGATCGATGCAGCCCTCAACGGCGAAGCGGCACACGCTCTGCGCATGCTCGAAGGCCTGCGTGGCGAAGGCGTGGAAACCCCGGTGATCCTCTGGGCCCTGGCCCGCGAGCTGCGCCTGCTGGCCGGCCTGGCCCACCAGCACGCCCAGGGCATCCCTCTGGAGAAAGCCTTCGCCAGTGCCCGCCCGCCAGTGTGGGACAAACGCCGCCCCTTGCTCTCCAAGGCCCTGCACCGTCACAGCAGCAAACGCTGGGGGCAGTTGCTGCAGCAGGCGCAGCAGGTCGATGCACAGATCAAGGGCCAGGCCCCAGGTGACCCCTGGAGCAATCTGGCGCTGCTGACCCTGCAGCTATCCGGACAACGCCTGCGTCTGTAATGGCTGCTGGCCTGCTTTCCCCCCCGCCCAGACCACAATCTGGACACTTTCCGTACAGCGGCGCATAGTCCGCGCGCCTGCCTCTCTGCAGACGAGTCGAAGAGGAAACGCCATGAGCAAGAAAACCGGTAAACGGCCGAACAAGGCCAAATCCATCATCGCCCAGCCACTGTTTCGCTCCCGCCAGGAACGGCCACAGAAAGGCAAAGGTAGCTACCGCCGCGAAGCCTCCCGTAACTGGGAGGCTTCTTGCTTTATAGGGTGGCTCAGCGCGCTGATAGCCCAGAAAACCTGCCGAGCATGCTAAGGTAAACGCCTGCTTAAAAGCCTCGAGATAGACATGCTACTCCAGCTTCCTCGCCGCCCCCTGGTTCTGCTCCCTCTGTTGCTGCTGGCTGCCTGCGCCAAAGCCCCGGCGCAAAACCTGCCTACGACACCATCGCTCATCACGCCTGCGCCACTGCTCAACGTGCCCCAGCCTGCACTTGACTTCGCCGAGTGGCGTCAGAATCTGCGTAGCGAAGCCGTGGCCGCCGGTATCGATGGCGCCCTGTTCGATCGCGTGTTCGCAGGCGTCACGCCAGACCCGGCAGTGATAAAGGCCGACAGCAGCCAGCCGGAATTCACCCGGCCGATCTGGGAATACCTCGACGGTGCCGTATCGGCCAGCCGCGTCGGTCGCGGCCGGGTGCTGCTGGCTCAGCACAATGTCGTGCTGCGCAATATCGAGCAGCGCTATGGCGTCGAGGCACCGATCCTGGTGGCCATCTGGGGCCTGGAAAGCAACTTCGGCAACAACATCGGCAGCAACAGCGTGATCCGTTCGCTCGCCACCCTGGCCTATGAAGGGCGCCGGCAGGCTTTCTGGCGCAACCAGTTGCTGGCCGCCCTGCAGATCCTGCAGAACGGCGACATCAGCAGCGAGCGCATGGTCGGCTCCTGGGCCGGCGCCATGGGCCAGACCCAGTTCATGCCCACCACCTACAACGAGCATGCGGTGGACTTCGACGGCGACGGCAAGCGCGACCTGTGGAACTCTTCCACCGATGCCCTGGCCTCGGCCGCCCATTACCTGCAATCCTCCGGCTGGAAACCTGGCCAACCCTGGGGCTTCGAGGTGCGGCTGCCCAAGCAGTTCGACTACTTCCATGCCGACCCCGAGCAGCGCCGCACCCTGGCCGAATGGCAGGCCCTCGGGGTGTACCCGGCCATCAGTTCCAAGGGCGCCGCTGTCGACAGCCGCGCCACGCTGGTATTGCCGGCCGGCCATCGCGGCCCGGCCTTCCTGCTGCTGGATAACTTCCGCAGCATCCTGCGTTACAACAACTCCACCTCTTACGCCTTGGCCATCGGCCTGCTTTCCGACAACCTGCTCAACCCCACCGAGGTTCAGGCAAGCTGGCCGCGCGACGAACGCCAACTCGGCCGTAGCGAGCGCATCGAGCTACAGCAATTGCTGGCAGCCAGTGGCTTCGACCCAGGCCCGGCCGACGGCATCATCGGAGCCAATACGCGCAAGGCCATCCGTATGCTGCAACTGCAGTTGAACGAGCCCGCCGACGGTTACCCCAGCCCGGAGCTGCTCGAAACACTGCGCAAGCGCTGAGAGCGTGCTACCCACCTCCTTGGATGCCTTACGGGCCGACGAGAGCCTGCAACGCCGGCTCCTGCCGCTGTGGTAAACTGCCCGGCGGCCACAAGCCGACTGCCCCACGGAGCCTCTACCGGAGCCCAGATTTCCGATGTCCGACACCTCCTCGTCCAAACCCGTCGCCAGCGGCGAAAAATTCCGCACCGCCCAAGGCATCACCGCGATCAAGGACGGTCAGAAGCGCCGCGCCTCAGCCGAGCCCCAGGTCTTCGAGCCCAAGCCCAAGTGGCTGCGGGTCAAGGCGCCGGGCGGCAGCCGTTTCGAGGCGGTCAAGCGCAACGTCGGCGAGCATCGTCTGAGCACCGTCTGCCAGGAATCGCATTGCCCGAACATGGGTGAATGCTGGTCCAACGGCACCGCCACCATCATGCTCATGGGTTCGGTCTGCACCCGCGCCTGCCGCTTCTGCGCCGTGGACACCGGCAACCCCAATGGCTGGCTGGATCTGGAAGAGCCGCAGAACACCGCCAAGTCGGTGGAGTTGATGGCCCTGCGTTACATCGTGCTGACCTCAGTGGATCGCGATGACCTCGACGACGGCGGCGCCGGGCATTACGCAGCCTGCGTCCGCGCCATCAAGGCAAACACCCCGCAGGTGGTGGTCGAGGCCCTGACCCCGGACTTCGATGGCGACCATCAGGCCATCGAGCGCGTGGTGGATTCCGGCCTGGAGGTGTTCGCGCAGAACGTCGAGACGGTCAAGCGCCTGACCCACGTGGTGCGTGACCCGCGTGCCGGCTACGAGAAGACCCTCAAGGTGCTCGAGCACGCCAAGAAGCATCGCCCAGACGTGCTGACCAAGACCAGCCTGATGCTCGGCCTGGGCGAGACCGACGAGGAAATCCTGGAAACCATGGATGATCTGCGTGCCATCGGCGTGGACATCCTCACCCTCGGCCAGTATCTGCAACCCACGCGCAACCACCTGCCGGTCAAACGCTGGGTCAGCCCGGAAGAATTCAACCGTTTCCGTGATATAGGCCTGGAAAAAGGCTTCATGGAAGTGGCTGCCGGCCCGCTGGTACGTTCCAGCTACCGTGCCGATCGGGTGTTCGAGAAGAACAACCTGGGCCTCGCCGCCCCCGTGCCGGTGCCAGGCCAGCAGGTCGACAGCAGCCTGATCCCGGCGTTGAATCTGAACTGAGCCGGATCTGCCACACAAACAAAAGGGACGCCGATGCGTCCCTTTTGCGTTGCAGTCAATGCCTCATAGGTGCGCACAGCGCACCCTACGGTTCGAGCGAGTCGCTGTACGTAGGGTGCGCTGCGCGCACCGGGAAATCGCTGAAATCGAGCCGTCTGGGAGGCCCCCCTACACCTAACTCAGGCGAACGCGCAGCACCCGCTCCAGACGCTGCGCCACTTCGTCGAAGTCCGGCGGCGTGGCCAGCAGCTCACGCATCTGCACCATCTTCAGCCCGGCGTAACCGCAAGGATTGATGCGCAGGAAGGGGGTCATGTCCATGTCGACGTTCAGTGCCAGGCCGTGGAAGGAGCAGCCACGGCTGACCCGAAGGCCCAGCGAGGCAATCTTGTCGCCGGCCACGTACACGCCCGGGGCATCGGCCTTGGGCGCTGCCTCGATACCATAACCGGCCAGCAGCTCGACCAGGCTCTGCTCCATGGTGGTCACCAGCTCGCGCACGCCCAGGTCGAGGCGGCGCAGGTCGAGCATCAGGTAGGCCACCAGTTGCCCGGGGCCGTGGTAGGTCACCTGCCCGCCACGCTCGACCTGCACCACCGGGATATCACCAGGCGCCAGCAAGTGCTCGGCCTTGCCGGCCTGGCCCTGGGTGAACACCTTCGGGTGCTGCAGCAGCCAGATCTCGTCTGGCGTGTGCTCATCACGCTCACGGGTCAGTTGGCGCATGGCCTCCAATGTCGGCAGGTACTCCACCAGGCCCAGATGGCGAACGACGAGCTCGGCCACGGCCGTCACAGCACCATGTGCACGCGGCCGGTGGCACGCAGGTCGACGTGAATCGCCTGCAACTGCTCGACACTGGTCGCAGTGATCAGTACCTGCACGGAGAGGAAGTTGCCATTGCGGCTGTCGCGCAGTACCAGGGTGGAGGCATCCAGATCCGGTGCGTGGCGCTGGATCACTTCGATCACCAGGTCGGCAAACCCCTCGCCAGCGGTGCCGATCACCTTGATCGGGTAGCGCTCGCAGGGGAATTCGATTTTCGGGGCTTGAACGTCGGTATCGGTCATGACATCAGCGGGCTCGAAGCCCGTCCATAAAGAGGCCGCTGCGGGTGGCAGCGGCCAAGCTAAATCTCTAAAAACGTAGACGAGGCAGTCAGCGCAATACCGATGGCGGCCCCGCAAAAACAGGCGAAAAACGGTCGGAGTCGCGCTCGACTTTACGAGCTGTAAATGACCATTTGACCGGGCTGGCGTTCCAGCCTGTTTTTAACGCAGCGATGACAACGCAGGTAGTTTTTAGTCTCTCAGTTGAACAGGCCGAAGAAAAACAGCCGGATGCTGTCCCACAGGCGACGCAGCAGGCCACCCTCCTCGACCGGCTCCAGCGCCACCAGGTCGGCGCTGTGCACCACCTCGTCACCCAGCTTGACCTCCACCTTGCCGATCACCTCGCCCTGGGCGATGGGGGCAATCAGTTGCGGGTTGAGGGTCATGCTGGCCTGCAGCTTGTCCAGTTGGCCCTTGGGCATGGTCAGCGCCAGATCCTGCGCCAGGCCGGCCTTGACCTTGCTGGTCTGGCCCTTCCACACGGTGGCCTGGGCCAGTTCGGTGCCCTTCTGATAGAAGGTGCGGCTCTCGAAGAAGCGGAAGCCGTAGGTCAGCAGCTTCTGCGTCTCGGCGGCACGGGCCTGCTCGCTATTGGTACCGAACACGGCGGTGATCATGCGCGCACCATCACGCACGGCAGAGGCCACCAGGCAATAACCGGCTTCCTGGGTGTGGCCGGTCTTCAGACCGTCGACGGTCTTGTCGCGCCACAGCAGCAGGTTGCGGTTGGGCTGCTTGATGTTGTTCCAGAGGAAGTCTTTCTGCGAATAGATGGCGTAGTGATCGGCGTCTTCGTTGATGATCGCGCGCGCCAGGATGGCCATGTCATGAGCGCTGGAGTAGTGCTGCGGGTCGGGCAGACCAGTGGCGTTCATGAAGTGGGTGTTGTTCATGCCCAGACGCTTGGCAGTCTCGTTCATCATGTCGGCGAAGGCGTCCTCGCTGCCGGCGATGTACTCGGCCAGGGCGATGCTGGCGTCGTTGCCGGACTGGATGATGATACCGTGCAGCAGGTCGTCGACGCTGGCCTGGCTGTTGACCGGCAGGAACATGGTGGAACCGCCCGAGCCGGCGCCACCGGTGCGCCATGCATGCTCGCTGATGGTCACCATGTCCTTCTCGCCGATCTTGCCGTTGCGGATTTCCAGGGTGGCGATATAGGCGGTCATCAGTTTGGTCAGGCTGGCCGGCGGCAGACGCTCGTCGCCGTTCTCACCCACCAGCACCTGGCCGGTGGCAGCGTCCATCAGCACATAGGCGGAGGCCGCCAGTTGCGGCGGAGCCGGGACGACCTGAGGGCTGGCCCAGACCAGTGGCGAAGCCAACAGGGTCAGGAAGAGGAAGGCACGTTGCGCGAAGCTGGTGATATTCATCCGTCTCTCGAAAGTCGTTGCGTGGTTTGTGAAACGGCCCCCGCAGGAGCCTTACCCGGCCACCAATGATGGCGACCCGTGGGTTAGTCCGGCCAAGACCGGTTTAGTGCCATCGCGCCCGAGAAGAAGGGCAAGCCGTCTTCATCGAGCCCGACGGGTCGAGTCAGTCCGTACGCACCAGCGTCGGCTGCCCGAGATTGGCGAGGCGTACATTGTTCTGCAGCTTTTCAGCCTCGCCCTGGCTGCTGATCGGCCCCAGGCGCACCCGATGCAGTATCTGCTGGTCGCGCACCACTGAGCTGATGAACACCGGGACATGGGTCGTCTGGCTCAGCTTGTCCTTGAGTAGTTCCGCAGCGTCCGGATTGGCGAATGCTCCCACTTGGAGATACAGGCCAGAAGCTGCGAGTGAATCGTTTTTTTTTGCGTCGATCTGCACCGGCACCACGGCCGCAGCATGCTGCTCAGGCGGCGGAGAATACTGCTCGACGGCCTGCGGCATGGCCTGCGCCACCGGCTTGCTGGTGATGGCCTTGGCCGGCTGATTGTTGGCCAGCACCAACGGCACCGGACGGCCCTGCTGCGCCCACCACTCATGCGGATCGATCCCCTCGACCTTGACCCGCGCCGTGCCCTTCTCGGCATAACCGAGCTTCTTCGCCGCGGCGAAGGACAGGTCGATGATGCGATCGGAGTAGAACGGCCCACGGTCGTTGACCCGCAGGATCACGCTCTTGCCGTTCTCCAGATTGGTCACCCGCACGTAGCTGGGCAACGGCAGGGTCTTGTGCGCCGCCGTCATGCCGTACAGGTCGTAGGTCTCGCCATTGGCGGTGGCCTGACCATGGAACTTGGTGCCGTACCAGGAGGCCGGGCCGACTGCCGAATAGCGGCGCGCATCCTGAATCGGGAAGTACTGCTTACCCAGCACGGTATAGGGCGAAGCCTTAACCGGGCCGTAATGCGGCATGGGGATCGCGTCGTGGATCTTCGATACGTCCACGTCCCACCAGGGCGCGCCATCGCGGTGCGGGCGGTCGTAATCATCGGGACCGGAGATACCTGCCTGACCAGACTGAGCCACCGGCTGCGCCGAGCGATTGGACGAGCAACTGGCGAGCAACAACGCAGCAGCGATACAGACGCCCAGCGGTAGCAGTTTCCTGGAAAGACTCATTGATTACCCCGTGCTTGCACCAGCAGCTCGGCCAGTTGATTGACGGCCATCGCATACATGACGCTGCGATTGTAGCGGGTAATGACGTAGAAGTTTGGCAACCCCATCCAGTATTCGTCACCTTCGGCGCCCTCCAGACGGAAGGCGGTCACCGGCACGTCATCGGCCAGTACATCGCTGCTGCGCCAGCCGAGGGCGCGCAGTTCGCCCACGTTCTTCACCGGGTCGAGGCCTTCGCTCAGGCCTTCGGCGTAGTGTTCGCCATCGACCTGAGCGCGGCTCGCCACCGGCCCACCAGCCTGCCAGCCATGGCGCTGGAAGTAACTGGCGACACTGCCGATGGCATCGGTGGGGTTGCTCCAGATATTGATATGGCCATCACCGTCGAAATCCACTGCGTAAGCGCGGAAGCTGCTCGGCATGAACTGCGGCAAGCCCATGGCGCCGGCGTAGGAGCCCTTGAGCGTGAGCGGGTCGACCTGCTCTTCACGGGTCAGCATGAGGAACTCACGCAGCTCCTTGCGGAAGAACGGCGCCCGTGGCGGGTAGTCGAACGCCAGCGTGGACAGGGCATCCATCACCCGATAGCTGCCGGTGTTGCCACCGTAGAAGGTTTCCACACCGATGATGGCGACGATGAACTGCGCCGGCACACCGTATTCGGCCTCGGCCTTGTCCAGCGCAGCCTGGTTGTTCTTCCAGAACTCGACGCCCTGGGCGACGCGTTTGTCGGTAATGAAGATCGGCCGGTATTCCTTCCAGGGTTTGACCCGTTCGGCCGGGCGCGAAATGGCGTCGAGAATCGCCTGCTTGCGCTGCACCTCGGCGAACAGGCTGACCAGTTGTTCACCGGCGAAACCATAGTCGCGGGTCATCTCGGTGATGAACTCGGCGACCTGCGGCGAACCATCGTAATCGGCGGCCATTACCGGCATGGCGGTGCCGAACAAACCGGCCAGGCCAGCGCCCATGAAGCTGCGGGTGGCCCAACTGCGCAGTGCATGCATCAACTCAAAACCCCCAAATCAAACCTGAGCGATCCACTTCCTGTGGGTATGAATCGCCATCAATATTCCGAAGCCTGACAACAGCGTCACCAGATGGGTTCCGCCGTAACTAATGAATGGCAAGGGCACTCCCACGACGGGAAGCAAACCGCTGACCATACCGATGTTGACGAAGACGTAGACGAAGAAGGTCATGGTCAGGGCGCCGGCCAGCAATTTGCCGAACAGGGTCTGCGCCTGCGCGGTGATCACCAGACCACGGGCAATCAGCAGCAGGTACAGCAGCAGTAGCAGGCAGACCCCCACCAGGCCGAACTCCTCGGCGAGCACGGCAATGATAAAGTCCGTATGGCTTTCCGGCAAAAAATCCAGGTGCGACTGCGTGCCCAGCAGCCACCCCTTGCCCAGCACACCACCGGAACCGATGGCCGCCTTGGACTGGATGATGTTCCAACCGGCACCCAGCGGGTCGCTCTCCGGATTGAGGAAGGTCAGTACGCGACGCTTCTGGTAGTCATGCATGAGGAAGAACCACATGCCCACGGCAATCGGCACCACCGCTGCTGCCGCCCCCAGGATCCAGCGCCACTGCAGGCCGGCCATGAACACCACGAAGCCACCCGATGCGAGAATCAGCAGCGAAGTACCGAGGTCCGGCTGCTTGGCGATCAGCACCACCGGCACGATGATCATGGCCAGGCTGACGACGATGTGCTTGAAGCGTGGCGGCAGGTTGTGCCGCGCCAGGTACCAGGCGATGGTCATGGGCATGATGATCTTCATGAACTCCGCCGGCTGGAAACGGATCACCCCGGGGATGTTGATCCAGCGCGTCGCCCCCATCGCGGTGTGCCCCATCACCTCCACCACCATCAGCAGCGCCACCCCCACCAGATAACCCAGCGGCACCCAGCGTGCCATGAAGCGCGGGTCGAACTGGGCAATGGCAATGACCGCCGCGATGCCGATGCCGAAGGACGTAGCCTGCTTGAGCAACAGGTCGACGTTCTTGCCGCTGGCCGAATAGAGCACGAACAGGCTGCCGACACCCAGCAGCAGCAGCAACAGCAGCAACCAGCCATCGATGTGCATGCGCTGCAACAGGGTGGCGCGGCGGCGCAGCACGTCCTCGTCGGACAGGTTGCGGTCGAAATTGCCCTTCATCGCTGACTGACCTCGGTTTTCTCCGGCGTGGCGTACTCGGCCTTGAGCTGGCCGCTCTCATCCAGCAGCCAGGCGTCCATCACCGCCTTGACCACCGGCGCGGCGACACCTGAACCGGACTCGCCGTTCTCCACCATCACCGACACGGCGATCTGCGGGTTGTCGACCGGAGCGAAACCGACGAACAGGGCATGGTCACGATGGCGCTCCTGCAATTTTTCGCGGTCGTACTTCTCGCCCTGACGGATGGCCACTACCTGCGCCGTACCGCTCTTGCCAGCGATCCGGTAAACCGCGCTATCGCCTACCTTGCGCGCGGTGCCTCGTGGACCATTGACCACCTGCTCCATGCCGTGAATGCCGTACTCCCAGAATTTCGGATCACGCAAGACGATATCCGGAACCGGATCGGGATCCACCGGCTGCACGCCATCGATGGACTTGGCCAGGTGCGGGCGGATCCACTTGCCGCGCGTGGCCATCAGCACCGTGGCCTGCGCCATCTGCAGCGGCGTGGTCTGCATGTAGCCCTGGCCGATGCCGAGGATCAGGGTTTCTCCAGGGTACCAGGGCTGGCGATAACGGGCGCGCTTCCAGTCACGCGAGGGCATCAGCCCCGCCGTCTCCTCGAACATGTCCAGGGACACGCGCTGGCCGAAACCGAAGCGGCTCATGTAGTCGTGCAGGCGATCGATGCCCATCTTGTGCGCCAGCTCATAGAAGTAGGTGTCGTTGGAGCGGGCGATGGCCAGATCCAGATCGATCCAGCCATCGCCACTGCGGTTCCAGTTGCGATACTTGTGGCTGTTGTTGGGCAATTGATAGAAGCCAGGGTCGAACACCCGTGTCTGCGGGGTGATCACCCCGGCGTCGAGGCCGGACACTGCCACCATCGGCTTGACCGTCGAGCCTGGCGGATAGAGGCCACGCAGCACGCGGTTGTACAGCGGCTGGTCGATGGAATCGCGCAGCTCGCCATAGGCCTTGAAGCTGATGCCGGTAACGAATGGATTGGGGTCGAAGCTGGGCTGGCTGACCATGGCCAGCACCTCGCCGGTTTTCGGCTGGATCGCCACTACCGCGCCACGGCGCCCGCCCAGGGCCTTCTCCGCAGCTTCCTGCAGATGGGCGTCGAGGGTCAGGACGATGTCCTTGCCCGGTTTCGGGTCGATACGGTTGAGCACACGCAGGACGCGGCCACGGGCATTGGTTTCCACCTCCTCGTAGCCGACCTCGCCGTGCAGCTCGCTCTCGTAGAAGCGCTCGATGCCGGTCTTGCCGATATGGTGGGTGCCGGCATACTCGGTGGGATCGAGACGCTTGAGTTCCTGCTCGTTGATGCGCCCGACATAACCGACCGAATGAGCGAAATGCTCCTGCAGCGGATAATGCCGCACCAACTGCGCCGCCACCTCCACGCCCGGCAGGCGGAACTGGTTGACCGCCACGCGGGCGATCTGCTCCTCGCTCAGCTCGAACAGGATCGGCACTGGCTCGAAGGGGCGCCGCCCCTGGCGCACGCGGCGCTCGAACAGTTCGCGGTCGTCCTCGGTCAGTTCCAACACTTCGACCACGGTGTCGAGCACCTGCTGCCAGTCGCCAGCCCGCTCGCGGGTCACGGTGAGACTGAAGCTGGGCCGGTTATCGGCGATGATCACGCCATTACGGTCATAGATCAGCCCACGCGTCGGCGGTATTGGCTGCACGTGAATGCGGTTGTTCTCGGCCAGCGTGGAGTGATGCTCGTACTGCACCACCTGCAGGTAGTACATGCGCGCCACCAGCACGCAGGTCAGCAGCAGGACGATCACGCCCCCGACGATCACCCGGCGCTTGACCAGGCGAGCGTCCTTTTCGTGATCCTTGAGGCGAATCGGCTGCGGCATCGGCTACGACTGACTATTTGTGGTAAGGATGGCCGGACAATACGGTCCAGGCACGGTAGATCTGCTCGCCGATGAGAATGCGCACCAGCGGATGGGGCAAGGTCAACGGCGACAGCGACCAGCGCTGCTCGCTGCGTGCGCATACCTCCGGCGCCAGTCCTTCCGGGCCGCCGACCATGAGGTTGACGGTGCGTGCATCCAGACGCCAACGATCCAGCTCGGTCGCCAGTTGCTCGGTACTCCACGGCTTGCCATGGACTTCCAGGGTGACGATACGTTCCCCGGACTGCACCTTGGCCAGCATGGCCTCGCCCTCCTGACGGATCAGGCGGTTGACGTCGGCATTCTTGCCGCGGGTGTTCAGCGGGATTTCCACCAGTTCCAGCGGCAGCTCGGCCGGCAGACGCTTGACGTACTCCTGCCAGCCCTCCTCGACCCAGCGCGGCATGCGCGAACCGACGGCGATCAGCTTGATGCGCATGCTACCGGCTTACTCGGCACCGTGCTGGGCGCGGCTCTGCTCGGCCCCCTGCCACAGACGCTCGAGATCGTAGAACTGGCGCGCGGTGGGCAGCATGACGTGGACGACGATGTCCCCCAGATCGAGCAGTGCCCATTCGCCGCTATCCAGGCCTTCGCTACCGATGGCGCGTACACCCTTTTCCTTCACCTTCTCCAGTACGTTGTCCACCAGCGCCTTGACCTGACGACTGGAGCTACCGCTGGCGATCACCATGAAATCGGTGATGCTGGTCTTTTCCTTGACATCGATGACGGTGATGTCGCTGGCCTTGATTTCTTCCAGCGCTGCAACGGTGATCTTGACCAGCTCTTCGCTGGGCATGTTCGGATTCTTCATAGGTAACTCGTTTGCCTCATGTAATGGGCGTGCGCGCACGCGCGACGCCTCAAGCGTTCGGCACACCGTACAACTGGTGTGCCTGGATATAAGCCAGCACCGCATCGGGCAGCAGATAACGCGCCGATCTCCCGCTGGCCAGCAATTGCCGGATCTGGGTGGCAGACACCGCCAATGGTGTCTGCCAGATGAAACTGATCTGCCCACCCGGCCCACTCAGGCTCAGCGGGTCACTGACGCTGCGTGCCGCCAGCAGGTCGCGCAGCGCCTCGGGCGCCTCGCTGTCGGCATCCGGCCGCTGCAGCACCAGCAGGTGGCAGTATTCGAGCAACTCCTGCCAGCGGTGCCAACTCGGCAGGCCGCAGAAAGCGTCCCAGCCGATCAGCAGAAACAACTGATCGTCCGGCGCCAGCTCGCTGCGTATCGACTCCAGGGTTTCGACCGTGTAGGACGGACGATCCCGGCGCAACTCGCGATCATCGACCGACAACCTGGGCTCGTCTGCCACGGCCAGCTCGACCATGGCCAGACGCTGCTCGGCGGTGGCCTGCGGTGCGTCCCGGTGCGGCGGGCGCGCACTGGGAATCAGCCGCAGCTCGTCGAGCTGCATGAATTCGGCGACTTCCAGCGCCGCACGCAGATGCCCGATGTGCACCGGGTTGAAGGTACCGCCCAGCAGGCCGATACGTCGGACGCCGAGACCGTTCATTTATGTGCGAATGTGTCCGTCGCCGAAAACCACGTATTTCTGACTGGTGAGCCCTTCCAGGCCGACCGGGCCCCGTGCATGCAGCTTGTCGGTGGAAATGCCGATCTCCGCGCCCAGGCCGTACTCGAAGCCATCGGCGAAGCGCGTGGAGGCATTGACCATCACCGAAGCGGAATCCACCTCGGTGAGGAAGCGTCGCGCATCGCTGAAGTTCTCGGTGATGATCGAATCGGTGTGCTGCGAGCCGTAGTGATTGATGTGCTCGATGGCCGAGTCCAGCGAATCGACGATGCGAATCGCCAGGATCGGCGCATTGTACTCGGCGAACCAGTCGTCCTCGCTCGCCTCCAGCACATCGCTACCCAGCAGTTCGCGGGTGGCGGCATCGCCGCGCAGTTCCACGCCCTTGTCACGGTAGATGGCGGCCAGCGGCGGCAGTACGCGGGCGGCGATGGCCTTGTGCACCAGCAGGGTCTCCATGGCATTGCACGGCGAATAACGCTGGGTCTTGGCGTTGTCGCAAACGCGGATGGCCTTGTCCAGGTCGGCCGCCACATCGACGTAGACATGGCAGACGCCATCCAGGTGCTTGATCACCGGCACCTTGGCGTCACGGCTGATGCGCTCGATCAGACCCTTGCCGCCACGCGGCACGATCACGTCGACGAACTCCGGCATGCTGATCAGTGCGCCCACGGCAGCGCGATCGGTGGTTTCCACCACCTGCACGGCTGCCGCCGGCAGGTCGGCCTCGGCCAGGCCCTGCTGGATGCAGCGGGCGATGGCCTGGTTGGAATGGATGGCCTCGGAGCCGCCACGCAGGATGGTGGCGTTGCCGGACTTCAGGCACAGACTGGCAGCATCGATGGTCACGTTCGGCCGCGACTCGTAGATGATGCCGATCACGCCCAGCGGCACGCGCATCTTGCCCACCTGGATGCCGGACGGCAGGTAGCGCATGCCTTCGATCTCACCGATCGGATCGGGCAACGTGGCGACCTGGCGCAGGCCTTCGATCATCGAATCGATGACCTGGGGCGTCAGTGCCAGGCGATCGACCATGGCCGGCTCCAGGCCACTGGCGCGGGCAGCGGCCAGATCCAGCTCGTTGGCGGCGGTAAGCTCGGCGCGGGCGGCATCGAGGGCATTGGCGGCGGCCTGCAAGGCGCGATTCTTCTGCGCGGTGCTGGCCCGGGCGAGCACCTTTGATGCCTGGCGAGCAGCCTGGCCCAGGCGGGTCATGTAGTCGTGCACGGACTCGGTCATGGCGGCGGAAGTCTGACGGTTGAAAAAAGGGGCCGATTATATCCCGCCAGCGCCTCGGCGCACAGCCACGCCTGGCGAGTGGTCGACCAGGATCATGAGCGGGGGCGTTTCGCCGGCCTGGCCGGTAGACAAGTCGTTCGCCCAACAGCGCCGGTAACGCGCCAAGGCCGATGACTGCAGGGGACTGCCCGTAACGGTGACATCCATGGCCAGGTGCCACCCGAAGGTTGGGTAAACAAAACCCCCCACAGTGTTTACCTTCAATCTCAGGCCGCTCACACAGCGCAAGGCCAGTCATGACATAACAACGATAAATCCTGCCGGAGGCCACAGCATGCGCTATCGCAGTCACTACAGTGCAGCCATCCTCAACGGTGCGCCGGACGTCCTGCAGATCAATGGCTGGCACCTGCACTATCTCGCCTTCGCCCAGCACGAACAGGATCGGCGCACGCCGGTTCTGCTGCTGGGCGGCGCCTTCCAGAGCTTTCGCTCCTTCGCCAGCGAGGTCGAAGCGCTGCTGGCGCAGCATCCGGTGATCCTCCTCGACCTACCTAGCCAGGGTGGCAATAGCCAACTCGCCCCGGAACTTAACCTGCAGCAACTCGCCGACCTGATCGCCGCTTTCGCCGAGCAACTGCAACTGCCGCCACTGATGCCCATTGGCCTGTCCTATGGCTCGGCGCTGGCGGCGCTGTTCGCCGCACGCCACCCGCAGCGCTGCGCCCGCCTGCTGCTGGCCGGCATCGCCGCCTTCGGTCGCCCAGGTTCGCGACTGTTGCTGGAAGAGGGCCTGGCCTTGCTCGACGAAGGCCATACCGAAGCCTTCGCCCAGGGCGCCGTGAATAGCCTGCTCAACCCCATGCACCTGCAAGATAGCGGCGTAGCTCCGGCCTTTCGCAAGGCCCTGCTGCGGCAGATCCAGCGCCTGACCCCGCACGACGTCGAACGCTATCGGCAGAATAGCCAGCGTCTCCTGGCATTCGAGGGCTTCGTTCAGCACCCGAGCTGCCCAACCCTGGTGCTGGCCGGCGAACACGATCACTTCACCCAGCCCTGGGAACATGCTCAGTTCGCCGCAGCCTGCACCCAGGCCGACTGCGCCATCGTCCACCAGGCCGATCATCTGGTGCAGTTCGAGCGGCGTGAAGCCTGCGCCGCCCTCTACCAACCCTTCCTCGCTGGCCAGCCACTCCCGACGCGCGCCCTCGGCAGCACGCGCCTGCTGCGCGAGCAGCTAGCGCACCTGGAAAAACGCAGCGAAATACGCCGGGCGCCAGCCCAGCGCCAGGCTCTGCTGCGCCATGAAAGCGGCCAGCAATGGCACGTGGAATTGAGTGCACTGGGCTTCTTTGGTGGCCTGCTGCAGGGCGACCTGCCCGAGGATCTGCCACAACGAGGCTGGCAACTGCATCGCAGCGGCTTCCCGCCTCGGCGTCTGCTGCCCTTGCGGCACGACTGGCACGGCCTGGCCTTCGTCTTCCCGCATACCCACGGCGACACCAGTCAGATACTGGCCGAGCACGACGCGCTCAGCACCCTGCCCACCGCCGCCTGCGCCTGAGCGCTGCGGCCCGGATCCTGAGCGGCGTAACAGCCGCCATCGAGAGTGGGCACTTTATGGTTCATCGCATTTTCAGGGGGAATGCTTGGTTGACACCGCACTGGCAAGTTTGTGTGAGTGTTTGGTTGATTCGGTGTTCTGGGCGCCGCTGCGGTGTGTGCTGGAACTCCCTGTTTCGCCCCCTCGGGCGACTCACTTTTCTTTGAAATGCGCAAAGAAAAGTAAGCAAAAGAAACGCACCCCCGCCATCCGGGTCTCGCTTCGCTCGACTCCCCTCACTCCGGCATTGCTCCGGGGTCGGCTTGCAAGGGCCATCCATGGCCCTTCAAGCCTCTCGCGGCATCCATGCCGCTCGCCCCCTGCGCAATGCCTACGTTCGGCCTCCTGAAGGGGGAGTTAGCGCGCCTGAACGAACCAGCATTCCAAGGTACGCCCGGCGTGTTCTGGTAGCTGTGAAGGCGTGATGTGGCTGTCGAGTTAAACCAGAACTTTCATTCGCGCAGTTTCATTCGCCTGGATAGTTTGCCGGCTTGCAGCCGGCATCCTGGTCAGCCCTAAGGCTGACCTCATGTTCAAGCACGCAGAGTCCCAAAGAGTTACCGGAGTTTCAGGCGCGTGCAGAGCCCGCCCAGGAGGGTGAGCGGAATCGTCGTGGAAGAGGTTGAGCGACATGGATGTCGCGAGAGCCGCGATGGGCCATGGATGGCCCACCGCGGCGGGCCTCTGGAGCGGCGATGGAGTGAGCGAACCCTCGCGCAGCGAGGGCCGGATGACCGGGCGGAGGGTTTTGGTTACTTTTGCCCTACAAAAGTGACTCGCCCGGGAGGGCGAAACCAAAAACATCAACAAAAACGCGGCAAGCCGGAACAAGCACCCGAACAAGCAACAAGCAACAAGCAACAAGCAACAGGCACTCACACAAACTTGCCAGTCCGGTATCAATACTGATTCCCCGAGATTCCGCGAAGAACCCACTTTTTCCGCGCGCCTCAAACCTGCGCCTGAATCACCCGTACCAAGCCTGGCTGCCGCGCCTGCGGCAAGCCCAGGCGCGCCGCATCGGCGCTGGGGTCTAGCACCTGCACCTGGGCGAAACCACAGCGCTGAAAGCCGGCAATTATCCCGCCATGGTCACGGTAATGCAGGGGGTAGCTGCCGCGCGTCAGGCGGCCGACCAGATCCACGCCCCAGCGCAACTGCCGATAACGCGGGTGCTCGCGTAGATCCGGGTACAGGTCGGTGAGGTAGGTGCCGCCGGTGAATGCTCGCAACTCTTCGGCCAGTCGCGTCCAGAAGTCCTCAATGACCGGCAGCTCGAAGTAATTGACCAGCCCTTCGGTGATCACCACTACCGGCTGGCGCCGATCCAGCTCGGCGAAGAGGCTGGCCAGGCAATGGCCACCACGCGGCGCGAGGATGTCCACGCTGCGCACCAGATGCTCGTCGCTCAACCAGCCGGCCTCACGCAACAGCGAGCGCTTGCGCGCGGCCATCGCCGGTAGATCCGCCTCGACGTAACGCACCTGTGGATAGCGTTGGCGAAAGCGCCGACCGCGTGGCGACAGACCACAGGCGATTTCCACGATCTGACGCACACCACCCTGCTCGATGGCCTGGGTCAGTTGCGCATCGATCTGCAGATGCCGCTGCAACAGCAAGGTCTCGATATCCAGATCGAAGCCGGCCCGCGCGCCCCAACTGATGGGCCAGAGCAGGCCATGCACGAAACGCCCGAAGGGGGTGACGAAAGCCGGGTCGGAAAGCTGATGGCGATACCAGACGTAGCCGGTGTAATGTGCCGAGGGGCTGATATGGGCACTGCTGGCTCGGGCGCGTTCAGGCATTTTTAAGGCTCTTATTGTTATGCTCGCGCCCTCAGATTAGATGGCTGCGAGCCCCTTCGACAGATCATGCCCAGCGAACCCACCCTTAGTTTGCCCTGGCCCGGCGCCCGCCCCCTGCCCGATACCTTCTTCGATCGCGATGCCCAACAGGTGGCTCAGGAGCTGCTCGGCAAGGTGATCCGTCATCGCGTCGGAGGGCTCTGGCTCAGCGCACGGATCATCGAGACCGAGGCCTATTACCTGGTCGACAAAGGCAGCCATGCCTCGCTCGGCTATACCGAGAAGCGCAAGGCGCTGTTCAAGGATGGCGGACATATCTACATGTATTACGCGCGCGGCGGCGACTCGCTGAACTTCAGCGCCCAGGGCCCAGGCAACGCGGTGCTGATCAAGTCCGCCCACCCCTGGTTCGATGCCGTCAGCGGCACCGAGGCATTGGCAGTCATGCAGCACAACAACCCCGACACCCAGGGCCAGGCGCGCTCGCCTGAGCGCCTGTGCGCCGGCCAGACTCTGCTGTGCAAGGCCCTGGCGCTGAAGGTGCCGGATTGGGATGGGCAGCGTTTCGACCTGGCGCGGCTATTCGTCGAAGATGTTGGCGCGCGCCCGCAGCACATCGTGCAATGCGCGCGCCTGGGCATCCCCCACGGGCGCGACGAGCACCTGCCGTACCGCTTCGTCGACGCGGCCTATGCCCGTCATTGCACGCGCAACCCGCTGCGTCGTGGCCAGGTCGAAGGACGTGACTATCGTTTGATTACCCTTTCTGGAGGAGCTGCATGAGCGCCTGGCTCGACACCCTGACCACCTGGCTAAGCAGCCATCCCCAGTGGCTGGGGCTGGCGATCTTTCTCATCGCCCTGCTCGAGTGCCTGGCCCTGGTGGGCATCCTGCTGCCAGGCGTGGTGCTGCTGTTCAGCGTCGGGCTGCTCGCCGGCAGCGGCGTGCTCAGCCTGTGGGAAACGCTGCTGCTGGCCTACGCCGGCGGCCTGTGTGGCGATGCGCTGTCCTATGCCCTGGGTCGACGCTTCCAGAACGGCATCACGCGCCTGCCGATCCTGCGCAACCACCCTGATTGGTTGACGCATGCCGAGGCGTACTTCCGCCGTTACGGCGTTGCCAGCCTGCTGGTGGGGCGCTTCATCGGCCCCCTGCGACCGATGCTGCCGCTGGTCGCCGGCATGCTCGACATGCCGCTGGTGCGCTTCATCGCCGTCACCCTGGTGGCCGCCGCCGGCTGGGCCGTGGCCTATCTGCTGCCGGGCTGGGCCACCGGCGCGGCGCTGCGCCTGCCGATGGCGCAGGGGTTCTGGACCGAAGCCGCCGTGCTGCTGGGCGCCATCGGCCTGATCCTGCTGCTGACCATCCAGGCCAGCCTGGTCGAGAAACGCCGCGCCAGCCTGATCGCTGGCGGCCTCAGTCTGCTCCTGCTGCTGGGGATGATACTCGGCTGGCCACACCTGGACGCGCTCGACCAGGGTTTGCTGACCCTGGTGCAGGAACAGCGCCACGCGCATCTGGACAAGTGGATCGTGGTGCTGACGCGCCTCGGCGATTTCAACACCCAGCTGATCGCCGCCCTGGTGCTATGCGGCCTGCTGCTGCTCGCCCGGCAATGGCGTCACCTGCTGTTTGCCAGTTCGACCCTGTTGTTCACCGCACTGGCCAATACCACCTTGAAGCACGGCTTTGCCCGTGCCCGCCCGGACATCCTCAGCGAGCCGCTGACCAGCTTCAGTTTTCCCAGTGGCCACAGCTCGGCAGCCTTCGCCTTCTTCCTGGTGCTGGGGGTGCTGGCCGGGCGCGGCCAATCCGCGCGCCTGCGCCTGGCCTGGCTGGTGGTAGCGGGCCTGCCGGCACTGGCCATCGCGCTGTCGCGGGTCTATCTCGGCGTGCACTGGCCCAGCGACATCATCGCTGGTGCCGTGCTGGCCTCGGCCATGTGCGGCATCAGCCTGACCTTCTGGCAACGTCATCAGGTGCTGCCAGCACTGCCGGCGCGCCTGTGGTGGATCGTGCTGCCGGCCTGCCTCGCGGTGCTTGGCGGCATGGCCACCTGGCAATTGTCCAGTGCCCTGCTGCGCTACAGCTACTAGCAGGCTCAGACCTCGCCCTGGAGCTGATCGAGCAATGCATGCAGGCGCTCCAGACGCAAGGTGGGGTCGCGCTGCTGCAGCAGTTCGAGCTTTTGCAGCGGATCCAGGGGCAGCAGGTAGGCGAGCTGATTGGCAAGTTGCTGTTGCCCACCAACCAGGCTGGCCATGCCCAGCCCGGAGACCAGTGGGTGCTCGGCCAACGCCGTGAGCAAGGCCGCGAGGTCGGCATGCTCGGGTAACAGGGGCTGATCCACCTCCTCGTCCAGCCAGGCCACCTCGGCGATGGTCAACTGATCAGGCAGTACCTGCGCGCGCTCCACGCGAAAGCGCCGTCCGCCCTCGACACGAATGCCGAGCAAGCCGTTGGGCCGCTGCTGAAAATCACGCACCAGGGCCTCGCAGCCGATGCTGGCAAACCGACTGGCGGCTTCACCGACTTCATCCCCCTCGACGATGCACACCACGCCGAAGCCACTGCCCTGCTTCATGCAGCGACTGATCATGTCCAGGTAACGTGCCTCGAATAGCTGCAAATCGAGCATGCAGCCGGGAAACAGCACGGTGTTGAGTGGAAACAGAGGCAGGTTCATCGGCAGGCGACCTTGCGCAGCATATCGGTGCTGCGCAGTGTGCCAGAGAGCAGCAGTCGACTCACACCAGCAAAGCGATGGCCAGGGGCAGCAACACGGCAGTGATCACCCCCATCAGGCTCATGGCCAGGGCGGCGAAGGCGCCACACTCGTCGCCTTCCTGCAGGGCCCGCGCCGTGCCCACGGCATGCGCGGTGATGCCCAGCGCCATGCCTTGTGCCGCCGGGTGGCGTACCTGGCACAAGCGCAGGATGGACGGCCCGACGATGGCGCCGATGACCCCGGTGATCATCACGAACACCGCAGCCAGCGCGGCGATACCGCCGATCTGATCGGCCACCAGCATGGCGATCGGCGAGGTCACCGATTTCGGTGCCATGCTCATCAGCATGATGCGCTCGGCACCGAACAGCCAGGCCAGCCCCACCCCCAGCACGGTGGCCAGAGTGCCGGCCAGCGCCAGGGTGAGGATGATCGGCCAGAACAACTGGCGGATGCGCCGCAGGTTCAGGTACAGCGGCACGGCCAGAGCCACGGTGGCCGGGCCGAGCAACAGAGTCAGTGCGGCCACGCTGTTCTTGTATTCGGCGAAGCTCAGGCCGCTGAGCAGGAGAATGCCGATCACCGTCAGCATGGACACCAGCACCGGCTGCAGGAATACCCAACGCGTGCGTTCGTAGGCGGCCATGGCGAGTTGGTAGGCCCCCAGGGTGATACCGATACCGAATAGCGGATGATGGGTCAGCGCCTGCCAGGCACCTTGCCAATCGAGGTTCATGCTTCCTCCCGACGTTGCTGGCGCTCGATCAGTTTCTGCATCAGCCAGCCGGCGAAAGCTACCGACAGCAGTAGCGACAGGAGCAGAGCACCAGCCACCGCCCAGAAGTCCTCGGCGATATCGTTGGCATAGGCCATCACGCCCACCGCTGGCGGCACCAGAATCAGCGGCAGGTACTTGAGCAGGCTGCTGGAGGCGACGCTGAGCGACTCTCCCACCTCGCCGCGCAGCATGAGGAAGACGAACAGCAACAGCATGCCGAGGATCGGCCCCGGCAGCATAGGCAAGAACAGTACATTGAGGACGGTGCCGAGCAGTTGGCACAACACCAGCCAGGACAGGCCGCGAAGCAGCATGATTGAGTTCTCCAGAAGACAAGCGATAACCCGCATCACCTTGTTGCAGAAGGGATTCCGGGCATCTTTCAGGGCATGTCGGCCATTATAAGCGCGACGCACGAGCGCTGGTCTCTGTCTTGCTTATTCTGCTCGGTCTATGCCGCACCATTCAGGGTGACGCAGGAGGGTTGACCAGGCAATGTGCCCATGCTGATCTACCCTCAGGACATCACGCAAACAACAAGAACACCCGCGTCTTCAAGGAGATACCATGCAGTTAGTCCCCGTTGCAGAACTCAAGGATCATGTCGGCAAGGAACTCGGCAAGTCCGACTGGCTGACCATCGATCAACAGCGCATCAACCAGTTCGCCGAGTGCACCGGCGACCATCAGTTCATCCACGTCGACCCGGAGAAAGCCAAGCACACGCCGTTCGGCAGCACCATCGCCCATGGTTTCCTGTCGCTGTCGCTGATTCCGATGTTGATGGAAGGCATCATGGTGCTGCCCCAAGGCCTGAAGATGGCGGTCAACTATGGCCTGGACAGCGTGCGTTTCATTCAGCCGGTGAAGGTCGACTCGCGCGTGCGCCTGGTGGTGACCCTCACCGACGTCAGCGAGAAGAACCCCGGCCAATGGCTGCTCAAGGCCCGCGCCGTGCTGGAGATCGAAGGTCAGGAGAAGCCGGCCTACATCGCTGAACCCCTGACCCTCTGCTTCGTCTGATCCAGGGGCCGTCGTCGTTTCGCCTCGAAACGCCGGCGGCCTGCCATTCTTCGCACCTGGAATGTGCACGGCTACAGCACGAGCCGGCAAGCATGCGGCATACTGCGTGCCGATGCTCTCGACCAGGATGTCCGTCATGATTTCGCCCACCCTGCGCCTTGCCCCTCTCTGCCTGAGCCTGCTGCTCACCGCCTGCGACGACGTGCGCCAGGTACTGCCGCCCGATGCCGTGCTGCCCGATGGTGCGCAATACCGCGGCGAGGTGGTCAATGGCCTGCTGCAAGGGCCTGGGCGCCTGGACTACCGCAACGGTAGCTGGTTCAGCGGCCAGTTCCAGGACGGCCAACTGGAAGGCCCCGGTGAATGGCAAGGGCCAGGCGGCGAACACTATCAGGGTGACTTCCATGAAGGCATGTTCCACGGCCAGGGCACTCTGACATACCCCGACGGCAGCCGTTACGAGGGCAGCTTCGCGCGCAACCGTTTCAGCGGTGAAGGTCTGCTGGAGCAGGCTGGGCAGAAATACCAGGGTGAATTCCGCGATGATCGTTTCCACGGCCTGGGCACCCTGGAATTGGCCGATGGCAGCAGCTTCCAGGGGCAATTCGTCGATGGCCAGCCCAAGGGCCAGGGCGTACGCAAGGACGCCTACGGCAACCAGTTCAGCGGCCAGTTCAGCCAAGGCCAGCTCGACGGTCAGGGCAGCTACGGCAATGCCGATGGCGACACCTACAGCGGTGGCTTCAAGAATGGCGAGTTCCATGGCAAGGGACGCTACCAGAGCGCCAATGGCGACGTCTGGGCCGGCGAATTCGTCGAGGGCGTGATGCAGGGCGAGGGCGAATACATCGGTGCCGATGGCAGCCGCTACCTCGGCCAGTTCGAGGACTGGCAGTACGCCGGTGAAGGCCTCCTGACTCTGGCCGACGGCAGCGTCTACCAGGGGCATTTCGCCGATGGCCAATACAGTGGCAAGGGCACCCTTACCCTGGCCGATGGCACACGCCAGGCCGGCACCTGGCAGCGCGGGCGGCGAATACGCGACGAACAGGGTCGTCGCCTGCCGGACAGCCTCGAACTGGGCCTGCTCGATCAAGGCCGCCTGCTCGACGAAGCCATCGCGGCCGTTCCCGCCTCCACGCCGGCACGCGAACTCTATGCCCTGACCCTGGCCGGCGACGGCAAGCAGAGCGTGTTCATGCGCGAGGCCGATTACGTCAGCCGGATGCTGCGCGAGCGCTTCGGCGCCCATGGCAGCATCAGCCTGATCAACCACCGCGACCACCTCGCCGACCGCCCCCTGGCCACCCGCGAGAACCTGGCCCGCGCCGCCCAGGCCCTGGCCGAACGCAGCGGCGCGGAAGACCTGGTGTTCATCTACCTGACCAGCCACGGCTCGCGCCACCACGAACTGAACCTCGACCTGCCACGCCTGCAGCTCGACGATCTGCCGGCCAGCGAACTGGCCGCCGTGCTCGCCCCCTTGAAGGATCGCTACAAGGTGGTGGTGATTTCCGCCTGCTACTCCGGCGGCTTCATCCCACCGCTGAAAGACGACAAGACCCTGGTGATGACCGCTGCGCGCGCCGACCGGGTGTCCTTTGGCTGCAGCGAGGAAAATGACTTCACCTACTTCGGCCGCGCCCTGTTCGCCGAGGCCCTGGGCGAGACCGACAACCTCGAGCGCGCCTTCGAGCTGGCCAAGGAACGGGTCGCCGAACGCGAGCAGAGCGAGGGCTTCGAGCCCTCCGAACCACAGATCTGGGCACCGCGCGAGGTGCTCCAGCAATGGCGCAATCTGCGCCAGAGCCAGGCCGAGCGCGCCTTGAACGCCGTGGCCAGCAAAGCCGTAAACCATTAAGCTGGCTCTAACGGACAAGAGACCCCTGCATGCACCTGACCCCACAGCACATTCTCATCGCAGGCGCCACCGGCCTGACCGGCGAGCACCTGCTCGACCGCCTGCTCAGCGAACCCACCATAGCCCGCGTGCTGGCGCCTACCCGCCGCCCGTTGGCCAAGCACCCACACCTGGACAACCCAGTCGGCGACCTCGCCGACTTGCTGCCGAGCCTCAGCGGCCCGGTGGACACCGCCTTCTGCTGCCTGGGCAGCACCATCAAGCAGGCTGGCTCGCAGGAGGCCTTCCGCGCGGTCGACCATGACCTGGTTCTGACTTTCGCCCGCCGCGCGCGCGAGCTTGGCGCCCGCCATCTGGTGGTGATCAGTGCGCTCGGCGCCAACCCCGGCTCCTCGGTGTTCTACAACCGCGTCAAGGGGGAAACCGAAGAGGCGCTGAAAGCCATGGGCTGGCCACAACTGACCATTGCCCGCCCTTCCCTGCTGCTTGGCACCCGTCATGAGTTTCGTCTCGGCGAGCGCCTGGCCTCGCCACTGCTGCGCTGGCTGCCGGGCAAGTACCGGGCCATCGATGCCTGCGTACTGGCCCGTGCCCTGTGGCGCCTGGCACTGGAAGAGCAGGACGGCCCCCGCGTGATCGAATCGGCCGACCTGCGCCGTCTGGGGCGCTGAGGCGATGGCAAGCCTGATCGAGGCGCTACAGAGCGCCGACATGCTGGAAATCGATGGCCTGCACGCCTGGCAGTTCGAGCTGGACGACGGCCTGCTGGGTGACCCGCAGGCCAATACCGGGCAGCCGGTACTCTGGATCGAATGCATGGACGGCCGCACCCGGCGTATCTGGCAATTCAGCCTGGCGGCCGTACAGGCCGCGCGGCACGAAGTCTCCAGCGACAGCTGGCAACTTGAGGATGAACACGGCAGCCATCGACTCAAGTGCTTCGCAGCTTTTTGCGGTGACAATCTCGAAGACGATGCTTAGAGTCTGTTGCCGCTTCGTCATGAGCGACCGGCAACAGCCCCTGGAGCGAAACGAGCCGGATCGCGCCGCGAAAACGAGGCATCTACCGGCCAAGTGCCAGCAAAGGCCTTGACGTGCCGGGCATGCAGCGAGAGCATGGCCCCTTCGTTCAGACGTGGTTGCCACCACAGGGCGCACCATGACGGAACTGCGCTTGGCCCGCAGGAAGCTGGCAGTGGTGAAGTCGCCATTTCGACAGACCTGGGGAAACGCTTCATGAGCCTGGCCTCTGTACGCGCCTTCTTTGCCGCCAAGGCACCCGACATCGCCATCATCGAGCTGGAGACCAGCACCGCCACCGTGGCGCTGGCCGCAGAAGCCCATGGCGTATCACCGGGACAGATCGCCAAGACCCTGGCCTTTCGCATCGCCGAGCGCGACCTGCTGATCGTCGCCCGGGGCGATGCGCGCATCGATAACCGCAAGATGAAGGAATGCTTCGGCGCCAAGGCACGCATGCTCGACGCGCAGACCGTGATCGAGTTGACCAGCCATCCGGTCGGCGGTGTCTGCCCGTTCGGCCTGGCCACCCCTCTGAGCGTCTACTGCGACCGCTCGCTGCTGGCCTTCGATGAAGTGCTGCCCGCCGCTGGCGCCACCCACAGCGCGGTACGCATTTCCCCACAGCGCATGGCCGAACTGGTGGATGCCGAATGGATAGACGTATGCCAGGAAATGGAAACCGAGCCCTGCTGAAGGCCAGGACATACCTGTAGGGTGCGCTGCGCGCACCGAGGCGTTGCGGATTCACGCCAGGCAACACACCGCCGCAGAAAACCGGTGCGCACAGCGCACCCTACGGCTGGATAGACGTGTCAGGAAGTGGAAACCGAGCCCTGTTGAAGGCCAGGACATACCTGTAGGGTGCGCCGCGCGCACCGAGGCGTTGCGGATTCACGCCAGGCAACACACCGCAGCAGAAACCGGTGCGCACAGCGCACCCTACGGCGTCATGGCCACCTCAAGCCTTATCCTACAGCCCGCCGCTGACGCCCAGGTTCACCCCCAGGGCAGTGGCCAGCGAGAAAGGCAACAACAGGGTATCGAGCAGTGCACTGGCCGGCAGATCCAGCCCGGCATATCGCGGCGCCTCGGCACCGAAACGATCCAGCGGGCAACAGCCACCCTTGATCGCATACCAGTCCAGCCGCGTGCCGGCGTAGACCACCGGTGCGCCCGGCTTGGCCGCATCGAGAGTGCGAACGGTTGCGCAGCCGGTAAGGCTCAGCAACGTCAGACCACAGACGAGCAGCCGGCTAGTCATCCGACACCATGTGATGCTCGCCCCAGCGCGGCAGCATGTCCTGGGGGATGCCCAGGCAATTGAGGATGCGCGCGACGACGAAATCCACCAGATCATCCAGCGTCTGCGGCTGATGATAGAAACCGGGCGACGCCGGCAGGATGGTCACGCCAAGGTTCGACAGTTTGAGCATGTTCTCCAGATGGATGCTCGAATATGGCGCCTCGCGTGGCACCAGGATCAGCTGACGACGCTCCTTGAGCGCCACGTCGGCGGCACGTTCGATCAGGTTGTTGCAGGCGCCGGTGGCGATGGCGGACAAGGTACCAGTGCTGCAGGGCACCACCACCATGGCAGTCGGTGCACCGGAGCCGGAGGCCGCTGGCGCCATCCAGTCTTCCTTGCCGTAGACGCGCACCTGCCCGGGCGCCGCGCCAGTGTACTCGGTGAGAAACTGCGCCATGGCCTGCGGCTTGGCCGGTAGCGCCACGTCGGTTTCGGTGGCCATGACCAGTTGCGCGGCCCTGGAGATCAGGAAGTGCACTTCGCGATCTTCCTGCACCAGGCAGTCGAGCAGGCGCAGGCCGTATTGCGCGCCAGAGGCGCCGGTCATGGCCAGAGTGATGCGTTCAGGACCAGACATTCATCCCTCCAGAGCTGCTGCCAGCTTGCCGTGCAGACCGCCAAAGCCGCCGTTGCTCATGATCACCACCTGGGTGCCGGGGCGCGCCAGGGCTTTCACGCCGTCGATGATCGACTCCAGCGAGTCGCATACCCGCGTCGGGTTGCGCGCCTGGGCCACTGTCGCGGCCAGATCCCAGCCCAGATTCGGCGGTGCATACCAGAACACCGCATCGGCCTGCTCGGCGGATTCGGCCAATCCGTCGCGGTGGGCGCCGAGCTTCATGGAATTGGAGCGCGGCTCGATCACCGCAATCACCTGAGTGTCGTCACCGACACGCTTGCGCAGACCATCCAGGGTGGTAGCGATGGCGGTGGGGTGATGGGCGAAGTCGTCGAAGACGGTCACGCCATTCACTTCGGCGACCTTTTCCATGCGTCGCTTGGCGTTGATGAACTGGCCCAGCGCCTCGACGCCCAACGCCGGCACCACGCCGACGTGGCGCGCCGCGGCGAGCACGGCCAGGGCATTGGCGACGTTGTGCTGACCGGTGAGGTTCCATTCAACGGTGCCTTCCACCTTGCCGTCGAAGCTCACCTCGAAGCGCGAGCCGTCAGCACTGAGCAGGCGCGCCTGCCACTGGCCGCCCTCGCCGGTGGTCTGCACCGGCGTCCAGCAGCCCATCTCGATCACCCGCGCCAGCGCGGCTTCGCTGGCCGGATGGATGACCAGGCCCTCGCTGGGAATGATGCGTACCAAGTGGTGGAACTGCCGCTCGATGGCCGCCAGATCCGGGAAGATGTCCGCGTGGTCGAATTCCAGATTGTTGAGGATCGCGGTGCGCGGGCGGTAATGCACGAACTTGCTGCGCTTGTCGAAGAAGGCGCTGTCGTACTCGTCGGCCTCGACCACGAAGAACGGTGTGTCGCCCAGGCGCGCGGAAATACCGAAGTTCTGCGGTACACCACCGATCAGAAAGCCCGGCGCCATACCGGCATGCTCCAGCACCCAGGCCAGCATGCTCGAGCTGCTGGTCTTGCCATGAGTGCCGGCCACCGCCAGTACCCAGCGCCCCTGCAACACGTGATCGGCCAGCCACTGTGGGCCGGACACATAGGGCAGGCCCTTGTTCAGGACGTATTCGACCGCCGGATTACCCCGGCTCATGGCGTTGCCCACTACCACCAGGTCGGGCGCCGGCTGCAGGTGCGCCGGGTCGTAACCCTGCATCAACTCGATGCCCTGAGCTTCGAGCTGGGTGCTCATGGGCGGGTAGACATTGGCATCGGAGCCGGTGACGCGGTGGCCAAGTTCCTTGGCCAGAACGGCCAGCGAGCCCATGAAGGTGCCGCAGATGCCGAGAATGTGGATATGCATGGATGACCTCTGGGACGGGCCGTTTCAGCCCGGAAAACTCGTCGCAGATTAGCACAGCAGCCAAACCGGCCCCATGACCGCCGCTGTCGCCCTTTGACCGATGAACGGAGAAAAGGTCGCGCCCTAGCAACGGATTCTGACAACGCCAGGCTGGACGAAAGGCCCTTGCCAAGAATCCGGCATTGGTCATAGTCTCGACTGGTCTGACCGGTAATACCACAACAATGAACAGCGCTCGCGACGATGCCTTTCACGTGCACGGCGAGCGCGACCGCACGGAGACTCCCGCATGCTGCTCAAGCTCTGCTCCCGCTCGATATTCCTGCAGGTCATCATCGGCCTGCTGCTCGGCATTCTCGTCGGGGTCGCGCTTCCAGACCTGTCCTCACAGCTCAAGCCGCTCGGTGACGGCTTCATCAAGCTGATCAAGATGCTCATTGCGCTGATCGTCTTCTGCGTCGTGGTCAACGGCATCTCCGGTGCGGGCGATCTGAAAAAGGTGGGGCGTATCGGCCTGAAATCGGTGATCTACTTCGAGGTGCTGACCACGGTCGCCCTGGTTATCGGCCTGGCCGTGGCCTATGGCCTGGGGCTTGGCTCCGGCGCCAACATCGACCTGGCCGGTCTCTCCGGCAAGGATGCAGCGACGCTGAGTTCAGGGGCGCATCTGCACGGCCCGGTGGAGTTCATCCTCGGCCTGATTCCCACCTCGGTATTCAGCGCCTTCGCCGAGAACAACATCCTCCAGGTGCTGCTGTTCGCCGTGCTGTTCGGCAGCGCCCTGAATCTGGTGGGCGAGCAGGCGGCTGGGCTGTCGAAGCTGATCGGCGAGGTCAGCCACGTGATCTTCCGCATCATGGGCATGATCGTACGCCTGGCGCCCATCGGCGTATTCGGCGCGGTGGCCTTCACCACCAGCCGCTACGGCCTCGAATCCCTGAGCCACCTGGGCGCGCTGGTGGCCGTGTTCTACCTCACCTGCATCCTCTTCGTGGTGCTGATCCTGGGCAGTGTCCTGCGCCTGTGCGGCTTGCCGTTGCTGCCGTTCTTGCGTTACTTCCGTGAGGAGCTGGTGATCGTCTTCGGCACGGCCTCCTCCGACGCGGTGCTGCCACAGGTGATGCGCAAGCTGGAACGCCTCGGCATTCGCAGCTCCACCGTCGGCCTGGTGATTCCCACCGGCTATTCCTTCAACCTGGACGGCTTTTCCATCTACCTCACCCTGGCCGTGGTGTTCATCGCCCATGCCACCGGCACCCCGCTCTCGGCGGGCGACCTGCTGACCATCCTGCTGGTGTCGCTGGTCACCTCCAAGGGCGCCCATGGCATTCCCGGCTCGGCGCTGGTGATCCTCGCCGCCACCCTCAGCGCTGTACCAGCCATCCCTGCCGCCGGGCTGGTGCTGGTACTCTCGGTGGACTGGTTCATGGGCATCGGCCGGGCGCTGACCAATCTCACCGGCAACTGTGTCGCCACCGTAGCCATCGCCCGCTGGGAGAACGACATGGATCTCGAACATGCCCAGCAGTGCATCGCCAACCCGGCCCAGGCCAGCAGCGACGCGTCGCACACACCGCTGGCACGCTCCGGCAGAACGGATGCCTGAGCACGGCATCAAGGCTCCAACAGGGAGGGAAGGCTCAATGTTCGCGTCATCCAAACGGCTCAACTCGATCGTGCAGAAGCTGCTCGAGCCCATAGAACGCGGGCAGTGGGCCGCCGGCCAGATGCTGCCCGGGCAGCGCGAGCTGGCTGAGCAACTGCAGATCAGCCGGCCGAGCCTGCGCGAAGCCATCACCGTGCTGGAAACCCTCGGCGTGCTGCGCTCCCTGCCCGGCAAGGGCGTGCTGGTGCTCGACGCACCGCAGCCCGTCGATGTTACGGCAGCTCAGGCCACAGCCCGCGCGGCTACCCTGGAGAACGTGCTGCAACTGCGCTACGCCCTGGAACCCTTCATCGCCGGCCTGGTGGCACAATCGGTGGACGACAATGCCCTGAGCCAGTTGCGGCTGCTGGCCATGGACATGCGCGAGGCCGTCGAGGATCGCAACCCACAGGCCCTGGCGAGCGCCTACACGGCCTTCCATCGCAAGCTGGTGACCATCACCTCCAACCCGATCTTCCTCAGCGTATCCCGACAGACTGCAGGGGCGCTGGAGCAGAGCGAAGGCCCGGCGTTACGCGAACCCGAACACGCCGAGCAGATTCTCGACGAACACGAGACCATCCTGCGCGCCATTCGCCGCCGCGACAGCGAGCAGGCCAGCCGCGCGATGCGCCAGCACATCCTCAACGAAGGCAGCCGCCTCGGCCTGCAGTTGCAACTTCCCGCTACCTGAGCCCACCGACCTGGAATCCTCTTAGCCCCATAGCCCAGACGTTCTGCCCCCCTGCGCATAAAATCAAACGCTTGCTTGGATTGCGCTTTCAACTGGCTTTGAGGCAGCATCGGCTGGTCTGTCGTACAACAACTCCAGCCCACCACAGAAGAAGTCGAGGCCCGCCATGCGCATCGTCCAAGCCACCCTGGAGCACCTGGATCTGTTGACCCCGCTGTTCGTCAAATACCGCGAGTTCTATAACGAACTGCCGTTCCCGGAGTCCTCGCGCAAATTCCTCGAGAAGCGCCTGCGCCGCAAGGAATCGGTGATCTACCTGGCCCTGGCCGACGATGAAGACAAACTGCTCGGCTTCTGCCAGCTCTACCCCAGCTACTCCTCGCTGTCGCTCAAGCGCGTGTGGATTCTCAACGACATCTACGTGGCCGAAGACGCGCGCCGCCAACTGGTGGCCGACCGTCTGCTGCACACCGCCAAGCAGATGGCCAAGGAAACCAACGCCGTGCGCATGCGCGTGGCCACCAGCCGTGACAACGAGGTGGCACAGAAGGTCTACGAGTCCATCGGTTTCCACGAGGATGAGCAGTTCAAGAACTACGTGCTGCCCATCAACGAAGACTGATAGGCCAGCGTTTTATCACCAGTTTTCCACCACGAAGCTCTCTCCATGTGGTCACTCAAGGCCTGGCGCCGTAGTCGCACCCTCGAACGCAACCCGGTCGATCCCGAACACTGGGCCGCAGTGCGCCAGCGCCTGCCGATTCTCGATGGCCTCGATGAGCAGGAGCTGCAGCGTCTGCGCGAGCGCGCCGTATTGTTCCTGCACGACAAGCATCTGACCGCCCTACCCGGCCTCAAACTCGGCCCGATCGAGCATCTGCTGCTGGCCACGCAAGCGCAGTTGCCGCTGCTGAATCTGGAGGAACTGGACTGGTATCGCGGTTTTCACGAGATCGTCCTCTATCCCGACGACTTCCTCAGCCCGCAACGCCACCGCGACGCCGCCGGCATCGAGCATGAATGGGACGACGCGCGCAGCGGCGAAGCCTGGCAGCAAGGCCCGGTGATCCTCGCCTGGCCCGGCGTCGAGGCCAGCGGCGGCTGGGAGGGTTACAACCTGGTAATCCACGAGCTGGCGCACAAGCTGGACATGCTCGAAGGCGGCGCCAACGGCCTGCCGCCGCTGCACCGCGACATGCGCGTGCAGGACTGGGCGCATGCCATGCAGAGCGCCTATGACGCACTGAACGCCGAGCTGGACGCCAACCCCGAGGCCGAAACCGCCATCGACCCGTACGCGGCCGAAGACCCGGCGGAGTTCTTCGCCGTGACCAGCGAATACTTCTTCAGCGCACCGGATCTGCTGGCGCATGCTTTCCCCGAGGTTTACCGGCAACTGGCGCTTTTCTATCGTCAGGACAGCCTGGCGCGATTACAGCGCCTACAGGCGGAACACCCCGACTACAAATCGGTCGAAACCGCGACCAATTGCTGAGTAGGCTAACGTAGTAACGTCATGCGAATCCGCCTATAATACGCCCCACTTTTTGGCCCTCCCTGGGAGTTCCCCCATGAGCTACAGCAAGATCCCGGCTGGCAAAGACCTGCCGAACGACATCTACGTTGCCATCGAAATCCCGGCTAACCACGCGCCGATCAAATACGAAATCGACCATGACACCGACTGCCTGATGGTCGACCGCTTCATGGCCACGCCGATGTTCTACCCGGCCAACTACGGTTTCATCCCGCACACCCTGGCCGACGACGGCGACCCCCTCGACGTGCTGGTCGTGACCCCTTACCCGGTCGCACCGGGTTCGGTGATTCGCGCCCGTCCGGTGGGCGTGCTGCACATGAGCGACGAAGCCGGCGGCGACGCCAAGCTGGTTGCCGTACCGCATGACAAGCTGACCGTTCTGTACAAGGACGTTCAGGAATACACCGACCTGCCCGCGCTACTGATCGAGCAGATCAAGCACTTCTTCGAGAACTACAAGGATCTGGAGAAGGGCAAGTGGGTCAAGGTAGAAGGCTGGGGCGGCGCTGAAGAAGCCCGCGGCCTGATCAACAAGGCAGTCGCGGCATACCAGAAGTAAGCCCTGACACCTCCGAAAAGCCGGCCACAAGCCGGCTTTTTTATTTTCTTTTTCCACGCCGCACTGCACAGTCAGCCACCGCCATGCCAGCGGCCCTTTGCCGCTATGCTGTAATCGACTTCCGCAGGGATCAGCCTGGGCAACGAGAATTATGAAGAACCTGACCTTACGCAATCGCATCATTGCCAGCTTTACCGTGATCATCGTCATCCTGCTGCTCATGGCCATGATGGCGTACCTGCGTACCACGCTGATCAAGAAAGAAACGGAGCAGATGGTCAACAACTCCGTCCCGGGCGCCTACTACGTCAACGAGATGCAGGATCAATGGGCGCGGCACATGCTCGATACCCGTCGCCTGCAGCTACGCCTGCTCGACGAAAAGGACGACACCCTGATTGCGCATTACCGCGACCAGTGCGCGGCTTACCAGGATGCCATCGAGCAATTGCTTGGCGAATACCGGCGCACGGTAACCAACGAGGGCGAGCAGAAGCTGCTGGATGCCTTCCAACGCAATTACCAGCAATACCGCAAGCTGCATGCGCAGTTGCTCGCCATACTCGAAACTGGTGATCTCTACGCCGCTCGCCAGTTCGGCGGCAACAAGGTGTTCCCCAAGTGGGATGAGGGCCAGCTCAATCTGTCACAGCTGAGCAAGATCAACCGCGAACAGTCCGACACGGCCACCAAGCTGATCAACAACGCCGTGCATACGCTGGAACTCACCATCCCCCTCTCGATTCTGCTGATCATCATCATTGCAGCGGTCAGCGGGCTGCTGCTGTTGCGCTCCATTCTTCAGCCGGTCAATCTCATCGTCAGCAAGCTCAAGACCCTGGAAAGCGGCGACCTGTCGGTACGACTGGATCTGCAACGGCACGACGAGTTCAACGTCATCGAGCAGGGTTTCAACAGCATGGTGGCCGAACTCAAGACCCTGGTCGGCAACGCTCAGCGTTCGGCCGTGCAGATGACCACCTCGGTCACCGAGATTGCCGCCACCTCGCGCCAGCAGCAGGCCACCGCCACGGAAACCGCCGCCACCACCACCGAGATCGGCGCCACCTCGCGGGAAATCGCCGCCACCTCACGCGACCTGGTGCGCACCATGAGCGAGGTGTCCGACACCGCCGAACAGACCTCCATCCTCGCCGGCACCGGCCAGCTCGGCCTGGCGCGCATGGAAGAGATCATGCATCAGGTGATGGGTGCCGCCGACGTGGTCAACGGCAAGCTGTCGATCCTCAACGAGAAGGCCGGCAACATCACCCAGGTGGTCACCACCATCGTCAAGGTGGCTGACCAGACCAACCTGCTGTCGGTGAATGCCGCCATCGAGGCGGAGAAAGCCGGCGAATATGGTAAGGGCTTCGCCGTGGTGGCCGTGGAAGTGCGTCGCCTGGCCGACCAGACCGCAGTGGCCACCTACGACATCGAGCAGATGGTGCGCGAGATCCAGTCTGCCGTGTCGGCCGGCGTGATGGGCATGGACAAGTTCTCCGAAGAAGTACGCCGCGGCATCGGTGAGATGACCCAGATGGGCGACCAGCTCAATCAGATCATCCAGCAGGTGCAAGCCCTGGCCCCGCGTATCCAGATGGTCAACGAGGGCATGCAGGCGCAGTCCACCGGCGCCGAACAGATCAACCAGGCACTGGTGCAACTGAGCGAAGCGAGCAGCCAGACCGTCGACTCGCTGCGCCAGGCCGGCAGCGCCATCGACGAGCTGAACCAGGTGGCCAACAACCTGCGCGTTGGCGTCAGCCGCTTCAAGGTCTGAGCATGCAAGCCTCCAGCAAGGCGTCGGCCGGCGAACTGCACCTGCAGTTCCAGCTCGGCGAGGATCGCTATGCGCTCGCCGCCCGCGAGGTGGTCGAGGTGCTGCCGCTGCGCCGCCTCAAGCAGATTCCCGAGGCGCCAGAATGGGTCGCCGGCTTGCTCGCGCATCGCGGACGGATGATCCCGGTACTCGATCTCAGCCGTCGCGTGCTCGGCCGCCCGGCCCTGGCGCGCAACAGCACGCGCCTGGTGCTGGTGCATTTCGATGCACCCATGATTGAGGCTGACGCCGTGCTGGGGCTGATTCTCGAGCAGGCGACCAACACCCTGCGCCTCTCGGAAGAAGCGTTCCAGAGCAGCGGGCTGGAAGCCGGCCAGCCCGATTATCTCGGCCCCGTGCAAGGCAAGGGCGCCGGCCTGATCCAGCGCATCGAGGTTGCCGGCCTGCTCGATAGCTCCATGCGCGCCCTGCTGTTCCAGGCACAGGAGTGAGACTGACGGCATGATCGAGCACATCGAACGCCTGCTCAAAAGCCGTATCGGCCTGGACGCCGAGTCGATCGGCCGCAGCGTGATCGAGCGAGCGGTGCGCCAGCGCATGGCGGCGCTCGAACAGAGCGCGCTGGAAGATTACTGGACCACATTGGGCGGCTCGCCGCGCGAACAACAGGCACTGGTCGAGGCCGTGGTAGTGCCGGAAACCTGGTTCTTCCGCTATCCCGAGTCCTTCAACGCGCTGGCCAGCCTGGCCGTGGAACGACTGGTGCAGCTAGCCGGCAGTCGTCCGCTACGGCTGATCAGCCTGCCCTGCTCCAGCGGCGAGGAGCCCTACTCCATCGCCATGACCCTGCTCGACGCCGGCCTCCTGCCCGCGCAGTTCCATATTGACGCGCTGGACGTCAGCGACAAGGTACTGGAACAGGCGCGCCGCGGCCTGTACGGGCGCAACTCGTTCCGTGGCGAGCAACTGGCATTTCGTCAGCGCCACTTCCAGCAACAGGCCGATGGTTATCTGCTTGATACTCGGGTGCGTGACTGCGTCAGCCTGCGTACCGGCAACCTGCTGGATCCCGCGTTGTTCGCAGGCGAAGCCCCCTACGACTTCATCTTCTGCCGCAACCTGCTGATCTATTTCGACCGCCTCACTCAGGTGCGCGTGCTGGAAGCGCTCAAGCGCCAATTGCAGGAAGGCGGCACCCTGTTCATCGGCCCGGCCGAAGCCAGCCTGGCCAGCCAGAGCGGCCTGCAGGCCATCGGCCGGCAACAGACCTTCGCCTTCCGCGTGGCACCACCCAGACCGGCGCCCGCTCCCGTGCCGCGCCCCAGCACGCCGCCGCTGCGCCAGGCGCCGATGCCGGCACCACGGCCCAGCGTCGCGGTGCGCCAGCGCCCCAGCCCGGCAGTGCAGGCGCCGGTCGTACCTGCCAGCCAGGCGCGGGACATCTGGCAAGAGGTCGCCGCGCTGGCCAACGCCGGGCGCAGCGACGAAGCCCGGCAACGCTGCGAACGGCATCTGCAGGCACAGGGCCCCAGTGCCGAGGGCTACTACTGGCTGGGCCTGCTCAGCGACGTGCAAGGCAACGGTGAGCAGGCCTGCGCCTACTACCGCAAGGCCATCTATCTCGATCCGCAACATCCTGAGGCGCTTACCCACCTGGCCGCACATCTGCAAGCCCAGGGTGATACCAACGCAGCACAGCGCCTGTACCGGCGTGCGCAGAACACGGAGGTAGGCAAGCGTGACTGAGACCCTGCTCGAACGGACGCAGGTGGACGACTGCTGGAACCGCATCGGCGTGTTCGGCGACAAGAGCTGCCCGCTCCTGGCGCATCATATCCACTGCCGCAACTGCGAGGTCTACGGCGCCGCCGCCATCGCCCTGCTCGACCGCTACGGCAGTCTGCAGAACGAAGCACCGGCAGAGGACGAGGCCGAAGACACTCCGCCCCAGGTCGGCGAGCAGCGCTCGCTGCTGATCTTCCGTCTCGGCGAACAATGGCTGGGCATCGCCACGCGACGCCTGGCCGAAGTGATGCCGGTGTCGCCGATCCACGTGCTGCCGCATCGCAACGAGCAAGGCCTGCTTGGGGTAACCAACGTTCGCGGCACCCTGGTCGCCTGCCTGTCGCTGGCCGACCTGCTCGGTCTGCCGAGCCAGGCAGCGCCGAGCGACAATCGCCGGGTGATCCCGCGCATGCTGATTCTGCACAGCGAAAGTGGCCCGCTGGTGATCCCCGTGGACGAAGTCAGCGGCACCCAGCGCGTGCCGCTGGCACGCATCAGCAACCCACGCCACGAAGACAGCCGCGCCATCAGTCGCTTCAGCGCCGGAGTGCTGCAGTGGCAGGCGCGCAGCATCACCGTACTGGATGACGAAGCGCTGTTGCAGCACATGATCAGGAGCCTCGCGTGACACCGGATCAGATGAGGGATGCATCGCTGCTGGAACTCTTCCGCCTGGAGGCGGAGGCGCAGAAGCAGGTGTTCGACAGCGGCCTGCTGACGCTCGAGCGCGACCCGATCAATGCCGGGCAGCTCGAGGCCTGCATGCGGGCAGCCCACTCGCTCAAGGGTGCCGCGCGCATCGTCGGCCTGGACAATGGCGTTCAGGTCGCCCATGTCATGGAAGACATGCTGGTGGCCGCACAGGAACACCGGCTACGCCTGTCGCCGGAACATATCGATGCCTTGCTGCAGGGCTCCGACCTGCTCCTGCGCATCGGCCAGGCGCAGCCCGACGAGGCCCTCGACGCCGAAGTGGCCAGCCTGACCTCGCGCTTGCGCACGCTGTTCGGCCAGCCCGCACCAGCCCCGATAGCGTCGACCGTGCCCAGCGCAACCGCCGATCAGGCCCCGGCAAATCCTGCCGCTGCCGCGACATCCAGCGACACTCAGGCGGACGAACGCAACGCCCGGGTGCTGCGCGTATCGGCCGAACGCTTCGACCACCTGATCGACCTCTCCGGCAAGTCGCTGGTGGAATTCCAGCGCACCAAGCCGTTGAGCGCAGCCCTGCAGCGTCTCAAGCGCCAGCAGGAAGCAGCGCGGCGCACCCTGGAATCCCTGCGCGAACACCTGCTCGGCAGCGCCCTGGATGCCACCGCCCAGGCCCTGTTCAACGAGAGTCGCAACCTGCTGATCGAATGCCAGCAGCAGTTGCAGGCTCATCAGGAGCTGTTCGACGACTTCGTCTGGCATGGCGGTCAGCGCACCCAGCAGCTCTATGACCTGGCCCTGGCGGCGCGCATGCGCCCGTTCGCCGATGTCCTCGGCGGCCAGGCGCGCATGCTGCGTGATCTCGGCCGTTCGCTGGGCAAGCAGGTACGCCTGGAGATCGAAGGCGAGAATACCCAGGTCGACCGCGACGTGCTGCAACGCCTGGAAGCGCCACTGACCCACCTGCTGCGCAATGCCGTCGACCATGGCATCGAGCAACCGGCCGAGCGCACGCGCAAGGGCAAGGCGGAGGAAGGCTGCGTGCAACTGCGTGCACGCCACCATGCCGGCATGCTGGTGCTGGAGGTCAGCGACGATGGCGCCGGCATCGACCTCGACCGCGTCGCCCAGGCCGTGGTCAGCCGCCAGTTAGCCTCGGCGGAACAGGTGGCGCAGATGACCGAGGAAGAACTGCTGGCCTTCCTCTTCCTGCCCGGCTTCAGCCTCAGCCAGCAGGTCACCGAAGTCTCCGGGCGTGGCGTCGGCCTGGATGTGGTGCAGCACGAGATTCGCCGCATGCGCGGCAATGTCCGCCTGTTACGCAGCCCACAGGCGGGCTGCCTGTTCCACCTCGAACTACCGCTGACCCTGTCGGTGGTGCGCGCCCTGGTGGTGAGCATCGGCGGCGAGGCCTATGCCTTCCCGCTGGCGCAGATCGAACGCATGCTGCGTCTGCCGCGCAGCGCCATCGTCCAGCTCGAAGGGCGCCAGCAGTTCTGGTTGGAGGACGAACACATCGGCCTGATCTCCGTCGCCCAATTACTGCAGCGCCCCGACGCACAAGGCGAGCAGGAGAACATCCCGATCGTGCTGATCCGTGATCGCGAGCGCTGCCATGGCCTGGCCGTGGAGGCCTTCATCGGCGAGTACACCCTGGTGCTGATGCCGCTCGATCCCCGCCTGGGCAAGGTGCGCGACGTGGCGGCAGGCGCCTTGCTGCACGATGGCACGCCGGTGCTGATTCTCGATGTCGATGACCTGCTCAACTCGGTGGGCAAACTGCTCGGCGCCGGCCATCTGCAGCGGGTCGACCATGGCAGCCAGGCACGCCAGACGCAGGCCAAGCGCGTGCTGGTGGTCGACGACTCGCTGACGGTGCGCGAGCTGGAGCGCAAGCTGCTGCTCAGCCGCGGCTATCAGGTGGAAGTGGCCGTCGACGGCATGGACGGCTGGAACGCCCTGCGCGCCGGGAACTTCGACCTGCTGATCAGTGATATCGACATGCCGCGCATGGACGGCATCGAGCTGGTCACCCTGGTACGCCAGGATCCGCGCCTGCGCTCGCTGCCGGTGATGGTGGTGTCCTACAAGGATCGCGAAGAGGATCGCCGCCGTGGCCTGGAGGCCGGTGCCGACTATTATCTAGCCAAGGCGAGCTTCCATGACGAAGCGCTGCTCGATGCCGTACAAACCCTGATCGGTGAGGCCCGCGAATGAGGATCGCCATTGCCAATGACATGCCGCTGGCCGTCGAGGCGCTGCGCCGCGCCCTGGCCACCGAGCCGCAATACCAGTTGATCTGGGTGGCCACCGATGGCGAGGAAGCCGTGCTCCGCTGCCAGGAGGATCTGCCCGACCTGCTACTGATGGACATGCTGATGCCCGGCATGGACGGCGTACAGGCGACCCGTCGGATCATGCAGGACACCCCCTGCGCCATCCTCATCGTCACTTCCGATGTCGAGCGCAACATGACCCAGGTGTTCGATGCCATGGGCGCCGGCGCCCTGGACGTGGTCGCCGTGCCGTCACTCGGCCCGCAGCAGACGCTCGACGCGGCGACCCTGCGCCGCAAGATCCACAACATCGCCTGGATGATCGGCCACAAGACCTCGCGCTCGGTCCGACAGTCGCCTCTGAGCGGTAACGAGAACCGTGGCCGGAGCCTGGTGGCCATCGGCGCCTCCGCCGGTGGCCCGGCGTCCCTGGTGGAGTTGCTCAGGGAGATTCCCAGTGATTTCGCGGCCAGCATCGTGCTGGTTCAGCATGTCGACGAGGTGTTCGCCGCCGGCATGGCGCAATGGCTGGCCAGCGAGTCGCAGATGCCCGTACGCCTGGCCCGAGACGGCGAAGCCCTGCAACCCGGCGCCGTCTTGTTGGCCGGCACCAACAATCATCTGTATCTGACCGAGCAGGGGCATCTGGAATATCGTCGCGAACCGCTCGATCAGGTCTATCGTCCCTCTATCGATGTGTTCTTCGAGAGCGTGGCCAGCCACTGGCGCGGCGAAGCGATCGGCGTGCTCCTGACGGGCATGGGACGCGACGGTGCACAGGGTCTGAAACGGATGCGCGAACGCGGTTTCCACACCATCGCCCAGGATCAGGCCAGCAGCGCCGTGTATGGCATGCCCAAGGCCGCTGTGGCGCTGGATGCTGCGGTCGAAGTCCTGCCACTGGGCAGGATCGCGGCGCGCCTGGTCGAGCGACTGGGCTGAGCGCCTTCATCATTCACATATTGGCGGAGACAAGGTAATGCAACGGCCCATAGGGGATTCCAACCCGCAACATGGCCTGCACGAGCAGCCCATGATGGTGCTGCTGGTCGACGATCAGGCCATGATCGGCGAGGCCGTGAGACGGGCACTGAGCGAGGAGAGCGACATCGACTTCCACTTCTGCTCCGACCCGCAGCAGGCGCTGAGCGTAGCGCAGCAGATCAAGCCGACGGTGATCCTGCAGGATCTGGTCATGCCCGGCATCGACGGCCTCGAACTGCTCGGCCAGTATCGCGCCGCCCCGGGCCTGCGCGACGTACCGATCATCGTGCTGTCGACCAAGGAAGATCCCCAGGTCAAGAGCGCCGCCTTCAGCGCGGGCGCCAACGACTATCTGGTCAAACTGCCGGACGTGATCGAACTGCTGGCACGCATTCGCTATCACTCGCGCTCCTACCTCACCCTGCTGCAGCGCGACGAAGCCTACCGGGCGCTGCGTGAGAGCCAACAGCAACTGCTCGACACCAACCTGGTACTGCAACGGCTGATCAAGTCCGACGGCCTGACCGGCCTGGCCAACCGCCGCTACTTCGACGAGTACCTGGAAATCGAATGGAGCCGCGCCATGCGCGAGCAGAACGAGTTGTCGCTGCTGATGATCGACGTGGACTATTTCAAGGCCTACAACGACCAGTACGGCCATGTGGAAGGCGACGACGTGTTGCGCCGCGTCGGTGACACCCTGCGTGCCAGTTGTTCACGCTCGAGCGACCTGGTCGCACGCTATGGCGGCGAGGAATTCGCCGTGATCATGCCCAGCACCGCAGCCGGTGGTGCGCGCCTGCAGGCCGAGAAGATCCGCCGCGCCGTGGAGGCGCTGGGCATTCCCCATGACCTGCCCACGCCGGGTTCGTCGATCAGCGTCAGCATCGGCCTCGCCACCCTGCGCCCGGCGATGGGCAGCGAACCGCTGAGCCTGGTGATCAAGGCCGACGAAGGCCTCTATCTCGCCAAGCACAGCGGCCGCAACCGCGTCGCCCAAGTCAGCGACGGGGCGTGAGGGCAATCCCGGATTGCATCCGGGCTACGCCATTGCTGGATGGCCGTAGGCTATTCGGGCGCCCACTCCGACTAGCCTTTGCGGATGTTCTCCTCGGTCAGCTTCGCGCCTCTCTGTGCCTCAACGTCGGCTCTGCCAGGCGGCGGCCAGGCCGCTCAGGCAGATGACGACGATACCGACCAGCGCCGTGGTGTCTGGCGTGTGCTGGAACACCAGCCAGCCCAGCAACCCGGCAAAGACGATCTGCACGTAGCCGAACGGCGCCAGCAATGCGGGGGCCGCATGGCGGAAGGCATGGGTCAGCAGCAGATGGGCGCCCATGCCGAAGCCACCCAGCGCCAGCATCATCAGGCCATGGGTGAGGCTGGGCACCTGCCAGAAGAAGGGCACCAGCAGGCTCATCACCAGGGTGTTGACCAGCCCGGCGCAGAAGTTGCTGGTGGTGGCGCTGTCCACTTCGCTCAGGCGGCGGGTGAGGATCTGGTAGAGGCTGAAGCACAGCGCCGCGCTCAAGGGCAGCAACACCGCCGGGGTGAACAGGCTGCCGCCCGGATGGACGATGACCAGCACACCGACGAAACCGATGAGCACCGCTGCCCACTGGCCAAGGCTGACGCGCTCGCCCAGCAATGGCACCGACAGCGCCGTGACCAGCAGCGGCGCGAGGAAGATCACCGAGGTCGCCTCGGCCAGCGGAATGAACATCAGCCCCGTGGTGAACAGCAGGCTGACTCCCAGCAGGCACAGCGCGCGCAATACCTGCAAGCCGGGGCGTTTGGTGCGCAGCACGCGCAGACCGGACTGCGGCAGGAAGATCCCGGCCATCAGCAGGGTATGCACCAGATAGCGCGCCCAGACGATCAGCACGATCGGGTAGAAACCCGACAGGTATTTGGACATGGCATCGTGGCTGGCGAACAGGAAGGTCGCCAGCACCATCAGGCCGATGCCCTTGAGTGGATGATTGGCGCCGGATAACGGGGTGAGGCTCATGAAGTACCTGGGGCAGTGCGCAACACGCAAGAAAGATAGCAAGGTAACTAACTATACACCGGCCCTCCCCTCGCGCGCGGGTCAACCGTCCGAAGGCCTTCGCCTCGCCCCGACTCACCGGCATGGCCGTGAGCACGCCACAGGCAAATGGGTAGCCTCACGCACGACGCGCCATACCTGGCGCAGCCATGAAAAAGGTGCTTCGCGGAATATTGGGAAAGTCGGTCTTGATACCGGACTGGCAAGTTTGTGTGATGGCTTGCTGGTTGTTCGGTGTCTGTTCCAGATTGCCGCGTTTTTGCTGATGTTTTTGGTTTCGCCTTCCCGGGCGAGTCACTTTTGTAGGGCAAAAGTAACCAAAACCCTCCGCCCGATCATCCGGCCCTGGCTGCACCAGGGTTCGCTCACTCCATCGCCGTTCCAGAGGCCCGCCGCGGTGGGCCATCCATGGCCCATCGCGGCTCTCGCGACATCCATGTCGCTCAACCTCTTCCACGACGATTCCGTTCGCCCTCCTGGGCGGGCTCTGCACGCGCCTGAACCCGAGGTAACCCAGAGGGAGTGCGGAGTGCTTGTACATGTGTCAGCCCTAGGGCTGACCGGGATGCCGGCTGAAAGCCGGCAAGCTATCCAGGCGAATGAAGCTACGTGAATGAAAGTTTTGGTTTAACTCGACGACCCAATCGCGACTTCATCGCTACTAGAACACGCCGAGCAACCTATGGAGTGCATACTCGTTCAGGCGCGCGAATGGCCCCTTCAGGAGGGTGAGTGGAATCGTTGCGCAGAGGGGCGAGCCGCAGGGACGCGGCGAGAGGCGTAATGGGCCAGGGATGGCCCATGTACGCCGACCCTCGGAGCGGCGATGGAGCGAACGTACCCCGGCGCAGCCAGGGCCGGATGGCGGGGCCAAGCCTTTTTGCTTTCTTTTGTGGCGTTTGACAAAAGAAAGTCGCCGGGGGGCGAAACAGGTGACATCAGCAGAACGCTGATAAGCAGCTTTACACCGAAAACAAAAGCACACTCACACAAACTTGCCAGTCCGGTGTCACCCCCCCCAGAATGCAAAGAACCATGAAAAAACCGGCCCCAAGGGGCCGGCTCAAGCTACAGCGCAAGCGATGCCTTATTGCAGGGCTCGCGGGCGCGCATTGCGCTGTTCGGCGTCCGGCGCCGGGGCCTTCTGCAACTGGAAATCGAACTTCACCTCGGCGAAACGCTTGCCCTGGAAGCCATGGTCACGGGCGGCGGACTCGCTCTCGACGAAGTTGACGTCGCCGATCAGGCCATCGCGGGTGGCATAGGCGAAGTCGTCCCATAGGTACTCGTCGCCGGCCAGGTTGATCTGCGTGGTCAGGTGACGATAGCCGGGCGCGGAGATGAAGAAGTGAATGTGCGCCGGGCGGTTGCCGTGACGACCGAGCAGGTTGAGCACTTCCTGGGTGGTGCCGTCGGGCGGGCAGCCGTAGCCGGACGGCACGATGCTGCGCGCACGGTAGCGGCCTTCGCTGTCGGTGACGATGCGCCGACGCAGGTTGAACTCGCTCTGGCTGGAGTCGAAGTAGGAATAGGTGCCCTTGGTATTGGCGTGCCACAGGTCGACCACAGCGCCTGCAACCGGCTTGCCGTCGGCATCGAAGACCTGGCCATGCAGGTACATCGGCGTGCCCGGGTCGGTACCGTCATCCATCCGCGCCTCGCCTTCGCTCATCGGCGCGCCAGCCACATACAGCGGGCCTTCGATGGTACGCGGGGTGCCGCCGAGCAGGCCGGCGGCTTCGTCCTGAGCGTCGAGCAGCAGGTCGAGGTAATGCTCCAGACCCAGGCCGGCGACCAGCAGGCCGGCTTCGCTACGGGCGCCCATGCGGTTGAGGTAGTCCACCGCCTTCCAGAACTCCTCGGTGGTCACTTCCATGTCCTCGATGAGGCGGATGCTGTCCATCAGGATGCGGTGCACCAGCGCCTTCATGCGCGGGCTGCCCTGGTCGTTGTCGAGGCCGCTGACCTCCTTGAAGAACTTTTGAACGCTTTCGGTATGCGACAGTTTGATGCCCATGATTATGTCCTCATCTTGTTGTTATCGACTGCAAGAGTGATCAGCGATCGTCCTGATGGATCGACGACGGGTGGCGGCACAGACCGTTCACCTCGATCTCCATGTAAGGGAACAGCGGCAACTGCATGAGGGTATCGTGCAGTTCCTCGACACTGGCCAGGTCGAAGACGCTGTAGTTAGCGTAGTGACCGGCGATGCGCCACAGGTGGCGCCACTTGCCCTCGCGCTGCAGACGCTGCGCCAGTTCTTTCTCGTCGGCCTTGAGCTTGGCGGCCTGGGCGGGATCCATGTCGACCGGCAACTTCACGGTCATCTTCACGTGGAACAGCATATTGGCTTGCCTCCTTCGGGCAGGGTCAGGAACGACGGAAGCGCGCGAGACGCTCCTCGTCTAGGGTCAGGCCGATACCCGGCAGGCGCGGCACGTGCAGCTGGAAGTCGCGGTACAGCGGCGGCTCGGTGACGATTTCTTCGGTCAGCAGCAGCGGGCCGAACAGTTCGGTGTCCCAGGCCAGCTTGTTCAGGGTGATGAAGGCATGGGCCGAGGCCAGGGTGCCGACGCTGCCTTCGAGCATGGTGCCGCCGTACAGGCCGATACCGGCCGCCTCGGCGATGCTGGCGGTGCGCAGCACGGCACGCGGGCCGCCGTTCTTGGCGATCTTCAGGGCGAACACCGGGGCCGCGCCATCGCGCGCCAGGTTGAAGGCGTCCTCCACACATTCGATGGATTCGTCGGCCATGATCGGCGCCGGGCTGGACTGGTTCAGGCGCACCTGGCCACCACGGTTGTGGCGCGAGATCGGCTGCTCGATCAGGTCGATGCCGTTGTCGCCGAGGATGCGGCAGGCGCGCAGGGCCACCGCTTCGTCCCAGGCCTGGTTGACGTCGACGCGCACGCTGGCGCGTTCACCCAGGGCGCGCTTGATGGCGATGACGTGGGCCAGGTCCTTGTTCACCTCACCAGCGCCGATCTTCAGTTTGAAGATGCGGTGGCGACGGGCTTCGAGCATCTGCTCGGCCTCATTGATGTCCTTGCGGGTATCGCCGCTGGCCAGGGTCCAGGCCACTTCCAGGCTGTCGCGCACGCGCCCGCCGAGAATCTCGCTGACCGGCAGGCCAAGGCGCTTGCCCTGGGCGTCGAGCAGCGCGGTTTCCACCGCCGAACGGGCGAAGGTGTTGCCCTTCACCACGCGGTCGATGCGCTGCATGCAGGCGTTGATGTTGCTGGCGTCCTGGCCGATCAAGAGCGGCGCGAAGTGACGATCCAGGTTGACCTTGATGCTGTCCGGGCTCTCGTTGCCATAGGACAGGCCACCGATGGTGGTGGCCTCGCCGATGCCCTCGATGCCGTCGGCGCAGCGCAGGCGCAGGATCACCAGGGTCTGGTTCTGCATGGTGTGCATCGCCAGCTTGTGCGGGCGTATGGTCGGCAGGTCGACGATGATCGCTTCGAGCGACTCGATCGCGGCGTGGCTCATTTCAATACCCATCAGGTTGTTGTTATCCATGCCTCGATATTGATACTGCAACTGGGAGGGTTCCAATATTGATTTTGTCTGCAACAATACCCAGCAGGTATCGTCAACCCCGAAGGACAGCCCGCCCATGGAGCTTCGTCACCTGCGCTACTTCCAGGCGCTCGCCGAAACCCTCAACTTCACCCGCGCCGCCGAGCGCCTGCATATCGCCCAGCCACCGCTGAGCCGGCAGATCCAGCAGCTCGAGGACGAACTCGGCGTGGCCCTGCTCGAACGCGGCCGCCCCCTGCGCCTGACCGAGGCCGGGCGCTTCTTTCACGAACATTCCAGCGCCCTGCTGGAGCAACTGGGCAAGGTCTGCGACAGCACCCGACGCATCGGCACGGGCGAAAAGGCCTGGCTCGGCATCGGCTTCGCCCCGTCCACCCTGTATGGCGTGCTGCCGGAACTGATCCGCCGCCTGCGCAGCGATGCCGGCCTGGAGCTGGGCCTGTCGGAGATGACCACCGTGCAGCAGGTCGAAGCGCTCAAGGCCGGGCGCATCGACATCGGTTTCGGCCGCATCCATATCGAGGATGCGGCCGTGCAGCAGCAGGTGCTGACCCTGGATCCGCTGGTCGCTGCCCTGCCCGCCGGGCATCCGCTGCTGCCGGGCCCGATCAGCCTCGCCGAGCTTGCCCGCGAGCCCTTCGTGCTGTACCCGGGCAACCCCCGCCCCAGCTACGCCGACCATGTGCTGACGCTATTCGCCGCCCATGGCCTGCAGATTCGCGTGGCGCAGTGGACCAACGAACTGCAGACGGCCATCGGCCTGGTCGCCGCCGGTATCGGCATCACCCTGGTGCCGGCTTCGGTGCAGGTGCTGCACCGCGTCGACATCGACTACGCGCCGCTGCAGGAGGTCCAGGCCACCTCGCCCATCATCATCAGCCGCCGCGTCGGCGAGCCTTCGCCGGCGCTGAAGCACTGTCTGGCACTGGTGGACGAGCTGTCGCGCGCGCGTCAGGCCTGACACGCCCGGGCCGTCTATGGCTTGCCGTATCACGACCTCGCCCCGTCACGTAATGAGCATTGCCTATGATGGCGCTGGTTTTTTCCAATTTAGCGGGACGGCCAGGCTCTCGTAGCTTTGTGCGAGCGCATGAAGCGCGTTTGCACATACAACTACGAGGACTCATCCATGAAACCCACCACCGCATGGGCGCCCGCCCTTGGCCTGATGACCGCGGCCCTGTCCGCTTCGCTGTTCAGTCTGTCGGCGCAGGCTGCCCCCCTGACCCGCGACAACGGCGCACCGGTAGGCGACAACCAGAATTCGCAGACCGCAGGCGACACCGGCCCGACCCTGCTGCAGGACGTGCAACTGATCCAGAAGCTGCAGCGCTTCGACCGCGAGCGCATTCCCGAGCGCGTGGTGCATGCCCGTGGCACCGGCGCCCATGGCGAGTTCACCGCCACGGCGGACATCTCCGAGCTGACCCGCGCCAAGGTCTTCACCAAGGGCACCACCACCCCGGTGTTCGTGCGTTTTTCCAGCGTGGTGCACGGCAACCATTCCCCGGAAACCCTGCGCGACCCGCGCGGCTTCGCCACCAAGTTCTACACCAGCGAAGGCAACTGGGATCTGGTGGGCAACAACTTCCCCACCTTCTTCATCCGCGATGCCATCAAGTTCCCGGACATGGTGCACGCCTTCAAGCCCGACCCGAACACCAACTACGGCAGCAACCGCACCCAGTTCGACTTCTTCAGCCACGTGCCGGAAGCCACCCGCACCCTGACCCTGCTGTATTCCAACGAAGGCACCCCGGCCAACTACCGGCAGATGAACGGCAACAGCGTGCACGCCTACAAGCTGGTCAATGCCAAGAACGAGTACCGCTACGTCAAGTTCCAGTGGCGCAGCCTGCAGGGCATCAAGAACAACGATCCGCAGCAGACCGAGCAGATCCAGGGCAAGGACTTCAACCATATGAGCCGCGACCTGATCACCACGATCAACGCCGGCGACTATCCCAAGTGGGACCTGTATATCCAGGTGCTCGAACCGGCTGACCTGGCCAAGTACGACTTCGACCCGCTGGATGCCACCAAGATCTGGCCGGACGTGCCCTACCAGAAGATCGGCCAGATGGTGCTGAACAAGAACCCGGACAACGTGTTCCAGGAAACCGAGCAGGTGGCCATGGCACCGTCCAACCTGGTGCCGGGCATCGAGCCCTCGGAGGATCGCCTGCTGCAGGGCCGGCTGTTCTCCTATGCCGACACGCAGATGTATCGCCTGGGCGCCAACCACGCCTTCCTGCCGATCAACCAGGCCAGGGTGCCAGTCAACAACGGCAATCAGGATGGCGCGGCCAACAGCGGCCACACCACCACCGAGGTGAACTACGAGCCCAGCCGCATCAACCCGCGCCCGGCCAGCGAGCATGCGCGCTACAGCAACCTGCCGCTGAGCGGCAGCACCGAGCAGAAGAAGATCCAGCGCGAGCAGAACTTCAAGCAGGCCGGCGAGCTGTACCGCTCCTACGACAAGAAGATGCAGGGTGACCTGATCGCCAGCCTGGGCAGTGCCCTGTCCGAGACCGAAGACGAGAGCAAGCACATCATGCTGTCGTTCTTCTACAAAGCCGATGCGCAGTACGGCGAAGGCCTGACCAAGGTGGCCGGTGGCGACCTGGCGCGGGTCAAGGCGCTGGCCGCCAAGCTGCAGGACTGAGCCTGCTCTGCAATGGCGTGCGGCTTCGCGCGAGCCGCACGTCACCACCAGACGCGGCGCGACGCCGCTCGGGAGAACCCATGCTGCGTACTTTCTGTTTCGCCCTGGCGCTAAGCGCCGCGACACCTTTACTGGCCGCCACGCCGACGCCGGATGCCGAGCACGTCCAGGCGCAATTGCGCGCCTACTACTTCCAGGCCGCCCGCGAGGGCAACGTGGCCATGCTCGACGAATTCATCGCCGCCGGTTACGACCTGAATACGGCGGATGAAAAGGGCTATACCGCGCTGATCCTGGCCGCCTATCACGGCCATCGCGCGGCGGTGGAGCGTCTGCTGAGTGCAGGCGCCAACGCCTGTGCCCAGGACAGGCGCGGTAATACCGCGCTGATGGGGGCGATCTTCAAGGGCGAGCTGCGTATCGCCAAGCGCCTGCTCGACGCCGACTGCAGCCCCGACCAGCGCAACGACAACGGCCAGACGGCGGCCATGTACGCCGCGCTGTTCCAGCGCAAGGAGCTGCTCGCTGCCCTGGCCGGCAAAGGCGCCGACCTGAAGGCCAAGGATGCCTTCGGCAATTCGGTGCAGGGCCTAAGCCGGGGCGAGGTGCGTACCCCCTGGTCGGCCAGCCCACCCTGAGCGCCTCTGTTCCCTGCCGCGGCCGTAAGGCTGAGGGAAAAGGGGACCGATTCTGATGAGTCCCCCATCCGCCCCTGAGGAATCCCCACAATATATCCATGCAGATCAGGCAGGTAGCTTGAAGATGCCTGCATGAGTCGGGCAGTTTGGTAGTCGCCAAACAAACCAACCCCCGAGACTCATGCAGGCAGTACGATTCTTACACAAGGCATTTTCCCAAGCACTCCCCACGATCCACAGCAAGCGGCTGAACGCCTTGATGAGCAGCGTCAGTGCCTTGCTGCATGGGCGTCGCCTGACCCTGACCGACCTTGGCAGGGCCATGCCCAGCGAGGCTTACACCAAGCATTCGATCAAGCGCGTGGATCGCCTGCTAGGCAACGCTCACCTGCAATACGAACGTCCGCTGTTCTACTGGAAAATGCTGACTGCACTGATTGGCTACCTGCGTCACCCATTGATCCTGGTGGATTGGTCGCCGATCAATGCGGCCTCTGACCTTTACTTGCTGCGAGCTTCAATCCCGCTGGCGGGGCGAGCGTTACCTGTCTACGAGAGCGTGCATGACCGTGAGGGTTGCCCTCAGCGCCAGCAGCAACTGCTCGATGCACTGGAGGTCATACTTCCCGAGAAATGCGTGCCGATCTTGGTAACGGACGCTGGGTTCCGCTGTCCCTGGTTCAAGGCCGTCGAAGCCAAGGGGTGGTACTACGTGGGACGCGTCCGCAATCGTGATCTCTATCGCGATGAGCAAGGCCAATGGCAACCGATCAAGCAGCTCTACCTGCAGACGACATCGAGCGCACGCTCACTTGGCCAAATCGAGATGACACGCAGTGCGCCGCACCGGGTTGCGTTGTACGGCATTCACCAGCAGCCCAAGGGCAGGAAACATCGACGCGTGACAGGCAACATCGCGCGCAGCAAGCTCAGCCGGCAGAACGCACGCCGTGAACAAGAGCCCTGGTTGCTCGCCAGCAACCTGCCACAACCCAATTGGACAGCACGCAAGATCGTGGGCATTTACCGCAAAGGGATGCAGATCGAGGAAGGTTTTCGGGATGTGAAAAGTCTGCGTTTCGGCTTTGCCTTCGATCTGCACAGGACGCGCTGCCCACAACGTATCGAGATACTGCTGTTGATCGCGGCACTGGCGTGTTATGCGCTGTACTTGGCTGGCCTACAGGCTCACACGACAGGCAAGTCGCGCCGCTTTCAGAGCAACAGCGTCAGGCATAAAACTGTGCTGTCGCTCTGGTGTGCCGGCCTTGAATACCTCAGACGTTCGGCCAGCCATCTATCCTGTTCGGCCCTTACCAAGATGGAGCTGTTGCTACGTGATGAGGTTCACCGGCAAGCTCAGGCGCCGGAGTAGACTTGTGGGGATTCCTCAGGGTCTGTCCCCTATTGTTCCAAACTGTGCTCCAAACTGGAAACTATCTCCACCGGCAAGCGTTGACGGGCACGGCAGTAGCCACCGGTTTGTGTACTGCATGGCTTCAAACCTGCTCGTAACTGCTTGATAGCCCGCTCATTGATTGCCCTCTGGCAAGATCGATCAGCGCTCAGAGCCTGAGCCATAAACATGGACAGCGTCTCGGTTGGCGGAAACAGGCGTTCCCTGTGGTCTGGCAGCAGCAAATCGACCTGTTCAAACAACTCGGGGCCAGTCAACAGATTGAAGAACGCATGGGCATCCGCATTGGATTTGAGGTGATGGATACGGCGCTGTTGAAGGATGGCGGCTCGGCGCCCAGGATTCATTTGGGCTGCTCCTTGGGCTCGGTGTGTGTGTTCGCAACTATCACCGTAGCCCAAGAGCAGCCTTTCTTCTAGATCAATTGGTTAACGCATAAGTAAGTGCCATTCGGGACAGATTTATCATTGGCTCATACTATCAGCCGAGAACAAATCTGCCCCACATGTGATGCCCGAACACAAAATTACTGACAGCCCCCTCAGAAGCTGCCCTTTTATCTATTCACCTACAATTCTCAGCCCTGCAGGAAAATCCATTAAGCGCACATCTATCACTCGCCCCAATACCAGATCATTACGAATACCGAATCCGTTCTGCTCGCTGTAAGAGGGTGGAACCCTGTACCACTCACCAGCGTAGTGACCTGTAGCCCTGTATTTTTCGACCAGAACATTACCATCTCTTGACAGTCGAGAAGATCGGATTTCGGGGCGTTTACCAGGCTTGAGTTGTAAGGACATTAATTCGGCTTCTAGTTCTGCAAACTGCGCATGAGTTATTTTACGCAATGTTAGCTCTCCATCGGACCTGCCAATCAATTGCCCATTGGGCCTTAAGAGCTCTGCCCAGCTTCTTGGCCCGACCGGGTCTGGCATTTGATAACCGCATTCGCGTAAGAAAAGAATAGCGCGCTGACGGTTTAGGTTGCCGCGAAATCTGCGCATAGCTGTCTTGTTATCGTAGCATTCCTTCAGCCCCTTGCAAAAATCAGCACGATAACTGTCACACAGAGCTAAGCGCTGCTATGGAACAGGGTTGATCTGTAAGCTCGCCAATACTGGCTCGATTAACTCCTTATCCAGGTTGGCTGGTACATCACCTTGTGGTATTTTTTTGCTAGCACTAATATGGATTGGGAAACTCGAACCGCTAACAGATTCCTAGCAGAAATCGTCGAGCACTCGGCGCACGAAAAGACCGGTATCGTTATCCGAGTAAAAACGCGCACAACGCCCACCCTGCCAGCCCATCCAATCAGCCGAAACCAAGCGAGAAATAGAACTGTGCTCACTGAGGTATTCTTTGTAATCCTCAAAAACTCCTCAGGCGGCAGATAATATTCTGTGCGTGCATGAGCTGCACGAAAGAGCATGGAGTAAACACCGCCAATGGACATTTTTGACTCGTTGGCAATAACATCGGGGATTGTCACGCTGAGGCTGTCGATTCGAGAGGTATAGCTATAGTCCGGATAGTTCCGACAGGTCGCTTGCTTGAACAATAGCGGCAATTTGAAACTGATACGCTGCATATCCGTGATGCACTGTTTGGCTCTTTCGCACAAAGGGTAAAGAATGCTTCCGCTCGTTCTAACCTCATCATATTTGACTTGGTACCCGCCACAACCAGCTAGAACCGCTATCAGTAGGGCTATCAACAAGAACCACCTACTCACTCCAGCCTCCTTGCATTGCCCTGACTATCGATCAGCGTCGGCTTAATTACGATGTCACGAATTTGTGCATCAACGCTATCCGGCGCCGAAGGTGGACAAGTCACACAGCTATAATTACTGTGCGGACTACCCTCTCCAAACAGACTAAGCGCAGTAAATAAGGCACCCAATGTACGCTCCACTGGATCATCCGAATATTTCGCATTTCCACCTAAAAATAGCGGTAAATCCGAAACCGTGTCGGTCTTAGGTAGAAGACCGAAGAACACCGTCTCATCTGGACGATTGACTTGGAAAGCACGCTGACCATCGGACTTGAACCCAGCAGCTTCTGCATCATCATGGAATGTTTTGGCATCTACCGGCGCCCCGGAGAGCTGGATGGTGTTCAGCGTTGCAGTAGGACTTCCTCCGTTGGAAAAATCCAAGCCCTTAATCGCAACCCAAGTCAGTAAACCACCTTGGCTATGCCCATAGATATGTAGGCTATCCGGCCCTGCATCAATACCTTGCCGGAATAGACTATTTAGATTCCTCGCTGTGCCTGACCGAACCCCTCCCTGCAAATTCTTATCAAAGGCAGACTCAATCAGATCTCCGATCAAGCCATGAGTTGGGTTATAGGCTAGAACGAAACTGACATCTCCATTTCCGCTTCCACTTTGCATTAAACCGTTGGCCAATGCAGCCATCATGCTATTCATAATGCCATTGGTAAAGATGCGATCATCCCCCTCGTTAAAACCTGCAAACTGCTGCACTTGCAGACTTTCCGAATCCAATACCGGCTTACCTTTTTCCAGTACAAGCTTACCCTTATCCGTTTTAAATGTTCCGGTCACTCGCAAAGGCTGCAAATCACCGGTGACTAATACCGGCAATTGGGTTATCAGCCCCCCATGATTGGCTACCCCAGGGAATATACCCAATGTCGGAGTTCCCATTGCATCCATGACATCGACCAACAGTGCTGGAGCCCAGGCTAAGGCAGCTACAAGCTTATCGTGCTCAGCCGCAGAAAGTGCTTGTTCTTTCAATACCCCCAGGCCGGTGAATGCCTCTACCGAGTGGCGCCCATAATTCTCCGCGTCGTTCCTCCACTTCTGCAGCGTTTCCTTCGGATTCGCCACTGCCTCAAGCGACGACTTACTCGCATACAGATCAGTCCGCTCCTCCTCGTCCTTGGTAATCTCATAGGCCTTGCTGGTATCGCGATTCAACCCAACCGTAGAGTCCTGGCCGGTTTCTGCGTCGCCACGAACGACGATATCCCCAGCGCCAACGGTGGCCCGGACGACCTGCTCTCGATCTCGCTCGTACCTGTAGCCCTCAACGCTCCAGCCAGCTCCACCTTCCTTGCCCTTGCCAACCTGACTGGCATCTTGCTGCCCCCCCCTAGAGCTGTAGCTACCGCCCACGTTGAGGTAGTAGCTGCGCTCCTTGTCCTGCCCAGCGATGTCGCTATAACCCAAAGTTTTGGTATCAAGCTTCAGATTGCCACTGTCAGAAGCGATCAGCGCACCGTCGAGTTGGGTGTGGTTTTCCGTATGGATATCCAACCGATCCTTAGCGGAAATTCGGGTCAGATCTTGAATCCAGTTTGTCTTTCCTGTGGTTTCACCGTAACCCATCGAGCCGCTGAAACCTGAACCAGGCCCAATAGTTACAGTCGCGCTTAAATCGAACTCCTTCCCTTTCACTTTGCCGGTATCAGGCAGAGACGAAACGTGCAGGTCGCGCCCCACCCGACCAATGACCTCGTCGCCCCGTAACTGCGCGCCGGCGATGCTGGTGTCATTGTCGCTGCTGAAGCTCAGCCGCTCACCGGCATACAGGTACGCCTCTTGCTGGCGTTCACCTTCGCGCTCCAGATGCCCCTGGCCCAGATTGACGCTGGCATAGACACCAATACCCTGGCCAATGGTCAGACCGATTTCACCACCAGCACTGCGACGCTCGCTCTCGCTGCTGCTGGCGTTATGGGCTGCGCGAATGTTGAGGTCATTGCCGGCCTTCAGATTAATGTCCCGACCAGCCTGCACCTGGCTACCGATCAGGCCTAGATCGTTACTGGCTTGCAGGTTGACGTCACGGCCCGCAGCGAACTGCGTGGCAATACTAGTCTCCTGCAGCGAGTCTTCAGTAGCGATGCCGCGACTGCCACCGACACCCACCTTGAAGCCACCACTGGTACCGCCATGGATGCCTCCCCAGCTCTGGCTTTGTTGATGTTCTTGGGCCAAGGAGCCTCGAGCAACATCAAGGGTGACGTCTCGTCCCTTGATGTTGATGTCGCGGCCGGCATCGAGCTGCCCCCCCTTAACGGTCACGTCGTTATTCGCCAACAGATTGATGTTGTTTCCGGCAGTCAGGCTCGATAAGCGGCTGCCTTGCTCGGTGTACTGCTGGCTGCTGCTCTGCTTGGAATTACCCAGGCGCACATCGACGGTAGGCCCAGCGAGAAATTGGCTGATAGAGTCCACGGCCTTCAACGTGCTTGACGCTTGACTGACACCGTTATCGCCCTTACCAGCGTTGCCAACGGCATCCTTGGTGTTACCGAAGTTATGGTTGACGGTTACACCAAGACCTTGCCGCTCTTGCGAGCGTTCCTGTTCGAGCAAAAGCGCTTCACGCGCGGCATCGATATTGATGTTGCGGCCCGCTTTCATATCCAGGTCATTGGATGCCAACAGATCAGAGCCTGTCTGGTTGATATCACGGCCTGCAGTGATGTCCAGATCCTGACCTGCACTGAGCTGGCTGGCCGCTGCGGTTTGCTGTACTTGACGAATCTTTTCCTGAGTACGCTCGGCACCGACGAAAACACTGACGCCGTTATCGTCAGCCGACACTCCCAAACCGACCTGTTTGTTCTTCTCCCAGTTACGCTGGGAGCTCTCGTTCTCGGCGGCTGCAACGTTCACATCACGGCCAGCATCGAGGCGCAGGTTGCGTCCAGCGCTGATGCCACTGCCAATCACATTGATGTCGCGCTCGGCTTGCAAAGAGGCATCGCGCTCAGCCGTCACCTGGCTGCCAACACTGGTGCTGCTCTGTGCTGCCTTGCCTGCCTCCTTGGCCGATGCAACCGAAACGAAGCCGCCAGAAGCCGAAAGACCGACCTTTTTCTTGTACTGCTCGGTCAGGCTGTAAGCCGTATCGTTGGCTGACACCAGGTTGATATCGCCAGTGTCCTTGACCAATCCCGAGCGCAGCTCGACGTCATTGCCTGCTTCAGTGCTACTGGCACGCAGTCGAATATCGTTACCTGCGGCGACCACCACATCATTGCCAGCTTCCAGTTCGCTAGAAATCTGGGTTGCGCTGGTCTTGAGCTGGCTCTTGCCGCTCTTCGACAGGCCAAGGAAACCGGACTTTTTCTTCTTGCTGTAGGAGCCGTGCTCTTCTACCCCCGAAAGGATCGCCACATCGCCAGTAGCGCCAAGCAGCAGGTCGTTGCCAGCGCTGAGCTGACTGCCGATGACCGTGACATCGCGACCACCGTCGACAGTCAAGCCACCACCTTCCGTCTTGCTGGCATTGATCGTCAGGTCATTACCTGCCTCAACGACCGAGGCGATGTTGGTGCTGTGATAACTCTCCTGCTGTTTGCTACTGCTGCGCCCGAAAGAGCCTTTTTTCTTCTTAGAGTAGAAGGAGGCACTCTCGTCCTTGGCCGAGAGCACCTGCACATCGTTACCGGCATCGATGTCCACGTCGTTTCCAGCACGCGCACGGCTCGCCACGATGCTCAGGTCATTGCCAGCATCGAGGCTGAGGTTGCGGCCCGCATGAATATCACTCGATTGCTGGGTAATCTGATCACGGCTCTGGGTCACTTTCTTGCTACGTGACAGGAAGTGGCTTTCGTTAGCCGCAGAGCTGATCAACAGATCTTCGCCCGCCTGCATACCCACATCACGCCCCGCCTCCAGGCGGCTGGCGATCACGCCCAGGTCTCGCCCGGCGCTGATATCCAGATCGCGCCCAGCGCTGACCTGGGCGCCTATCTGGCTCACCCGCTCGTTGAGGTAATAGCTGCCACGAGCCTGACTAACGCGCTCTTCCACCGAGCTGATGTTGACGTCACGCCCGGCATCGATGGCCAGGTCACCCCGGCTGTCCAGCACACCGCCCAGGTTGCTGAAGTCACGCCCGGCAATCACGCTGAGGTCGTTGGCGGCCTCGATGCGCGCGGCGCTGTCGACGAAGTCCTGGATCGTGCGGATATTGCCGTACTGGGTCTGATGGCGGGTTACGCTGCGTTCGTTGATCACATCCCCCGTCAGCGCGGTCAGGCTGACATCGCGCCCGGCGATAATGCCGCCCTGGGCGTTGCGGATGCTGTCGGTCGCCAGCAGTTGCAGGCGGTTACCCGCCTCGACCAGGCCGCTGTTGCGGATATTGCCAGCCGTGGCCGTGAGGTTGTCACTGGCGCGCAGGGTGCCCTGGTTGGCGAGTTCACCACCGCTGATCAGGGTGACGTCGCGGCCCTGGATCAGCGCGCCGTTGGCGGCCAGACGACCTTTGGCCTGGGCCAGGTAGAGCACCGGCACCAGCACCTTCTCGCCCGCCACTTCTTGCTCTTCGAGCCAGACGATGTCGTGGGTCAGCGCGGCGACCTGCTCGGCACTGAGGGTCACGCCCAGACTCAGGCCCAGTCGCGCCTTGCTGGCGACGGCGTTGTCCATCAGGTAACGGAACATCGCTTCGTCGCTGGTCAGGCCGGCGAGGTAACGCAGGCCCGTGCGCGCCACGATGGCTTCACGTACCAGGCGCTGTTCGTAGAGGCCATCGCCTAAACGCTTCTGCGCCTGGTCGGGGTCATAACCGAGGTTGCCCAACAGGTAGTCGGAACTGACGAATTGCTTGAGGTCGGTCAGCGCCGGGTTGGTTTCGATCAGGTACTTGTGGCGGGCAGGTGGCGCGGCATTACCGGGCAAGCTCTGCACGCCAGCCACTCTGGAGACTTCGACGCTCGGCAAGCTTGCCGCTGACTGGTCGTCTTGTGGGCTCCAAGCACTGGTACCTGCCGTTACCGGAGCCTGCGCAGGCTGGTTCGCAGCGACGCTCACCGCGCTCAGGCTGGCAGCTTGGCTCACCTCTTCAGCAACACCCTGTACAGGAGTGGCATTGATGGAGACAGACGCCTGATTGCTCAGGCGGAACAGGCCGTTCTCCCCTTGCGGCAGAGTGAAGCCAGGGAGCGTCAGCGGGTTGACTTGCTGCTGTTGCAGGTTTGGCGGGAGTTGTGGGTTGAGGAAGACAACTGTGGTCTTTCCAGTACTGGTTGCTTTAACGTCTCCAACTCGGCTCAGTCTGCTCTCATTAGCAACGCCCTCAGAGGTAACACCGTTATTTATAGAATTAATTGCAGTGACAGAAACTTTATTCCCAGCTTGTATTAGAGCACTGGAAACTCGAGCCACCTCGCCATTGACAATCAACTCAGAGAACGAATTAGCATTTTTTATGGCGCTAGGGGCATCCACCCTAACACCTGAAGAATAAAGAGACGAACCGAAGCTTACAAAGCTCCTTTCATAAGGACCAGGCGCATGATTAACCTTCCCACTTCCTTGCAAAAGATTATGCCCCAAGCTAAGCGACATAGGGCCGAAGTACTGCGTCAAGTATCTATCTGGCGGCTTAAATCCTTGAGAGCGATAAGTAGACTCGACACGCCCGCCGCTCATAGATGAATTCCATACAGCGACATCTCTATTATAGGCAGCATCATTATACCGATTATAATTTATTATCTGCGCCCACAAACTCTTATTCGGATTAAGCGCTATATACTTATAACTAACATAACTTCCTACAGAAGAACCTGAATTTTTAAAATCAGAAACACTAATAGCAACATCTTTTGCAGCAGATACCACTGACCTCTCATTCAAGAAATCTCGCCCTGCCATTGACAGGTCGCCGCCAGAGAGAATACTTGAACTTGGAGAGTCCTGAAGAACCTTACTTTCAAATTCTTGCATCCAAACTAGGTGCGCACCTCCACCACCATAAGCGGAAACCACCGAACAACTGTAGCAACGCACCCCGATAGTCGCACTCTTCAAACCTGACGCGACTTCAAACTTATCCTTCCTATTAACGATAACATCCGAAAAAACCCTTACCCCCTGCCCGCCCTCAATAACAGAAGATATATTCTGAAATTTCTCTGACCACCCCCTTTGATCATCTTTAGCAAGATCAAAAACTCCAAGGCTATAAACGTCCCCATACCTATTGGTGAAGTTCTCCACCCGCAGCGCCATATCGTCGCCACTGAAGATCAAGCCTCGTTCATTGAGCAGGTTGGGCGCGACTAGCCGCAATGTCTCGCCACTGCCCAAGGTGCCGTAGTTGTTCAGGGTGTTGGCGCTGACGGTCAGGCCACTGGCCGAGGTCAGCCGACCACGGTTGGTCAGGGTGCCGCTGCTGCTGACGCTGCTCACACCACCGCCATTGATATGGGCGGCGCTCGCCAGGTCGATACTGGCGGCTTGCAGGCTCAAGTCACCCAGACTGGTCACCCGCCCTGCGCCGCTGTAGGCCCCTGTCAGGTCGAGGCTGAGATTGCCGTCGCTGGCCAGCAGGCCGTCGTTGATCCAGGTGCCACCGCTACCCGTCAGGGACTGGCTGGCTAGCAACTGGCCGGTGGCGGTCTGGGTGAAGTTGCCGATGTTCAGCACCAGGCGCCCGGCTTGCAGCACGCCGCTATTGGTCCAGCTATCGGCTGTCAGGCTGAGCAGGCCGTTGGTGCTGAGGTCGCCACCGGCGCCCATGACCTGGGCGGCGCTGAGGCCGAAGTTGCCGGTGCCAACGTGCAGGATGCTACCGCCAGCGTTCTGCAGGCTGGCTGCGCCGAGTACGAGGTTGGTGTTGGCGGTTTCGATGCGGCCATCACGGTTGTCCAGACTGCCGGTGGTGATACCGGTATCGCCAGTGCTGCCCAAGGCACGCAGACTACCGAAGCGGTTGTCCAAACTTGTGCTTGTCAGGCTCAGGCTGCTGGCGCTTTCGACGAGGCCATAAGTGTTGTTCAACGCCCCCGACAGGCCGAAGTCGATGCGCTCGGCGGCTACCTTGCCGCCCTGCCCCGACGCTTCGCCCTGGTTGTTGAAGTCGCCGGCGGTGACATCGAGCAACTGATGGGCATACAGGCCACCGCCTTGGTTGTTGAAGGTGGCATCACCCAGGTCGATCGTGGTGTTGCCGGCCAACGCAGAAATGTGCCCGCCACGGTTGTTCAGGCCCTGGGCCTCAATGTCGAGCGTATGCGCCTGAGTAGTGCCGCCGTGGTTGTCGAATAACCCGGTACTTACCAGCTTGAGCCAGCCGGTCAGGCTGCTGAGTACGCCGCCCTGGTTGTCGACGCTGGTGGCGCGTTTCAGGTCGAGCTTGCCGGCACGGCTCTGGAGCTGGCCGCTGCGGTTATCCAGCTTGCCATCCAGGGTGAGCAGCAGATCCCCCTGGCTGCTCAGGCTGCCAGCGCTGTTGTCGAGGCGTTCAGCACCAATGCCGATGCTGCCTAGCTGACTGTGGATCAGGCCGGCATTGGTATTGTTCAGGGCGCCGGTCAACAGCAGGCTCAGGCCATTGCGTGCAGCGACGGTGCCACCCACGTTATTCAGGCTGCTGGCGGTCAGGTCAAGCAGGCTCTGGCTGATCAGGCTACCGCTCTGGTTATCGACGAGCTTGGCCTTGAGCACCAGCGGGCCGGCGCTGGCCAGTTTGCCCTGCTGGCCATTGAGCAGATCGCCTGTGAGGGTCAGGTCGAGCGCCGCACCACTGGCGAGCTGGCCGGCTTGGTTGTTCAGGCTGGTGGCATCCAGGCTGGCGGCCTTGGTACTGCTAATCTGCCCGGCGTTATTGTTCACCGCATCGGCATTGACCGTCAGGCTACCCTGAGTGTCGATCAGGCCGTTACCGCTGTTGTCGAGGGTGCCGGTCAGGCGCAGGTCGAGATCGCCGCCGCTGGATACGATGCCCTTGGCGCTGTTGTCGAGGCGGGTGGCCTCGACTTCCAGCGCGCCCTTGCTGACCAGAGCGCCTTCGTCGCTGTTATCGAGCATGCGCTGCTTGCCGTCGAGCTTGACCGTCAACGCGCCGTCCCGGCTGGAGACAGTGCCGCGCGCGCTGTTGTCCAGGTTGCCAGCGGCGATATCCACGCCCTGCCAACCGGAGATCAGCCCGCCTGCGGCGTTACGCACGTCGCCAGTGCCCACATCAAGACCAAGCTGACCGGCACTGATGATGCGGCCCTGCTCGCCGTTGTCGATGGTCTTGGCGTGCAGTTGGTAACCCAGCTTGCTGGAGATTTCCCCGCCATCGCGGTTGTCCAGCTTGCCCAGCCCCTGCAGAACCAGTGATCCATTGGCCGTGAGCACACCGCCCCGGTTGTCCAGGTCACCGCCCTTGAGGTCGATGCGCACGCCCGCCTCGCCGATCAGCCGGCCCTGGCGCTGGATCAGCTCGGTGACGGTCAGTTGCAGGTCTTTCTTGGCCGAGAGTTCGCCCCCGCTCTTACCGAGATCGCGACTGGAGTCCAGGCGGCTGGCCGTCAGCTTGAGGGTATCGGCACTGGTGATCAGGCCGTTGTCGCGGTTGTCGACCGCACCTGCCGTCATGCTGAGGGCCTGGCGGCTGCTGATGACGCCATCACGGTTGTCGAGGTCGTCAGACTCGAGCACGAATCCGGCCTGGCTGAGCAGGCTGCCGCCCTGGTTGTTCAAGTCACCGGTTACCACCTTCAGGTCGGCACCACTGGCCAGCAGGCCGGCGTCGGAGTTATCCAACTCGGCGGCTTCAACGGTCAATGCCTGGGCCGCCGAGAGGGTGCCCTGGTCATGGTTATCCAGCTTGCCGGTAAGCTTGACCAGCATATCGCCTTTGCTGACCAGCACCCCGGCGGCGGCGTTGTTCAGACTGTCGGCCTTCACCTCCAGACTGCCGCCCGAAAGCACACCTTTGAGGCTGTTATTCAGCAGTCGAGTAATCTGCAGTTGCAGTGCCTGGGTGCTGATCACCTGGCCTGCGCTGTTGTTCAGCTCGCTGGCCTTCAAGAGAAAGCCCTGGCGGCTGGAGATTTCACCGCCGGAGCGGTTGTCGACCTTGCCGAGGTTCTTCAGCAGCAAGGCGCCCGGTGTGGCGATCAAGCCTTTATCGCTGTTATCGAGGTCGCCGCCCTGCAAGTCGAGGGTCAGTGCGCTTTCGCTGACCAGCTCACCGCCAGCGTGCTGATCCAGCGCAGTGGCGGTGACCTGCACAGTGCCCTTGGCGGCGATCCGGCCCTTGTCGTGGTTGTTGAGCTGGGTGGCTTGCACGGTGACTTCGGCACCACCACTGATCAGGCCCTTTTGCTGGTTGTCGAGCGTGCCGGTTTCGATGCTCAGCGTTTGACCGGCACTGATGAGACCGGCCTTGTCATTGTTCAGGCTGCTGTTGCGGATGCTCAATTGACCATCGCTGACCATCCGACCACCCTGGTTGTTCAGGTTGCCACCTGCAACGCTCAATACGGCGCCACTGGACAGCAGACCCGCCGCTCGGTTATCGATGCTGCCGGCTTTGATCAGCAGGCCACCAGCCGCGAGCATTCGGCCCTCAGCCTGGTTGTTCAAGGCGCCATCGAGTTGCACGTCAATGACTCGCTGACTGCTCAGGATGCCGCCAACGCTGTTGTCCAGGCTGCCGCCATGCACAATCAGCCCATCACGCCCGGCGAGTACACCCTTGGCGTTATTCAGTAGACGCTGAACATAAAGCTCCAATCCCTGATCAGCGACGATCAAACCAGCGCCACTGTTATCCAGCACGGCAGCAGGTTGGTCGCTATCGGCCTGAGCGCGAACGACTGCCGAGCCCGAGGTGGAGATTTCCCCACCCGCATTGAGCAAGGCCTCGCTCGCGACGACCTGTAAAGCCTCAGTCGCGGCAATCAGGCCCCCCTGGCGATTGTCGAGACGCGTGCCTTCGAGTTTCAGCCGGCCCTGACTGAGCAGCTCGCCGCCATTGGCCTGCTGGAGATGCGCGATCTTCGCATCGAGATTGCCTTTGGCGCTCACCTGCCCCTGGTTGCGGTTGTCCAGGCTGGCCAGTTCAAGGGTCACGCTTTCCTTGCCGCTGAGCGTACCGCCCTGATTGTCCAAGCTGCCCTGGTTCAGACTGAGCGCGCCGTCAGCCTGGATCCTGCCACCCCGGTTGTCAGTCGCCGCCTTGTTCAGGCTGAGGCTGGAGCGGCTCGACAGCAGACCATCAGCGCTGTTATCAACGCTGGCCGCACTGATGCTCTGCGAGCCTTGGCTGATCAGCGTGCCTTGATCATGGTTGTCGAGGTGGCCCGTGAGCGTGACAGCCAGGCTTCCCTGGCTGGCCAGGGTGCCTTTGCCGCTGTTGTCCAAGTCGCCGGCAGTGACCCCCAGGCGCTCCTCGGCAAACAACGTCCCCTGCCGATTGTCGAGCGCACCCTCAGCCTCTACGGCGATATCCACCTGCTTGGCAACCATCTGCCCGCTGCGGTTGTCCACCTCTTGCGCCGTTACGCTTACAGCGGCATCACCCAACACCCGGCCCTGACGGTTATCCACCTGTGCGGCCTCGACTCGGGTGAGCGTCTTGGCACTGAGCGTGCCGCCCTGGTTGTCCAGACGCTGGCTGGCCTTGACCTGCAACTGACGATTACCGATCAAAGTGCCGGCGTTGCGCACCTGCTGCGCCTCCAGGCTCAGATCCGCCTCTGTGCGGCTGTTATCAGCCTTGACGCCGGCCTCGATCACCCCTTCGTTGACCACCTGTCCGGCCTTGAGCCGAACATCCCCCGCTGCGGCCAAGCTCTGCTGCACCTTGAGTTGCCCCTGTGCACCGAGCGTTGCCTTGCCGGCCGCGTAGGTCTTGCCGGTGAGGTCTACCTCACCAGCCTCGATGGCCAGATTGCCGTTGGCCGAGGTTTGCGCCAGGCTCAGCTTGCCGTTGGCATCGATCTGGATATCCCCAGCACTGGCGGCCATGTCGCCGGCCAGTGTCACCCCCACGCCCTGCTCGGTGCCCACCAGGCGAATGGCCCCGGCGTACATACCGCCCAGCGCTGAGCTGTCGATGGCCAGCAGGGGCTTGTCCGAGCCGTCATCTGCCTTGGCCGTGGCGGCCAGGGTGGTGGCATCCACCTGGTTGCGGCCGGTGACGATGTTGAGTTTCTTCGCGTACAGCTCGGCGTTGATCTTGGCGCTGCGGGTGATCAGGTCGAACTGATCGACGTTGTCGGCATTGAGGCCCTGCCCTTCGATGCTGATTTGCCCGCCGTCGACGTCGAAGCGTTGCAGGCGACCGCCTTCCACCACCGGCGTGCCGGTGCTGAGGGTGACGCGCGGGGTGTTGATGAAGCCGCAGCCATCGCAGGTGATGCCGTGCGGGTTGGCGACGATGACCGCCGCCGAGCGCCCGGCCACTTCCGTGTAGCCCTTGAGCTGGCTGGCGTTACCGCCGGTGACTTCGTTGAGGATCAGCCCCGCGGCACCGTTCTTGAGGTTGGAGTTGCCGATGATCAGGCCTCCGAGCTGGGTGCTCTGCAGCTTATCGGTGGCGTTGTTGAGGATCAGCCCCTGCTGGTCGACGTTGTAGTCGGTGAACTTGTTGTGCGACAGGCCACTGCCATTGGGCGTGGCGATATTCACCACCGGCACACCATTGCCTGCCTGGGTCAGGCTGGTGTTGCCACCAGCGGCCTGATCCACCGCCAGTTGCGCCGCTGTGGCCACGATGGGGTTGAGAAACAGCACGCCCGCGAGGATGAGGGCAATGTTCTGATACAGGGGACTGCGTACGTCCATGTCGATACTCCTACCGGCCATCCAGCCGGCAAATCTTCAGAAGAACAGATCGAGGCGGAAATAAACCGGGCGCTCGCCATGCTCGATGGCATCCGGGCGCTCCAGGGAATGGGCGAAACTCAGCGACGCGGCCAGGTGCTGGCCGCGCAGGGCGAATTCGACAGCGTTGCCGCTCATGCGCCCGCGTTGCTCGGGGTTGTAGCGGCCACCGTGGATCACCCCGACGTCATAGGCGAAGGCCAGGCTGTACTCGTGAACGAAAGGTCGCAGCGCTTCCCAGGTCACCGGGCGGCGCCAGCGCAACTGGTTACGCCAGTAGCCGCCGGTGTCGCCGGACAGCGACTCCTCCTTGAAGCCCCGCACCGAGCTGAGGCCGCCGATGCTGATGCGCTGCGGGCTGAACAGCACGTCCTCGCTCCTCTGCCCGTAGGCCAGGCTGTCGAAAGTGAAGGACTCGCCCCACAGGTCGAACGGCTGCAAGTAGCTCAGGGTCAGGCTGTACTTGTTGTAGCGCGCCACCGGCTGGCTGCTCTGCGGATCGCCGGCACGCTGGGCGTCGAAAGCGCCGATGCCACGCTGCCAGCCGATATCGGCGTTGACGAAGGCGGTGCCGATGCGGCGACCGTGGTTGAAGCCCAGTTGCGCTTCGGACAGGCGCGTACTGGAGGTGTCGATGCGGTTGCCGAGAATGAAGTTGTTGCTGCGCAGATGGCTGACGCCCAGGTTGAAGGCCGTCTTGCTCACGGCATCGCGGTGCAGCACACGTTCACCACGCAGGGCGTGGGTCTGGCTGTCGCCGTCCTGATCGAAGAGGAAGCCATTGCCCTCGCTCTGCGTGCGGTAGTAGCTCTGGCTGAAGCTGTAACTGAAGTTCCACCAGCCGTAGGGCACTTGGTAGATCAGGCTCTGGCTGTGGGAGTGGCGATAGCTGTCGCTGACCGCATCGCGCGTGGCGCGCAGGCTGAGCTGATCGGCCAGGCCCAACGGGCTGTCCCAGTCGAAATTCACGCCCCATTGCTGTTCGCCGGTGCTTTCCTGCCCATCGTTGCTGCGGCTCAGGCCGGCACGCCAGGGCTTGCTGCGCTGGCCCTGCAAGCGCACGCGGCTGCCGCCCACCGCTTGCCCCGGCACCAGTTCGAGCTGGGCCTGACGCGATGGCAGGCGATTGAGCTGATCGACCAACTGCTCCAGTTCGCGCAGGTTGAGCACCTCACCCGTCTGCCCGGGAAAGCCCATGGCCAGTTCGCGGTCGGAGGCCAGCTCGGAGCTGTCCAGCCCCTCCAGATGGCCTTCTACCACTATGACCCGTAACTCGCCGGAAGACAGATCCTGCTGCGGCAGGTAAGCCCGCGAGGTGACATAGCCATGATCGATATAGAACTGGGTGATGGCCTTGAGCAGCTCGTTGAGCTTGCCCACCCCCAGGCACTGGCCAGCAAAGGGCTGCAGCACCTTTTGCTGCTCGGCCTCATCGAGCAGTGTCGCGCCCTCGAGGCGAATCTGAGAGATGTCGAAACAACGCTCGTCCTCGGTGGGTGGGCTTGCAAGCTGGGGGGTATTGCCAGGCAGTTGGCGCAACTCATCGAGGCGCTGCTGCTGCTCCTGCAGCACACGCTCCTGACGATCGCGAATCAGCTCACGGTCGCCTGGCGTCTGCGCCAGCGCAGTAGCGGACAGGGATAACGCACATAGCCCTAGGGCAAGAGGACGACAACGAGAAAACATGCCTTCAGTCCTTTGAATAGCAGAAAATCGACGGCGGAAATCTGGCGGCGATTAAAGCACATGGCAACCTGCCATCAAATGGCTTTTTTCTGAAATACGTCACAGTTGTCGTGCCGTACATCAGCCAGCCGACGAATGGCACACAGCCATCAACCTCACCCTTTATCCAAGCCCTCCGATTGCAGCCTGAAAGTAAGCCAGGCTCGCCTGGGCGCGGCCATGCGCGCCCTCTCAACAGCCCTACTGCAACGGCGAGAACGCCGCTGGCAGGTAGAGGGTGGAATGCATCTCGCGCAGTTGCGGCCCGGAGTTCTCCGGTGGCCAGACGCCATCGGCCACCGCGCGAGTGCGCACGTCCAGGCGCTGTTCCTGGCTGGCGTAGGGCCAGATATGCAGGTAACGCGGGGTGCGCCCGTCTGTAGCGAAGAAGGCCGCGTAAACCGCCGAGTAGCCCGCGCCGGTACGCGGGCCGACGGCCTTCTCCCAGCCCGCCAGGGTCGGCGTCAGGCCGGAGGGAATCAGGTTGTATTCGCGCAGCTCGTAGAAGGGCCCGTGGTGACCGGGCGCCAGGGGCTCGAGGAAGGGAAACAGCGTGTAGTTCTCCACTTTCATGTCGAGCATGAAGGCTTCGATGCCGAAGGCATCCGCTACCTGCAGGAAACGCTCGCGCTCGACCTGCCGCGCCGTCTCGTCACGAAAGCCGCGCAACACGGCGATCTGGTTCAGCGGGCCAATTTCGGATGACCAGCAGCCCATCAGTACGCAGCCATCGCGCGCTTCGGCAAGCGTCTCGCGCAGTCGCTTGAGCGCTGCGGCCGGGGTGCGCACGCGCAGGGTGAAGGTGATCAGTTCGTAGAGTCGCATGGTCTTCTCGCAGCCTGTGAATGCAGGCGGAGCCGGGTCTGCATCCGGCCCCGCCGCCGGTCAGAACTTGAAGGTGTAGGAGGTGATCAGGCGGTTTTCCTGATAGTCGGCCCCCGACGCCGCACCATTGCCATAGCGGGTCTTCACGTCGATGTTGCGCCACTCGAAGGCCACGCCCTTGAGCGGGCCGCTCTGCACCACGTAGCTGAGGAAGATGTTGCGTTCGCTCTCGACGTTCTGATCCAGATCGTTGTTGCCCCGGTCGATACCGGTGCCGCGCAGGTAGCGGGTCATCAGCTTCAAGCCGGGCACGCCGTAGCTGGCGAAATCCAGGTCATAGCGCAGTTGCCAGGAGCTCTCGTTGGGCTTGACGAAGGCCACGGTGGACCAGTTCACCAGATAGGGTTGCGGCGCATAGCCGTTGAGGGTGGGGAAGGTGCTCTCGCCGAGCATGCGCTGGTAGCCGACGCCGATGGCGTGGGCGCCCTTGCGCAGGGTGGTCATCACGCCGTAGGAGCGGTTGTCGATATCGCCGTAGAGCGCCTTGCCGTCTTCGCGGTTGTCGAAGTAGCGCAGGTCGGTCTTCAGGCCGAAGCCGTTGCCCAGGTCGGCATTGTAGGTGCCACCGAGATACTGCTGCTGGTAGATGTCTTCCAGCTGGCCGTAGAAGTAGCTCGCCGACAGCGCCGGGGTGAAGGCATAGGTGGCGCCGGCGAAATTCAGGCCGTCGCTGCGGCGCTGCACGTCCGGCCCGTTGAACAGGTACATCTTCTCGCGGTTGGACGATTCGCGGCTGCTGATCTCGGTGAAGCGGCCGGCGGTGAGGGTCAGCTTGTCCACCTCGCGCGACTCCAGCAGGAAGCCATGGTAGGTGGTGATCAGTTGCCGCGAGTCGTCGTAGAAGGCCACCGGCAGTGTCGGGCGATGCTCGCCGATCTTCAGCTCGGTCTTGGAGTAACGCATCTTCGCGGTCAGCGCGGCACGGCCGTAATCGCGCACCTGTTCGCCCTTGCTGTCATCGTAGGGAATGATGCTATCGGGGCCGCGACCTCCGCCGCCATCGAGGCGATAGGCATATTGCGCGGATACATCGAGGCCGAATTGCACAGTGCCTTCGGTATAACCGGAAATGGCGCGAAAGTCGAAACCCTGAGTCCAACTGCCAATACGTGATTTAGGCGCATCGTGCTGTTTGAAGTCACGGTCGATATAGAAGTTGCGCAAGCCAAGACTGACTTGCCGATCGTCGATGAAGTCCGCCTGGGCGGAAAGCGACGCGAACATGCCCATCAGGCCCACAGCGCCCATGCTGCCGGCCAGCCAGTTGTTCTGGAACATTGTTGTGATCCTTTGTTACGTGTGCAAGGCACAATGAGTGGGAGCAGATTAATTGGCAGAACATGTAACCTTGGCAGTTAATCCGCAGTGTTGTTTTTATAACCACTTACTGCAAAAAAGGTCGAAGCAAGTCTCTACCCATAAATATCGAGCAGTTATTTCTTATTAACGGGTACTCATGTTTCAGGATGAAATGGCACTTCATCCGGCATTTCCGAAGTTACTTCGGAAAATTCTGTGGCACTGGCAAAACGGCGGGTGGGCCAATGCCCACCCAAGGCGTCTCAGCAGGCCGAACGCGACTGCTCACCCAAGCGGTGATAGGCACGGTTGAAATACACCAGGCCGTCTTGGTTCTTGCCGTTACGAATACCCAGCACCTCGCAATAGAAGATGGTGTGCGAACCCACCTCATGGGCCTGGGTGATACGGCAATCGAAATTGACCAGGGCGCCGTCCAGCAGCGGTGCGCCGCTTTCCAGGGTGCTCCAGCGGGCCTTGGCGAAACGCTGCTCGGAATCCAGTTCGCGATTGGCGAACACGCCGGAGATGTCCTTCAGTTCGGCACTCAGCACGTTCACGCTGAGCACGCCGTTGTGCTTGAAGTGGCCATTGGAGAAGGACGCGCGGTTCATGCACACCAGCAGCGTCGGTGGCTGGTCGGTGACGCTGCACACCGCCGAGGCGGTGAAGCCCCAGCGCCCGGCAGCACCATCGGTGGTGATCACTGAAACGGCGCCGCCCAACAGCGCCATGGCATTACGGAAACCTGTGGTGTCGACCATGATCTTGCCCTCGCCTGTTAGATATCCAGCACCAGTTTTTTCGACCTGGCGCGCGAACAGCAGACCAGGATCTGGTCATTGGCGGCCTTCTCGTCATCGGTGAGGTAGACGTCGCGGTGATCCGGCTCGCCTTCCAGCACGTCGCACAGGCAGGTACCGCAGACGCCCTGCTCGCAGGAGATCTCCACCTTGATGCCCACCGTGGCCAGGGCATCGATGATGGTCTGGCCTTCGGCGACCTGAACGCTCTTGCCGCTGCGCTGGGCGACCACCTCGAAACTGTCGCCGCTGGCGTCGACTTCCACCTGGAAGTACTCGCGGTGGATATGGTCCTCGGCGTAGCCAGCCTGGCGCGCACCCTCGATGACCCAGTCCATGAAGCCGGCCGGGCCGCACACATAGACGTGCACGCCAGCGCCCGGCTGGCCGAGCACGGCCGGCAGGTCGAGCTTCTGCGCCTCGCCCTCGTCATCGAAATGAGTACGCACGCAGGCGGCGAAGTCGGCGCTGGCCAGCTCGTCGAGGAAGGCCGAGCGCTGGCGCGAACGCCCGCAGTAGTGCAGCTCGAAGGGGCTGTCCTGGGCGGTTAGCTGATGCGCCATGGCGATCATCGGGGTGATGCCGATGCCACCGCCGATCAGGATCGAGCGACTGGCGCCCGCAGCCAGGGGAAACAGGTTGCGCGGTGCACCGACGCTGACGCGGGCGCCTTCGGTGAGCAGTTCGTGGACCGCCACCGAGCCACCGCGCGAAGCCGGGTCGCGCAGCACACCCAGGCGGTAGACGGCGGCGTTGGCCGGGTCGCCGCACAGCGAATACTGGCGCACCAGGCCGGGCTTGAGGTGGATATCGACATGGGCACCGGCCTCGAAGGTCGGCAGATTGCTGCCCATCGGATCGGCGAGGTCGAGGATCACCACGCCCTCGCCTTGCTCCTGCCGCTTGCGTACCACCAGGTTCAACACTTGCTCAGTCATACCGACCTTCCCGCACCCTTCGGGGTGCTGATTGTTCTCATTCGTTCAGTCCGCAGCTCGCACGCGCGGCATTCTTTCGTCTGTCCGGCCCGGCCGAGAGACCACACCGGACGGGGTTCAACGCATGAACAGGCCGCCGTTCACGTCCCAGGTCGCCCCGGTGGTGAAGTAGGCTTCCGGGCGCGCCAGTTGCACCACCAGGTCACCGAGGAAGTCGGCATCGCCGAGGCGCTTCACCGGGATATTGGCCAGCAGCCCGGCCATGCGCTCTGGCGGCACTGCCGTATGCACGGCGGGCGACTCGATGGGGCCGGGGGCGATGGCGTTGACCGTCACACCGGCACCGGCCAGTTCCTTGGCGAAGATCTTGGTCAGGGTGACGATGGCGCCCTTGGAAGCGGCGTAATGCGCCCCCGTGGCGGTGCCGCCGTTCTGCCCGGCCAGCGAGGCCATGTTGATGATCCGCCCGTAGCCAGCGGCCGCCATGTGCCCGCCGAACACCTGGCAGCCGAGGAAGATGCTGCGGGTGTTGAGGCTCATGACCTGGTCGAACTCCTCCGGGCTGATCTGCATGACCGGTGTGGTACGGGTCATCGCGGCGCTGTTGACCGCCACGTGCAGCGCGCCCCAGCGCGCCAGCACGGCGGCCAGCGCGGCCTCGAAGTCGGCCTTGCTGGCGACGTCGAGTCGCAGCGCCAGGCTGCGCTGGCCGCTCGGGTCGAGACGGTCGGCGGCGGCCTGGGCATGCTCCAGCGTCAGGTCGGTGATCACCACCGCGTAACCGGCTGCATAGAGACGGCTGGCGATGGACAGACCGAGGCCCTGGGCGGCGCCGGTGACGAGGGCTACCTGAGTCATGACGGCGTCCTACAGGATGTAGCCGATACCGGCGAGGGTATCGGTGGAGTTGATCAACTGGATCAGCTTGCGCTGGATCCTGAAGCTGTCGCCGTCGCGCTGGAGCTGGAAGGTGACGTCGGCGGTGTAGTGCTTGAGCACGTCCTTGCGGAACTCGCGCAGGTTCTGCGCGCAGCGCACGGTGACCACGCCGTCTGCCTCGCCGAGCACGCGAAAGCGCGACAGGCTGCGCACGGTACGGGCACGCGGGCTGGTGGAGATGGACTCGCCACCGATCAGGCGCTGCACACGCAACTGGCGCATGTGATGGTCGTCGTAGGCGTAGTTGAGGGTGTTCTCGAAGTCGGTCTCGTTGGGGTCGATGGGGATGATGTAGGTCCCCTTGTCGGCCCACAGGTTCAGCCAGGCGTCGAAGTCGCCGTGGTCGAGCATGTCCGCTTCCTGCCAGATGAAGGCGCTGACATGGTTGAGCAGTTCAAGATTCATATTCGTTCTCTCAAGAAGTAGGTGCGTGACGGGCCCCTCTCACCCACGCGGGCAGAGGGGCGCGGCGGCTCAGGCCGACATCATCTTTTTCCACTGCTGGTAGGCCGCGCGCATGCCGGTCTCGGCGCTCACGTCGCTGACCAGGCCGTCTTCGCTCGGCTTCTCGCCGGGCAGGCCGCGGTTGAGCATGATCCACAGGTCGCTGCCGGCCTGGGCGCCCTTCTGCACGCGCTCCCAGGCCTCGGAGTCGTCCGGGGTGCCGAAGCCCATCGGGCCCTGGAAGTGCTCGTGCAGGCGCAGGCGGTAGCGGTTGGCCACGGCCGGGCCGCCGTCCATGGTGATCACCGCGTGGTGGATTTCGGTCTCGTTCACCGAGACCGGCTGCAGCACGCGGAAGAAGGCCATGGAGCAGGCGACGTTGGGGAACAGGTTGAGGTTGAAGCCCGAACCGCCGACGGCGCGAACGATGCGGCGCACCTGTTGCTCCTCGATGCCTTCGTCACGCAGCTCCTGGGCCAGCGCCTCGAAGCGCTCGGGGATCGGCTTGTCCAGGTCGGCTTCCAGGTCCACCAGCTCGGGGATCATCACCATCACGCTGTGGCCGTTGCCGAGGTCCTCGACATAGCCGGGGCCTTCGACGAAATCGAACAGCTCCAGGGTCTGCTCGTCCACCGAGGACAGGAACGACTTGTGCACCAGCGGGAAGTGGTAGGCGTCGGTGGTGTTCTCCAGCTGGATCTTCCAGTTGCCGGGGAAGCGGAAGCGATGCTCGCCGGAGACCTTCACGCCGTAGCCGGCGCCCTGCTTCATGAACAGGTCGATCCACTTCCTGGCCGCGCCGAGGAAGTCTTCCAGCGGCTCGATGTCGTCCTTGAAGGTGGCGAAGATCATGCCGTTGTATTGCTCGACGCGCAGGCTCACCAGCGGCAGCTCGCCCTTGTCCAGGCAGTCGGCGTAGCTCTCCGGGTGCGGCACGCCGCGCAGGCTGCCGTCGAGGGCGTAGCTCCAGCCGTGGTAGGGGCAGACGAAGCTGTTGGTCTTGCCCTTCTTGTGCTCGCAGACGGTGGCGCCACGGTGGCGGCAGCGGTTGAGCAGCACGTGCACGTCCTTCTTGCGGTCGCGCACCACGATCACCGGCTGCTTGCCGATGTAGGTGCTCTTGTAGCTGCCGTTGTCGGGAATCTCGCTGGCGTGCGCCACCCACACCCAGGTGCTGTAGAAGACCTTCTCCAGCTCTTCGTCGAAGATGCGCGCATCGGTGTACAGGGAGGTGTGCACGCGGTCGTGCAGCACCAGGTCGGCCGGCGAGCTGGCCAGGTTCACGGTTTCGATCAGATTGGTCACGGTCACTCCTCGTCGGCATCACGTGCCGACTCACAATTTCTTTTGCTCGCCTTGCCCGAAAGTCGGAGCTCCGGCTAGCGCCATCTTCGTAGGGTGGGCTTGCGCCCACGCCTGACCTTTGTGCGGTGGGCTAAAGCCCACCCTACGTCTGTTGTTTCTGGCACGGCACGGGCAGGTGGGCATCGCTGTTCCACGCCTCGACCGGGCGGCCGAACAGGTTCTCGGTCTGGAAATGGGCCATGCGCCAGGTGCCCTCCTCCTCACGAAAGCGCACCGTCAGGCGCGCCGCGTTGAGGTGCGAGGCGCCGCTGGCGAAGGTCGAGGTCTGCAACATCACCCAACTGCCGTTGGCCTGGTCGCCCTCCACGCGGATCAGCTCCGAGCAGAGGAAGTGCACGTTGAGGGCGAAGTGCGCCGGCTCGCTCATGTAGCCGGCGAACATCGCGCGGATCGCCTCGCGCCCCCGGTAGCCGCCGAAGCTCTTGGCGTACTTGGCGCCCTTGCCTTCCCAGATGGCGTCGACTGTGAACAACCCGGTCAGCTCGTCCAGCGGGGTGCGCGCGTCGAGCGCGTCGCACAGCGCCATGTAGCGGTTCATGCAGGCGCGCACGGCGTGCTCGCTTTCCAGCTGATGCAGGCGGGCTTCGAGGGATCGGCTCATGGCTCAGGCCCGCTGGATGATCAGTTCACGGCCGGTACGCGCTTCCACCTTGCAGTAGCGCCACAGCTTGTACGGGCCAGTGCCCACGGCGGTGGTGCGGAACAGGTTGCAGGCGGCGTGGACGGTTTCGATGTCCGGCACGTCGGCCAGCAGGTAGGTGGTCCAGGGGTAGCCGGTGGATGGACCGACCATGCTCTGGTCGTCGTCCATGTTGCCGAACACCTTCACCCCGGGCAGATCGTGGATGCCGTTCCACATGGCGCTGAACGCCGCCCAGACTTCCAGTTGCTCTTCACGCGGGGCGTCGAAGAAGTTCTGGTTGATGCCCATGCAGAACAGGACGCGCAGGGCTTTTTTCTCAGTCATCACAATCACCGATCTGTCAGTTGAAAATCACAGGTAGCCAGGCAGCGGCTTGTTGCCGAAGAAGATCGCACCGGCGTTCTGGTAGGTCATGTCACCCATGAAGGCGTGCTGGGTGACCACCTGAGCGTCGTTGACGAAGCGCGCCAGCGGGCTGTGGCGGTACACGCCGGTCATGCCGGAAAGCATCTGCGCGGTGCGCGCCACCTCGGCCGCCACCCGGGTGGCGTGGGTCGAGGACAGGCGCAGCAGGTTGGTCTGCTCGACGCTCACCGCATCGCCGGCCAGCACGCTGGCCCAGGCGCTTTCCATGGCTTCGTAGAACCAGGCGCGGGCGGCGCGCAGTTCGGCTTCGGCCTTGGCCATCTGCATCTGCGCCAGCGGGCGGTCGGCCAGGGCCGGTGCGCCGGTGACGGAGAAACGGCCGCTGGCCATGTCGGCCAGGTAGTCCAGCGCGGCGCGGGCGACACCCAGACCGACCACGGACAGCACCTGGGTAGCGAAAGACAGCGACGGATAACGGAACAGCGGCTCGTCGAGGTTGGCCGGGCCACCGCGGACGAAGGTCCATTCCTCGGGGACTTCGACGCCATCGAGCACCAGGTCATGGCTGCCGGTGCCGATCAGGCCGACCACGTCCCAGGTGTCTTCGATGCCGACCTTCTCCCGCGGCATCACGGCCAGACGCGGCAGCGACAGGGTTTCACCGACCTTGGGGCTGATACCCACGCCGATCAGGTCGGCGCCCATGCAGCCACTGGAAAACTTCCAGCGCCCGCGCACCTTGAAACCACCCTCGACGGTCTCCGCCGGCTGCGGCGGGAAGATGCCGGCGGCGAACACCACGTCGGGGCCGTTGGCGTAAACCTTGTCCAGCGTCGCCAGCGGCAGCGCTGCCAGGTACACCGGGTTCATGCCGAAGCTGGCGACCCAGCCGGCGGAACCGTCAGCGGCGGAGATGTCCTCCACCATTTCGCAGAACTCCATGGGGCTGCGCTGCTCGCCGCCGAAGCGGCTGGGCACCAGGGCGCGGTAGACGCCAAGCGCCTTGAAACGCTCGATCACGTCATGGGAGATGTAGCGTTGCTGGTCGAACTCCTCACGCCGGGCGCGCTCGCGGATATCGACCAGCAGCGCCTGGAAGGCTTCGTTCGCGGTAATCGGGGCAAGGCGCTGGTGATCCAGCTGGCTCAGGGAAGACATGGGCTTCTCCAGGGTGGGCACGGTTATTGTTCGAGGCGCCGCAACAGCTCGCGGGCGACTGCCAGAAGCAGTTCGTCCGCGCCCTTGGCGGCGATCAGTTGCAGCCCCACCGGCAGTTTCGAGGCGCCCTCGAAAGGGATGCTCAGTGCCGGGTGGCCAGACAGGTTGAAGGGGCGTACGAAAGCGGTCATGCCGATGGCCGCACGGGTATCGGCAGCCTCTGCGACCAGCGCCGGGTACTCCGGCATGGTCGGCAGGGCGAGAATCGGGCAGCGCGCCAGGGCGGCATCCACCTCGGCGGTGAAGGCGGCGCGGCAGCGTTCGGCGTCGGCCAGGGCGGCGTCGGAGGTCTCGCGCGCGGCCAGCAGCCGGCCGGCAACATCGGCGCCCACCAGGCCGGTTTCCACCAGGTGCCCACAGGCGTTCCAGGTCTCGCGGTTGATCACTGCCAGGCCGGCATCGTAGGCCGCCTGCATGCCGGGCAAGGGAGTTTCGCAAAGCTCGAAATCCGAGGCTTCGAGCACGGCATCCAGAGTCGCCCGCACTTCCGGGTGGGCCTGCACCGGTACCACGCCGATGCGGATGCCGTTCACGCTAGGCAGCGCCCTGAAGGAAGGATCGATGACCTGCATCGCCTTGATCAGCGTGTCGATATCGGCGGCGAAGGGGCCGACGCAATCCAGCGACGTCTGTGCCGGTATCACCCCGGCGCGGCTGACGCGACCGAAGCTGGGCTTGAGGCCGAACACGCCGCAGCAGGCGGCGGGAATGCGCACCGAACCACCGGTGTCGGTGCCCAAGGAGAAATCGCACAGGCCAGCGGCCACGGCAGCGGCCGAGCCACTGGAAGAACCGCCGGGAATGCGCCCGGGATAACGCGGGTTGTCCGCCGTGCCCGTCCAGGCATTGAGCCCGGTGGTGCCGAAGGCCAGCTCATGCAAGCTGGTCTTGCCCAGCAGTTGGCAGCCGGCGTCGAGCAGCGCCTGAACCACATCGGCATGGCGCTCGGCGTCCGGCGCATGCTCGAGGGCACGACTGGAAGCACGGGTGGGATGGCCAGCCACATCGATGGTGTCCTTCATCATCACACGTAGGCCTTGCCCACCGAGCTTCAGCTTCTCGACCACTATCGCCATCTGCTTCACCCACTGCCGTTTCTGTTGATGAACCGAACCGCCACATGAGCTGCGATTCGCGTAAATCCAGAATCGGAAGAATTACGTGAATTGTCAATTGAATTATCGCTTAAAAAAAGTGTGTAGATTCGGTGCATTTTCACCCCGCTGAGCACCATTCACGTGCAGTCCGGTAACACTCTAAAGCTGTAACATTCACCCATTAAATACAAATAAATACTTTAAAAACATGAATATAAGATCTACATGAGATTAAATCTCAACGCACACATGGATTTTTAGCGATCTTCTTCAATCGCAAAAATGGCCGATAACCGCACATAAATTGCACGATAGAAAACGCTTTTTTTGAATGAAAAAATACGATTTTTAAAAGCAGAAAATCACTGAAAAACAGGATTTTTCGGTCACGAAAAAAGCCCCTCCAGGCCCGATGAAATCGGCCATGAGGGGATCCACCTCAGCCACTCGGCAGGCGCATCTCGGCACTGCGCCAGGAGGCCGAGCCCGGTGTTCGATTCACGGCCGTGCGGGGCCATGCGACAGGTCGGTGCACGCCGTTCTGGCACGGGAGGTGCAAAACGTGTCGTGTCGGACGGGTAACCACCGGCAGCGCCCAAAGGCGCCAGAACAACAAGAAGACGACAAACCCTCCCAACCGGTAGGGCTCTGTCTCTCCAAATAGCCTTGCAACCCTCGGAGTACGTCATGCACTTCAAACGAGCCGTGTCCACCCTCCTTCTCAGCGCCGTCTGCGCTTCCTTCGCCCAGGCCGAGGTCAAGGTCGGTGTCATCACCTCCTCCACCGGCCCCATCGCGCTGGTCGGGCTACCGCAGAAGAACTCCGTAGCGCTGCTGCCTACCCAGGCCGGCGACCAGCAGATGAAGTACATCGCCCTGGATGACGGCAGCGACCCGACCGCCACCGTCAAGGCGCTGAAGAAGCTGATCAGCGAGGAAAACGTCGACGCCATCATCGGCCCGAGCGGCTCGCCCAATGCCATGGGCGTGATCCAGTTCGTCGCCGAGGCCGGCGTGCCGTTGCTGGCGCCAGTGGGCACCGCCGCCGTGGTGCTGCCGATGACCGAGCAGAAGAAGTGGGTATTCAAGACAACGCAGAACGACGACCTGATCGCCAAGGCACTGGTCGAGGACATGCAGACCCGTGGCGTGAAGACGCTGGGCTTCATCGGCACCGCCGATCCCTACGGCGAGAACTGGTCGAAGGTGATGGGCACGCTGGCGGCCGAGCACGGCATCAAGCTGCTGACCAGCGAGCGCTTCCAGCGCCAGGACACCTCGGTCACCGGGCAGAGCCTGAAGATCCTCGCCTCGCGCCCCGACGCCGTGCTGGTGGCTGCGCCGGGCAGCGCGGCGGTGCTGCCGCAGACCACCCTGTTCGACCAGGGCTACCGGGGCCAGGTGTACCAGACCCACGGCGCCGCCCTGCCGGACTTCCTCAAGCTCGGCGGCAAGAAGGTCGAAGGCACCATCCTCGCCGCCAGCCTGATGCTGGTGCTCGAGCAGATGCCTGACAGCCATCCGTCCAAGGCCATCGCCGGCGACTACGTGGCGGCCTACGAGAAACTCAACGGCAGCAAACCAGCCACCTTCGGCGCCAACACCTATGACGCCGGCCTGCTGCTGCAACAGGCGATTCCGACCGCTGCCGCCAAGGCCGCGCCCGGCACGCCCGAGTTCCGCGCCGCCCTGCGCGACGCGCTGGAGGCGACCCACGAGTTCGCCGCCACCCAGGGCGTCTACAACATGACGCCCGAGGATCACAGCGGCTTCGACGAGCGTGGTCGCGAACTGATCCAGGTGAAGAACGGCACCTGGACGCTGCTCAAAGGCAACTGATCGCAGGCACGGGTTCTCCGTAGGGTGAACAGCGCTTTTCTGTCCACCGGATGGAGCCCAGCCCCACGCCGAAGGTGGATGAAAAAAGCGCCATCCACCCTACGCTCCGATCACGCCGCCCCACACGTCCGCCCCATACCGTAAACGAGTTTCCGACATGAATTTCCAGATTGCCCTGCTGCTCGGCCAGGACGGCATCACCAACGGCGCCATCTACGCGCTGCTGGCGCTGTCGATCCTGCTGGTCTTCACCGTGACGCGCATCCTGCTGATCCCGCTGGGTGAGTTCGTCACCTACGGTGCGCTGACCATGGCCGCCCTGCAGGCCGGCCAACCCACCGCGCTGGTCTGGCTGCTGCTGGCGCTGACCCTGGCCGACTGCGCCATGGATCTGTACGACGCCACCCGCACCAGCCGCGCGTTCCGCTTGCCGAAACGCATCCTGCTCAAGCTCGCCTACGCCCTGGCCATGGTCGGCCTGATTCGCAGCCTGCCGCTGGCGGAGCTGCCCATGGCCGTGCAGGCCCTGCTCACCCTGGCACTGGTGGTGCCGCTCGGCCCGCAGCTCTACCGCCTGGTGTTCCAGCCGCTGGCCGCGGCCAGCGCGCTGGTGCTGCTGATCGTCTCCATCGCCGTGCACGTGGCCATGGTCGGCATCGCCCTGCTGCTGTTCGGCCCCGAGGGCGCGCGCACCGAGCCGTTCTCCGAGGCCGGCCTGAGCCTCGGCCCGGTGACCTTCAACAGCCAGACCCTGTGGGTCATCGCCGTGTCCCTGGCGCTGATCATCGGCCTGTTCCTGTTCTTCGAGCGCAGCCTGTACGGCAAGGCCCTGCGCGCCACCGCAGTGAACCGCATGGGCGCGCGGCTGATGGGCATTTCGCCGACCCTGGCGGGCAAGGCCACCTTCGCCCTGGCCACTTTCATCGGTGCGCTGTCGGGCATCCTCATCGCTCCCATCACCACCCTGTATTTCGACTCCGGCTTCGTCATCAGCCTCAAGGGCTTCGTCGGCGCCATCATCGGCGGCCTGGTCAGTTACCCGGTGGCGGCCCTGGGCGCGCTCGCCGTGGGCCTGATCGAGGCCTTCTCGATGTTCTGGGCCAGCACCTACAAGGAGATCATCGTCTTCACCCTGATCATCCCCTTCCTGCTCTGGCGTTCCCTCACCAGCCGTCATGTGGAGGACGATGAATGAAACCGCGCTACCTGATTCTCGCCCTGGTCGCCGTACTGGCCGTGGCGCCGGCGCTGCTGCCGCCCTACTACGTCACCCTGCTCAACTACATCGGCCTGTACACCCTGGTGGTGCTCGGCCTGGTGCTGCTCACCGGGGTCGGCGGCATGACCAGCTTCGGCCAGGCCGCCTTCGTCGGTCTCGGCGCCTACACCAGCGCCTACCTGACCACCGTGCAGGATCTGCCAAGCTGGCTGGCCTGGGCCAGCGCCTCGCCCTGGCTGACCCTGCTGGTGGGCCTGGCCCTGACCGCCGCCGTGGCCCTGGTGCTCGGCGCGCTGACGCTGAAGCTGTCCGGCCACTACCTGCCGCTGGGTACCATCGCCTGGGGCCTGTCGCTGTACTACCTGTTCGGCACCCTGGAATCCCTCGGCGGGCACACCGGGGTCAGCGGCCTGCCGAGCATCTCCCTGTTCGGCTGGGCGTTGGACAAGGGCGAGAAGATCTATTACCTGATCTGGGCCATCCTGCTGGGCGCCATGCTGCTCACCCAGAACCTTCTCGACTCCCGTGAGGGCCGTGCCATCCGCGCGCTCAAGGGCGGCCAGTTGATGGCTGAGTCGATGGGGGTGAACACCTTCCGCGCGAAAATGGTGATCTTCCTCATCTCGGCACTGCTGGCCGCCCTCTCCGGCTGGCTCTACGCCCACACCCAGCGCTTCGTGAACCCCACGCCGTTCGGCCTGCACATGGGCATCGAATACCTGTTCATGGCGCTGATCGGCGGCGTGGCCAGCGTCTGGGGCGCCCTGCTCGGCGCCGGCGTGCTGACCATGCTCAAGCAGTGGCTGCAGGATCTGCTGCCGCAGTTGCTGGGCAATACTGGCAACTACGAGGTGATCGTCTTCGGCATCGCCATCGTGCTGCTGATGCAGCGCGCGCCCGGCGGCCTGTGGCCGTTGCTGACGCGCCTGCTGCCTGATGCCTGGAAGCCGCGCCGCGCCACACTGCCCATCGACGACGCCAACGAGCTGCCGCAGCGCGAAACGCCGGCCGTCGGCGAGGTGCTGCTGGAGGCGCGCGACGTGACCCGTTGCTTCGGTGGCCTGGTGGCCAACAACGCAATGAACCTGGAGGTACACACCGGGGAGATTCTCGCCCTGATCGGCCCCAACGGCGCCGGCAAGAGCACCCTGTTCAACCAGCTCTCCGGGGTCGATACGCCCACCTCCGGCGAGGTGCTGTTCCGTGGTCAGCGCATCAACGGCATCCCCTCGCGGCGCATCGCGCGCATGGGCATGAGCCGCACCTTCCAGCACGTCAAGCTGCTGCCGGAAATGAGCGTGCTGGAGAACGTCGCCCTCGGCGCCCACTTGCGCGGCAGCAAGGGTGTGCTCGCCGCCGCCCTGCGTCTGGATCGCGCCGAGGAAGCACGCCTGCTCGCCGAAGCGCGTCGTCAACTGGAACGGGTCGGCCTCGGTGACTACCTGCATGTGGAAGCCGGCAGCCTGGCGCTGGGCCAGCAACGCATCCTAGAGATCGCCCGCGCGCTGTGCGCCAACCCCTGCCTGCTGCTGCTCGACGAGCCGGCCGCCGGCCTGCGTCACAAGGAGAAGGAAGCCCTCGGCCAGTTGCTCAGCCGCCTACGCAGCGAAGGCATGGCGATCCTGCTGGTGGAGCACGACATGGACTTCGTCATGGGCCTGGTCGATCGCGTGGTGGTGATGGAGTTCGGCCAGCGCATCGCCTTCGGCCTGCCGGCCGAAGTGCAGAAGGATCCGGCGGTGCTGGAAGCCTATCTCGGAGGAGCGGAGTGATGAACATGCCCATGCACAACCTGCAGCACACGCAGAACCAGGTGGCCAACCCGGTGCTGGACGTCAGCGACCTGTGCGTCGCCTACGGCAAGGTCGAGGCGCTGTCCAACGCCAGCCTGCGCGTTGGCCAGGGCCAGATCGTCACCGTGATCGGCCCCAACGGCGCCGGCAAGACCACCCTGCTCTCGGCCATCATGGGCGTGCTCGGCTCCCGTGGCCGGGTCGCCTTCGATGGCAGCCTGGAAGCCGTGCCGGAAGTCGAGGTGATGGTCGGCCGTGGCCTCGGCCTGGTGCCGGAGAAGCGCGAGCTGTTCAGCAGCATGTCGGTGGCCGACAACCTGCTGCTCGGTGCCTTCCAGCGCCACCGCAGCGGCCAGCGCGACCACGGCCAGACGCTCAAGGAGGTCTACGAACTGTTCCCGCGCCTGTGGGAACGCCGCGAGCAACTGGCCACCACCCTCTCCGGTGGCGAGCGGCAGATGCTCGCCGTCGGCCGCGCGCTGATGGCCAAGCCCAAGCTGCTGATGCTCGACGAACCGAGCCTGGGCCTGGCGCCGCTGATCACCCGCGAAATCTTCCGCATCATCACCACCCTGCGTCAGCAGGGCGTGTCGATCCTGCTGGTGGAGCAGAACGCCCGCGCCGCCCTGCGCGTGGCGGACTACGCCTACGTGCTGGAAACCGGACAGATCGCCATGCAGGGCCCGGCCGCGCAACTGGCGGATGACCCACGGGTGATCGAGGCCTATCTGGGCCTGGCCAGCAAGCATCAGGAAATGCTCGCCACCTGAACCCACGGCGCCCGCCACGCGGGCGCCGTCGTCAGCCCGCAAGGAAACATGCCCATGTCCAACTCCAAGCCACTGCGTATCTGCATCGCCGGTGCCGGCGCGATCGGCTGCACCCTTGCCGCGCGCCTGGTCGAAAGCGGCCAGCCGGTCAGCCTGCTGGCGCGCGGCAAGACGCTCGCCGCACTGCGCGATCACGGCATCCAGCTGACCGACCTGGACGGCGAACACCGCGTGCGCGTCAACACCAGCGATGACTGCCGCGAACTCGGTGAGCAGGACCTGCTGTTCATCTGCACCAAGGCACCGGCCCTGGCCGGCCTGCTGCCCGAACTGAAGCCACTGATCGGCCCCGACACAGTGGTCGTACCGGTGGTCAACGGCGTGCCCTGGTGGTACTTCCACGGCCTCGAAGGGCGCCTGGCCGGCAGCCGCGTCGAGGCCGTCGATCCCGACGGCACGCTCAGTGCCAGCCTCGACCTGCGCCACGTGCTCGGCTGCGTGGTGTTCATCACCGCAGAAAGCGCCGCGCCGGGCGTGGTGCGCTCAAACAACCCGCACCTGATGATCTTCGGCGAGCCGGACGGCCGCATGAGCGAGCGCCTGGAACGGGTTCGCGCGCTGATCGCCGCCGCCGGCATCGAGGCACGCGCCACCGAGCGCATCCGTGACCAGCTATGGACCAAGATCATCGCCAACCTCACCTCCAACCCGCTGTCGGTGGTCACCGGCGCGACCCTGGAGCAGTTGTACGGCCAGGCCGAGCTGAAAACGGTGGTGGCCAAGATCCTCCAGGAAACCCTGCTCACCGCCGCGGCCTATGGCGCACGCATCGCCTTCGACCCGCTGACCTTCATGGAGCTGGGCGCCGGCATGGGCGCGGTGCGCACCTCGATGCTGCAGGACTATGAACAGGGCCGCCCACTGGAGCTGGCCGCCATCGGCGACGCGGTCGTCGAGCTGGCCGGCTACCAGGGCCTGGCCATGCCCACCACCCAGGACATCCTCGCCCTGGCGCGCTTTCGCAGCGCCCCGCCCCATCACCCACAGGAAACTTCGCGATGAACGCCATGACCGACCTCAGCAAGCCCGCCCACTGCAGCGACGAAGAGTGGGCCCTGCGCGTCAAGCTCGCCTACTGCTACCACTTAGTGGACTGGTTCGGCTGGACCGAGACCATCTTCAACCACATTTCCGCGCGCCTGCCTGGCCCGGCACACCATTACCTGGTCAACCCCTTCGGCTTGAACTACAGCGAAGTCACCCCGGGCAACCTGCTCAAGGTCGACCTGCATGGCAAGAAACTCGAGGCCTCGCCCTATGACGGCAACCCCGCCGGCTTCGCCCTGCACAGCGCCGTGCATGGCGCACGTGACGACATCCAGTGCGTGATCCACACCCACACCACGCCGATCTCCGCCGTGGTGCAGAAAAAGCGCGGCTTCACCCATGACGACTTCTACGGTGCCCAGCTATACGGCCGTATCGGCTACCACCGCTTCGAGGGCATCACCCTGTTCGATGACGAGAAGGTGCGGATGATCGAGAGCCTTGGCGACAAGCACGTGCTGGTGCTGCGCAACCACGGTATCGCGGTGGGCGAGAGCAGCATCGAGAAGGCCTTCTTCCTGCTCTGGACGGTGCAGCGCGCCGCCGAGAACCAGTGCGCCGCCGGCGCCCTGGGCGGCGAGGACAACCCACTGGAGGAAGGCATCGCCGCCAGGTGCGCCGACCTCACCGCCATGCTGATCCGCGAGAGCGGTTTCGCCAGCAAGTTCTATGACGCCATGGTGCGCAAGATGCGCGCCGAGCGCGCCATGCACTGGTAAGCGCACGGCCTGCCCAGGCAGGCCGCAACGGGCCACAGCCGAGGAGTCGTGCCATGCAAGCCGCCGCCAACACCCCAGCAGGTTTCCAGGAGCCGCCGATTTCCCGGCTCGATCCGCAGGGCGTCCTGCTCACCTGCAATGCCGCCTACCTGGACATGTGCGGCCATGCCGAACACGAACTGCTCGGCAAGCCGCACGAGCTGATCAACCACCCGCAGATGCCGGCGTCGGTGCACGCCAGCATGTGGCGTGCGCTGCGCGCCGGCGTGCCATGGACGGCGCCGGTGATGATCCGCCACCGGCAGGGCGCCCCGGACTGGCGCAACCTCTACGTGGTGCCGCTGTTCGATGACGGCAGGCTGGCGGCGCTGGGCACCGTCTACCAACCCATCGAGCCGGCGCAGGCGCGCCAGGCCGAACGGCTCTATGCCCGTCTGGCGCGTGGCCAGGCCCCCTGGAGTCCGCTGCAACGCCTTGGCGAACTGCTGCTGGGCCACGGCCTGCAACTGACGCTCGGCCTGGGCCTGGCGCTGGCCACCCTGCTGGCCTATCTGCCGGCCAGCCTGGGTCTGCCACTGCTGCTGGCACTGGGCCTCGCCGGGGCGCAACCGGCACTGCGCCAGCGCCAGTTGACCCAGGCACTGCTGGCCCGGCATGCCCAGGCCTTCAACGACCCGCTGCTGGCGCCGCTGCACGCCCGGCAACCCGGCCCGAGCAGCCTGCTGGCCATGGCCCTGGAAAGCCAGCGCGCACGCATGAGCACGGTGATGTCGCGCATCTGCATCAACAGCGTGGTGCTGCGCCAGCAGGCGCAGACCTCGGCCGACGTGGTGGAGCACTCGGTCGAGCAACTGGATCGCCAGGTGCGCGAAACCGAGCAGACCGCCGCTGCGATCAACCAGATGAGTGCCACCATCCAGGAGCTGTCGCGTAACCTGCAGCACACCGCCCAGGCGGCGCAGAACGCCGATCAGTTGGCCCGTGATGGCGAACGCCTGTCTGACGACAGCCAGCGCTCGGCCCAGGCCATGCGCCACTCGGTGGGCGAGATCGGCCAGGCGGTGGGCAGTCTGGCGGCGGCCATCGAATCCATCGGCGGCGTCGCTGCGGTGATCCAGAGCATCGCCGAGCAGACCAACCTGCTGGCCCTCAATGCGGCGATCGAAGCGGCCCGTGCCGGCGAGTCCGGGCGCGGCTTCGCGGTGGTTGCCGACGAGGTGCGCAGCCTCGCCTCGCGCACCCGCGAATCGACCCACGAAATCCAACGCTCGCTGGAAAGCCTGCGTCAGGACAGCGGCACCGCCCTGACCACCGCACAGCGCGGCGAACAGGCGGCCCTGCGCGCCAGCACTGACGTCGAGCAGGCGCGCCAGGCGCTGACGCGCATCTGCGCCGAAGTGGCGCAAATCAGCGGCATGAGCCTGCAGATGGCTGCGGCCATCGAGCAACAGGGCCAGGTCGCCGAGCAGATCAACCAGCAGATCACCGAGATCGCCGGCTTCACCGAGCGCACCAGCCAGCAGGCCGGGCGCACCAGCGAGATCAGCCAGACACTGCATCAGTTGGCCGAGTCGCAACTGGGCCTGGCGCAGCGCTTCCTCGAGGGCTGAGGCCGCCGTCAGCCACTGGCGGGCGATGGCGCCAGACTGGCAGGCATCTACAAGAAGCTGTCCGTCCTGATCAATTATCCCCACCCTGGCCGGTGCTATGAATAGCGCCCAGATATCCCCGGCCCGGGCCCATGGCGCCCGGACGTCGCAGCCGGCCCTAGCTGGGCCGCCCACCCCGGAGCCTTCCATGAGCGAAATCCAGTTACTGCCCCAGGTGCGCGAGTTCCTCGCGCGCAGCCATGCCCACTTCATCGACGGCCAGTACCGCCCCGGCACCTCGGGCAAGCGCGTGCCCATCGTCAACCCGGCCAATGGTGAAGTGATCGCGCAGATCACCTGCGCCACCGCCGACGAGGTCGAGTCGGCCGTCACCGCCGCCCGCCGCACCTTCAAGGGCGAGTGGGCACAGACCTCGCCCTACCAGCGCGGCGTGGTGCTCAATCGCCTGGCCGAGCTGATGGAAGCCAACGGCGAGGAACTGGCGCAACTGGAAACCCTCTGCTCGGGCAAGTCCATCCACCTCTCGCGCATGTTCGAGGTCGGCCAGAGCGCCATCTTCCTGCGCTACTACGCCGGCTGGACGACCAAGATCAATGGCGAGACCATGAGCCCGTCGTTCCCCTCCATGGCCGGCGAGCAGTACACCGCCTTCACCCGCCGCGAGCCGGTGGGCGTGGTGGCCGGCATCGTGCCGTGGAACTTCTCGGTGATGATCGGCGTGTGGAAGATCGCCGCGGCGCTGGCCACCGGCTGCACCCTGGTGCTCAAGCCCAGCGAGTTCACCCCGCTGACTCTGCTGCGTCTGGCCGAGCTGGCCATCGAGGCCGGTGTGCCGGCAGGCGTGTTCAACGTGGTCAATGGCACCGGCGAGGTCGGCGCCAGCCTGATCGAACACCCGCAGGTGGCCAAGGTGTCCTTCACCGGCTCGGTGCCCACCGGGCTCAAGGTCGGCCAGAGCGCCATGGCCGCCAACCTCACCCGCGTGACCCTGGAGCTGGGCGGCAAGAACGCCGCCGCGCTGCTGCCCGACGCCGATATCGACGGCGCGGTGGCCGGGCTGATCCAGACCGGCTACGTTCACCAGGGCCAGGTCTGTGCGGCACCGGAACGCATCTACGTGCATCGCTCGCGCCTCGACGAAACCCTGGCCAAGTTCACTGCCGCCCTGCAAAGCATGCACATCGGCTCGCCGCTCGACGAGAGCGTCAACTTCGGCCCGCTGGCCAACAAGCCGCAGTTCGACAAGGTTTCACAGTTCCTGCAACTGGCCCGCGAGCAGAGCCAGGTGGTTTGCGGCGGCAAGCCGCTGGCCCGCGCCGGCTACTTCGTCGAGCCAACCGTGGTGCTGGCCAACGGGCCGCAGGATCGCCTGCTGCACGAGGAAACCTTCGGCCCGATCCTCTGCGTGCTGCCCTACGACGAGGTCGAGGAACTGCCGGGGCTGATCAACGACTCGCCGTTCGGCCTCACCGCCAGCATCTGGACCAACGACCTGTCGCGCGCACTGCGCCTGATCCCGAAGATCGAAGCCGGCACGGTGTACGTCAACATGCACACCTTCCTCGACCCTTCCGTGCCTTTCGGCGGCATCAAGGCCTCGGGCACCGGTCGCGAATTCGGCAGCGCCTTCATCGACGACTACACCGAACTGAAGTCGGTGATGATTCGTTACTGACTGGGATGCGGTTCACTTGAAGGGCAGTACGGCCTTGGGGATTGATACCGGACTGGCAATACGGTGTGAGTTGTTCTGGTGCCTGTTCCGAATTGCCGCGTTTTTGCTGATGTTTTTGGTTTCGCCCTCCCGGGCGAGTCACTTTGCGGGCAAAGTAACCAAAACCCTCCGCCCGATCATCCGGCCCTCGCTGCGCGAGGGTTCGCTCACTCCATCGCCGTTCCAGAGGCCCGACCGGATGCGGCCCACCGACGAAGGGCCATCCCTGGCCCATCGCGGCTTTCGCGACATCCATGTCGCTCAACCTCTTCTACGACGATTCCGTTCGCCCTCCTGGGCGGGCTCTGCACGCGCCTGAACCTGCGGTAACCCAGAAGTAGCACAGAGTGGTTGCACATGAGGTCAGCCTTAGGGCTGACCTGAATGCCGGCTGCAAGCCGGCAAGCTATTCAAGCGAATGAAACTGTGCGAATGAAAGTTTTGGTTTAACTCGGCGGCCACGTCATGGATCCACTATTACCAGAGCACGCCGGGCATGCCTTGGAATGCCGGTTCGTTCAGGCGCGCAAATGCCCCCTTCAGGAGGCCGAACGTAGGCATTGCGCAGGGGGCGAGTGGCATGGATGCCACGAGAGGCGTAATGGGCCAGGGATGGCCCATGTACGCCGACCCCGGAGCGGGGCCGGAGTGAGGGGAGTCGAGCGAAGCATGACGGGGACGCCTAGTTCCGGATGGCGGGGGTGCGTTTCTTTTGCTTACTTTTCTTTGCGCTGGGCGGCAATCCGATTTCAAAGAAAAGTGAGTCGCCCGAGGGGGCGAAACCCGGACTATCTGAACACACCGCAGCGGCGTCCAGACAACAAGCAACACACAAACTTGCCAGTCCGGTATCAAACAAGCAGCAACGCCTCGCCCCCAGCAACCACCGCCCCCTAAACCAAGCGCCTCCCGACAGCACTCGTTGGCGAGCACGCCCGCCCGTATCCGGCTGCCCTCTGGAAAAACAACCTTCGATCTCAAACCGCCATCATCAAACGCTTTCTGGCGCAAAAAATGCTTGAACATTCACGTTATTTGCCAAGTGTGCAGAAACGACACAAACCCGCACCAAAAACACCAAGAACAAAGCGAGGCTGCCTCATGAGCGTGCATTCATCCCTTGATTTCGAGCGCTGGAACCACAGCGTTCATGCCGTCTGCGGCCGTTTCGAGACGCAGCCGGCCTGGCATGACGCCGCCTTCGTCGGCGACATCCAGCGCATCGACCTGGGCGGTCTGGAAATCGCCGATATCAGCACCAACGCACTGACCATTCACCGCCAGCGCGGTAACGCTGCCCGTGCCGATGATCGCTATTACTTCCTGGTGATGCAGCGCGAGGGGGTCATGGCCATCGACCAGGGCGAGCGCGAGTTCGTGCTCTACCCCGGCGACATGGCCCTGCTCGATTCGGCACAGGCCTTCGAGATGAAACCACAGGGGCTGATTCGCCAGCTTTCGGTGCACCTGTGCCGGGACATGGTCGACCCGCTGCTACCGGTGGCGACGCGGCGTTTCGGCAAGCTGGAGAAGGAAAGCCCGACCGGGCACCTGCTACAGGGCATCCTGCAGCAGATTGCCAATGGCGAGCTCGCCTCGACCACCCAGAACCATTACGGCTCCGCCCTGCAGAACGCCTTGATCGCCCTGCTGCCGCCAGCCTTCCACGACGAGCAACTGCTCGAACCGGGCCGACCGCTGCGCCGCCTGGCGGAGAAGATCATCGGCGAATCGCTGCCGCATGCGCCGACACCGGCGGAGCTGGCGGCGAAGCTGAACGTGTCGGTGCGCAAGCTGTACCGCCAGTTCGAGATCGACGGCGACAGCATCTGCCGTTACATCCAGCGCCAGCGCCTGGAACGCAGCGCACGGGAACTGGCCGACACCGGCAGCCAGGCCCTGCCGATCACCACCATCGCCTACAAGTGGGGCTTCACCGACTCGGCGCACTTCTCCCGCGTCTTCAAGCAGCACTACGGCATTTCGCCGCGCGCCTATCGCGCGCAGGCCTCGAACCGCTAACCGTGCGGTTTCAGCTATCGGAGAGGTTATCGAACATGGTCGCCAGGGTCTGGTTGAGCTTGCGGATCTGCGCCTCGGTCAGCCCCTTGAAGCCGGCTTGGAACAGCTCCGCCGTGACCTCATGCATGGCGAAGTAGGCCTGGCGGCCCTTCTCCGTGATGGAGACCTGGGTAACCCGCCCGTCGAGGTCGCTCTGGCGGGTATCGACCAGGCCGTCGTCCTTCATCCGGTAGACGATCTTGGTGATGGTGGACAGCTTGGCCACCGCGAACTCGGAAATCTCCGAAATACTGGCGTCCTGGGTTTCGTAAAGGATATTGAGAACGCGCCAACGAGGGATGTCGAGATCGACCTTCTTCAGCAGCCTTTCCATGCTCATCGAATAGCGGGCATGAACACGCACCAGCCAGTAGAACGGGAACTCTTCCTTGTGAAAATCTTCGCTGATCGGGTTGTAACGATTGCGACGTTTCTTCGGCACCTTCATGGATAGACCGCTTCGATGGAAATAAGGCGAGATAATAGATAATTCCAGTAATCCTTGCACCGTGGCATTGCGCCTCATGAGCCCTTGTACCTCGCCAGCAGCCGCTGGCGAGGCGGGTACTGATGGCATCAGAAGTGGAAGGCGAAGACCAGTTGGCTGTACAGGTTGCGGTCGTTGTTACCCAGTTGGGCACCACCGTCTTCGGCACTCTTCTTCGGCTGGTACAGGCCCACCACGGGCATCACCACCAGGTTTTCGGTCAGCCCCCATTCGGCGTAGAGATTCAGCTCGCGGCCGGAGAGATCGCCGCGCTGGCGATCCAGCGTATCGAAGTCGAACCACAGCACGCCGAGGCTGAGGTTTTCCAGTGGGGTAGCGCGCAGACCAAGGTGATGCACACGGCTGTTGCTGTTGAACGGGCCGGCGTAGTTGCCCGCCACCTCGCCCTGGAACCAGGTGCCATAGCCACGGCTGAAACCGTAGAACAGCGGGTCGAAACCTTCCGAGAAGCGGCTGTAGCGGTAGCTCAGCGTCGGCGACCAGGCCAGGTCGGCGAAGGTCCAGCCAGCCTCCAGGTACCAGGCATTCTCGTCACGGCCCTGGTCGCGATCCTGCATGGCGTATTCACCCGACAACGACAGGTTCTCCACGCCAGCATTGCCCGCCGCTCGCAGGCTGTAGGTTTCCATGCCTTTGCGCATCATCTGCGACGGCGAGGCATAGCGCTCATCAACGTCACGGGTACGGATGTAGGTGAGCCCGACCGTACCGGTATCGGCCACGTGCTCCAGGGTACCGACGTAGAGTTCGGTCTTGGCCTGCGCCCGATTGTCGGATTTCAGCCACATCAGGTCGCCTCGCCAACCCTGTTTGCCACCCAGACGCAGCACGGCGGTCTGGTCGAAAGCCTTGCGTGCCGCCAGGTAGTAGGCGCCACCGCGATTGAACTCGCCATCGGCCAGGCCCTTGCCGATGTTCAGCGCATCGCCATTGATCAGGAAGCCATCACCGACCCTGACATTCTGCCGACCAAAGGAAAGATCCACGCCATCCTCGCCGAGCGCCTCGAAGAGGGTGCCCGAGCGCCAGCCGAGGTAGGCGTCCTCGATCTTGCTGGTACGTTCAGAACCATCGGAGAAACCGGCAGCATCGCCATCGCCCCAGGTGGCGGAACTGAGCATGGAGAACGCACCATAGGAATTACCCACACCCGCCAGGCCCTGCTCGAAACTCAGACCATACTTGAGGTAGCCCTCGCGCCAGGAGGAACTGCCTTCCTCCAGGCGCCCGCTGGGGGCATAGTTCTCACGGCTATGAAACAGGCCGAATACGGCCTCGAGATCGGCCTGCAGGCGCGTGTCGGCATCGGCGTAAAGCTCCACCGCGCCGGCCGGCAGCGCGGCGCCGAGCAGTAGCGCGAGGGTGGAGAGACGAAAGGTGGGCAGCTTGGACATGACTTTCCCCAGAGCGATGAGTGACGTTGACAGAAGCCGAAGCTATGCCCGGTGCCCTGTGCACGCTTTCACCTGCCTGCCATTCATTTGCCGATGCCTGCCAGATCGCCCTCACGCCTGGCTTGGCGCAGCCAAGCCAGGCGGCGCTCGATTCGATCATTACCACTGGGGGCCTGAGCTGTTTCTGCTGCTCGAACACCATTGGCACCGTCTATTCCGGTAGCTGCGGCAAATGCTTGGCTGACGCGTCCGAAAAAACCGAGAAAGTCAATGGCCGCTTAAAGTTTTACAGCCTTGAACATGCACTTGCCTGGGGCGCAAAAGGCACATTACGTTGCCGGGCACGTTCATGCAGTGGCGGAGTGGACATACGGAGGCAAGCATCGTCGACTGACGATGGAACCCAACGGAGGACAGGCAGATGGGCGACCAATACCGCGCTTCACGAGCGCTCATAACCGGTGCCAGCTCGGGAATCGGCGAGGCCTTCGCCAATGCGCTAGCGGCACGCGGGTGCGACCTGGTGCTGGTGGCCCGACGACAGGATCGACTCGACACGCTCGCCGACCGCCTCGAGGCGGAACATGGCATCTCCTGCACCCGCATCGCCTTCGACCTCTCCGTTGCTCGACCGGGTAGCCGGTTGCGCGAACTCGTCGAGGACGACATCGACCTGCTGATCAACAACGCCGGTTTCGCCACTCAAGGGTCGTTCATCGAGGGCGATGCAGATGATTTCGCTCGGCTACTGGCAGTCAACATCGGCGCAGTGGTCGATCTCTGCCATGCGTTCCTGCCGGAAATGGCCCGACGACGATCGGGTGCCATCATCAACGTCTCCAGCACCACGGCCTTTCAACCCGTACCGACCCTGGCCGTCTACGCGGCGTCGAAATCCTTCGTGCTGAGTTTCAGCCAATCCCTGTGGTACGAAGCCAAACAGCACGGCGTCAAGGTCTTCTCCCTTGCGCCGGGCCCCACCCACACGGAGTTCTTCGACGTAGTGGGAGAAACCGCGACGGTGGTAGGCAGACTCCAAACCGCCGACCAGGTCGCAGCGGCTGGCTTGAAAGCACTCGACCGACGCTGGACTGCACCCTCTACGGTCTCGGGGTTCATCAATTCGATAACCGCAGCACTGGCGACGGTGATTCCCCGCCGTCTCCTGCTCCCGGCCCTGGCACGCTCACTGCACCCACTCAAGCGTTGACGGAGGCTGCCTGCAGCCGAACGTAAAGACCCGATGAACGCAAGCCTCGATCACATAGATAACTAAAATATTGGGAGCACGCCATGATTCTCGTTACCAGCGCAGCAGGCGGTGTCGGACGGCCACTGGTTCGCAAGCTCGTCGCCAACGGACTGGCGGTGCGGGCTTTCGTCAAGAACGAGGAACAAGCGCGGCGAGCGAAAGCTGACGGCGCCACCGAGATCGCGATCGGAGACCTCCGACAACCTGGCGACCTCGAGGCAGCCCTGCGCGGAGCGCGCAAGATCTATCACGCCGCCCCGACCCAGCTCATCGACGAACTCCCCGTGGCCAAGCGGCTGATCACGGCAGCCCGAGCCGAACAGTTGGATCACATCGTCTTCCACTCGGTCATACACCCCGATATCGCCGAACTCCCCCATCACCGCCAGAAACTGCTGGTCGAGGGGCTGCTGAAAGAGTCGGGCCTGCCGGTGACAATTCTTCGTCCCTCGCACTACATGCAGAACGTGCTGGACTTCTGGGATTTCTTCGGCGCCGGGCTACTGCCATATCCCACCTCGCCGGAAAGCCGAATGGGCGTGGTGGACTCCGACGACATCGCGGAGGCGGCAGCCAATGTGTTGACCAACCCAGAGGGCCATATCGGCAAGACCTACGACCTGTCTACCGTGGAGCTCACGCGCCATGACATGGCGCGTATCTGGAGCCGGGTGCTCGGCCACCCCATGACGGCCATCCGACTGCCACCGCAGGCGTTGACGCAACCGCTCTCAGCCGTCGGAACCTTCGGCGCTGCAATAGTACGTTCACTGATCTCGACCAGGCTGCGTTCCCTTCCCAACATCATTCGAGGAGTGCGTTCGGCACCGAATGCTCGCGGGTTCCGCAGTTGGCCATCCGATGCCCAGGAGACCTACGTGCAGATGATGAAGTACTACGACGTGCACGGGCTTCCTGCGGGCAACCTCGATGACCTGGCAAAGGTTCTGCCCCGGCCCGCCACCGATTACGAACAGTTCGCACGTCGTATCGCAACAGCACACGGGGTCGCCGCATCCTAGTGTTTTGAAGCCGGTTCATGAGGCTCGGTAATGCATGCCCTTTACCGCTTACCGACCCAGAGCCTGCTGCCGTTTCGACGCGAAACGGCAGCAGGAATCCCCAGCCCCGCCGCGCTCATGAACAAGCGCTTTAGCCAGACGGCGCTCAGCGCCAGCACGCAGGCGATCCTGATATCCGCACGCCAGATCAAGCGCCGCCACAGCGGCGGCTTGGCCTGGAGGCGTCGCTCAGAATCATGTGCTAAGCCTCTTCAGTAGAAGCCATCACCGGGCTGCCTGGCAGATCGCCCCAGCGCCCGCAGCGCGTGCCGCCCGGGAATGCAGGCTGGCAGGCAGATACAAGTTTCTTGCAGGCGCTTACAAGCCACCGCGCTGCGTTTTTAGGATCGTGCTCATGCCCATCCCGAAGCATCGCCCTGGAGAACGCCCGCATGCTCACTCGCCATCCGGCCCGCCCCTATACGGCTCCTGCGGCGCTGCCCCGCACGCCTGACAACAAGGAGAACCCCATGCGCACACCTCGGCTCATCAGACGCAGCGCCCTGGTGCTGGGCCTGTCCCTGCTGGGGCTCGGCGCTCATGCCGAGCTGCCCAATGACAGCATCGGTCAGGAAACCCTGCCCTTCCCGCCCTCGCCGCACCGCGCCTATATCGTCGATGCCGAGTTCGAGAACCTGGTGACCGGCCGTATCACCGTGGTCGACCCCGAGAGCAAGCGCATGCTCGGCATGATCAGCACCGGTTTCGCCGCGCCCTCGACCCTCGGCCGTGACGGCAAGTACCTGTACACCGCCGACCTCTACTACTCGCGTGGCGTGCGTGGCACCCGCACCGATGTGCTCACCGCCTGGAACACCAGCACCCTGTCGCCCGACTGGGAAGTGGTGATCCCCAGCAAACGCGCCGTGATGCTGCCGGAGCCCCACGCCCTTGGCACCAGCGCGGACGACCGCTTCGTCTACATCTACAACTTCACCCCGTCCACCTCGGTCACCGTGGTCGACACCCAGGCCAGGAAAGTGGTCAGCGAGATCGCCATTCCCGGCTGCGTGCTCAACTACCCGGTGGGCAAGCGTCGCTTCGCCTCGCTGTGCGGCGACGGCAACCTGCAGGTGGTGACCCTCGACGATGCAGGCCAGGAAACCGCCCGCAGCCACACCGCGTTCTTCGATCCCAATGCCGAGAAGCTGGTGGAACGTGCCTATGCCGTGGGCGACACCTACTACTTCGTCAGCACCACCGGCACCGTGCGCGCCGTGGACTTCTCCGGCGAGCAGCCGAAGATCATCCCGGCCTGGGAACTGGTGAGCGACGCCGCCGACAAGAAAGCCGGCTGGGCGCCCGGCGGCTGGCAGTTCGTCGCCGTGTCGCCGAAGCTCAATCGTCTCTATGCGCTGATGCACGACAACCATGAGTCGATGAAGTGGGAAGACCCAAGCCCGGTCATCTGGGTCTTCGATCTCAAGACGCACAAGCGCATCGGCACCCTAGAGGCCCCCGCCCCGGTCTGGAGCCTGCGCGCCACCAGCGACGACAAGCCGCTACTGCTCGGCGCCAACGTCACCGGTGGCCTGGAAGTCTTCGACCTCACCAGCGGCAAGCACAGCGGTACCGTGGAAAAGATCGCCAAGACCTCGATTTACGTCCTCAGCCACTGACGAGGTGCAGCCATGCAACCTGATCCGATCTTCGTCATCGCCGCCGCACTCGCGGTCGCGGTGATCCTGGCCAGCGCCGCGACCCACAAGTTGCGAGCGCCGGCCCGCTTCGCCAGCCAGTTGGAAAACTACCAGCTACTGCCACAGGCGCTGGTGCGCCCGGTGGCCCGCACGCTGCCCTGGCTCGAAGCGCTGCTGGCCTTCACCCTGCTGCTGCCAGCCGCCCGCCACCTGGCGGCACTCGGCGCGGCCGCCCTGCTCGCCGGTTACGCGCTGGCCATCGCCATCAACCTCTGGCGCGGCCGCCGCGATATCGATTGCGGTTGCGCCGGGCCGCTGCAGGATCAGCCGATCCGCCCGCTGCTGTTGGCACGCAACGCCGTTCTGGTGAGCCTGGCCCTGGTCGCCAGCCTCGCCCCACTGAGCCGCGACCTGGGCCTGTTCGACGCTTTCGTCGTCATCGCCGCCAGTGCCGTGGCCCTGCTCATCTATGCCGCCGCTGATGGCCTGCTGGCCAACAGCCCCCGTCTGCTCAAACTCCTCGGAAGGTGAATCATGGAAGCTCTGATCGTTTCTAACATCCTGTTGTGGTGCCTGCTGATCGCGCTGTCCTTCGCTGTCATGGGCCTGGTGCGTCAGATCGGCGTTCTACATGGCCGTCTGGCGCCTGCCGGCGCGCTGATGGTGGACAAGGGCGTGGCCGTCAACGAGCCCGCCCCGCAAGTGACCGCTGCCGACCGTAGCGGCCGCCCGGTGAACTTCGGCTACGCTGGCGAGAAAGCCCAGTTGCTGTTCTTCCTCTCGCCCACCTGCCCGATCTGCAAGTCGCTGCTGCCAGCCATCAAGTCCATCGCCAAGGAACAGGCCCATCGTCTCGACGTGGTCTACGTCAGCGACGGCGACATGGACGCGCAGAAGGCGCTGATTGCCGAACACAGGCTGGAAGACGCCACCTACGTGGTCGGCCCGGAGGTGGGCATGACCTACCAGATCGGCAAGCTGCCCTACGCCGCCCTGATCGACAATACCGGCGTGCTGCGCGCCAAGGGCCTGGTGAACTCCCGCGAACACCTCGACAGCCTGTTCGAGACCGAGCATCTGGGCAGCGCCACCCTGCAACAGTACCTGCACAACAGCCAGCACGCCCACGGCGCGCACCAACACTGAGCCTGGGAGCCCTGACATGAAATTGCTAGACCGCCTGTTCGAACGCTCCACGCGCCATGTGGCCGACACCACTTCGCGGCGTAACTTCCTCGGTCGCCTCGGCTCGCTGATGGTGGCCGGTGCCGCCCTGCCCGTGCTGCTGCCCATCGACCGTACCAGCAAGGCCCTGGCCGCCGAGGCACCGAAAGCCGGTGATCCGGGTGATCCCAACAGTTGCGACTACTGGCGCTACTGCTCCATCGACGGCTTCCTCTGCTCCTGCTGCGGCGGCAGCGTGACCTCCTGCCCGCCGGGCACCGAGGTGTCGCAGGTGAGCTGGATCGGCACCTGCCGCAACCCGGGTGACGGAAAGGACTACATCATTTCCTACAACGACTGCTGCGGTAAGCACAGTTGCACCCAGTGCGCCTGCACCCGCAACGACAGCGAGGAACCGCTGTACCGCCCCTTCAACAACAACGACATCAACTGGTGCCTGGCGGCCAAGTCGAACATCTACAACTGCACCATCGCCGTCATTCGCGGCGTCGCGATCTGAGTGGAGAGGCCCCGCATGCGCGCGCTCATCATCGCACTGGCCAGCGCCCTGCTCGCCCCACTGGCGCTGGCGCGGGCCATCCCCGATCCCAACCAGAAGCATGCGCCGGGCAACGAGGCACCACAGACGCCCATTGCTCAGGCCGGCTACAGCACACCGGTCAACTACCAGTTGCAATGCGCCGGCTGCCACCTCGGTGACGGCACGGGCTCGAAGGTCAACGACACGCCGAAGATGAAGGACTTCGTCGGCAACTTCCTCAAGGTCGAGGGCGGGCGTGAATTCCTCGTGCGCGTACCCGGCATGTCGCAATCGGCGCTCAACGATGCGCAACTGGCCGACCTGCTCAACTGGCTGTTGCGCGAGGACGGCATGGCCGGCAAGAGCATGCCGGCGCACTACCAGCCGTACAGCGCCGACGAGGTGGCGCGGCTGCGCAAGGTGAGCATGCTCAACCTGCCGGATACCCGCGCGCACCTGATCGAGCAGATGCGCGCGTTGGGCATCGCCATCGAAGATGGCATGAACGGCACGCCCTGAGCCACTGCCCGGGCTGGCTGAGCGAAACGCCAGGTCTTATGCTGCACTCTTTTTGTGCGAGCCTGCCCGATGACTCTGTTCGACCTGCTGCTGTTGGCCCTCGCCGGTTTCGCCGCTGGCGGCATGAATGCCCTGGCCGGCGGCGGCACCTTCTTCTCCTTCCCCGCCCTGCTCGCGGCGGGCCTGCCGCCGGTGACCGCCAATGCCACCAACGCCGTGGCCCTGTGGCCGGCCAGCCTGGCCGGTGCCTGGGCCGCACGCGCCTCGTTACGCCCGCTGGGCCGCTACCTGATTCCGCTGCTGCTGGCCGGCCTGGCCGGTGGCCTGCTCGGCGGCCTGTTGCTGCTGGCAGGCGGCGACGACGTGTTTCGCGTACTGATTCCCTGGCTGCTACTGGCCGCCACCGCGCTGTTCGCCGCCAGCCCCTGGCTGGGTCGCTGGTTGGCGGCGCGGCGCAAGGAGGCGGCGCATCCGCCGCACACGCCGCTGTCGCTGGGCGCGCATATCGGCGTGTCGATCTACGGCGGTTACTTCGGCGCCGGCATGGGCATTCTGCAACTGGCCGCCTTCTCCATCGAAGGCCACCCGCTGGCCCGCGCCAATGCGCTGAAGAACCTGATTTCGGCGGTGATCTACAGCATCGCCACCCTGACCTTCGTCATCGCCGGCCGCGTTAGCTGGTACGAACTGGCCATCCTGCTCACTGGCGCCACGCTCGGCGGCTACGCCGGCGGCGCGCTGGGCGAGAAACTGCCGCCGGCGCTGCTGCGCGCCTTCGTCATCCTGGTCGGCAGCGGCATGACGCTGTATTACTTCTGGAGCACCTATCTGCCGTAGGGTGCGCCGTGCGCACCGAAACACGGCGATCTCGTTGGTGCGCGCTGTCGCCCGTTGATTTGCCCGCATGGCGCGCCTCTGCTAGTGTCGCGCGGTTTCCAAGTTGCCCGAGACCCGCCGCCATGGCCCGCAAGAAAGCCCCCGACTTCGAACATTCTCTCGCCGAGCTTCAGGCACTGGTCGAGCGCCTGGAAAGCGGCGAGCTGTCGCTGGAGGACTCGCTGACCGCCTTCGAGCAAGGCATCGGCCTGACCCGCGAGTGCCAGGCCGCCCTGGCTCAGGCCGAGCAGAAGGTGCAGATCCTGCTGGAGCGCGACGGCGAGCTGCAGCCGGCCCCCTTCGACGCGGACGAGCAGGCATGATCAAGGCCTACCAGGCGCGCTGCCAGGCGCGGGTCGATGCCGCGCTCGACAGCCTGTTCCAGCCACCACGCGCGGAACTCGAACGCCTCTACCAGGCCATGCGCTACAGCGTGATGAACGGTGGCAAGCGCGTGCGCCCACTGCTGGCCTATGCCGCCTGCGAAGCGCTGGGCGGCGACCCCGAGCGAGCCAATGGCGCCGCCTGCGCAGTGGAGCTGATTCACGCCTATTCACTGGTGCACGACGACCTGCCAGCGATGGACGATGACGACCTGCGTCGCGGCCAACCCACCACCCACAAGGCCTTCGACGAAGCCACCGCCATTCTTGCCGGCGATGGTCTGCAGAGCCTGGCCTTCGAGGTGCTCGCCGACGAACAGCGCAACCCCCAGGACGCCGAAGTGCGCTTGCAGATGCTCGCCGCTCTGGGCCGCGCCGCCGGGCCGGCAGGCATGGTCGGCGGCCAGGCCATCGACCTAGGATCGGTGGGCCAGAAGCTCGACCGCACGGCGCTGGAAACCATGCACCGGCACAAGACCGGCGCGCTGATCGAAGCCAGCGTGCTGCTCGGCGCCCTGGCCAGCGGTCAGGCCGACGACATCAGCCTCAAGGCTCTGCTGAATTACGCCCGCGCCATCGGCCTGGCCTTCCAGGTGCAGGACGATATTCTCGACGTGGAGAGCGACACCGCCACCCTGGGCAAGACCCAGGGCAAGGACGAAGCCCACGACAAACCCACCTACCCGGCCCTGCTCGGCCTCGAAGCGGCCAAGGACTATGCCCTGGAGCTGCGCGACCAGGCCCTGCACGCCGTGCGCCTGTTCGGCGACAGCGCCGAGCCACTGCGCGAGCTGGCGCGCTATATCGTCGAACGGCGTAACTGAGGGGCGCATGCAACGCGCCCTTGCACTGCTCGTCCTGCTGACAGCCGGCCAGGTGTGGGGCATGGACGGGCAAGGTAACGCCAGCGACCACTTCACCCTGGGCAGCAGCCTCGCCACTGCCGGCATTACCGCCTCCACCAGCAATTCGCTGCGCCCCTACCAGAGCGCCCGTGACGATGCCCTGGCCTACATCGCCTCGGCCGGCGACATTCGCGGCGCACGGCTGGAAAGCGCGCTGCGGCAGTACCGCCACGACCATGCGGATGCAGATAGCAGCGACATGCAGGTCGCACTGGCCATCGCCTCGCTGCGCTGAGCCTGCTCGGCGTCTCGCCCCATCATTGCCATCTATGTCGGCATGATCGCCATATGAGGCTTGCTTTACCCCGGCCACCAGCCACCTAAGATGGGCTCCATAACGACAAGACGCCTGGAGCCGCCATGCCCTTTCCCGCCCTGCTGATCGCCAACCGTGGCGAGATCTCCATTCGCATCGCCCAGGCCTGCGCCGAACTCGGTATCCGCAGCGTCGCGGTGTACGCCGAGGACGACAGCGCCTGCCTGCACACGCGCAAGGCCGACCTGGCCGTGGCGCTGGTCGGCCGCGGTGTCGCGGCCTATCTGGATATGGATCAGCTCATTGGCATCGCCCGTGAACAGGGCTGCACGGCCATCCACCCCGGCTACGGTTTTCTCGCCGAGAACGCCGAGTTCGCCCGCCGCTGCCAGGCCGCCGGGCTGACCTTCGTCGGCCCGACGCCCGAGACGCTGCAACTGTTCGGCGACAAGGCCGCCGCCCGCGACCTGGCCGAGCGCTGCGACGTACCACTGGTGCCCGGCATCAACCAGGCAGTGACGCCGGAGCAGGCCGCGGACTTTCTTGCCGAGCACGGCAGCGTGATGCTCAAGGCCCTGGCCGGCGGCGGCGGGCGCGGCATGCGTGCGGTGGAGGGTGCCGCGCAACTGGCCGAGGCCTTCGCCCGCTGCGCCTCCGAGGCTCAGGGCGCCTTCGGCAGCGGCGCGCTGTATGTGGAGAAGCGCGTGCGCCGCGCCCGGCATATCGAAGTGCAGGTGCTCGGCGACGGCAGCGGCGCAGTCAGCCATCTGTGGGAACGCGACTGCAGCCTGCAGCGTCGCCACCAGAAGCTGGTGGAGATCGCGCCCAGCCCCGAGCTGGATGCGGCCACCCGCGAGGCCATCATCGCCAGCGCCCTGCGCCTGGCGGCCGAGGTGCAGTATCGCGGCATCGGCACCTTCGAGTTCCTCCTCGACCTCGACCAGCCGGGGCGCTTCTACTTCATGGAAGCCAACCCACGCGTGCAGGTGGAGCACACCGTCACCGAACAGGTCACTGGCGTCGACCTGCTGCACACGCAACTGCACCTGGCCGCCGGCAAAAGCCTGGCTGAGCTGGGCCTGCGAACACCGCCCACGCCGAACGGCTATGCCGTGCAGCTGCGTCTGAATCTGGAAAGCCTGCTCGCCGATGGCAGCGCGCGCCCGGCCAGCGGCGTGCTCGGCGCCTACCAGCCGCCCTCCGGCCCGGGCCTGCGTGTGGATGGCTGCGGCTATGCCGGCTACGTCGTCAGTCCGGCCTACGATTCGCTGATCGCCAAACTGATCGCCAGCGCCAGCGACTACCCCAGCGCCCTGCGCCGCGCCTATCGGGGGCTGTGCGAGTTCCGTATCGACGGCGTGGCGAGCAACCTGCACCTGCTGCAGAACCTGCTGCAGCACGAGTCGGTGATCGCCAATCAGGTCGACACCACCTATGTCGAACGTCATCTGGGCGAGTTGCTGGCCCCTCGCGAACAGGCCCACCCGCACCGTTACTTCGCCGGCGACACATCTGCGCAAAACGCCAGAGCCAGCCTCGACGCCCCGCCCGGCACTTTGGCGCTGAATGCGCCCAGCGCTGGCGTGCTGGTCAGCCTGGCGGTGGCCGAGGTGGATGGCCTCGCCGAGCATTGCGAGCAGGCGCTGGACCTGGCGCATATCCGCGCCGATCTGGCCGAAGTGCTGGAGCGCCAGGCACGCCTGACCGATGCACGCCGTCCCGAAGCCGTGGCGAAAAGGCGCAAGACCGGCCAGCGCACCGTGCGCGAGAACCTCGCGGACCTGCTCGATAAGGGCAGCTTTATCGAATACGGCGCCATGGCCCTGGCCGCCCAGCGTCGTCGACGCTCGCCCGAGGAACTGCTGGAGCTGAGCCCGGCCGATGGCCTGGTCGCCGGTATCGGCACGGTGAACGCCGCGAGTTTCGGCAGCGAGGCGGCGCGCTGCATGGCCATCGCCTACGACTACACGGTATTCGCCGGCACTCAGGGCGTGATGAACCACAAGAAGACCGACCGCATGCTGGCCCTGGCCGAACAATGGCGTCTGCCGGTGGTGCTGTTCGCCGAAGGCGGCGGCGGGCGGCCGGGGGATACCGACTTCGTCGGCGTGGCCGGGCTGGACTGCCACACCTTCGTCGCCATGGCCAAGCTTTCCGGCCTGGTGCCGACGGTGGGCGTGGTTTCCGGCCGCTGCTTCGCCGGTAACGCCGCGCTGCTCGGCTGCTGCGACGTGATCATCGCCACTCGTAACGCCAGCATCGGTATGGCCGGCCCGGCGATGATCGAAGGCGGCGGTCTCGGCAGTTTCATCCCCGAGCAGGTCGGCCCGACCACCGTGCAGGGCCCCAACGGGGTGATCGACGTGCTGGTGGAGGACGAAGCCGCAGCGGTCGCCGTGGCCAAGCAGTACCTGGGCTATTTCCAGGGCCCTCTCAGCGACTGGCAGTGCAGCGATCCCCGCGAGTTGCGCCATGTGATCCCGGAAAACCGCCTGCGCGTGTACGACATCCGCAAGGTGATCGAGCTGCTGGCCGACAGCGGCAGCGTGCTGGAGCTGCGCCGTCAGTTCGCACCCGGTCTGATCACCGCGTTGATCCGCATCGAGGGCAAGCCCTTCGGCCTGATCGCCAATAACCCCGCACACCTGGGCGGCGCCATCGATGCCGTGGCCGGCGACAAGGCCGCGCGCTTCCTGCAACTGTGCGAGGCCCATGACCTGCCCATCGTCTCGCTGTGCGACACCCCCGGTTTCATGGTCGGCCCGCAAGCCGAGCAGCAGGCCACGGTGCGCCACGTCTCGCGCCTGTTCGTCACCGCCGCCAGCCTCACGGTGCCCTTCTTCACCCTGGTGCTGCGCAAGGGCTACGGCCTCGGCGCCCAGGCCATGGCCGCCGGCAGCTTCCATTCGCCGCTGTTCACCGCCGCCTGGCCCAGTGGCGAGTTCGGCGCCATGGGCCTGGAAGGTGCGGTACGTCTGGGCTTCGCCAAGGAACTGGCGGCCCAGCCGGACGAGGCCGCGCGCCAGGCGCTGTTCGACAAGCTGGTGGCCAAGGCCTACGACAACGGCAAGGCGCTGAACATGGCCAGCTATCTTGAGATCGACGCCGTGATCGACCCGGCCGACAGCCGCGCCTGGCTGCTGCGCGGCCTCAATGCGGCGCCGCGCCCGCCGCGACACGACGGCAAGAAACGGCCCTTCATCGACACCTGGTAAGGACATCTCCATGCATATCGATCACCGCCTGCTCGCCGTCAATGGCATCGAACTCAGCCTGTACAGCACCGGCCCCGAGCACGGCAAGCCGGTGTGGCTGCTGCATGGCTTTCCCGAATGCTGGTACGCCTGGCATCCGCAGATCGAGGCGCTGGCCGCCGCCGGCTATCGGGTGTTCACCCCGGAAATGCGCGGCTACGGCGCCAGCAGCGCGCCGGCCGATCCGGCGGCCTATGACCTGCTCACCCTGTGCGGCGATATCCAGGCGGCGATGGACATACTAGGTCAGCGCGAGGCAGCGGTGGTCGGCCACGACTGGGGCGCGCCGGTGGCCTGGCACCTGGCGCTGCTGGAGCCCGAGCGGATCAGGGCACTCGGTGCGCTGTCGGTGCCCTTCGGCGGCCGACCGAAACGCCCGGCCATCGAGATGATGCGCGAGGCCTATGCCGGGCGCTTCCACTACATCCTCTACTTCCAGCAAGCGGGGCTGGCCGAGGCCGAACTGGACGAAGACATCGGCCGCAGCCTGCGCCTGCTGCTTGGCGGCCTCGGCGATGCCCTGCTGGCAACGGACAAACCGGCCGATGCGCGGCTGTTCGACGGCATGCCGGAGGACCTGCCCCTGCCGCCCTGGTGCAATGAGGCGATGTTTGCCCACTACCTACGCACCTTCGAGCGCCACGGCTTTCGCGGCGCGCTGAACTGGTACCGCAACTTCGAGCGCAACTGGCAGCGCACCGAGCACCTGGCCGGGCTTAAGGTGATGCAGCCGACGCTGTTTTTGCTCGGCGAGAATGACCCGGTAGGCCGCTTAGAGGCGCCGACCCTGCAACGCATGAGCGACAAGGTGCCGCACCTGGAACGCCACGACCTGCTCGGCGCCGGCCACTGGCTGCAGGGCGAATGCGGCGGGCGGGTCAGCGCCCTGCTGCTGGACTTCCTGGCGCGAAACTACCAATAACGGCGATGTGGTCAGCAGATTGGGCTGTTTTCCTGGCATCAGGTAAACTGCCGCATCTTTTACGCCTATAACGATTCGCCTGATGCCGACCACTTTCCACGAGATCCCCCGCGAGCGCCCGTTGACGCCGCTGCTCGACAGCGCCAACACGCCGGACGAACTGCGCCGCCTGGCCGAAGCGGACCTGGAAACCCTCGCCGACGAACTGCGCCAATACCTGCTCTACAGCGTGGGCCAGAGCGGCGGGCACTTCGGTGCCGGCCTCGGCGTGATCGAGCTGACCATCGCCCTGCACTACGTCTTCGACACCCCCGATGACCGTCTGGTGTGGGACGTCGGCCACCAGGCCTACCCGCACAAGATCCTCACCGGCCGTCGCGAGCGCATGGGCACCCTGCGCCAGAAGGATGGCCTGGCCGCCTTCCCGCGCCGCAGCGAGAGCGAGTACGACACCTTCGGCGTCGGCCATTCCAGCACCAGCATCAGCGCCGCCCTGGGCATGGCCATCGCCGCCCGACTGAAAGGCGAGAAGCGCAAGAGCGTGGCGGTGATCGGCGACGGCGCACTGACCGCCGGCATGGCCTTCGAGGCGCTGAACCACGCCACCGACGTCGGCGCCAACATGCTGGTGATCCTCAACGACAACGACATGTCGATCTCCAAGAATGTCGGCGGCCTGTCCAACTACCTGGCCAAGATCATCTCCAGCCGCACCTACGCCAGCATGCGCGAGGGCAGCAAGAAGATCCTCTCGCGCCTGCCCGGCGCCTGGGAAATCGCGCGCAAGGTCGAGGAACATGCCAAAGGCATGCTGGTACCCGGCACCCTGTTCGAGGAACTGGGCTGGAACTATGTCGGCCCCATCGACGGCCACGACCTGCCCACCCTGCTGGCTACCCTGCGCAATATGCGCGACCTGGACGGCCCGCAGTTCCTCCATGTGGTGACCAAGAAGGGCAAGGGCTTCGCCCCGGCCGAGGCCGACCCCATCGGCTACCACGCCATCACCAAGCTGGAACCGGTGACCCCGGTCGCCGCCCCGAAGAAGCCAAGCGGCCCGAAATACTCCAACGTGTTCGGCCAGTGGCTGTGCGACATGGCCGAGCAGGACGCGCGCCTGGTGGGCATCACCCCGGCGATGAAGGAAGGCTCCGACCTGGTGGCCTTCGCCGAGCGCTTCCCTGATCGCTACTTCGACGTGGCGATTGCCGAGCAGCACGCCGTGACCCTGGCCGCCGGTATGGCCTGCGAAGGCGCCAAGCCGGTGGTGGCGATCTACTCCACCTTCCTTCAGCGCGCCTATGACCAGTTGATCCACGACGTGGCCGTGCAGCACCTCGATGTGCTGTTCGCCATCGACCGCGCCGGCCTGGTCGGCGAAGACGGCCCTACCCATGCCGGCAGCTTCGACCTCTCCTACCTGCGCTGCATCCCCGGCATGCTGGTGATGACCCCGAGCGACGAGAACGAGCTGCGCCGCATGCTCACCACCGGCCACCTGTTCGAGGGCCCGGCGGCGGTGCGCTACCCACGCGGCACTGGCCCCAACGCGCCGCTCGATGCCGGCCTGGAGCCGCTGCAGATCGGCAAGGCCGTAGTACGCCGCCAGGGCCAGGGCGTCGCCCTGCTGGCCTTCGGCGTGCAACTGGCCGAAGCCCTGCGCGTCGGGGAAACCCTGGATGCCACGGTGGTCGACATGCGCTTCGTCAAACCCCTGGACGAAGCCCTGCTGCGCGAACTGGCAGGCAACCACGCGCTGCTGGTGACCCTCGAAGAAAACAGCATCATGGGTGGCGCCGGCAGTGCGGTTGGCGAATTCTTCGCCGCCGAGAACCGCCAGGTACCGCTGCTGCACCTCGGCCTGCCGGACTACTACGTCGAGCACGCCAAGCCGAGCCAGATGCTTGCCGAATGCGGCCTCGACGAAGCCGGTATCGAACGTGCGGTACGCGAGCGCCTGAAACAGCTCCAGCCCTGACCTGACGCACCGCCCGGCCCAGTTATTGCTAGGGTCTGTTGCCGTTTCGACGCGAGCCGCGTTGCTGCGTCAACGGCAACAGACCCTAATACTTGGCCTAGACTCCCTGCACAAGAATCTCCAATCAGCAGGGGACAGGGGCGCATCATGCAACTACGCAGTGATGGGATGGATTTCACCGGGCACGAGCGACGCTGGCTGCCCTGGTTCGGCAAGACCGGCAAACTGGCCATGCGCTGGTCTTGTCTGCTCAACTCCGGGCAGGTCGAGCGGGTCGAGAAGACCTTCGCGGGGCTGGCCCGCACCCGAGTCGATCTGCTGACCAATTGGGCCAGCCAGCACTGGCAGGCACTGGAACTCATCGCCGCCGGCCTGCAGCAGGCCTGGCCACTCTCCAGCAACACCGATCTGAAACGTCTGCACCAGCATCTGCCGGAAGTCTCCGAGCTGTTCGTGGTCGATGCCAGCGGCCTGATCATCGCCTCCACCCATGCCCCTCGAATCGGCCAGCGTCACGATGCCAAGGCCCTGGCAGCAGGCCTGGCCGGGCAGTTCCTGCATGGCCCCTATGTCGACCCGCTGACCCTGCAACTGGGGGCCACCACCTCGAAGTTCCACGATGCCGTGACCCTGATGTTCCATCAGCCTCTGCACCAGGCCGGCAAGGCGCTCGGCTGCCTGTGCGCGCGCATCCCCAACGACGTGCTCAGCGATCTGATCCAGCGCGAGGCCGGTCACGTCTACCGCGACTCCGGCGATAACTACCTGTTCATGGTCAAAAGTGTGCACGATCCGCAGATCGTGCCAGGCACCGCCCTGTCCCGCTCGCGCTTCGAGGACGACACCTTCACCGGCGGCGACAACCTGAAACAGGGCGTGAAAACCCCCTTCGGCACCGTTAAGGTGCAGCATCACACCGAGTTCGAGCTGCGCTTCACCGACCCTTCCAGCGGCCAGTTGCATCCAGGGGTGCGGGAAACCATCCGCAAGGGGCACAACCTGTTCGCCCTGTACCCGGGCTACCCGGACTATCGCTACGTGCCGGTGATCGGTGCCGGCCTGACCTTGCAGATGCCCGGCTCCCCGGACACCTGGGGGCTGATGTGCGAAGGCGACCTGGAAGAGGTCTACCGCCAGCGCAGTCTCGGTTACAGGCTGACCAGCCACCTGCTGTTCGGCCTGCTGGCATTGGGCCTGCTGAACTGGCAATTACCACGCCTGCTGCCAACCCATGCCAACGCGCTGAGCATCACTGCCAGCGCCCTGCTGCTGCTCGTTTACTGGGCCTTCAGCCTGCGCCCACGCATACGCCAGCTCCAGGCGCTATCGGACTTCTTCCTGGAAACCGCCGAGTGCGGGGCGCCGCTGAGCAACCGCCTGCAACTGCAGCGTTTCAGCAGTGACGAGGCTGGCGCGCTGGCCGGCTGGGTCAATAGTTTCGTCGACAAGATGGACAACACCATGCAGGGCATTCTCAGCGCCGGGGCGGCCCTGCAGCAGAGTTCCAGCGACCTCAGCCGCATTTCCAGCAGTGCCAGCCAGTGTGCTGGCGAGGGACAGACGGCGGCGGTATCCACGGCCCGCGCGATGGTGGAGGTCAACCACAGCATCGGCGAAGCCACCGCCTACATAGTCGACAGCGAACGCGCCTCGCAACAGGCCCTGGCCATGACCCGCCAGGGCAGCGTGGCGGTCAAGCACAACGCCGAGGAAGTCAGCCAGTTGGCCGAGCGCATCAAGCAGTCCAGCCAGACCCTGCAAGCCCTGAACCAGCAGACCGAGGCCATCCAGCACATCAGCGAGGCCATTCACGCCATCGCCGACCAGACCAACCTGCTAGCGCTCAACGCCGCCATCGAGGCGGCACGCGCAGGCGACAGCGGACGCGGCTTCGCTGTGGTCGCCGATGAGGTGCGCAACCTGGCCAGGCGCACCTCGCAAGCGACCGAGGAGATCACCACCACATTGGCCAGCGTGCGCCAGCAGACGTTGGAGAGCATGCACAGCATGCACAGTTGCCAGGAAGCGGCGCAGCGCAGTGTGGCCCGCTCGGATGAGGCCACAGCAGCCCTGCAACGCATCCAGCATGACGTGGAGGCCATGCAAGACCGCCTCGCCAAGCTCAGCCAGAGCATGCAATCGCAACTGACCCAGGTGCATGCGGTCAACGAACAGGCCCAGGCCATCACTGGTGCCGCCGAGCGCAGTAGCCAGAGTGCCGAGGAGATCCTCCAGGCCGCTCAGGCACTGGCGCAACTGGTGCTGGATCTGCACAGGACGGCCAGTCGCCTCAGCCAGCAGGAGCCCACGACGAAGCCACGCGAGCTGCGCCACGAAAAGCAAGCGATGCCGCCCACGCCGACAAACCGCCCAAGCATGAACCCCGCTCATCGCTGAGTGAGCGGAGCTTGCTTGTCATTCCCACGGGCGCGCACTAAGGTGCGCGCACTTCATGTTCCGCCAGGGTGCGCTGCGCAAGCGGCGTTAAACGGGAAGTCGGTGCAATCCCGACGCTGCCCCCGCAACGGTAATCGACGGTAGCCGCAAGGCTGCAACGGCATCCAACAGCCACTGGGGCATCCTGGGAAGGCGGATGCCGGTCGAGAGCCCGGAGACCGGCCCTGACGGTGTGACTGCTGTTGCGGAGGGCGACAGGGTCGAGCGCCGCCCTGTCCGCGCTTGCGCCTGCCCCCTCGAACGTCTGCCGACCTTTGAGGAAAAACCATGAAACTGTCCCGCCTGGCCCTGGCCATCGCCCTTGTGCCCACGCTGTCACAGGCCGCCGAACCCTATGTGACCGAGCCGCTGGTGGTCACCTCCGGCCGCCAGGCCGAACCCCAGGCCCAGGCGACGGCGGCCACCAGCGTGTTCACGCGTGAGGATATCGAGCGTTTGCAGGCGCGCAGCGTGCCGCAGTTGCTCAGCCGCGTGCCCGGCGTGCAGGTTGGTAGCTCCGGCGGGGTGATTTCCTACTCCGTGCGCGGCACCAGTACCGCACAGACCCTGGTGCTGATCGACGGCCAACGCGTTGCCTCCGCTAGCAGTGGCATCGCCCGCCTGGACTACCTGAACATCGATAACGTGGAGCGCTTGGAAGTGACGCGCGGGCCGCGCTCATCCCTGTATGGCGCCGACGCCATTGGCGGGGTGATCCAGATTTTCACCCGCCGTGGCGAGGCAGGCCTGCAGCCACAGGTGCGCCTGGCGCTCGGCAGCCATCGTACCTTCCAGCGCAGCGTGACGCTGGCAGGCGGCGACGCGCGCACCACCTTCAACCTCGGTGGCAGCCTGGACGAAAGCCACGGCTGGGATCGCACCAGCGACGACGTCGGCGCCGACAGCGACCATGACGGCCTGCGCAACAAGGCCGTACATCTGAATCTGGATCATCGCTTCAGCGACGCCTGGCAAGCCGGGCTGAACCTGAACGACCAACGCGGCGACAGTGAATACGACGACGCTTACAGCTTCGCCCCCGGCCAGCCCCACGACGAGTTCCGCCTGAGCAGTTACAGCGGCTATCTGGATGGCCAGCTCAGCGATAGCTGGAACAGCCGTCTCGAACTGGGCCGCAGCTTCGACCGCAACAAGGCGCTGGGCGCGGCGGATAGCTGGAACAATGGCACGCTGGAAACCACACGCCACTCGGCGAGCTGGATCAATCGCCTGCAACTGGACGCCGCCAACCAACTGACCCTGGGCAGCGACTGGTACGAGGATCGGGTCGATGGCAGCACGGCATTTGCCGAAGACCAACGCGACAATCATGCCCTCTTCGCCCAGCACAGCTTCAAGGGCGAGCACTTCGGCACCGAACTGGGCCTGCGCCACGACGACAACCAGCGCTACGGCAGCCAGAATAGCTGGAATGCCGCGCTCAGCCTGCCCGTTGGCGACAGGCAGAGCTGGATCCTCAGCTATGCCGAGGGTTTTCGCGCGCCCACTTTCAGCGACCTCTACTACCCAGGTGCCGGCAACCCGAACCTGCAAGCGGAGACCTCGAAAACCTATGAGCTGCAATGGCGCGCCGACGCCTCCGGCACGCAGTTGAGCACGTCCCTGTATCGCACCGACATCGACGACATGATCGCCTGGGACAGCAACGCCAACCAGCCAGAGAACATCGCCAGGGCGCGCATCGATGGCTTCGAGGCCAGCGTTGCCCGCAACCTGCTGGGCTGGCGCGCCAACCTCGGCCTGAGCCTGATCGACCCGCGCGACCGCAGCAACGGCCATACCCTTGCCTACCGCGCACGGCGTACCCTGAGCCTGGATCTCGACCGGCAGTTCGGTGCTTTCACCGTAGGCGGCTCCTGGCGCGCGGTGAGCCAACGCTACGATGACGCCGCCAATACCCGCCAACTCTCCGGCTATGGCGTACTCGACCTGCGCAGCAGTTGGCAGAGCACGCCCGAACTGCGCTGGGATCTGAAGCTGGACAATGTGTTGGATCGTCGCTACGCCCTGAGCAACTACATGCGACCGACCAGCGCGCTGGACTTCGTGGGCGAGCCACGCCCCTACCGAGATGCCGGCCGCACCGCGCTGCTGGCGGTGACCTGGACGCCAGCGCTGTAGATTCGATGTGGATGGGGTTAGTTGCAGTTTTGGAGTGGACTGCTTGTTTGATACCGGACTGGCAAGTTTGTGTGATCTTGTTGGCTTGCGTTGGTGTTCTGGACTCCGCTTCGGGTGTTTTCAGATATCCCGGGTTTCGCCCCCTCGGGCGACTCACTTTTCTTTGAACTGCGCAAAGAAAAGTAAGCAAAAGAAACGCACCCCCGCCATCTGGGTCTCGCTGCGCTCGACTTCCCTCACTCCGGCATCGCTCCGGGGTCGGCGTACATGGGCCGTCCCTGGCCCATTACGCGGGGCCGCCATCGGTATCTCGCAGCATCCATGCCGCTCGCCCCCTACGTTCGGCCTCCTGAAGGGGGAGTTAGCGCGCCTGAACGTACACTGGCTCCGGGCATGCCCGGCGTGTTCTGGTAACAGCGAAGTCACGACGTGGCCGTCGGTTAAACCAAAACTTTCATTCGCGTGATTTCATCCGCATGGATAGCTTGCCGGCTTTCAGCCGGCATTCGGGTCAGCCCTAAGGCTGACCTCATGCTCAAGCACTCAGAGCCCTTGGGAATAACCGCACGTTCAGGCGCGTGCAGAGCCCGCCCAGGAGGGCGAACGGAATCGCCGTGGAAGAGGTTGAGCGGCATGGATGTCGCGACGACTGCATGGATGCAGGAGGTAGAGCGACGCAGGATGCCAAAGCCGAGAGCCGCGATGGGCCAAGGATGGCCCACCGCGGCGGGCCTCTGGAGCGGTGATGGAGTGAGCGAACCCTCGCGCAGCAGGGCGGGGGCGCCTAGCTCGGATGATCGGGCGGAGGGTTTTGGTTACTTTTGCTCGTCAAAAGTGACTCGCCCGGGAGGGCGAAACCAGAAACATCAACAAAAACGCGGCAATTCGGAACAGGCACAAGAACAACCAACACCGTATTACCAAGCCAGCCCCTGCAAAGAACTACTGCCCAACGCAACTCCACCAGGACGACACCATGGGCGAGGCTCCAGGCACGAGCCGTCGCTGGCCTGAACAAACTCAACGCGCCACAGCAAGCCGCTCACACAACGCCTCGATAGCCCCGAGCATCTGCCCGCTCGGCCGCTCCAGTCCCTTGTCCGGCACCGTCCAGACCTGCCCCAGACGCACGGCATGGATCTGCGGCCAGGCCTGCCAGGTACTCAGCTCGGCGTCGCTGCCGCCAAGGATCACATCGGGATCTCGCGCCAGCACCGCCTCCACACTGACTTGCGGCGCCGGCTGCGGCAGATCGTCGAACAGGTTGCGCGCACCGCACACCGCCAATGCCTCACCGATCAACTGGTTGCCGCCAATGGTGTACAGCGGCTGGTGCCAAACCTGATAGAACACACCGAGCGGACGCTCGCGTCGATAACGTGCACGCAGTTCGGCCAGTCCTTGACGCAACGTGGTGGCCAGTCGCTCGCCCTGCTCGGGGCGGCCGATGCGCTCGGCGATGGTGGTGAAGGCACGGCTCAGTTGCGCCAGCGTTCGCGGCTCGACCGTCAGAAGCGGAATGCCGAAGTCCTGCAGCTGCGCCTGCTGCGCGGGCGGCACGCTCCCCGGTGCAATCAGGATCAGGTCGGGAGCAAGCTGCAGCAGGCGCTCGAACTCGAGCTGACCGTAACGGCCAACCCTTGGCAGATGCTTCAGCGCAGCCGGTTGGTCATCGCCCTCGAGCACACCGACCAGCCGATCGGCGGCATCCAGCTCCAGCATGATTTCGCTGAGCGAGGGCGCCAGGCTGATCACCCGCTCGGCGGCTTGCAACGGCAGCGCCAGCAGGCACAGAACCAGCAGCAGCGTGCGCATCAGCCCAGTTGGCGGGGAATACGATAAAGCAGGTGGATGACGACGCTGGAGAAAGTCAGCAGCACCAGCGGCACCGCTTCCAGCCCCGCCAGCACCGCCAGGGCAGCGATCCAGGCCGGCAGGGCCGCACCCAGCAGGGCACGCAGGCGCACCCGGTCAAGCTCCAGCCAGGCGGCCGGCTCTTCGGGACTGTCCAGGGCCTTGTCAGTGCCGATCAGGGCCTGCTTGTAGGCCTTGAACAGCGGCAGGCTGACGAACATCGAGGCGATGCCGGCGATGAACAGCGGCATGGCCAACAGCGCAGGGCCACCACCGCCGAACAGGGCATTGAGGATGATTACCGGCAGCACGGCCACGGCCAGTTGCCGCCACCAGGCCAGCGCCAGGCGCCGCTTGACCTGGGCGCGGGTCACAGGACTTCCTCGGCCTCGCCTTGATGCAGGTTGCCGAGCATGTGCCCGAGCTTGCCGGCCTTGGTGGCGAGGTATTTGCGGTTGTGCGGGTTCTGCCCCACCTGCAAGGGTCGGCGTTCGGCCACGCGCAGGCCGAAGCCTTCCATCGCCTTGACCTTGCGCGGGTTGTTGGTCATCAGCTTGAGGCTCTTGATGCCCAGGTGTTCGAGCATGGGCAGGCAGATGGCGTAATCACGCATGTCGGCGCCGAAGCCCAGGCGCTCATTGGCTTCGACGGTATCGGCACCGCCATCTTGCAGCTCATAGGCGCGAATCTTGTTCAGCAGGCCGATGCCACGGCCTTCCTGGCGCAGGTACAGGAGCACGCCACGGCCCTCGGCGGAGATCGCCTGCAACGCCGCTTCGAGCTGTGCTCCGCAGTCGCAGCGCAGGCTGAACAGGGCATCGCCGGTCAGGCATTCGGAATGCAGCCGGCCCAGCACCGGCTCGCCATCGGCCACATCGCCGAAGGTCAGGGCAACATGCTCCTTGCCGGTGGCCTCATCGAGAAAGCCGTGCATGGTGAACACACCGAAGGGCGTAGGCAGTTGGGAGGCGGCGACGAACAGAACGGACACCGAATGCTCCTGGCAGTGAATACGAAACAGGGCCGGCATTGTAGCAGCAGGCCAGCGTGGCGGGTCAGTCGGAATTACCGATCATCTTCATCGAAAACGGCATATCAGGAACCCTCAGAGGCGCGACTCGAGCACCAGCATGCCCTGCTCCTCGCGCCAGCCCACGCGGTTGAGAAAGCTCATGCCGAGCAGCGCCTCGGTGGGCGAGCCGCCTTCCAGCACCACCGCCTCGACGCCCAGCACTTCGATATCGCCCACCTTCACCCGGTCGAGGGTCACCTGCCAGCCACGGCTGATGCCGCTGGCGGTATTGACCTGCAACGGCCGACCACTGGCACGAAAGTCGATGCCCAGACGCCGTGCCTGCCCTTCGTTGAGCGCCACCGAGGTGGCGCCGGTGTCCACCAGGAACGGCAGGTTATGGCCGTTGACCGAGCCCGTGATCCAGTAGTGCCCTCCAGGCCCCTTGGCGATGCTCAGGCGCTTCTTCAGCGGCTCGGCGTAGCCACCGCTGTATTCGCGGCTGAGCGGGTAGAGATGTTCGACACCATCGACGCGCAAGATCGCGCCCTGTTTGTCGACCTGCACCACCACCACGCCGCCCGGCCCGGTCTGACCTTCGCGAACCAGTTTGCGCTGGCCATCGACATTGATCACCGCCGCATCTGGAAACAGACCGACGACCTGCACCTGAGAGGCCGCACACACAGCCGAGGCGCCCAACAGCGAAAGAGCGAGGATGGCACGGCGCAGCATGAAGGCAGCCTCCTGATTCAGAACGGATAGGGTTGTTGCCAACGCTTGAAGATCGGCCGCAGTTCGCCGCTGGCCACCAGTTGCTCCATGCGCTGATCGAAGATTCCAGCCAGTTGACGCCCTTTCGGGCTGGCGACGAAGCCGAGAAACAAAGGGATGTCCGCAAGCTTGGTCATGCGGTAACGATCACCCTGTTCGGCCTCGCCGAGCACATCCTCGACCTCGGTGAGCGAATCGATGTACAGATCCGCATTACCGAGATCGAGCATGCGCAGGATACCGCCGCGGCGCTGCACTTCCCGGTACTCACGCACATTGGGCAGAAATTCCTGGAATCCGTAGCCGTGAACCCAGGCCAGACGATAGCTGCCGAGGGTGTCCAGGCTCGGTGCCGGCGTGCTGCTGAGCCCCAGAGCAACGATATGGTCATCGTCATAGTGCCACTTGGGGTAGAGCACGCCATCGTCGATCTCGCCGCGGTAGGCACCGACCCAGGCGTCGGCCTCGCCGCGCTGCACCAGGCCGATCGAACGGGTATAAGGCTCGCTCTGAATACGCAGGCGCACCCCGGCGGGCTCGAAGACCTTGCGCAGCACGTCCCAGGCCAGGCCGCTGCCATCGGCATTGCTGTAATCACGCCAGGCTTCGCTGACGATGTGAATCTCGCTCGCCCGCTCGTTCGCTTCCAGCAGCGGCGCGAAACCGAGGAACAACAACAGGATCAGCCAGACGCGCCTCATGACCTAGAGCCCCAGGATCGAACCATAGCGAGCCCAGCTCCACACCAGGCCCTGCATCGCCAGCCAGGCGAACACGCCGGCGATCACATCGTCGAGCATGATGCCAACCCCGCCATGCACGTGCCGATCGATCCAGCGAATCGGCCAGGGTTTGACGATGTCGAACAGGCGGAACATGAGAAAGCCCAGCAACAACCAGACCCAGCCCTCGGGCACCAGCCACAGGGTGATCCACATACCGACCATCTCGTCCCAGACGATGCCTTCGTGGTCGTGCACGCGCAGGTCGTCGGCCACCTTGCCGCACAGCCAGAAGCCGAACAGCATGGTCACCCCGAGCATCAGCCAGTAGCCCCAGTCCGGCAGCATCTGCCACAGCGGCACGAACGGCAGCGCCACCAGCGAGCCCCAGGTGCCCGGAGCCTTGGGCAGGGTGCCGGAGCCGAAGCCGAAGGCGATGAAGTGCCAGGGATTACGCCATACCGAGGGTGGTACGTATTCGGCGGGAACCTGGTTGGGGTGATCGGTCACACGCGCTCCGCTCTTTCAGAAATGTTGATAGCCGCCGTGCGGCGCTTCGATGACCTGCCCCGCCGCGTCCAGCAGGTGCACACCTCGCCCGGCCACCACCTGGCCGATCATACGCACTTCGGGCCAGTCAGCCTGAATGACAGACAACCGCTCAGGCGGCAAGGTAAAGGCTAGCCGGTAATCGTCACCACCGGACAATGCGCAGGATAATGCGCGTTCATGACCGATCAGGGCGCACAGGGCGGCAGACAGCGGGATACGAGCTGCCTCGATCTGCAAGGCGACGCCGGAGGCCTTGGCAATATGACCGCAGTCGGCCAACAGGCCGTCGGAGATATCCAGGGCAGCCGTTGCCTGGCCACGCAATGCCTGGCCCAGCGCCAATTGCGGCATGGGCGACCAGTAACGCGCCAGCAAGGGCTCACTGATCTCGGCCGCCGCCTCATGCTGGCCCAGCACCAGCGGCAAGGCGCCAGCGGCATCGCCCAGTTGACCACCTACGCAGAGCAGATCGCCCTCTCGCGCGCCTGAACGCGTCAGCGCCTGACCAGCCGGAACACGGCCGAACACGGTCAGGGTCATGCTCAACGGGCCACGGGTAGTGTCGCCACCGACCAGCGCCAGCGTGCAGGCTGCGGCCATGCGCTGCAGCCCCTTGGCAAAGGCCTCCAGCCAGACGGCATCGGCCTGGTCGAGGGTCAGCGCCAGCGTGAAGGCCACGGGCGTCGCACCCATGGCGGCCAGATCGCTTGCGGAAACCGCCAGGGCGCGCTGGCCCAGCAGGAAAGGATCGCAGACGGCGGGGAAATGCACGCCGGCCACCAGAGTATCGGTGGATACCGCTAGCTGTTCGCCAGTCGACACGGCCAGCAGCGCGCAGTCATCGCCGATGCCGCGCACCACGCCATCCCCGCCCTGTGCACAGGGCGCCGTGGCGAAGTAGCGCTGGATCAGCTCGAATTCACCCACGGACCATGCCTGCCGCCTGGAGCACCGGACTCAACGCTTGTTGGCGCCGACTTCCGCCGACCGCAGCTTGGGTGCCAGCTTGTCCAGCACGCCGTTGACGAACTTGTGCCCGTCGGTGGCACCGAACACCTTGGCCAGCTCGATACCCTCGTTGATCACCACCTTGTAGGGCACGTCGACGCGATGCATCAGCTCGTAGGTGGACAGGCGCAGGATGGCCAGCTCGACCGGGTCCATGTCGTCCAGCGGACGATCGAGCAACGGCGCGAAGGCCGCGTCCAGCTCGGTCTTGTGCCGTGGCACACCGTGCAGGATCTCATGGAAGTAAGCCCCGTCGACCTTGCTGAAATCGTTGTCGACGCGGAACTGCGCTTCGATCTCGTTCAGCGGCTGACCGGCGATATGCCAGGAGTACAGGGCCTGCATGGCCAGGGTACGGGCCTCGCGGCGGGCGAGGATCTTGCCGCTGGGGCCCTTCTTGGCCGGCTGGCCGTTACCGGAGTTGCTCACTTGGCCTCCAACTGCGCCAGCAGGCTGACCATTTCCAGGGCAGACAGCGCAGCTTCGGCACCCTTGTTACCCGCCTTGGTGCCGGAACGTTCGATGGCTTGTTCGATGGAGTCGACGGTCAGCACGCCGAAGGCGACCGGTACGCCGTATTCCATGGAAACCTGAGCCAGGCCCTTGGTGCACTCGCCAGCCACATACTCGAAGTGCGGCGTGCCGCCACGGATCACCGCACCGAGGGCGATGATGGCCGCGTACTCACCACGCTGAGCGACCTTCTGAGTCACCAGCGGAATCTCGAAGGCACCCGGCGCGCGGATGATGGTGATGTCGCTCTCACTCACGCCGTGGCGCACCAGGGCGTCGATGGCGCCACTGACCAGGCTCTCGACGACGAAGCTATTGAAACGGCCCACCACCAGGGCGTATTTGCCCTTAGGGGCGATGAAGGTACCTTCGATGGTCTTCAGGGTCATGACGGGTCTCACATGGGTTAAAGAGCCGGGGCGTCGATGTGCCCCGAAAATAAAATTCGTTTGTCAGCGTAGCCCGGATGCAATCCGGGGCCAGTGTGCCGATCTTCCCGGATTTCATCCGGGCTACGTGCTTTAGCTCCCCTCTCCCACTTGTGGGAGAGGGGTCGGGGGAGAGGGTTAGGCGTTGACCACAACACCCTCTCCCGCCCTGCGGGCACCCTCTCCCGCAAGCGGGAGAGGGTCATCAGATGCGGCTCTTCGAGCCGCCTGTTAATCAGCCGGCAGGTATTCTACAACCTCGAGGTCGAAGCCGGATATCGCGTTGAACTTCATCGGCGAGCTCATCAGGCGCATCTTGCGCACACCAAGGTCGCGCAGAATCTGCGAGCCGGCGCCCACGGTGCTGTAGGTCGCCGGGTTAGCCGGCTGCTGGCGGCTGATCAGGGCCAGTAGCTCGGGGCCGGTCAGCGGATTACCCAGCAGCAGCACCACGCCGCTGCCGGCCTTGGCCACTTCGGCCATGGCCGCGCGCAAGCTCCAGCGCCCCGGCTGATTGACCAGGAACAGGTCACGCAGCGGATCCATGTTGTGCACGCGCACCAGGGTCGGCTCATCGGCGCAGATGCTGCCCAGGGTCAGCGCCATGTGCGCGGTGTTTTCCACGCCATCGCGGTAGGTCACCAGGTTGAACTGGCCCAGTTCGGTATCCAGCGGCTGCTCGCTGATGCGTTCGACGGTGCGCTCGTGGATCAGACGGTAGTGGATCAGGTCAGCGATGGTGCCGATCTTGAGATCGTGCTCTTCAGCGAACTGCTCCAGCTCCGGGCGACGCGCCATGGTGCCGTCGTCGTTCATGATCTCGCAGATCACCCCGCTGGGCTCGAAGCCGGCCATGCGCGCCAGGTCGCAGGCCGCCTCGGTATGGCCGGCACGGGCCAGCACACCGCCGGGCTGGGCCATCAGCGGGAAGATATGGCCTGGGCTGACGATATCCTCTGCCACCGCGTTACGCGCCACGGCCGCCTGCACGGTACGCGCGCGGTCGGCGGCGGAAATACCGGTGGTCACGCCCTCGGCGGCCTCGATGGAAACGGTGAACTTGGTGCCGAAGCCGGAGCCGTTGCGCGGCGCCATCAGCGGCAGGTTGAGCAGCTCGCAGCGCTCGCGGGTCATCGGCATGCAGATCAGGCCACGGGCGAAGCGGGCCATGAAGTTGATGTGCTCGGCGGTGACGCATTCGGAGGCGATGATGATGTCGCCTTCGTTCTCGCGATCCTCGTCATCCATGAGAATGACCATCTTGCCGGCGCGGATGTCTTCGATCAGTTCTTCAGCGGTGTTGAGCGCCATGGGGGCGTCTCCTCAATTCTTCAGGTAGCCGTGTTCGGCGAGAAAGCTTTCGGTGAGGCCCGAGGCCTTGGGTTCTGCGGCCTTGTCACCGAGCAGCAGGCGCTCCAGGTAACGGGCCAGCAGGTCGACTTCGAGGTTGACCTTACGCCCGGCCTGGTAGTCGACCATGATGGTCTCGGCCAGGGTGTGCGGGACGATGGTCAGCTCGAACTCGGCGCCATCGACGGCGTTGACCGTGAGGCTGGTGCCGTCGACGGTGATCGAACCCTTGTGCGCGATGTACTTGGCCAGCTCACGCGGAGCGCGCACCTTGAATTGCACGGCGCGCGCATTGTCGGCACGCGAGACGATCTCGCCAACGCCGTCGACGTGGCCGCTGACCAGATGCCCGCCGAGGCGGCTGGTGGGCGTCAGGGCCTTTTCCAGGTTGACGGCGCTGCCGGGCTTGAGGTCGACGAAGGCGGTGCGCGCCAGGGTCTCGCGGCTGACGTCGGCCCAGAAGCCGTCGCCGGGCAGTTCCACAGCGGTCAGGCACACACCGTTGACGGCGATGCTGTCGCCGAGCTTGACGTCGCCCAGGTCGAGCTTGCCGGTGGCCACGTAGACACGCACGTCACCGCCCTTGGGGGTCATGGCGCGGATGTTGCCGATGGCTTCGATTATGCCGGTGAACATACGCCCTCCGGTTTCACGTTGAAGATGATGCGCAACAGCATGGATGAACTCCTGTTTTGGTCAAAAACAGGGCAACTGCCGATCGATAGGGATTTCGCGGACGCACAAGAAGCGCCCGAGGAGGGAATCCCGCTCTCTCTTTATCCGGACTATACCGTCGGCCCCGGAATCGCACCGGGTCTGCTTGACCTCGCCCGGCAGGAACCGTGGCGAGCGCTCGCGGGCTAGGTTCTGCGAACCATTACCGCCGGTGGGGAATCGCACCCCGCCCTGAGAACGTTGCGGCCAAGCGAATGGCCGCGTGGCGTTTTACCATATTTATCGCCACGCCGCATGCGCCAGACAGCGGCCGCTTGCGGCAATGTCGCGCATGCCTGTGTGATTGTCGGATCCCACCCTTCGCATGCATTCGCGATTCTGGCGGCCGTAGGGTGCGCTGTGCGCACCGGGGTTAAGCACCGACCTGCCAGGCCAGCGCCTATCCCATTCCCGCAAGGGGTATTTGCAGAGAACCGCAGCGGCAGCGGTGCGCATAGCGCACCCTACCTGGGCTTGGGCACCGCGGTGATCTGCCAGTCCTCGCCCACCGCGCGGATATCGAGGATCTGCAACTCCGGCGCCTCGGCCATGCGGTTGAGCGGCAGGTCGAGCAGCGGTCGGGCACTGGAACCGAGCAGCTTGGGCGCCATGAAGATACGGAACTCGTCCACCAGACCGGCACGGGCGAAGGCGCCGGCCAGGCGTGGCCCAGCCTCTACCAGCACCTCGTTGGCACCACGGCCAGCCAGCTCACGCAGCAGCTTATGCAGATCCACATGGCCATTGCTGCCGGGCACGGCCAGCAGCTCATGGCCTTCGGCCAGGTAGCGGTCGCGCGCTGCCGCTGCCGCGCAGGTGGCCACCAGCGTCGGGCCGGCCTGGAAAAAAGCCTTGCTCAGCGGCACGCGCAGGCGCCCGTCGAGCAACACCCGCAGCGGTGGGCGACGCTGCGCCAGGGCGGTCAGCTCGGCGCCAAGGCCCAGCTCATCCGGGCGCACGGTGAGCCGCGCATCATCGGCCAGCACCGTGTCGGCGCCGCTGAGCACCACGCTGGCCTGCGCGCGCAAGCGCTGCACCTCGGCCCGCGCCGCCGGGCCGGTGATCCACTGGCTCTCGCCGCTGGCCATGGCGGTGCGCCCATCCAGGCTCATGGCCAGCTTGACCCGCACGAAAGGCAAGCCCTGCTCCATGCGCTTGATGAAGCCGGCATTGAGAGCACGCGCCTCGCTTTCCAGCACGCCGCTGCTGACCTCGATACCCGCGCCCATCAGGCGCAGCAGGCCATTGCCGGCCACCTGCGGGTTGGGATCCTGCATGGCCGCGACCACCCGGCTGACGCCAGCAGCGATCAGGCCATCGGCACAGGGCGGGGTGCGTCCATGATGGCTGCAGGGCTCCAGGGTGACGTAGGCCGTGGCGCCGCGTGCCTTGTCGCCGGCCTGGCGCAGCGCATGCACCTCGGCATGCGGCTCGCCGGCGCGGGCATGCCAGCCTTCACCGACGATCTGCCCATCGCGCACGATGACGCAGCCGACACGCGGATTGGGATGGGTGGAATACAGACCTTTGCGCGCCAGCTTGAGAGCTCGCGCCATGTACAGGTGATCGTGTTCGCTCATCGGCTTTTCGACGGCTCGCGCGCCAGTCGCTCGATTTCTTCGCGGAACTCGTTGAGGTCCTGGAAACGCCGGTAGACCGAGGCGAAGCGGATATAGGCCACCTCGTCGAGCTTGCTCAGCTCGGTCATCACCAGCTCACCCAGCACCAGCGACTTCACCTCACGCTCGCCGGTGGCGCGCAGTTGTTGCTTGATACGGGCGATGGCCTCTTCCAGGCGCTCGACGCTCACCGGCCGCTTCTCCAGGGCGCGCTGCATTCCGGCACGCAGCTTCTCCTCGTCGAAGGGCTGACGGCTGCCGTCCTGCTTGATCAGGCGCGGCATGACCAGTTCGGCGGTCTCGAAGGTGGTGAAACGCTCGCCACAGGCCACGCATTCGCGGCGGCGGCGCACCTGATCGCCTTCTGCGACCAGGCGGGAATCGATGACTTTGGTGTCGTTGGCGGCGCAGAAGGGACAATGCATGGCAGGCGCGGACTGATTGGCGGCAAAGTCGCCATGGTAGCGCATAGCACGCCATTGAAAAATGTAAGGAGCCTTGAGATGGCCTGCTGAGCAGGCGCAAGACAAATTAAGCTATGCCCATACACGTCTAAAAAGCAGAACCTGCCATGAACCGATACCTGTCCTTCCTGCCACTGGCGTTGAGCGGCCTGCTCGCCGCTTGCGCCAATGAACCCACTGCTACTCCACCATCCCCCACGCCAGCTCCGACAGAGACCGAAGTCAGCACGCCTGCCATCCAGGGCCCTGGCCTGCGCGGCGAACTGCTCGGCGTTGCCGCCGGTGCCAATGTCGACCTGGCGCTATTGGGCGTGGACATGCGCGGCCGGCCGCGCGCCCTGCTCGGTCAGGTGCATCTGCGTGGCAACGGCGAAGCGCTGCCGTTTCATCTGCCACTGAGCAGCCAGCAGGCACCCCAGAATCTGCGCCTGGAACTGCGCGGCCGCGTCAGTCAGTCCGGGCGCCTTGTACAACGTCTGCCGGCACGCACCATCGCCGAGCTGACCGACCAGGATCTCGGCGCCCTGCATCTGGTGCCGGCGCCATGAGACCACCCGCAGCGCTGCAGCAGGCGCTGAGCGAATTGCTCGGCGATGCCCGTCTGCTGGCCGAAAACCTGCCGGGCACCGATATCGCCCTGTGGCTGATCGACGCCAGCAATATGGATCGCGCCTTCAGCCCCGAAGAAACCCGGCGCATCCTCGAGGAACCACCCTACTGGTGCTTCTGCTGGGCCAGCGGCCTGGTGCTGGCGCGCTGGCTGGCCGAACGCCCCGAGTGGGTACGCGGCAAACGTGTGCTGGATTTCGGTGCCGGCAGTGGCGTCGCCGCCATCGCCGCGGCCAGGGCGGGAGCCACCGAGGTGGTGGCCTGCGACCTCGACCCGCTGGCCTTGGCCGCCTGCCGCGCCAATGCCGAGCTGAACGGGGTGACCCTGAGCTACTCGGCGGATTTCTTCGCCGAAGCCGATCGCTTCGACCTGATCCTGGTGGCCGATGTGCTCTACGACCGCGCCAACCTGCCGCTGCTGGATCACTTCCTCAGTCGCGGACGCGAGGCGCTGGTGGCCGATTCGCGGGTCAAGGACTTCCGCCACCCCTTGTATCAGCGTCTGGCGCTGCTCGACGGCTGCACCTGGCCCGATCTGGCCGAGCCAGCGGAATTTCGCGAGGTCAGCCTGTATCATGCGCGACGACCGACGTAGCCCAAAGGCAATCCGCGAAACAGCAACCGACCATCCCCGGATTGCATCGGCGCCCCTTGTTTCACGTGCCGCCTGCCCGCATTAATAATGCCATTGCCCAGCTTTTCGAGACCGACCATGAGCGAATCCCCCTACATCTTCGATATCTCCGGCGCCGCCAACTTCGAGCAGCTCGTCATCGAGAACTCCTTCCACAAGCCGGTGCTGGTGGACTTCTGGGCCGAGTGGTGCGCGCCGTGCAAGGCGCTGATGCCGATGCTGGCGAAGATCACCGAGGAATACGCCGGCGAGCTGCTGCTGGCCAAGGTCAACTGCGATATCGAGCAGGACATCGTCATGCGCTTCGGCATTCGCAGCCTGCCCACCGTGGTGCTGTTCAAGGACGGCCAGCCGGTGGACGGTTTCGCCGGAGCCCAGCCGGAGGCAGCGATCCGCGAGATGCTCAAGCCTCATGTCGCCGAGCCGGCCCCGGCTGCCGCCGACCCGATGGAGGCAGCTCAGGCGCTGTTCGCCGAAGGTCGCTTCGCCGAGACCGAAGCGCTGCTCAAACAGGTACTGAGCGAGGACAACGAGAATGGCGCGGCGCTGATTCTTTACGCTCGCTGCCTGGCCGAGCGCGGTGAGCTGGGCGAGGCCGAAGTGGTACTCGACGCCGTGAAGGGCGACGAACACAAGCAGGCGCTGGCCGGCGCCAAGGCGCAACTGACCTTCCTGCGCCAGGCCGCCGACCTGCCGGAAGTCGCCACCCTCAAAAGTCGCCTGGCGCAAGACGCCGGCGACGACGAGGCGGTCTACCAACTGGCCGTGCAGCAACTGGCGCGCCAGCAGTACGAGCCAGCACTGGACGCCTTGCTCAAGCTGTTCGTGCGCAACCGCAGCTACCAGGAAGGCCTGCCGCACAAGACCCTGCTGCAGGTCTTCGACCTGCTCGGCAACGACCACCCCCTGGTCACCGCCTACCGCCGCAAGCTGTATCAGGCGATCTATTAAGAGCAGCGGCAAGCTTCAAGCTGCAAGCAAAGCCAGGTGCTCTTTCTTGCCGCTTGAAGCTTATAGCTGCCCCTGCCAGTGATAGATCGGCGCATCCGCGCCGGTTTCCATGCGGATCTGCTCGCAATGGCGCAGGCGCACCAGCAGGCGCTTGCCGGCAGCCTCGCCGCCCGCGAGGGCGGCCAGTTGTGCCAGCAGCTTCGGGCCTTCGATCTGGCCGGCGTCGCGCACCAGTTGCAGCGCCGTCTGCCATAAGCCATCACCTGCAACTGCCGGCGTTGCCACGGTGGACGGCACGGGCTCCAAGGGAGCGCCTTGCAGTGCCTGCGCCAGTTGCGCCCAATCCTCGCGCTCCAGCTCCAGCGTCAGGTCGACGGGCCAGTCGCCTATGCGTCCGCGTATTCGCATCATCATCTCCTTCCGGGGTGGCGCGCATGCTCCCACGAGCTGAACGAAGCGCCAAGTCGCACTGGTCAGCCGCATAATAAAGTTGTTATAACGTAACGCCTCATTTCACCCTGCTACGGAGCCGTCCATGCGCCGCTTACTGCTCGCCCTCCCCTTCGCCCTGCTGCCCCTGGCTGTCGCCCAGGCTCATGACGACCACGACCATGAACACGGAAGCCTCGGCGCCCACGAGCATGGCGTGGCCAGCCTCAACGTGGCCCTCGACGGTCAGACCCTGGAACTGCAGGTCGACAGCCCGGCGATGAACTTCGTCGGCTTCGAGCATGCAGCCAAGAGCGATGCGGACAAGGCCAAGGTCGCCGCCGCCAAGGCCGAGCTGGAAAAACCCATCGAGCTGTTCGGCCTGGCTGCCGGTGCCTGCCAGGTGACCAAGCAGGAGCTGGAAAGCCCGCTGTTCGGCGGTCACGAGCACCATCACGACGATGACGCCGACGAACACGAACATGAGCACGCCGACGAGCACGAGCACGAGCACGAGCACGAGCATAGCGATATCGAAGCCAGCTATCAGCTCTCCTGCAAGCAGGTCGACGCCCTCGAGCAACTGGATCTGAGCGAGCTGTTCAAGCGCTTCCCCGCCACGCACAAGGTCAACGTGCAACTGATCGGCCGCAGTGGCCAGCAAGGTGCCGAACTCACCGCCGCGCAGCCGCGCCTGAGCTTCTGATACCCTGCCCGGGCCAGCCATGCGCGGGCCTGGATCCTGTCGGCGACCCTGTACCGGATGACGCCCGTGCATCGCACGGGCGCAGTCTGTCAGCCGCATGCAGCACCACCCAAGACGCCCAACGAGTGTGCCATGAGTTCAGCCCTGATCGAACTGTCCGACCTCGGTTTCGCCTGGCCTGGCCAGCCCGAGTTGCTCGACATCCCCAGCTTCACCCTCGCACGCGGTGAAACCCTGTTCCTCAAAGGCCCGAGTGGTAGCGGCAAGACCACCCTGCTGGGCCTGCTCGGCGGTGTGCAGAAGGCCCAGCGCGGCCATATCCGCCTGCTCGGTCAGGACCTGGCGGCGCTTTCGGCCAGCGCCCGCGATCGCTTTCGCGTCGACCACACCGGCTACATCTTCCAGCAGTTCAACCTGCTGCCCTTTCTCTCCGTGCGTGAGAACGTCGAGCTGCCCTGCCGCTTCTCGAGCCTGCGTGCGCAACGTGCGGTACAGCGCCATGGCAGCGTCGATGCGGCCGCCGCCGGCCTGCTCGAACACCTGGGCCTGCGTGCCGACTTGCTCGAACGCCGCGCCGACAGCCTGTCCATCGGTCAGCAGCAACGGGTCGCCGCCGCCCGCGCGCTGATCGGCCAGCCGGAACTGGTGATCGCTGACGAGCCCACCTCGGCGCTGGACGCCGATGCCCGCGAGGCCTTTCTGCAACTGCTGTTCGCCGAATGCCGCGGCGCCGGCGCCAGCCTGCTGTTCGTCAGCCACGATCAGAGCCTGGCTCCCCTGTTCGACCGCAGCCTGTCGCTGGCCGAACTCAACCGCGCCGCCAAGCCTGTCGAGGTCTGAGATGCACCTTCTGCGTATCGCCCTGGCCAGCCTGGCCAATCGCCGTTTCACTGCCCTGCTCACGGTGTTCGCCATCGCCCTGTCGGTCTGCCTGCTGCTGGCCGTCGAGCGCGTGCGCACCGAGGCACGCGCCAGCTTCGCCAATACCATCAGCGGTACCGACCTGATCGTCGGCGCCCGTTCCGGCAGCGTGAACCTGTTGTTGTATTCGGTGTTCCGCATCGGCAATGCCACCAACAATATCCGCTGGGACAGCTTCGAGCATTTCGCCAACCATCGTCAGGTGAAATGGGCCATCCCCATTTCCCTCGGTGACTCGCACCGTGGCTATCGGGTGATGGGCACCAGCACCGCCTACTTCGAGCACTATCGCTACGCCCGCACGCAACCGCTGAAGCTGGCCCAGGGCCGACCGTTCGCCGACGACCCATTCGAGGTGGTACTCGGTGCCGAGGTGGCCAGTGCGCTGGGTTACGGCCTGGGGCAGAAGATCGTCCTGGCCCACGGCGTGTCCACCATCAGCCTGGTGCAGCACGACGACAAGCCGTTCACCGTGGTCGGCATTCTCGAACGCACTGGCACGCCGGTGGATCGCACCCTGCACATTTCCCTCGCGGGCATGGAGGCGCTGCACATCGACTGGCAGAACGGCATGCCGGCCCGTGGCGATGCGCGGATCAGCGCCGACCAGGCCCGTGCCATGGATCTGCAGCCCAAGCAGATCACCGCTTTCATGCTGGGCCTGAAGAGCAAGATCGCCACCTTCAGCCTGCAGCGCGAGATCAACGAATTCCGTGGCGAGCCGCTGCTGGCGATCCTCCCTGGCGTGGCGCTGCAGGAGCTGTGGAGCCTGATGGGCACGGCCGAGCAGGCGCTGTTCGTGGTGTCGTTGTTCGTCGTGCTGACCGGCCTGATCGGCATGCTCACGGCCATTCTCACCAGCCTCAACGAACGCCGCCGAGAAATGGCCATCCTGCGTTCGGTGGGCGCGCGCCCCTGGCATATCGCCAGCCTGCTGGTACTGGAAGCCTTCGCCCTGGCCCTGGCCGGAATGGCCTTCGGCCTGGCACTGCTGTACCTGGGCATCGCCGGGGCGCAGGGCTACGTGCAGGCCAATTACGGTCTCTACCTGGCGCTGAGCGCGCCGTCGAGCTACGAGTGGAGGCTACTCGGCGGCATCCTGCTGGCAGCGTTGCTGATGGGCAGCGTGCCGGCCTGGCGCGCCTACCGGCAGTCGCTGGCCGACGGTTTGTCGATCCGTCTGTAAGGTAAGGAAGGAGCGCCTCGCGTAAACTGCGCGGGCGCTCCTGCTACGAGGTATTTCATGTCCCGCCGCCTGCTCGCCACCCTGTTGCTGACGCTGTGCCTGCCGTTGTCCGCCGCCGAGGTGCGTGAGCTCAACTGGTCCGATCTGATTCCGCCCGATGCCCCACCACAGAAGGTCGACCCAACGCCCATCCACGACCTCTCGCAACTGGCCGACACCCTGTCCGAGGCCGGCCCGGCCGCCGCCCAGCAGTCGCCCGCCGCGCCGGTGGTCAAGGCGCTCGATGGCCAGCACATCAAGCTGCCTGGCTATATCGTGCCGCTGGATGTGACCGACGAAGGTCGCGTCACCGAGTTCCTCCTGGTGCCCTATTTCGGCGCCTGCATCCACGTACCACCGCCACCATCCAACCAGATCGTGCATGTCACCAGCGAGCTGGGGGTGATGCTCGATGCGCTGTACCAACCCTTCTGGGTCGAAGGCCTGGTGAAGGTGGAACACATGAGCAGCGAACTGGCCGAGGTCGGCTACCAGATGGAAGCGGACAAGATCTACGTCTACGAGTTACCCGATAGCTGAAAGCCCGACAGTGACTGACAAAACGTCGCATCTGCCCACGCTCATCTATTGAGCCAGGTCAAAAAGCGAATCGTTGCGTGGCTTAGCATTGAACCCAGCCAAGACACTCGACTCGACTGGAGTTCGCTATGTACAAGTCACTGTTCACCGCCTCACTGCTCGCCCTCGCCATTGCTGCTCCCGTAGCTCAGGCTCACCAAGCCGGCGACATCCTCATCCGTGCCGGCGCCATCACCGTCAACCCGGACGCCGACTCCTCCAGCGTCAAGGTCGACCGCGGCGGCCTGGCCGGCACCAACCTGGGCGGCAAGGCGACCCTGAGCAATGACACCCAGCTCGGTCTGAACTTCGCCTACATGGTCACCGACCACCTGGGCGTCGAACTGCTGGCCGCCACGCCGTTCGAGCATGACGTGAAGATCAAGGGCACCATCCTCGATGCCGCCAACGGCAAGCTGGGTACCCTCAAGCACCTGCCGCCAACCCTGAGCCTGGTGTACTACCCGCTCGATGCCAAGTCGGCCTTCCAGCCGTATCTGGGCGCAGGCATCAACTACACCTGGATCTTCGACGAGCACGTCGGCAGCGAGGCAACCGCCAACGGCTTCGACAACTTCCGCGCCAAGAACTCCTGGGGTCTGGCCTGGCAGGTCGGCGCCGACTACATGCTGACCGACAACCTGCTGATCAACGCCCAGGTGCGCTACATCGACATCGACACCACCGCCTATGTCGACAACACCGCTCTCGGCGTGCGCGCCAAGGTGGACGTGGATGTCGATCCGTACGTCTATATGGTTGGCCTGGGCTACAAGTTCTAAGCCCTCTGCAAACGAAAGAAGCCGGCATCAGCCGGCTTCTTGCATTCTGGGCGCGTGCCCGAAGTCACATACCGAGCAAGCGCGCCAGGCCTTCACGCAGCGGCGTTTGCGCAGGCAGTCGATATTGCGTGCTCAGCCGAGCGATATCGGCACGCGAATGGCGGATGTCGCCCGCACGCGGCGCCAGGTGGCTCACCGGCGGCAAGCCTCCGCACAATGCACCGATCTCGGCCAGCAACTGGTTGAGACTGACCGCCTGGCTCCAGCCGACGTTCACCGGTAGCGGCTCGATGCGCGCATCGGTCAGCGCCTGCAACAACAGCGCTACCAGGTCACCGATGTAGAAGAAATCACGGGTCTGCTCGCCATCGCCGAACACGCTGATCGGCAGCCCCTGCTGAGCGCGCTGGGTGAAGATGCTGATGACGCCGGAATAGGGCGAGGAAGGATCCTGGCGTGGCCCGAAGATATTGAAGAAACGAAAGATCGCCGGTTCCAGGCCATGCTGGCGGCGATAGAAGTCCAGGTAGTGCTCGCTGGCCAGCTTGTCCGAAGCGTAGGGCGTCAAGGGCGCCTTGGCGGTCTCTTCATCGATGGCCACCCCTTCACCATTGTTGCCATACACCGCCGCGCTGGAGGCGAACAGCACACGCCGCACCCCCTGCTGACGCATGGCCTCGCAGACGTTCAGGGTGCCGATGAAGTTGCTCTGGTGCGTGGCCACCGGGTCGTCCACCGACGCCTGCACCGAAGCCACGGCAGCCAGGTGCGCCACCGCGCTGCAACCGGCCAGCGCCTCGCCCACCTGACGGGCATCGGCCACGTCGCCTTCGATGAAGCGCAAGCGCGGGTTGCCCAACGGCAGGTTATCGCGCTTGCCCATGGACAGGTTGTCCAGCACGCGCACGTCATGACCTGCTGCCAGCAGGGCGTCGACCAGGTGCGAGCCGATGAAGCCGGCACCGCCGGTTACGAGAATTTCAGCCATGACGGTAGTAACGATCCAGCAAGGTCGGCAAACCGGCACGCCAGGCGCGCGGCTTGATGCCGAAAGTATGGAAAATCTTCTTGCACGCCAGCACCGCGTGCTGCGGTTCGTCGGCGGCATCCGGGCGGGCGGCATGCGCCTGTGGCGTCACCTCCTCGACCAGATTGCTGCGGTAATGCCGCGCCTCGCTCAGCACCGCCTGGCCCAGGCTCAGCGCCGTGCTCGCCTCGTGCCCACCGTAGTGGTAGGTGCCCCATAGTGGGGATTCGCAGTCGAGCTGCTTGAGCACCGCCAGGGTGACCCGCGCTGCGTCGTCCACCGGGGTCGGATTGCCACGGCGGTCATCGGCCAGGCAGAGCATCTCGTCACGCTCGGCGCGCTGCAGGAAACGCCCGAGTCGGCCATCGCGGCTGTCGTCGAGCAGCCAGCCGAAGCGCAGCAGCACATGCCGCGGACAGATCGCCCGTACGCTCTGCTCCAGACGCCACATGGCCTGACCACGCTGCCCCAGAGGCAGCGGCTCTTCCTTCTCACCGTAGGCGGTGATCCGCGAGCCGTCGAACACCCGATAGCTGGAGGGCTGCAGCAACATGATGCCATGGTGCTGACACAGCTCGGCCAGGCGCTCCACGGCCAGTTCCTGGGTCTGCAGGCGCACCTCGGCCACCGACTCGGCCTGGAACCAGTCGAAGTAATAGGCCAGATTGACCAGTGCATCCGGGCGGGTATCGTCGAGCAGCTCGGTGAGGTTGGTGGCGTTCCAGCCACCTTCCGGCGGGCGTGGCGCCAGGAAGCCGATGTCTTCCTCGGCACCGAGACGGATCAGCGCTTGCCCCAGGGCACTACCGCCGCCCAGCAGCATCAGGCGCATACGCATGGTGGTTGGGGTGACTCCAGAATTGTTCTGCCGGCCGGTATGGCGGCGATGATGATCGATATTTTGCTGGTTTTACCCGGTGTCGTCACCCTGCAATCGCGGGTTGCAATGGATCCTCGACACGTTCACTGGCCTGGTCGAAGGCCTGCTGCGCGCGGGTGATCTCGCTGACGTTGCGCTCCACCCAGTGGTCGATGGCGCGGATCGGCTCGCTGAGCGAATGCCCCAGCGGCGTCAGCGAGTATTCCACCCGTGGCGGCACTTCAGCGTAGGCCTGACGAGCGACCAGGCCGAAACGCTCGAGCCGGCGAAGCGTCTGGATCAGCATCTTTTCCGAAATACCCTCGACACGCCGGCGCAACTCGGCAGTGCGCAAGGTGCCACCGTGCGCCAGGGCATGAATCAGCAGCAGCGACCACTTGTCGGCGATCACCGCGAGAATATGGCGGGCAGGGCAAGCCCCACTGAATACATTGCCGAGGCGAACGGCATCGGGCATCGAAGCGACTCCAATACTTACCCAAAGGTGGGTACTTGTCGAAATGAAAGCAAAGAGTAAGCTCTTTCGCGTCCATTCTCCACCCACGCACTCAAGGAATTTCGCATGAAGCTGTACTACAAAGCCGGCGCCTGCTCGCTTTCGCCGCATATCGCCCTGCGCGAAGCGGGTATCGAATTCGAGATGGAAGCCGTCGACCTGCAGACCAAGCGCACCGCCTCGGGCGCCGACTTCACCCAGATCAATGGCAAGGGCTATATCCCCGCCCTGGTACTGGACAACGGCAAGGTGCTGACCGAAGGCGCGGCCATCGTGCAATACATCGCCGACCTCAAACCCGAGAGTGGCCTCGCCCCGGCCAATGGCAGCGAAGCCCGTTACGAATTGCAGAGCTGGCTGAGCTTCATCTCCAGCGAACTGCACAAACCGCTTGGCAGCATGTTCAACCCGGCGCAGAGCGAGGACTGGAGGGCCGCGGCGCAGGCCCTGCTGAGCAAGCGCCTGGACTGGCTGGTCGGCGAACTCGGTGAGCGCGAATTCCTGCTTGGTGATCGCTTCAGCGTGGCCGACGGCTACCTGTTCACCGTGCTGGGCTGGACCGGCATGCTCGGTTTCTCCCTCGACCCATGGCCGAGTTTGCAGGCCTACCGAGCCCGTATCGGCGCCCGCCCAAAGGTGATCGAAGCGCTGAAGGCCGAAGGCCTGATCTGAAGCCAGAAAGAAAAACCCCGAGACAAGCTCGGGGTTTTTCTATCGGCTCGATAGCGCGTCAGAACGGAATATCGTCGTCGAAGCTATCGTAGTCCGGAGCCGGCTGCGATTGCTGCGGCGCCGGACGTTCCTGACGCGGAGTCGACTGCTGCGGCTCACGCTGCTGCGGCGCCGGGCGCGATTGACGCGGGGCACCGCCTTCATCACCACCCGGACGACCACCGAGCAACTGCATCTGGCCGTTGATGTCCACCACGATCTCGGTGGTGTAACGATCCTGACCATCCTGCCCCTGCCACTTGCGGGTGCGCAGGCTGCCTTCGACATACACCTGCGAGCCCTTGCGCAGGTACTCACCGGCGATTTCCGCCAGACGCCCGAAGAACACCACGCGGTGCCACTCGGTACGCTCCTGCTGCTGGCCGGTCTGCTTGTCCTTCCAGCTCTCGGAGGTGGCCAGGGTGATGTTGGTCACGGCGTTGCCGTTGGGCATGTAGCGGGTTTCCGGGTCGCCGCCGACGTTGCCGATCAGAATGACTTTGTTAACCCCACGGGCCATAACGTTCTCCTAGGCGTGGCACGCCGTCGGCGCAGAGGAAATCATGCGCTCCAACGACGTGCGATCCACTTGTTGGGTGTCCACTTTGATATAAATGGCCGCTTCATCGACCACCACCACGGCGTCCGCCACTCCCGGCGTCGCCTTGAGGCGTTCGACCAGTCCGGCATCGGCCAGTGCCGCAGCATCGAGCGGCAGACGCAGGCTGGTGACATACGGCGGTTCACGCATAGTAACAGCAATGGCCAGCCAAATCGCACAGAGCAGGGCGCAGCCGATGAACACACCGCTCAGACCGACATGCTGGTAGAGCCAGCCGCCGAGAATGCCACCCAGGGCCGCACCGAGGAACTGGCTGGTGGAGTAGACCCCCATCGCCGTGCCCTTGCCGCCGGCCGGCGCCACCTTGCTCACCAGCGACGGCAGCGAGGCCTCCAGCAGGTTGAACGCGGTGAAGAACACCACGATGCCCACCACCAGCATCCGCAGGCTGTGACCCAGCACGGCGAAATACAGTTCGCAGACCAGCAGCACCGTCACCGCGCCGAGCAGCACGCGCTTCATCTGCCGCTTCTTCTCGCCATAGATGATGAACGGCACCATACCGAAGAAGCCGATCAGCAGCGCGGTGAGGTACACCCACCAGTGCTGCTCCTTGGGCAGCCCGCCCTGCTCCACCAGCGCCAGCGGCAAGGCCACGAAGCTGGCCATGAGCACGGCGTGCAGGGCCAGGATGGCGAAATCCAGGCGCAACAGGTCGGTGTGCTTCAAGGTCGGCCACAACGCCTGGGCCGCCACGCCGGACTCGCGATGCTGCAACGGCCCGGCACTTTTCGGCACGATGCCGGCGACGATGACGATGCCCAGCAGTGCCATGCCCGCCGTGGCCCAGAACAGCCCGGCCAGGCCGAAGGCGCGGGTCAGCAGCGGGCCGACCACCATGGCCACGGCGAACGACAGGCCGATGCTCATGCCGATCATGGCCATGGCCTTGGTGCGATGCTGTTCGCGAGTCAGGTCTGACAACAGCGCCATCACCGCCGCCGAGATGGCCCCGGCGCCCTGCAACACCCGCCCGGCAATCACACCCCAGATCGAGTCGGCATTGGCCGCCAGCACGCTACCGGCGACGAAGATCAGCAGGCCGGCATAGATCACCGGCCGTCGGCCGATACGATCGCTGATGATGCCGAAGGGAATCTGCAGCACGGCCTGGGTCAGACCGTAGGCACCGATGGCCAGGCCAATCAGTGCGGGAGTGCTTCCGGCCAGATCCATGCCGTAAGTAGCCAGCACTGGCAGCACCATGAACATGCCCAGCATGCGGAAGGCGAACACCAGGGCCAAGCCGCCGGCAGCGCGAGTCTCGCTGCCACTCATGCGGTCGCTATGGGAATCGTGCATGAAAAATGCCCCATGAAAAACAGCCGGCGATTCTAGCAGCCCTCACAGCGCCGATACAGGCACTCACTTTGCCGCAGGGTGCCGCCTGCCCCTATACTCGACCGTTTTCCGCTCGCCAAAGGTGGCCAGCACCAGGCCACTCGTCAGCGCTGATGAATGCACCTGCAACCGGCGCGCTGATGGCAACGCAGACAGCTTTTAGAGGTTTTCCAGTGGACAAGATCCTGATTCGTGGCGCCCGCACCCATAACCTCAAGAACATCGACCTGACCCTGCCACGCGACAAGCTGATCGTGATTACCGGCCTGTCCGGTTCCGGCAAGTCGTCGCTGGCCTTCGACACGCTCTACGCCGAGGGCCAGCGCCGTTACGTCGAGTCGCTGTCGGCCTATGCCCGGCAGTTCCTGTCGATGATGGAAAAGCCCGACGTCGATACCATCGAGGGTCTTTCCCCGGCCATTTCCATCGAGCAGAAGTCCACATCGCACAACCCGCGCTCCACCGTCGGCACCATCACCGAGATCTACGACTACCTGCGTCTACTCTACGCCCGCGTCGGCACGCCGCGCTGCCCGGATCACGACGTACCGCTGGAGGCACAGACCGTCAGCCAGATGGTCGACCAGGTGCTGGCCCTGCCGGAAGGGCGCAAGCTGATGTTGCTCGCCCCGGCGGTGCGCGAACGCAAGGGCGAGCACCTGTCGGTGTTCGAGGAGCTGCGCGCGCAGGGTTTCGTCCGTGCCCGGGTCAACGGCAAGCTGCATGAGCTGGACGAGTTGCCCAAGCTGGACAAACAGAAGAAGCACAGCATCGACGTGGTGGTAGATCGCTTCAAGGTGCGTGAAGACCTGCAGCAGCGCCTGGCCGAATCCTTCGAGACCGCCCTCGGCCTGGCCGACGGCATCGCCCTGATCGCCCCCATGGATGATGAGGAAGGCGAAGAGATCATCTTCTCCGCGCGCTTCGCCTGCCCTCACTGCGGCCATTCGATCAGCGAGCTGGAACCCAAGCTGTTCTCCTTCAACAACCCGGCCGGCGCCTGCCCCACCTGCGACGGCCTGGGAGTGAAGCAGTTCTTCGACGCCAAGCGCCTGGTCAATGGCGAGCTGACCCTGGCCGAAGGCGCCATTCGCGGCTGGGACAGGCGCAACGTCTACTACTTCCAGATGCTCGGCTCGCTCTCGAACCACTACGGTTTCAGTCTGGAAGAGCCCTTCGACGAGCTGGCCGCCGAGCATCAGAAGGTGATCCTGTTCGGCAGCGGCACGCAGAGCGTGGACTTCAAGTACCTCAACGACCGCGGCGATATCGTCAAACGCTCGCACCCCTTCGAGGGCATCATCCCCAACCTCGAACGGCGTTATCGCGAGACCGAGTCGAACAGCGTGCGCGAGGAACTGGCCAAGTTCCTCAGTACCCAACCCTGCCCCGACTGCCGTGGCACGCGCCTGCGCCGCGAGGCGCGGCACGTGTGGGTCGGCGAGAAGACCCTGCCGGCGGTCACCGGCCTGCCGGTGGGCGATGCCTGCGATTACTTCGGCGAACTGCATCTGAGCGGCCGTCGTGGCGAGATCGCCGAGAAGATCCTCAAGGAAATCCGCGAGCGCTTGCAGTTTCTGGTCAACGTCGGCCTCGACTACCTGACCCTGGATCGCAGCGCCGATACCCTGTCCGGCGGCGAGGCCCAGCGCATCCGCCTGGCCAGCCAGATCGGCGCTGGCCTGGTGGGCGTCATGTACATCCTAGACGAGCCGTCCATCGGCCTGCACCAGCGCGATAACGAACGCCTGCTGGCCACCCTCACCCACCTGCGCAACCTGGGCAACACGGTGATCGTGGTGGAGCACGACGAGGACGCCATCCGCCTGGCCGACTACGTGGTGGACATCGGCCCCGGCGCCGGCGTGCATGGCGGGCAGATCGTCTCGCAGGGCACACCCGACCAGGTGATGGCCGACCCGCAGTCGCTGACCGGCAGCTACCTGTCCGGGCGCAAGAAGATCCTTTACCCGGCCACCCGCACCCCGCGCGACAAGAAGAAGTTGCTCAAGCTCAAGGGGGCGCGCGGCAACAACCTGCGCAAGGTCGATCTGGAGATCCCGGTCGGCCTGCTCACCTGCGTCACCGGCGTGTCCGGCTCGGGCAAGTCGACGCTGATCAACAACACCCTGTTCCCCATCACCGCCACCGCGCTGAACGGCGCCACCAGCCTGGAGGCCGCGCCCTACGACTCGTTCGACGGCCTGCAACACCTGGACAAGGTGGTGGACATCGACCAGAGCCCGATCGGCCGCACACCGCGCTCCAACCCGGCCACCTACACCGGCCTGTTCACCCCGATCCGCGAACTGTTCGCCGGCGTGCCGGAGTCGCGCTCGCGCGGTTACGGGCCGGGGCGCTTCTCCTTCAACGTCAAGGGCGGGCGCTGCGAGGCGTGCCAGGGCGACGGCGTGATCAAGGTGGAGATGCACTTCTTGCCGGACATCTACGTGCCCTGCGACGTGTGCAAGGGCAAGCGCTACAACCGTGAAACCCTGGAAGTGAAATACAAGGGCAAGAGCATCACCGAAGTGCTGGACATGACCATCGAGGATGCCCGCGCCTTCTTCGACGCCGTGCCGGCCATCGCCCGCAAGTTGCAGACGTTGATGGACGTCGGCCTGTCCTATATCAAGCTGGGGCAGAGCGCGACCACCCTGTCCGGCGGCGAGGCGCAGCGGGTCAAGCTGAGCCGCGAGCTGAGCAAGCGCGACACCGGCAAGACCCTGTACATCCTCGACGAACCCACCACCGGCCTACACTTCGCCGATATCCAGCAACTGCTCGATGTGCTGCACCGCCTGCGCGACCACGGCAACACCGTGGTGGTGATCGAGCACAACCTGGACGTGATCAAGACCGCCGACTGGCTGGTGGATCTCGGCCCGGAGGGCGGCTCCAAGGGCGGCATGATCATCGCCACCGGCACACCGGAAGAAGTGGCGGCCAATCCGGCTTCGCATACCGGCCACTTCCTCAAGCCGTTGCTGGAACGAGATAGCGGCAAGCGGCAAGCTTCAAGCGGCAAGTAAGAGCAAAAACAAAAAGCCAGAGCATCAGCTCTGGCTTTTTCTTGCAGCTTGCGGCTTGAAGCTCACATCTGACTTTGCAGGTACTTCTCCAGCCCCAGCTTGTCGATCAGTTGCAGTTGGATCTCCAGCCAGTAGGCATGGTCTTCCTCGGTGTCCTTGAGCTGAGCCAGGAGGATGTCGCGGGTCTGGTAATCCTGGTGTTTCTCGCACAGTTCGATGCCCTTGCTCAGGGCCGCACGCACTTCGTACTCCAGGGCCAGATCCAGCTTCAGCGCTTCGGGTACGGTCTGGCCGAACTTGAAGGGGCTCGGCACCATGTCCGGCACGCCTTCGAGAAAGAGAATCCGCTTGAGCAGCGCATCGGCGTGCTGGGTTTCCTCTTCCATCTCGTGATTGATGCGCTCGTAGAGCTTGTCAAAGCCCCAGTCCTCGTACAGCCGCGAGTGGATGAAATACTGGTCGCGCGCGGCCAGTTCACCCTTGAGCAGGTGCTTGAGGTAGTCGATGACTTCGATATGGCCTTTCATGCCGGCAATCCTTGTTGCATTCGAGTGGGCAATGCTCCGCTTGACGGCGCTCATGGTCAAGCAAAAGCACAACGCCTCCACGAGGGAGGCGTTGTGTTTTGCTGACGCACTGCGGTGCGTCATTCAGACTCAGGCCAGGTCGAAGCGATCCAGGTTCATTACCTTGGTCCAGGCAGCGACGAAGTCCTTGACCAGCTTCTCCTTGCCGTCGGCACTGGCGTACACCTCGGCGTAAGCACGCAGTATCGAGTTGGAGCCGAACACCAGATCATTGCGGGTCGCCGTGTATTTAACCGCACCGGTCTTGCGCTCACGCCCCTCGAACACTTCGCTGGAGCTGTCCACGGCCTTCCACTCGGTGCCCATGTCCAGCAGGTTGACGAAGAAGTCGTTGCTCAGTACGCCGACCTTGTCGGTGAATACACCATGCTGGCCACCGTCATGGTTGGCACCCAGTACACGCAGGCCACCGACCAGGGCGGTCAGCTCCGGCGCGGTCAGGGTCAGCATCTGCGCCTTGTCCACCAGCATGGCCTCGGTGGGCACACCCAGGTTGCCCTTGCTGTAGTTGCGGAAGCCATCGGCAACCGGCTCCAGCACATCGAAGGACTCCACATCGGTCTGATCCTGGCGCGCATCGACACGGCCCGGTGCGAAGGGTACGTCCACAGCCACGCCAGCGGCCTGGGCGGCCAGCTCGACACCGACGTTACCGGCCAGCACGATCACATCGGCCAGCGAAGCCTTGCCGGAGGCCTGCTGGATCTCAACCAGCTTCGGCAGCACCTGAATTGCCCGCTGGTTCACGGCCCAGTCCTTCTGCGGCGTCAGTGCCAGGCGCGCACCATTGGCACCACCACGCTTGTCGCCACCACGGAAGGTGGAAGCCGAAGCCCAGGCCACGGACACCAGATCGCCCACCGACAGCCCGGATGCAGCGATCTTCGCCTTCAGCTCGGCGATATCGGCAGCGCTCGGGTTGTGCACGGCAGCCGGCAGCGGGTCTTGCCAGATCAGATCCTCTTTCGGCACTTCCGGGCCCAAGTAACGCGCTTTCGGCCCCATGTCACGGTGGGTCAGCTTGAACCAGGCGCGGGCGAAGGCATCGGCGAAGGACTGCGGATCCTCGTAGAAGCGCTTGGAGATCTTGCCGAACTCCGGATCGAAACGCAGGCTCAGATCGGTGGTGAGCATGGTCGGCTTGTGGAATTTACCCGGCACATGGGCATCGGGAATGATTTCCGGTGCATCCTTGGCCACCCACTGCTTGGCGCCTGCGGGGGAATGGGTCAGCTCCCACTCGAACTTGAACAGGTTCTCGAAGAAGTTGTTGCTCCATAGCGCCGGCGTCTTCGTCCAGGTCACCTCCAGGCCGCTGGAAACGGTGTCCTTGCCATGGCCGCTACCGTAGTTGCTCATCCAGCCCAGGCCTTGCGCCTCAATGGGCGCAGCCTCCGGCTCCGGCCCCTTGTGCGACTCGGGCGCCGCGCCATGGCATTTGCCGAAGGTATGGCCGCCAGCGATCAGCGCAACGATCTCCTCGTCATTCATGGCCATGCGGTAGAAGGTGGCGCGAATGTCCTTGGCCGCCTCCATGTAGTCGCCGCTGGCATTAGGGCCTTCCGGATTCACATAGATCAGGCCCATGTGCGTGGCACCAAAAGGCTCGGCGAGTTCACGCTTTTCATCCACACGCTTGGGATCGACCCCCAGCCAGGCCTCTTCGGCCCCCCAGTTGACGTCCTGATCCGGTTCCCATACGTCCTCACGACCGCCGGCAAAACCGAAGGTACGGAAGCCCATGGTTTCCAGCGCGACGTTACCGGCGAGGATATACAGGTCAGCCCAGGAGATGGACTGGCCATATTTCTGCTTGATCGGCCACAGCAGGCGACGCGACTTGTCGATATTGACGTTGTCCGGCCAGGAGTTCAGCGGGGCAAAACGTTGCTGACCACGGCCACCGCCGCCCCGGCCGTCGGTGGTGCGATAGGTACCGGCGGAGTGCCAGGCCATACGGATGAACTGCGGGCCATAGTGACCGAAGTCCGCCGGCCACCAATCCTGGCTGTCGGTCATCAGCTTGACCAGATCGGCCTTGAGCGCCTTGTAGTCGAGTTTCTTGAAGGCTTCGGCGTAACTGAAGGTTTCGCCCAGCGGGTTGGAGCGGTCGGAATGCTGATTCAGCAGATCCACACGCAGTTGCTTCGGCCACCAATCCCTGTTGGACGTGCCGCCACCGGCGACGTGATTGAATGGACATTTACCTGGGTTCGACATGGTTCTCTCCTTCTCCTCATCGGGTCGACCCTTGGCCTGCAGTCGACTTTGGAACAAGCGTAGCCGCGCTTTGATAAGAGAACCAATATATGAATTCCAAGAAGCCGATAGGTTTTATCTTTATTTGTTTCAGGAACCAAAGAGCAATGGAAAGCATCAGAGCGCCAAGCCCCTGAAACAAAAAAACCGGGCACAGGGCCCGGTTCTTTCTACAACGTGACGCTTACTCGGCAGCTTCTACCGAGCCAGCGACCGGACGGTCAACCAGCTCGACATAAGCCATCGGGGCGTTGTCGCCAGCGCGGAAGCCGCACTTGAGGATGCGCAGGTAGCCGCCGTTACGGGTGGCGTAGCGCTTGCCCAGATCGTTGAACAGCTTGCCGACGATGGCTTTCGAGCGAGTGCGGTCGAAGGCCAGACGACGGTTGGCAACGCTGTCTTCCTTGGCCAGGGTGATCAGCGGCTCGGCAACGCGACGCAGTTCCTTGGCTTTCGGCAGGGTAGTTTTGATCAGCTCGTGCTCGAACAGCGAGACCGCCATGTTCTGGAACATGGCCTTGCGGTGAGCGCTGGTGCGGCTGAGGTGACGGCCACTTTTACGATGACGCATGGTTCAATTCCTTACCAAACTTGTTCGTTCGGTGATGATGACGATCAGGCAGTCGCCTTGTCGTCTTTCTTCAGACTTGCCGGCGGCCAGTTATCGAGGCGCATACCGAGGGACAGACCACGAGAAGCCAGAACGTCCTTGATTTCGGTCAGGGACTTCTTGCCCAGGTTCGGAGTCTTCAACAGCTCTACTTCGGTGCGCTGGATCAGATCGCCGATGTAGTAGATGTTCTCCGCCTTGAGGCAGTTGGCCGAACGCACGGTCAGTTCCAGATCGTCGACAGGGCGCAGCAGGATCGGATCGATTTCGTCTTCCTGCTCGACCACCACCGGCTCGCTATCACCCTTGAGGTCGACGAACGCGGCCAACTGCTGCTGCAGGATGGTCGCGGCACGACGAATGGCCTCTTCAGGGTCGAGGGTGCCGTTGGTTTCCAGATCGAGAACCAGCTTGTCCAGGTTGGTACGCTGCTCGACACGGGCGTTTTCCACCACGTAAGCAACACGGCGAACGGGGCTGAACGAAGCGTCGAGCTGCAAGCGACCAATGCTGCGGCTTTCGTCTTCGTCGCTCTGACGCGCATCGGCCGGCTCGTAACCGCGGCCACGGGCCACGGTGAGCTTCATGTTCAGCGCGCCGTTGTCGGCCAGGTTGGCGATGACGTGGTCGCCGTTGACGATTTCGACATCGTGATCCAGCTGAATATCGGCAGCGGTAACGACGCCCGGGCCCTTCTTGGACAGAGACAGGGTCACTTCGTCACGGCCGTGCAGCTTGATGGCCAGACCTTTCAGGTTCAGGAGGATCTCGATGACATCTTCCTGCACACCTTCGATCGCGGAGTACTCGTGGAGTACGCCATCGATCTCGGCCTCGACCACTGCACAGCCAGGCATGGAGGACAACAGGATGCGACGCAGCGCGTTGCCCAGGGTATGGCCAAAGCCACGCTCGAGAGGCTCGAGGGTGATCTTGGCGCGGGTCGGACTGACCTCCTGCACATCGATGTGGCGGGGGGTCAGGAACTCATTTACCGAAATCTGCATGGATGCACCTATTTTCTAGCCCTTACTTGGAGTAGAGCTCGACAATCAGGCTCTCGTTGATGTCAGCGGACAGATCGCTACGAGCCGGGACGTTCTTGAACACACCCGACTTCTTCTCGGCGTCTACTTCTACCCACTCAACACGGCCGCGTTGGGCGCAGAGCTCGAGAGCCTGAGCGATGCGCAGCTGGTTGCGCGACTTCTCGCGAACAGCAACGACGTCGCCAGCCTTAACCTGGTAGGACGGTACGTTTACGGTCTTACCGTTGACGCTGATCGCTTTGTGCGAAACTAGCTGACGGGACTCGGCACGAGTGGCGCCAAAACCCATACGGTAAACCACGTTATCCAGACGGCACTCCAGCAGTTGCAGCAGGTTTTCGCCGGTGGCGCCCTTCTGGCTGGCAGCTTGCTTGTAGTAACCACTGAACTGACGCTCCAGCACGCCGTAGATACGACGGACTTTCTGCTTCTCACGGAGCTGGGTGCCGTAGTCGGATTGACGACCGCGACGCTGACCGTGGATGCCGGGAGCGGATTCGATATTGCATTTGGATTCCAGCGCGCGAACACCGCTCTTCAGGAAGAGATCGGTGCCTTCACGGCGAGACAGTTTGCACTTGGGACCAATGTAACGAGCCATTTCTCACTGTCTCCTGTTTACACGCGACGCTTCTTCGGCGGACGGCACCCGTTGTGCGGGATGGGCGTCACGTCGGTGATGCTGGCGATTTTGTAGCCGCAGGCGTTCAGAGCACGCACAGCGGATTCGCGACCCGGGCCAGGACCCTTGACGTTCACGTCGAGGTTCTTCAGGCCATACTCCAGAGCGGCCTGACCGGCACGCTCGGCGGCGATCTGGGCAGCGAACGGAGTGGACTTACGCGAGCCGCGGAAACCCGAACCACCAGAGGTAGCCCAGGACAGGGCGTTACCCTGACGGTCGGTAATGGTCACGATGGTGTTGTTGAAAGACGCGTGGATGTGGGCGATGCCATCGACCACCGTCTTTTTGACTTTTTTACGAGTACGAGCAGCAGGTTTTGCCATGACTAAATTCCTGTCGATTCGCGAATGCGATTACTTGCGGATCGGCTTACGCGGGCCCTTACGGGTGCGAGCGTTGGTCTTGGTGCGCTGACCGCGAACCGGCAGACCTTTACGATGACGCAGGCCGCGGTAGCAACCCAGATCCATCAAGCGCTTGATCTTCATATTCACTTCACGACGCAGGTCGCCTTCGGTATTCACCTTGGCTACTTCGCCACGCAGTTGCTCGATCTGCTCGTCAGTCAGATCCTTGATTTTCGCAGCCGGATTTACGCCGGTAGCGGCACAGATTTTCTGTGCAGTGGTGCGACCAACACCATAGATGTAGGTCAGCGAGATAACAGTGTGCTTGTTATCCGGAATGTTAACGCCTGCAATACGGGCCATTCAGTGGAACTCCAATTGACAGCTACCTACGCCCCGGAAGCCAAGAAATAGGGCGCGAGATATTAACGCTGTAAAAACAAATAATCAACCCGGCAGCGCACTAGCTGCCGGGCTTATCACGCGTGGTTCACACTCAGCCTTGGCGCTGCTTGTGACGCGGCTCTGCGCTGCAGATCACCCGCACGACACCTTCGCGACGGATAATTTTGCAGTTACGGCACAGCTTTTTCACCGATGCACGAACTTTCATTACCAACTCCTCGAACCTTACGGGTGGATCAGCGGAGCATGCCGCTGCCATAACCCTTCAGGTTGGCTTTCTTCATCAGGGAATCGTACTGGTGAGACACGAGGTGAGATTGCACTTGGGACATGAAGTCCATGACAACCACCACCACGATCAGCAACGAGGTCCCGCCAAGGTAGAACGGAACGTTGGCCGCTACCACCAGGAACTGGGGCAACAGGCACACGGCCGTCATGTACAGAGCACCGAACATGGTCAAACGGGTCAGAACGCCATCGATATAGCGCGCCGACTGCTCGCCCGGACGGATACCCGGAATAAAGGCACCGGACTTCTTCAGGTTTTCCGCTACGTCTTTCGGGTTGAACATCAGCGCCGTGTAGAAGAAGCAGAAGAAAATGATCCCTGCACTAAACAGCAAGATGTTCAACGGCTGACCGGGAGCGATCGCCTGCGCAATGTCCTGCAACCAGCCCAGACCTTCGGACTGACCGAACCAGGAACCCAGCGAGGCCGGGAACAGCAGAAGGCTGCTGGCGAAGATGGCAGGAATGACGCCGGCCATGTTCACCTTCAACGGCAGGTGGCTGGTCTGCGCAGCGAAGACCTTGCGGCCCTGCTGACGCTTGGCGTAGTGCACCGCGATGCGACGCTGACCACGCTCGATGAACACCACGAAACCGATGATCGCCACTGCCAGCAGAGCGATGGCAACCAGGGCGAAGATGTTGATATCGCCCTGACGCGCAGACTCGAAAGACTGCCCGATCGCTCTCGGCAGACCGGCCACGATGCCAGCGAAGATCAGCATCGAGATACCGTTGCCGACACCGCGCTCGGTGATCTGCTCGCCCAGCCACATCATGAACATCGCGCCCGCCACGAAAGTGGTGACCGCCACGAAGTGGAAACCGAAACCGACCGAGAACGCGACGCCCTGACTGGCCAGCCCCACGGACATGCCGGTGGCCTGTACCAATGCCAGGACGAGAGTGCCGTAGCGGGTGTACTGGCTGATCTTGCGACGGCCAGCTTCACCTTCCTTCTTCAACTGCTCCAGCTGCGGGCTGACGGCGGTCATCAGCTGCATGATGATCGAAGCCGAGATGTACGGCATGATCCCCAGTGCAAAGATGCTCATCCGCTCCAGCGCGCCGCCGGAAAACATGTTGAACAAGCTAAGAATGGTCCCCTCATTCTGGCGGAACAAGTCCGCCAGGCGGTCCGGGTTAATGCCGGGCACCGGGATGTGCGCGCCTATCCGATAGACGATGATCGCCAGGAACAGAAAACGCAGACGAGCCCAGAGTTCGGACAACCCGCCACCTGCCAACGCAGAGAGAGCACCTTGCTTAGCCATTTAGTCCTCGAACTTACCGCCAGCTGCTTCGATAGCCGCACGCGCACCTTTGGTGGCAGCGATACCTTTCAGGGTGACCGCACGGGTAACCTCGCCGGACAGCATGACTTTCACACGCTGTACGTGATGGCCAACCAGATTGGCATCCTTCAGAGCCTGCAGAGTGACGACACCTTCGACCTTGTTCAGCTCGGAGGTACGCACTTCGGCGCGATCCATAGCCTTCAGGGAAACGAAGCCGAACTTCGGCAGACGGCGGTGCAACGGCTGTTGACCACCCTCGAAGCCCGGAGCGATGGAACCACCGGAGCGGGAGGTTTGACCCTTGTGGCCACGGCCACCGGTCTTGCCCAGACCGCTACCGATGCCACGGCCCGGACGGTGCTTTTCGCGACGGGCACCCGGCGCGGAACGCAGATCGTTCAGTTGCATGATTAACCCTCCACCTTCAGCAGGTAGTAAGCCTTGTTGATCATGCCGCGGTTTTCAGGAGTGTCCTGAACTTCGACGGTGTGACCAATGCGACGCAGGCCCAGGCCCTTGACGCAAGCTTTGTGATTGGCCAGACGGCCATTGGTGCTCTTGATCAGAGTCACTTTGACGGTGTTAGCCATGGTTAGAGAATCTCCTCGACGCTCTTGCCACGCTTGGCCGCAACGGACGCAGGGGATTGCATGGCCTTCAGACCTTCGAAAGTGGCATGCACCACGTTCACCGGGTTGGTGGAGCCGTAGCACTTGGCCAGAACGTTCTGTACGCCAGCCACTTCCAGCACGGCACGCATGGCGCCGCCGGCGATGATGCCGGTACCTTCGGATGCCGGCTGCATGTACACCTTGGAGGCGCCATGAGCGGACTTGACCGGGTACTGCAGGGTGGTGCCGTTCAGATCCACCTGGATCATGTTGCGACGCGCAGCTTCCATCGCCTTCTGGATGGCAGCCGGTACTTCACGGGACTTGCCACGGCCGAAACCGACGCGACCCTTGCCATCACCTACCACGGTCAGCGCGGTGAAGGTGAAGATACGGCCGCCTTTAACGGTCTTGGCAACGCGGTTCACCTGAACCAGCTTCTCGATGTAGCCTTCGTCGCGCTTTTGGTCGTTATTTGCCATAACTTAGAACTCCAGCCCGCCTTCACGAGCAGCATCGGCCAGCGCCTTGACGCGACCGTGGTACTTGAAGCCAGAACGGTCGAATGCAACCTGGGTCACACCAGCGGCTTTCGCACGCTCGGCTACCAGCTGACCAACTTTCTTGGCGGCGTCGACGTTGCCAGTGGCGCCGTCGCGCAGTGCTTTGTCCAAAGTCGAGGCACTGGCCAGGACCTTGCTGCCGTCGGCCGAGATGACCTGGGCATAGATGTGCTGCGAGGAGCGGTACACGCACAGACGCACGGCTTCGAGCTCGTGCATTTTCAGGCGTGCTTTGCGAGCGCGACGCAGACGAGTAACTTTTTTCTCGTTCATATCTCAGCCCCTTACTTCTTCTTGGCTTCTTTACGACGGACGACTTCATCCGCGTAACGAACACCCTTGCCCTTGTACGGCTCAGGACGACGGAAATCACGGATTTCCGCAGCTACCTGACCCACCAGCTGCTTGTCGATACCCTTGATCAGGATCTCGGTCTGGTTCGGGGTTTCGGCCACGACGCCTGCCGGCAGTTCGTAGTCGATCGGGTGGGAGAAGCCCAGAGCGAGGTTCAGCACCTGACCTTTGGCCTGAGCTTTGTAGCCCACGCCGACCAGTTGCAGCTTACGCTCGAAGCCTTGGCTGACACCGATGACCATGTTGTTGACCAGGGCACGAGTAGTACCGGCCATGGCGCGGTTCTGCTGGTCGCCATTACGAGCGGCGAAACGCAGCTCGGAGCCTTCCTGGATCACTTCCACGGACGAGTGAACGTTCAGTTCCAGAGCGCCCTTGGCACCCTTGACCGAAAGCTGCTGACCGGCGAGTTTGACCTCGACACCGGCAGGCAGCACGACGGGGTTCTTAGCAACGCGAGACATGCTTATCCCCCCTTAGAACACGGTGCAGAGCACTTCGCCGCCGACACCGGCAGCGCGCGCAGCGCGATCCGTCATCACACCTTTGTTGGTGGAGACGATGGAAACACCGAGACCGCCGCGTACCTTCGGCAGGTCATCGACGGATTTGTATTGACGAAGGCCGGGACGGCTCACGCGCTTGACTTCCTCGATGACCGGACGGCCCTCGAAGTACTTCAGCTCGATGGACAACTGCGGCTTGGCTTCGCCATTGACTTCGTAACCCGCAATGTAACCTTCGTCCTTCAGAACCTTGGCTACAGCCACCTTCAGAGTGGAAGACGGCATGCTTACGACGGACTTTTCAGCCATCTGGGCATTACGGATACGAGTTAGCATGTCCGCTAACGGGTCCTGCATACTCATGGGCTAGACGCTCCTGATACAAAAAGAACAGCCAGAAGGCTGTGGGATCATCCAAAAGCTCGGCACGCAAATACCAGGCTCAGGAGAGCCGGACATTCTAGAGACCGATCAAAAATGAATCAAGCCCCAAAAGGGGCTTGTTCACATAAAGACAAAGCCGGCACTAGGCCGGCTTCGCTTTTTTACTACGCCTTACCAGCTGGCTTTCACCAGGCCCGGTACGTCACCGCGCATGGCGGCTTCGCGCAGCTTGTTACGCGACAGACCGAACTTGCGGTAAACGCCGTGCGGACGGCCGGTGATGCGGCAGCGGTTACGCAGGCGCGAGGCGCTGGCGTCACGCGGCTGCTTCTGCAGGGCGACCTGGGCTTCCCAACGAGCTTCCGGAGTGGAGTTCGGGTTGGCGATGATCGCTTTCAGCTCGGCACGCTTCTTGGCGTACTTGGCAACCGTCTGCTGACGCTTCAGCTCGCGGTTCTTCATGCTTGTCTTGGCCATTTGTCCAGACTCCGATCAGTTGCGGAACGGGAAGTTGAAAGCACGCAGCAGAGCGCGGCCTTCATCATCGTTACGGGCAGTGGTAGTCAGGGTGATGTCCAGACCACGCAGCGCATCGATCTTGTCGTAATCGATTTCCGGGAAGATGATCTGCTCTTTCACGCCCATGCTGTAGTTGCCACGGCCGTCGAAGGACTTGGCATTCAGGCCGCGGAAGTCACGCACGCGCGGCAGGGAGATGGACAGCAGACGATCCAGGAACTCGTACATACGCTCGCGACGCAGAGTGACCTTGACGCCAATCGGCCAGCCCTCACGAACCTTGAAACCTGCGATCGACTTGCGGGCATGAGTCACGACGACTTTCTGACCGGTGATCTTCTCGAGGTCGGCAACGGCGTTCTCGATGACTTTCTTGTCACCGATCGCTTCGCCCAGGCCCATGTTCAGGGTGATTTTGGTGATGCGCGGAACTTCCATCACGTTCGCCAGCTTCAGTTCTTCCTTCAGCTTGGGCGCGATTTCCTTCCGGTAAATCTCTTTCAGTCGTGCCATGGTGTTCTACCTATGATTCTCAAGCGCCAACCGGCTTCTGGGTGGACTTGAAGACACGAATTTTCTTGCCGTCTTCAACCTTGAAGCCAACGCGATCAGCCTTGTTGGTTTCAGAGTTGAAGATGGCAACGTTGGAAGCGTGCAGTGGCGCTTCTTTCTCGACGATACCGCCCTGAACGCCCGACATCGGGTTCGGCTTGGTATGACGCTTCACCAGGTTGATGCCACCAACGACCAGACGGTCGTCAGCGAGAACCTTGAGCACCTTACCGCGCTTACCTTTGTCTTTGCCGGCGATCACGATGATCTCGTCGTCACGACGAATCTTTTGCATGTCGGATCTCCTTAAAGCACTTCAGGGGCGAGCGAGACGATCTTCATGAACTTCTCGGAACGCAGTTCACGGGTCACTGGCCCGAAAATACGGGTACCGATCGGCTCTTGCTTGTTGTTCAGCAGAACAGCAGCGTTGCCGTCGAAGCGGATGATCGAACCGTCGGCACGGCGAACGCCGTGACGGGTACGAACGACCACTGCGGTCATGACCTGACCTTTCTTCACCTTGCCGCGCGGAATTGCTTCCTTGACGGTGACCTTGATGATGTCGCCGATGCCGGCGTAGCGACGATGGGAGCCGCCCAGCACCTTGATGCACATCACACGACGTGCACCACTGTTGTCAGCCACATCGAGCATGGATTGAGTCTGAATCATAAAATTTCTCCGACCCCTAGCCCTTAGACTTCGACTGCGCGTTCAACGACTTCAACCAGGGCCCAGGACTTGGTCTTGGACTGCGGGCGGGTCTCACGGATGGAGACGAAATCGCCGATCTTGCACTGGTTGTTTTCGTCGTGAGCGTGCAGCTTGGTCGAACGCTTGACGTATTTACCGTAAATCGGGTGCTTGACGCGACGCTCGATCAGAACGGTGATGGTCTTGTCCATCTTGTCGCTGACAACACGGCCGGTCAGCGTACGGACTGTTTTTTCAACTTCGGCCATGATTACTTACCTGCCTGCTGGCTGAGGACAGTCTTGACGCGAGCGATGTCGCGCTTCACTTGCGAGAGCAGGTGAGTCTGCCCCAGTTGGCCAGTCGCCTTCTGCATACGCAGATTGAACTGGTCGCGCAGCAGGCCGAGCAGTTGCTCGTTCAGCTGTTGCGCGCTTTTTTCACGAAGTTCGGTCGCTTTCATCACATCACCGTCCGCTTAACAAAGGTGGTGGCGAGCGGCAGCTTTGCAGCAGCCAGGGCGAAAGCCTCGCGCGCCAACTCTTCGGATACGCCTTCGATCTCGTACAGGACCTTGCCCGGTTGGATCTGGGCTACCCAGTACTCGACGCCACCCTTACCTTTACCCATACGCACCTCGAGAGGCTTCTTGGTAACCGGCTTGTCCGGGAAGACGCGGATCCAGATCTTGCCGCCACGCTTAACGTGACGGGTCAGAGCACGACGAGCGGACTCGATCTGACGAGCGGTGAGACGACCGCGGGCAACGGACTTCAGCGCGAATTCGCCGAAGCTCACTTTGCTACCGCGCTGAGCCAGACCACGGTTGTGGCCGGTCATCTGCTTGCGGAACTTCGTACGCTTTGGTTGCAACATGATGCGTACTCCTTATTTCTTGGCAGCTTTACGAGGAGCGGGCGCTTGCGGCTTCAGCTCTTCAGTGCGGCCACCGATGACCTCACCCTTGAAGATCCAAACCTTGACGCCGATCACACCGTAGGTGGTGTGCGCTTCGTAGGTGGCGTAATCGATGTCGGCACGCAGGGTGTGCAGGGGCACACGACCTTCGCGATACCACTCGGTACGGGCGATTTCAGCGCCGCCGAGACGACCACTCACCTGGATCTTGATGCCCTTGGCACCAATGCGCATGGCGTTCTGTACAGCGCGCTTCATGGCGCGACGGAACATCACACGACGCTCCAGCTGCTGAGCTACGCTCTGCGCAACCAGCATACCGTCGAGCTCCGGCTTGCGGATCTCTTCGATATTGATGTGCACCGGCACACCCATTTGCTTGGTCAGGTCCTGACGCAGCTTCTCAACATCTTCACCTTTCTTGCCGATCACGATGCCGGGACGAGCGGTGTGGATGGTGATGCGTGCGGTTTGAGCCGGGCGAGCGATGTCGATACGGCTAACGGACGCGCTTTTTAGTTTGTCTTGCAGGTATGCACGAACCTTCAGGTCGGCATTCAGATAGTCGGCATAATTGCGACCGTCTGCGTACCAGACCGAGGTGTGATCCTTGACGATTCCCAGGCGGATGCCAACGGGATGTACTTTCTGACCCATCTGATCGACTCCGTTACTTGTCCGCAACCTTGACAGTGATATGGCAAGACCGCTTGACGATGCGATCAGCACGGCCTTTGGCACGCGGCATGATGCGCTTAAGCGAACGCCCTTCGTTGACGAAAACGGTGCTGACCTTCAGGTCATCAACGTCTGCGCCTTCGTTGTGCTCGGCGTTGGCCACGGCCGACTCCAGCACCTTCTTCATGATCTCGGCGGCTTTCTTGTTGCTGAAAGCCAGGAGGTTGAGCGCTTCGCCCACCTTCTTCCCGCGGATCTGGTCAGCGACCAAGCGGGCTTTCTGGGCGGAGATGCGAGCGCCCGACAACTTAGCGGCTACTTCAGTCATTTCCTAACCCCTTAGCGCTTGGCTTTTTTGTCTGCCACGTGACCACGGTAGGTACGAGTGGCAGCAAATTCGCCGAGTTTGTGGCCGACCATGTCTTCGTTCACGAGAACCGGGACATGTTGACGACCGTTATGCACAGCGATGGTCAGACCGACCATCTGCGGCAGGATCATGGAACGGCGCGACCAGGTTTTAACCGGCTTGCGATCGTTCTTTTCCACCGCCGCCTCGACCTTCTTCAGTAGGTGAAGATCGATAAAAGGACCTTTTTTCAGAGAACGTGGCACTGTCGTATCCCTCTATTTACTTGCGACGACGGACGATCATGTTGTCGGTGCGCTTGTTAGCACGGGTCTTCGCGCCCTTGGTCGGGAAGCCCCATGGCGACACCGGATGACGACCACCGGAGGTACGACCTTCACCACCACCGTGCGGGTGATCTACCGGGTTCATGGCAACACCACGAACGGTCGGACGAACGCCACGCCAGCGTTTGGCACCGGCTTTACCCAGCGAACGCAGGCTGTGCTCGGAGTTCGAGACTTCGCCCAGGGTCGCACGGCACTCGGCCAGGACTTTACGCATCTCGCCGGAGCGCAGACGCAGGGTCACATAAGCACCTTCACGAGCGATTAGCTGAGCGGAAGCTCCAGCGGAGCGAGCGATCTGAGCACCCTTGCCCGGCTTCAGCTCGATACCGTGAACGGTCGAACCCACCGGAATGTTGCGCAGCTGCAGGCTGTTGCCCGGCTTGATCGGGGCCATGATGCCCGCAACCAGTTGATCGCCAGCTACCACGCCTTTCGGGGCGATGATGTAGCGACGCTCACCGTCGGCGTACTTCAGCAGAGCGATGTGAGCAGTACGGTTCGGATCGTATTCCACGCGCTCGACGGTGGCAGGGATGCCATCCTTGTCGTTGCGACGGAAGTCGACCAGACGGTAATGCTGCTTGTGACCACCACCGATATGACGGGTGGTGATGCGGCCGTTGTTGTTACGACCACCGGATTTCGACTTCTTCGCCAGCAGCGGAGCATAAGGAGCGCCTTTGTGCAGCTCCTGATTGACCACCTTGACCACAAAACGGCGGCCAGCGGAAGTCGGTTTGCATTTAACGATTGCCATGATGCACCCCTTCCTTACTCAGCACTGCTGGTGAAATCGAGATCTTGGCCCGGCTGAAGGGAGATAACTGCCTTCTTCCAGTCGTTACGCTTGCCCAGACCGCGAGCGGTGCGCTTGCTCTTGCCCAGAACATTCTGGGTAGTAACGCGCTGAACCTTCACGTTGAACAGGCTTTCGACGGCCTTCTTGATTTCCAGCTTGGTCGCATCGGTAGCGACTTTGAAAACGAACTGACCTTGCTTGTCAGCCAGCGTCGTGGCCTTCTCGGAGACGTGCGGGCCAAGCAGCACTTTGAATACGCGTTCCTGGTTCATCCCAGCAGCTCCTCGAATTTCTTCACGGCCGAAACGGTGACCAGCACCTTTTCGTACGCGATCAGGCTGACCGGATCAGAACCCTGGACGTCACGTACGTCGACGTGCGGCAGGTTGCGGGCAGCCAGGTACAGGTTCTCGTCGACGGCATCGGAAACGATCAGCACGTCGTTCAGGCCCAGGCCGTTGAGCTTGCTCAGCAGCGCCTTGGTCTTCGGAGCCTCGACGGCGAAGTCTTCGACCACGACCAGACGATCGGTACGCACCAGCTCAGCAAGGATGGAGCGCAGGGCAGCGCGGTACATCTTCTTGTTCAGCTTTTGCTCGTGGTTGCGGGTGGACGCTGCGAAGGTCACACCACCGCCACGCCAGATCGGACCACGGGTGGTACCGGCACGGGCACGACCGGTGCCCTTCTGACGCCAGGGGCGCTTGCCGCCACCGGAAACGTCGGAACGGGACTTCTGGCCTTTGGTGCCCTGACGGCCGCCAGCCATGTAGGCTACGACTGCTTGGTGAACCAGGGTCTCATTGAACTCGCCACCGAAGGTCGCATCGGACACTTCGATCGCCTGAGCGCCATTTACATTCAATTGCATCTCAGATTCTCCCCTTACGCCTTGACAGCCGGACGAACGATAACGTCGCCGCCAGTAGCGCCAGGAACGGCACCCTTGACCAGCAGCAGGTTACGCTCGGCGTCTACGCGCACGACTTCCAGGGACTGAACGGTAACGCGCTCGGCACCCAGGTGACCGGACATCTTCTTGCCCTTGAATACGCGACCCGGGGTCTGGCACTGGCCAATGGAACCCGGAACACGGTGGGACACGGAGTTGCCGTGAGTGTTGTCTTGGCCGCGGAAGTTCCAACGCTTGATGGTACCGGCGAAGCCTTTACCTTTGGACTGACCAGTGACATCCACCAGTTGACCAGCTTGGAATATTTCAGCGTTGATCAGATCGCCAGCCTGGTAGTCGCCTTCTTCAAGACGGAACTCCATGACGGTACGACCTGCCGCGACGTTCGCCTTGGCGAAGTGACCGGCCTGAGCCTTGCTGACACGGGAGGCACGGCGCTCACCTACAGTGACCTGCACTGCGCGGTAGCCATCGGACTCCTCGTTTTTGAACTGGGTGACGCGATTCGGCTCGATCTCGATGACCGTGACCGGAATGGAGACACCTTCTTCGGTGAAAATGCGGGTCATGCCGCACTTACGACCGACTACACCAATAGTCATGTTATAAACCTCATGAGTGTACGGGGCTTTCACCCGCTATGGCCGCCCATTTCAGAGCGTTACACGACTAAAACCGCCAGGTTTTAGCCGAGGCTGATCTGCACTTCCACGCCTGCCGCAAGGTCGAGCTTCATCAGCGCGTCGACGGTTTTGTCCGTCGGCTGAACGATGTCCAGCACACGCTTATGAGTGCGGATTTCGTACTGATCGCGCGCGTCCTTGTTGACGTGCGGAGAGATCAGAACGGTGTACCGCTCCTTACGAGTAGGCAGAGGAATCGGACCACGCACCTGAGCACCAGTACGTTTCGCGGTTTCCACGATTTCCTGGGTAGATTGATCGATCAGGCGATGGTCAAAAGCCTTCAACCGAATACGGATTTGTTGGTTTTGCATTTTGACCTCAGATTCCAAGCTGCTAATTCCCACAGACGGACTACGCCCGCTCGAGGGAGGCGCAATTGTACGGATGCCCCCTGGGGGTGTCAACTTTTAACCAGCTCAATAAAAAAGGGCCCCGAAGGGCCCTTTCCTTACCGCGGATCGAGGAGATTATTCGACGATCTTGGCAACCACGCCGGCACCAACGGTACGACCACCTTCGCGAATCGCGAAGCGCAGGCCGTCTTCCATGGCGATCGGCTTGATCAGGGTGACAACCATCTTGATGTTGTCGCCCGGCATTACCATCTCAACGCCTTCCGGCAGTTCGCACGAACCGGTCACGTCAGTGGTACGGAAGTAGAACTGCGGACGGTAGCCCTTGAAGAACGGGGTGTGACGACCACCTTCTTCCTTGGACAGCACGTAAACCTCAGCCTCGAACTTGGTGTGCGGCTTGATGGTGCCCGGCTTGGCCAGTACCTGACCACGCTCGACTTCATCACGCTTGGTGCCGCGCAGCAGCACGCCGCAGTTCTCGCCAGCACGACCTTCGTCCAGCAGCTTGCGGAACATTTCCACGCCGGTGCAGGTGGTCTTGGTGGTCGGACGCAGACCGACGATCTCGATCTCTTCCTGAACCTTGACGATACCGCGCTCGACACGACCAGTTACCACGGTGCCGCGGCCGGAGATCGAGAACACGTCTTCGATCGGCATCAGGAACGGCTTGTCGATGGCACGAACCGGCTCAGGGATGTAGGTATCCAGAGTCTCGACCAGCTTCTTGACCGCAGTGGTGCCCAGCTCGTTGTCGTCTTCGCCATTCAGCGCCATCAGCGCGGAACCGATGATGATCGGAGTGTCGTCACCCGGGAAGTCATAGGTGCTCAGCAGGTCGCGAACTTCCATCTCGACCAGTTCCAGCAGCTCAGCGTCGTCAACCATATCAGCCTTGTTCAGGAACACGACGATGTACGGTACGCCTACCTGACGGGACAGCAGGATGTGCTCACGGGTTTGCGGCATGGGGCCGTCGGCAGCCGAGCAGACCAGGATCGCGCCGTCCATCTGGGCAGCACCGGTGATCATGTTCTTCACGTAGTCGGCGTGACCCGGGCAGTCAACGTGCGCGTAGTGACGAATGTTGGAGTCGTACTCTACGTGCGCGGTGTTGATGGTGATACCACGAGCTTTCTCTTCCGGAGCGCTGTCGATCTTGTCGAAGTCAACCTTGGCCGAACCGAAAACTTCGGAGCAGACGCGGGTCAGAGCAGCGGTCAGAGTGGTCTTACCGTGGTCAACGTGACCGATGGTGCCGACGTTGACGTGCGGTTTGTTACGTTCGAATTTTTCCTTAGCCACGACAGTAAACCTCTTACTTAAAGGGCGGGATTAGCCTTGTTTTTTAACCAGAGCTTCGACGATGTTCGACGGAGCTTCGGCGTATTTGGAGAATTCCATGGAGTAGCTGGCGCGACCCTGGGACATGGAACGGACGTCGGTAGCGTAACCAAACATCTCGCCCAGCGGAACTTCGGCACGGATAACCTTACCGGATACCGAATCTTCCATACCCTGGATCAGGCCACGACGACGGTTCAGGTCACCCATCACGTCACCCATGTAGTCCTCGGGAGTCACCACTTCCACCTTCATGATCGGCTCGAGCACCTTACCACCGCCCTTCTGGGCCAGTTGCTTGGTCGCCATGGAGGCAGCGATCTTGAACGCCATCTCGTTGGAGTCGACGTCGTGGTAGGAACCATCGAACACGGTCGCCTTCAGGCCGATCAGCGGATAGCCGGCAACGACGCCGTTCTTCATCTGCTCTTCGATACCTTTCTGGATGGCCGGGATGTATTCCTTCGGAACCACACCACCTACGACTTCGTTGGTGAACACCAGACCTTCGGTGATGTTGCCCTTGTCGTCCACGTCCGGAGTCGAGAAGCGGATCCAGCAATGACCGAACTGACCACGACCACCGGACTGACGAACGAACTTGCCTTCGATCTCGACATTGTCCTTGGAAATGGTTTCGCGGTAGGCCACCTGCGGCTTGCCAATGTTGGCCTCGACGCCGAACTCGCGCTTCATGCGGTCAACGAGGATGTCCAGGTGCAGCTCACCCATACCACCGATGATGGTCTGGCCGGACTCTTCGTCGGTCTTGACGCGGAAGGACGGGTCTTCCTGGGCCAGCTTGCCCAGCGCGATACCCATCTTCTCCTGGTCAGCCTTGGTCTTCGGCTCGACAGCCACGTGAATTACGGGCTCCGGGAAGTCCATACGCTCGAGAACGATCGGCTTGTCCGGATCGCACAGGGTGTCACCAGTGGTGACGTCCTTCATGCCGATCAGAGCAGCGATGTCGCCCGCGCGCACTTCCTTGATCTCGTCACGCTGGTTGGCGTGCATCTGCACCATACGACCAACGCGCTCTTTCTTGCCTTTCACGGAGTTGATGACCGACTGGCCGGACTCCAGAACGCCCGAGTAAACGCGAACGAAGGTCAGGGTACCGACGAAGGGGTCGGTCGCGATCTTGAACGCCAGCGCCGAGAACGGCTCGTTGTCGTCAGCATGACGCTCGTCCTTCGGTGCTTCGTCGCCAAGATCGATGTGATCCGGGTGGATACCCTGAATCGCAGGAATCTCGGTCGGCGCCGGCAGGAAGTCGATGACGGCATCGAGAACCAGAGGAACACCCTTGTTCTTGAACGAGGAACCGCAGACAGCCGGAACGATCTCGCTCGCCAGAGTACGGGCGCGCAGACCGGCCTTGATGTCCTCGGCAGAGAGGTCACCCTCTTCGAGGTACTTGTTCATCAGCTCTTCGTTGGCCTCGGCAGCCGCCTCGACCATGTTGGAACGCCATTCGTTGGCCAGGTCTACCAGCTCGGCAGGAATCTCTTCCTCACGGTAGGTAGTACCCTTGTCGTCATCGTTCCAGTAGATGGCCTTCATCTTGATCAGGTCGACCTGACCCTCGAAGTTATCCTCGGCACCGATGGCGATCTGGATCGGAACCGGGGTGTGACCCAGACGGTTCTTGATCTGACCGACGACACGCAGGAAGTTGGCACCAGCACGGTCCATCTTGTTCACGTAAACGATACGCGGAACACCGTACTTGTTGGCCTGACGCCATACGGTTTCGGACTGCGGCTCAACGCCCGAGGTACCGCAGAACACCACGACCGCGCCGTCGAGTACGCGCAGGGAGCGCTCTACTTCGATGGTGAAGTCGACGTGACCGGGGGTATCGATGACGTTTACGCGGTACTTGTCGTACTGGCGACGCGAACCTTCCCAGAAGGTGGTGATCGCAGCAGAAGTAATGGTGATACCACGCTCCTGCTCCTGAACCATCCAGTCGGTGGTCGCGGCGCCATCATGCACCTCGCCCATCTTGTGGCTCAGGCCTGTGTAGAACAGGATCCGCTCGGTAGTGGTGGTCTTGCCCGCATCGACGTGCGCGCAGATACCGATGTTACGGTAGCGGTTAATTGCTGTATTACGAGCCATAAAGCCCTCGCAAGGTTAGTGGAGCCGGAATTAGAAGCGGTAGTGCGAGAAAGCCTTGTTGGCCTCGGCCATACGGTGCACGTCTTCACGCTTCTTGACAGCAGCGCCTTTGCCTTCAGCAGCATCCAGCAGCTCACCAGCCAGGCGCAGAGCCATGGACTTCTCACCGCGCTTGCGCGCGAAGTCCACCAGCCAGCGCATGGCCAGAGCGTTACGACGGGACGGACGAACTTCGACCGGAACCTGGTAGGTAGCACCGCCTACACGGCGGGACTTGACTTCGACCAGCGGAGCGATGGCGTCGAGAGCTTTCTCGAAGATCTCCAGGGGATCGCTGTTCTTGCGCGCCTTGACAGTGTCCAGAGCACCGTAAACGATGCGCTCGGCCACGGCCTTCTTGCCGCTTTCCATCACGTGGTTCATGAATTTGGCGAGGATCTGGCTTCCGTATTTCGGATCGTCCAGGATCTCACGCTTTGCTGCTACACGACGTCTTGGCATTGATAAGCCCTCAAACGGTCTTCAGGTTAGCTCGGGACTCACAGCATCAGCCGGCCCGACCTTACTCTTATCGACTCAACTAGATAAAAAGGATCAAGCGGCCTTACTTCGGACGCTTGGTACCGTACTTAGAACGACCCTGCTTACGGTCTTTGACGCCGGAGGTATCCAGCGAACCACGCACGGTGTGGTAGCGCACACCCGGAAGGTCTTTTACACGACCGCCACGGATCAGCACGACGCTGTGCTCTTGCAGGTTGTGGCCTTCACCGCCGATGTACGAAGACACTTCGTAGCCGTTGGTCAGACGCACGCGGCACACTTTACGCAGTGCCGAGTTAGGTTTCTTCGGCGTGGTGGTGTACACGCGGGTGCACACGCCACGACGCTGCGGGCAGTTCTGCAGCGCAGGCACGTCGGATTTCTCGACGATACGCTTACGCGGCTGACGTACCAGCTGGTTGATAGTTGCCATCTACTAGCTCCACTGTTGTCTTTCGACGCTCACAAATAAAGATGGCAGAGCCAAACGCCCTGCCAAATTTAGGGGTGCATGAGTCTAAAGAGACGCACGCCCCCAGTCAAGGCAAAGCCCCGCTGACGCATCAGCGAGGCTTCGACTCAATTGCCGCTGGAGTTCAGCGCTTCGGTCAGTGCGGCTTCCACCTCACTGGCGCTGACACGTACCGGCTTGTCGGCATCACGCTTGCGCTTGCGCTCGCTGTGATAGGCCAGACCGGTACCGGCCGGGATCAGACGACCCACGACCACGTTCTCTTTCAGACCACGCAGGTAGTCGCGCTTGCCGGTAACCGCCGCCTCGGTAAGGACGCGGGTGGTTTCCTGGAAGGAGGCCGCCGAGATGAAGGACTCGGTGGACAGCGACGCCTTGGTGATACCCAGCAGTACACGGGTGTACTTGGCGACGAACTTGTCCTCTTCGGCCAGACGCTCGTTCTCGCCCAGCACCTGGGTGAGTTCCATCTGATCGCCCTTGATGAAGGACGAATCGCCGGCTTCGGTGATCTCGACCTTGCGCAGCATCTGACGCAGGATGGTCTCGATGTGCTTGTCGTTGATCTTCACGCCCTGCAGACGGTAAACGTCCTGGATCTCGTTGACGATGTACTTGGCCAGCGCGCTGACGCCCAACAGACGCAGGATGTCGTGCGGGTCGCTCGGACCGTCGGAGATCACCTCGCCCTTGTTCACCTGTTCGCCTTCAAACACGTTCAGGTGACGCCACTTCGGAATCAGCTCCTCATACGGATCGCTGCCATCGGTCGGGGTGATGACCAGACGGCGCTTGCCCTTGGTCTCTTTACCGAACGAGATGGTGCCGCTGATCTCCGCCAGGATCGACGCTTCCTTCGGACGACGCGCCTCGAACAGGTCGGCAACGCGCGGCAGACCACCGGTGATGTCGCGGGTCTTCGAGGTTTCCTGCGGGATACGGGCGATAACGTCACCCACTGCGATCTGCGCACCGTCGGCCACACCGACCAGAGCGTTGGCTGGCAGGAAGTACTGAGCGGGAACGTCGGTACCCGGCAGCAGCAGCTCCTTGCCATTGGCGTCGACCATCTTGATCGCCGGACGGATGTCCTTGCCGGAAGCCGGACGATCCTTCGGATCCATCACCTCGATGTTGGTCAGACCGGTCAGTTCGTCGGTCTGACGCTTGATGGTGATGCCCTCCTCCATGCCGACGAAGGTCACGATACCCTTCATTTCGGTCACGATCGGGTGGGTGTGCGGATCCCACTTGGCGACGATGGCGCCAGCATCGACCTTGTCGCCTTCCTTCACCGAAATCACGGCACCGTAAGGCAGCTTGTAGCGTTCACGCTCACGGCCGAATTCGTCGGCGATGGCCAGCTCACCGGAACGCGAGACGGCCACCAGGGCGCCGTCGGTACGTTCGACGTGCTTGAGGTTGTGCAGGCGCACCACGCCACCGTTCTTCACCTGCACGCTGTCGGCAGCTGAGGTACGGCTGGCGGCACCACCGATGTGGAAGGTACGCATGGTCAGCTGGGTACCCGGCTCACCGATGGACTGGGCAGCGATGACGCCGACCGCTTCACCGATGTTCACCTGGTGACCACGGGCCAGGTCGCGACCGTAGCACTTGGAGCAGATACCGTAGCGGGTTTCGCAGGTGATCGGCGAACGCACCACCACTTCGTCGACGCTGTTCAGCTCGATGAACTCGACCCACTTCTCGTCGATCAGGGTACCGGCCGGCACGATGATCTCATCGCTGCCAGGCTTGGGCACGTCACGGGCGATGACACGGCCCAGCACGCGCTCACCGAGCGGCTCGACCACGTCACCACCTTCGATGTGCGGGGTCATCAACAGACCCTGCTCGGTGCCGCAATCGATCTCGGTCACCACCAGGTCCTGGGCCACATCGACCAGACGACGAGTCAGGTAACCGGAGTTCGCGGTCTTCAGTGCGGTATCCGCCAGACCTTTACGCGCACCGTGAGTGGAGATGAAGTACTGCAGTACCGACAGACCTTCGCGGAAGTTCGCGGTGATCGGCGTTTCGATGATGGAGCCGTCCGGCTTGGCCATCAGACCACGCATACCGGCTAGCTGACGAATCTGGGCAGCGGAACCCCGCGCACCGGAGTCAGCCATCATGTACATGGAGTTGAAGGACTCCTGCTCGACGGTCTTGCCTTCGCGATCGACCACCGGCTCTTTCGAGAGGTTGGCCATCATCGCCTTGGACACTTCGTCGTTGGCCTTCGACCAGAGGTCGATCACCTTGTTGTACTTCTCGCCCTGGGTTACCAGGCCGGAGGCGTACTGCGATTCGATTTCCTTCACTTCTTCGGTGGCGGCATCGATGATGCGCGCCTTCTCGGCCGGGATGACGAAGTCATTCACGCCGATCGATACACCGGAGATGGTGGAGTAGGCGAAACCGGTGTACATCAACTGGTCGGCGAAGATGACGGTGTCCTTCAGACCCACGGTGCGGTAGCACTGGTTGATCAGCTTGGAGATCGCCTTCTTCTTCATCGACTGGTTGACCACGTCATAGGACAGGCCAGCCGGCACGATCTGGAACAGCAGCGCGCGGCCGACGGTGGTGTCGACGATACGGGTGTTCTTCACCAGGCTGCCGTCCTTCTGCTTGACGGTCTCGTTGATACGCACTTTCACGCGGGCGTGCAGGGACGCTTCGCCGGCGCGGAACACGCGGTCGACTTCCTGCAGGTCGGCGAAGACGCGGCCTTCACCCTTGGCGTTCACCGCTTCACGGGTCATGTAGTACAGACCCAGTACCACGTCCTGCGACGGCACGATGATCGGCTCGCCGTTGGCGGGCGAGAGGATGTTGTTGGTGGACATCATCAGCGCGCGTGCTTCGAGCTGGGCTTCCAGGGTCAGCGGCACGTGCACGGCCATCTGGTCACCGTCGAAGTCGGCGTTGTACGCGGCGCAGACCAGCGGGTGTAGCTGGATCGCTTTACCTTCGATCAGTACCGGCTCGAACGCCTGGATACCCAGACGGTGCAGGGTCGGTGCGCGGTTGAGCAGCACGGGGTGTTCGCGGATGACTTCGGCGAGAACGTCCCAGACCTCGGGCAGTTCACGCTCGACCATCTTCTTGGCCGCCTTGATGGTGGTGGCCAGGCCACGGGCTTCCAGCTTGCCGAAAATGAACGGCTTGAACAGCTCCAGGGCCATCTTCTTCGGCAGACCACACTGGTGCAGGCGCAGGGTCGGGCCCACGGTGATCACGGAACGACCAGAGTAGTCCACGCGCTTACCGAGCAGGTTCTGACGGAAGCGACCTTGCTTACCCTTGATCATGTCGGCCAGCGACTTCAGCGGACGCTTGTTGCTGCCGGTAATGGCGCGACCGCGACGGCCGTTGTCGAGCAGGGCGTCGACCGCTTCCTGCAGCATGCGCTTTTCGTTGCGCACGATGATGTCCGGCGCCGACAGATCGAGCAGGCGCTTGAGACGGTTGTTACGGTTGATCACGCGGCGATACAGATCGTTCAGATCCGAGGTCGCGAAGCGGCCACCGTCCAGCGGTACCAGCGGACGCAGATCCGGCGGCAGCACCGGCAGAACGGTCAGCACCATCCACTCCGGCAGGTTGCCGGAGTCCTTGAAGGCTTCCATCAGCTTCAGGCGCTTGGACAGCTTCTTGATCTTGGTTTCCGAGTTGGTCTGCGGAATCTCTTCACGCAGGCGGCTGATCTCGTGATCCAGATCGATGGCGTGCAGCAGCTCGCGAACGGCCTCGGCGCCCATGCGCGCGTCGAAGTCGTCACCGAACTCTTCGAGGGCCTCGAAGTACTGCTCGTCGTTCAGTAGCTGGCCTTTTTCCAGGGTGGTCATGCCCGGATCGATCACCACGTAGCTCTCGAAGTAGAGCACGCGCTCGATGTCACGCAGGGTCATGTCCATCAGCAGGCCGATACGGCTCGGCAGCGACTTGAGGAACCAGATGTGGGCGACCGGCGAGGCCAGTTCAATGTGCGCCATGCGCTCACGACGAACCTTGGCCAGGGCTACTTCAACGCCGCACTTCTCGCAGATCACGCCACGGTGCTTGAGGCGCTTGTACTTGCCGCACAGGCACTCGTAGTCCTTGACCGGGCCAAAGATCTTGGCGCAGAACAGACCATCGCGCTCGGGCTTGAAGGTACGGTAGTTGATGGTTTCCGGCTTCTTAACTTCACCGAACGACCACGAACGGATCATCTCGGGCGAGGCCAAGCCGATACGGATGGCGTCGAACTCTTCGACTTGACCCTGGTTTTTCAGCAAATTCAGTAGGTCTTTCAAGGCCTTTCCTCCTGGCGGAGCAGGTAGCGGGGGCTTCACCCCGCTACCGATTCACGTCGTGTTATTCGGTTTCCAGATCGATGTCGATGCCGAGCGAACGGATCTCTTTGATCAACACGTTGAAGGACTCGGGCATGCCCGGCTCCATGCGGTGATCGCCATCCACGATGTTCTTGTACATCTTGGTACGGCCGTTCACGTCGTCCGACTTCACGGTCAGCATTTCCTGCAGGGTGTAGGCGGCACCGTAGGCTTCCAGCGCCCAGACCTCCATCTCCCCGAAACGCTGACCACCGAACTGCGCCTTACCACCCAGCGGCTGCTGGGTAACCAGGCTGTAGGAACCAGTGGAACGCGCGTGCATCTTGTCGTCCACCAGGTGGTTCAGTTTGAGCATGTACATGTAACCGACGGTGGTCGGACGCTCGAACTGGTTGCCGGTACGGCCGTCGAACAGACGCATCTGGCCGCTCTCCGGCAGATCGGCCAGCTTGAGCATGGCCTTGATCTCGGTTTCCTTGGCACCGTCGAACACGGCAGTCGCCATCGGCACGCCACCCTTGAGGTTCTTCGCCAGCTCGAGGATCTCGTTATCGGAGAACTCTTCGAGGTTTTCCTGGCGACCACCAATCTCGTTGTAGATCTCGGTGAGGAACTTGCGCAGTTCGGCGACCTTGCGCTGCTCTTCGAGCATGCGGTTGATCTTCTCGCCCAGGCCCTTGGCCGCCAGGCCCAGGTGGGTTTCGAGGATCTGACCGACGTTCATACGCGAAGGTACGCCCAGCGGGTTCAGCACGATGTCCACCGGCGTACCGTTGGCGTCGTGCGGCATGTCTTCGACCGGCATGATCACCGAGACCACACCCTTGTTACCGTGACGACCGGCCATCTTGTCACCCGGCTGGATGCGACGGCGGATGGCCAGGTAGACCTTGACGATCTTCAGCACGCCCGGCGCCAGGTCATCGCCCTGCTGCAGCTTGCGCTTCTTGTCCTCGAACTTGTCGTCGAGCATCTGACGACGGTCGGAGATGTAGGCCTGGGCCTTCTCCAACTGCTCGTTCAGGGCATCGTCGGCCATGCGCAGCTTGAACCACTGACCACGCTCGAGACCATCGAGGATCTCGTCGGTGATCACAGTGCCTTTCTTCAGGCCAGCGCCGCCTTCGGCAGTGGCGCCCACCAGAGCGGAACGCAGACGCTCGAAGGTGGCGCCTTCGACGATACGGAACTCTTCGTTCAGATCCTTGCGGATCTCGTCCAGTTGCTGTTTCTCGATGGCCAGGGCACGGCTGTCGCGCTCCACGCCGTCACGGGTGAAGACCTGCACGTCGATGACGGTGCCCTTGGTGCCGGTCGGCACACGCAGGGAGGTGTCCTTAACGTCGGACGCCTTTTCACCGAAGATCGCACGCAGCAGTTTTTCTTCCGGGGTTAGCTGAGTCTCGCCTTTCGGGGTGACCTTGCCCACCAGGATGTCGCCCGGGCCAACTTCGGCGCCGACGTAGACGATACCGGCTTCGTCCAGCTTGTTCAGAGCCGCTTCACCCACGTTCGGGATATCCGAGGAGATTTCCTCTGGGCCGAGCTTGGTGTCACGCGCCACACAGGTCAGTTCCTGAATGTGGATGGTGGTGAAGCGATCTTCCTGCACCACGCGCTCGGACAGGCAGATGGAGTCCTCGAAGTTGAAGCCGTTCCAAGGCATGAACGCGACGCGCATGTTCTGACCCAGGGCCAGTTCACCCATGTCGGTGGAGGGGCCGTCGGCCATGATGTCGCCACGCGCCACCTGATCACCCTTGTTCACCAGCGGGCGCTGGTTGATGCAGGTGTTCTGGTTGGAGCGGGTGTACTTGGTCAGGTTGTAGATATCGACACCGGCTTCGCCAGTCTCGACTTCGTCGTCATTGACGCGCACCACGATGCGGCTGGCGTCGACCGAGTCGATCACACCACCACGACGAGCCACGACGCAGACACCGGAGTCACGGGCAACGTTGCGCTCCATGCCGGTACCCACCAGCGGCTTGTCAGCACGCAGGGTCGGCACGGCCTGACGCTGCATGTTCGAGCCCATCAGTGCACGGTTGGCGTCGTCGTGCTCGAGGAACGGAATCAGCGAGGCGGCAACCGAGACTACCTGCTTGGGCGATACGTCCATCAGGGTGACGTCTTCCGGCGCCTTCACGGTGAATTCGTTCAGGTGACGCACGGCCACCAGCTCGTCGACCAGCTCACCCTTGTCGTTCAGGGTGGCGGACGCCTGGGCGATCACGTGATCGGCCTCTTCGATGGCGGACAGGAACACGATCTCGTCGGTGACCTTGCCAGCCTTGACCACACGGTACGGGCTTTCCAGGAAGCCGTACTGGTTGGTGCGGGCGTAGGCCGCCAGGGAGTTGATCAGACCGATGTTCGGACCTTCAGGGGTTTCGATCGGGCACACGCGACCGTAATGGGTCGGGTGTACGTCGCGAACCTCGAAGCCGGCGCGCTCACGGGTCAGACCACCTGGGCCGAGCGCGGAAACGCGGCGCTTGTGGGTGATCTCGGAGAGCGGGTTGTTCTGGTCCATGAACTGCGAAAGCTGGCTGGAACCGAAGAACTCCTTCACCGCCGCCGCAACCGGCTTGGCGTTGATCAGATCCTGCGGCATCAGGCCTTCGCTTTCGGCCATCGACAGACGTTCCTTGACCGCACGCTCAACACGTACCAGGCCAACGCGGAACTGGTTCTCGGCCATCTCGCCGACGCAACGCACGCGACGGTTACCCAGGTGGTCGATGTCGTCGACGATGCCCTTGCCGTTACGGATGTCGACCAGGGTCTTGAGCACGGCAACGATGTCTTCACGCGACAGAACGCCCGGCCCTTCGATCTCGGTGCGACCGATACGACGGTTGAACTTCATGCGGCCCACGGCGGACAGGTCGTAACGCTCGGAGCTGAAGAACAGGTTGTTGAACAGGGTCTCGGCGGCATCCTTGGTTGGCGGCTCGCCAGGACGCATCATGCGGTAGATCTCGACCAGCGCTTCCAGTTGGTTGGTGGTGCTGTCGATCTTCAGGGTATCGCTGATGAACGGGCCGCAGTCGATGTCGTTGGTGTACAGCGTCTCGAAGCGCACCACGTTGGCCTTGGCCATCTTGGCCAGCAGGTCGGCGGTCAGCTCGGTGTTGCACTCGGCGATGATCTCGCCGGTAGCCGGGTGCACGATGGCCTTGGCCGTGGTACGACCAATGACGTACTCGATCGGGACGTCCAGCTCCTTGATGCCAGCCTTGTCTAGCTGGTTGATGTGGCGAGCCGTGATACGACGGCCCTGCTCGACGATCACCTTGCCGCTGGCATCCTTGATGTCCTGCACGGCGATTTCACCACGCAGACGCTGCGGCACCAGCTCCAGGCTCAGGCCTTCGCTCTTAACGTGGTAGACGTTGGTGTCATAGAAGGCATCGAGCACCTCTTCGGTGCTGTAGCCCAGCGCGCGCAGCAGGACGGACGCCGGCAGCTTGCGGCGACGGTCGATACGCACGAACACGGCGTCCTTCGGGTCGAACTCGAAGTCCAGCCAGGAGCCACGGTAAGGAATGATGCGCGCGGAGTACAGCAGCTTGCCCGAGCTGTGGGTCTTGCCACGGTCATGGTCGAAGAATACACCCGGCGAACGGTGTAGCTGGGACACGATCACGCGCTCGGTACCGTTGATGACGAAGGTACCGTTCTCGGTCATGAGCGGAATTTCGCCCATGTACACTTCCTGCTCTTTGATGTCCTTGATCGCTTTGTTCGACGATTCTTTGTCGAAAATGATCAGGCGCACTTTCACGCGCAGCGGCACGGCGAAGGTCACGCCACGCAGGACGCATTCCTTGACGTCGAACGCCGGCTCGCCCAGGCGATAGCCGACGTACTCCAGGGCGGCGTTGCCGGAGTAGCTGATGATCGGGAATACCGATTTGAAGGCCGCATGCAGGCCGATGTCACGGAACTGTTCCTTGCTCACCCCTTGCTGCAGGAATTCGCGGTACGAATCCAGCTGGATGGCCAGGAGGTAAGGCACATCCATGACATCCGGCAACTTGCTAAAGTCCTTGCGGATACGTTTTTTCTCAGTGTATGAGTAAGCCATCAGCGTTCCCCAGCTTGGTCACCTGCTTGTTTGGCCAGCGCCGGCGGCGATGACCAGAAAATCGTGCAAACCCTCGGTTTGCAGCCGCCCCTCGGGCGGGTTCTTTTCGGCTCCAGGTCGGCTGATGAACAGCCAACCTAGAACGGAAAAAGGCCGGTGGCAAAAGCCACCAGCCATCAGCCTTGTGCGAGTCGCTCGGGCTGTAGACGCAAGGTGCGAACTTACTTGAGTTCGACCTTGGCGCCAGCTTCTTCCAGCTTCTTCTTGGCGTCTTCGGCAGCTTCTTTGCTCAGACCTTCAGCGATGACCTGAGGAGCGGTGTCGACCTTCTCCTTGGCTTCTTTCAGGCCCAGACCGGTCAGCTCGCGAACGGCCTTGATCACGTTCACTTTCTTGTCGCCGGCTTCAGCCAGAACAACGTTGAACTCGGTTTGCTCTTCGACAGCGGCAGCGGCAGTAGCCGGGCCAGCGGCGACGGCAGCAGCAGCGGTAACGCCGAAGGTTTCTTCCATCGCTTTGATCAGCTCGACGATTTCCATGACGGATTTCTGGCCGATGGCTTCGATGATTTGCTCGTTAGTCAGAGACATGACTATCAATTCCTGTATTGGGGTGACGGCCTAGGCGACCATCAAATTAAACGTTTGATTTCGAAAGGGCTCAGGCCGCCTTAGGCAGCAGCAGCTTCTTTCTGGTCGCGAATGGCTGCCAGAGTGCGAGCGAGCTTGCTGGTGGCGCCTTGGATAACGCTCATCAGCTGGGCGATGCCCTCGTCGCGGGTCGGCAGGCTTGCCAGTACGTCGATCTGGTTGGCTGCGAGGTACTTGCCCTCGAACGCAGCTGCCTTGATCTCGAACTTGTCCTGACCCTTGGCGAACTCTTTGAACAGACGAGCAGCAGCGCCCGGGTGTTCGTTGGAGAAAGCGATCAGGGTCGGGCCTTTGAACACGTCGTTGAGCACGTCGAACTGAGTGCCTTCAACGGCGCGCTTGAGCAGGGTGTTACGCACGACTTTCACGTACACACCTGCTTCGCGGGCCTCTTTACGGAGTCCGGTCATTGCGCCGACGGTCACGCCACGGGCATCAGCCACGACAGCGGACAGACCGGCTTTGGCAGCCTCGTTGACTTCAGCGACGATGGCCTTCTTGTCTTCGAGTTTAATTGCCACGGGTTTACTCCTGGTTTTTACCGTTTCGTCAGGCCGAAGCCCGACGGCGTTTTGGTGTCTGATTCGGTATGAATCGGGAGCACCATCTGCGTAGGCCCCGCGAGATCGCTCTCTTGGGTTTAAAGCTTGCGCCACCTACGGTCTTGGATAGCCCCCGCCAGGCAGGGACCCCAATCTTGCAAGGCTGACGGCCGCAGTCGCCGCCAGCCCGTATTACATTACGCCTCGAGCGAAGCCTGATCGATGATCAGACCCGGACCCATGGTGGTGCTCAGGGTCACGCGCTTGACGTAGATACCTTTGGAAGTGGACGGCTTCAGACGCTTGAGGTCGGACAGCAGGGCTTCCACGTTCTGCTTCAGCGCGGCGGCTTCAAAGCCAACCTTGCCAACGGAGGTGTGGATGATGCCGTTCTTGTCGGTACGGAAACGCACCTGACCCGCCTTGGCGTTCTTCACAGCGGTGGCGACGTCCGGAGTCACGGTGCCGACTTTCGGGTTCGGCATCAGGCCGCGCGGACCCAGTACCTGGCCCAGCTGACCGACGACGCGCATGGCGTCCGGAGAAGCGATGACCACGTCGTAGTTCAGATCACCAGCCTTCATTTCGGCAGCCAGATCGTCCATACCGACCTTGTCGGCACCGGCAGCCAGAGCAGCTTCAGCGCCTGGGCCCTGGGTGAACACGGCAACGCGTACGGTCTTGCCAGTGCCGTTCGGCAGAACGGTAGCACCACGTACGACCTGGTCGGATTTACGCGGGTCGACGCCCAGGTTCACGGCGATGTCGAAGGACTCGGTGAACTTGACGGCCGACAGCTCGGCCAGCAGTTTGGCTGCATCTTCAAAGGAATAAGCCTTGCCAGCTTCAACCTTGGCGGCGATGGCCTTCTGGCGCTTGGTCAACTTAGCCATTTACACACCCTCCACGTTCAGGCCCATGCTACGAGCGGAACCGGCGATGGTACGCACGGCCGCATCCATGTCAGCGGCGGTCAGATCGGCCTGCTTGGTCTTGGCGATCTCTTCTAGCTGAGCACGGGTAACGGTGCCGACTTTCTGGGTGTTGGGACGGCTGGAGCCACTCTGGATGCCGGCCGCTTTTTTCAGCAGCACGGAAGCCGGGGTGCTCTTGGTTTCAAAGGTGAAGCTGCGGTCACTGTAAACGGTGATGATCACAGGAGTCGGCAGACCAGGCTCCATGCCCTGGGTCTTGGCGTTGAACGCCTTGCAGAATTCCATGATGTTCACGCCGTGCTGACCCAGAGCCGGGCCCACGGGTGGCGACGGGTTTGCCTGACCGGCTTTAACTTGCAGCTTGATATAAGCCTGAATCTTCTTAGCCATTAGCTACTCCAATGTCGGGTTCAAACGCCTCGAAAGGCTCCCCGGTTACTTACGCATTTATCCCAATGACGACAAAACCCCGCAGCCTGAGGCTGCGGGGTGAGGGATGCTTATGTCAGTTATGCCTTCTCGACCTGACTGAACTCCAGCTCGACCGGGGTGGAGCGACCGAAAATGGTCACAGCAACCTGGATACGGCTCTTCTCGTAATTGACTTCTTCGACCACGCCACCGAAGTCAGCGAACGGGCCATCGATGACACGAACCATCTCGCCCGGCTCGAACAAGGTCTTCGGCTTGGGCTTGTCGCCACTGTCGGCAACACGACGGAGAATGGCTTCGGCTTCCTTCTCGGTGATCGGCGCCGGCTTGTCGGCCGTACCACCAATGAAGCCCATGACGCGGGGCGTATCCTTGATCAGGTGCCAAGTCGCCTCGTTCATTTCCATCTGTACCAGCACATAGCCAGGGAAGAACTTGCGCTCACTCTTGCGCTTCTGACCGTTGCGCATCTCGACCACTTCTTCAGTGGGCACGAGAATCTCGCCAAAGTCATCTTCCATGCCAGCCAGCTTGACGCGCTCGATCAGCGAGCGCATGACATGCTTCTCGTAACCCGAGTAAGCATGCACGACGTACCAACGCTTAGCCACGGGACACCCTTAACCTACAATCAGGGAAACAAGCCAACCGAGCAGGGAATCGAGCCCCCACAGCAGCAGCGCCATCACCAGCACCACGGCCACCACGATCAGCGTGGTCTGCGTGGTTTCCTGGCGGGTTGGCCATACGACCTTGCGAATCTCGACGCGAGCTTCTTTCAGCAATACCGCGAAGGCCTGGCCACGAGCGGTCTGAAAGGCCACGAAAGCAGCCACGACAGCGAGCACCAGCACACCAAGAACGCGATAAAGGATCGGCTCGGCGGCAAAGTACTGATTACCGACCACACCCACTACAACCAGGGCAGCGACAACCAGCCACTTGACCAGATCAAAGCGAGAGTCTTGGGCTTCAGCCTTACCATTCATTCGAGAGGATCCTGTGAAAGACGCGCCAAATTCGTTAGAAAATGGCAGGTCAGGAGGGAATCGAACCCCCAACCTGCGGTTTTGGAGACCGCCGCTCTGCCAATTGAGCTACTGACCTAGATGAATCAGGCCGACCATTATGCCGGCCTGAGAGTGACAGATCAACCGATTATTCGACGATCTTGGCAACCACGCCGGCACCAACGGTGCGACCACCTTCGCGAATCGCGAAGCGCAGGCCGTCTTCCATGGCGATCGGCTTGATCAGGGTGACAACCATCTTGATGTTGTCGCCCGGCATTACCATCTCAACGCCTTCCGGCAGTTCGCACGAACCGGTCACGTCAGTGGTACGGAAGTAGAACTGCGGACGGTAGCCCTTGAAGAACGGGGTGTGACGACCACCTTCTTCCTTGGACAGCACGTAAACCTCAGCCTCGAACTTGGTGTGCGGCTTGATGGTGCCCGGCTTGGCCAGTACCTGACCACGCTCGACTTCATCACGCTTGGTGCCGCGCAGCAGCACGCCGCAGTTCTCGCCAGCACGACCTTCGTCCAGCAGCTTGCGGAACATTTCCACGCCGGTGCAGGTGGTCTTGGTGGTCGGACGCAGACCGACGATCTCGATCTCTTCCTGAACCTTGACGATACCGCGCTCGACACGACCAGTTACCACGGTGCCGCGGCCGGAGATCGAGAACACGTCTTCGATCGGCATCAGGAACGGCTTGTCGATGGCACGAACCGGCTCAGGGATGTAGGTATCCAGAGTCTCGACCAGCTTCTTGACCGCAGTGGTGCCCAGCTCGTTGTCGTCTTCGCCATTCAGCGCCATCAGCGCGGAACCGATGATGATCGGAGTGTCGTCACCCGGGAAGTCATAGGTGCTCAGCAGGTCGCGAACTTCCATCTCGACCAGTTCCAGCAGCTCAGCGTCGTCAACCATATCAGCCTTGTTCAGGAACACGACGATGTACGGTACGCCTACCTGACGGGACAGCAGGATGTGCTCACGGGTTTGCGGCATGGGGCCGTCGGCAGCCGAGCAGACCAGGATCGCGCCGTCCATCTGGGCAGCACCGGTGATCATGTTCTTCACGTAGTCGGCGTGACCCGGGCAGTCAACGTGCGCGTAGTGACGAATGTTGGAGTCGTACTCTACGTGCGCGGTGTTGATGGTGATACCACGAGCTTTCTCTTCCGGAGCGCTGTCGATCTTGTCGAAGTCAACCTTGGCCGAACCGAAAACTTCGGAGCAGACACGGGTCAGAGCAGCGGTCAGAGTGGTCTTACCGTGGTCAACGTGACCGATGGTGCCGACGTTGACGTGCGGTTTGTTACGTTCAAATTTCTCTTTAGCCATCTTGACCGTCTCCTAGCGAAGAATTGAGCAAGCCATATATGCCACTTAAAACAAAGGCAGATACTTTCATATCTGCCTTTATTAGATGGAGCTCATGAGCGGACTTGAACCGCTGACCTCACCCTTACCAAGGGTGTGCTCTACCAACTGAGCTACATGAGCCAAACTCTTTTGCACGAAACACAAACTGGAGCGGGCAGCGGGAATCGAACCCGCATCATCAGCTTGGAAGGCTGAGGTTCTACCACTGAACTATGCCCGCGGAGCTTGCAGCTCACGCCGAATCTGGTGGAGGGGGAAGGATTCGAACCTTCGAAGTCGATGACGTCAGATTTACAGTCTGATCCCTTTGGCCGCTCGGGAACCCCTCCAAAGTGAGGCGGCATTTTCTAGATCTGCCACCCTACTGTCAAGCTTTTTCTCATTTAAAATCTTGAGGTTAGCTACGTTGACAGCATCTTCGTCGGGAACCAACTTTGACCACCCTGCGAAGCGGGCGCCATTCTATGCAAACTATTGGGGCATTGCAACGCCTTCACAAGGCATTAATTGATGCTGCAAACCAGCAAAATCTCCAGCCAGGCGCCCAAGCAAGACTTCATCGGCCAATCGCCGACTCTCAGGCGCCACCTGCACCCAGAAACTGCGATGCGCACGGGGCAGCTCACGAATCTTAGGCTCATAGCCGGCATCACGTAAGCGCTGTATCACCGCCTCTGCCGAATCCTTGCGCGGGAAGATGCCCAGGGAAATGCCATTGGCCAGATCCCCCTGAGTAATGATGTAGCTATCGACATTGCGCGCCTGCAATTCACGCAACTGTCGCAGCGAAGCCTGGCGTGACGCCAGAGGCTCCAGATAGACCCAGAACTCGACGCCCGCTGCGGCATCCACCGAACGCACCTGCACCTTGATATCCAGCGACAGCAAGCGCTGCTCCACTTCCCGAGCTTGGGCTTCACGCTCGAAACTACCCAGATAGAGGCAGACAGAAGCCTCCTCAGACTCCACCCCCTTGGGCTCCATCTTGCCAGCCACGGAGCGGGGCGCAGAGCCACCCTCACTGAGCAGGCGAATATCCTTGCGCTCGCCCTGGTAAGGCTCGACCGGCGCGACCTCCTTGGCCCGCAGAGGGGCCTGCTGCTGATGCCAGATGTAATAAAAGGCATTCAAGAGAATCAGCAAAAGGAGAATCCAACGCATGCCAGGCCTCACACCAAAGGGCAGGCAATCGCCAGCCCTACGAAAACCAGATCAGGAACCACCTGCGCACCGGGAATCACATCCCTGACCAGGTCGACATCGCCCCCAGTGAGAAACACCTCCACCCCTTGAGGGAAATGCCGCAGCGCCTCCTGATACTGCTCCCGCACGAAACCGCGCAGCATCAGTACGCACCCCCGCTCCACCGCCTGCGCCGTGGAACGCCCCGGGTCCAGCGTCGACAAGGCCAAGGCAGCCGACTCCCGATCGTAACGGATACGCCGGGTATGGGTGCTCAACTGCTCACGCATCAGCGGCACACCGGGGCAGATGAATCCCCCCAGGTGCCGACCATCGCAGGCCACCAGGTCAGCGGTCACTGCCGTGCCCAGATCGATGATGAGGCAGGCGCGTTGCCCAAGATGGTAGCCCCCGAGCACCGCCAGCCAGCGATCGAGCCCGAGACGAGCATGGTCATCGTAGCCATTGATCACTTCTCCCTGGCGCCGAGCAGGCACGGCACAGACCGGCTCGACGGCAAAGCGGATACGCAACTGCGTGACCAGCGCGACCGTCTCTGCATCGCTGCGCACACTGACCAGACGGCAATGGCTAATGCTCACCCTAGCCACAGCGTCCAACTCGGTGAACAAATGCTCCAGAGAATCGACGATCCCTACATGAAGCACGGCTTGCTCGGGCCAACTGAGAATGCGCCACTTGATGAAACTGTTACCACAGTCGAGCTCAAGAATCATCGCGCAACCTCAAGCTCAATTCTCCACCGCTGAACGCAGACACCTTGCCGTCGATATCCAGGTGGATGGCACCCGAATCATCGACCCCGAGAATCCTACCCATGGTCACCCGCTCACCCGCAATCAAAGCCGCTTCTTTTCCCTGCCAGGCATGCAAGCTCTCCCACTCGTGGCGCACACCTGCGAATCCAGCCTGCCAATGCCTGGCTAGGTAGGCTGCAAGCTGTACCAGCAGCTCACCCGCCAGCTCGTTGCGATCGACCGGCCGCCCCAGCACCTGGCGCATGGACGTCCAGGGCTGCTCGATGGCCTCCGCCTTTTCCGCAAGCATGTTCACGTTGATGCCGATACCAATGATCACATGACAGATATCCGCGGGGTCGCCAACGAGCTCCAGCAGAATCCCGGAGATCTTGCGGCCACCCAGCAATATGTCATTCGGCCATTTGAGGCCGACATCATTCAGACCGAAGCACTGCAACGCACGAGCGACGGCCAGGCCGATACTGAGACTCAGCGCCTCCACCTGGCGCATACCGCCATCGACCCGCACCGCCAGACTGCAATACAGATTCTCTGCAAAGGGGCTTACCCAGGCCCGCCCACGCCTACCACGCCCCGCCGTCTGACGCTCGGCGAACACGGCGAAAGGCGCCGGCACCTGGCGGGCAAGCGAGCGCATGACCTCGGCATTGGTAGAGTCGACTGCCGCCACCACCTGGACAGGCCAATGCAGTTGCCCGGCACGCCGGGTGATAGCCTCGACATCCAGAAGCTGCAACGGCTGCGCAAGCCGGTAACCCTTGCCAGGAACGCGGAACACCTCAAGACCGAACTCGGCCTGCAACCCTTGCAGTTGCTTCCAGATAGCACTACGGCTGACACCCAGAGCAGCGCCCAGGGCTTCCCCAGAATGAAAGCGCCCGTCTTGGATAAGCTTCAACAATGCCTGCATGAAAGGCCCCACCTTGAACAAGGTTGGCATGATAGCGATGCCTCCGGGCGTTGCATAGAAAACCGCCCTTGGCACTACAGCGACATGCCCAACCAAAGTAACGGGCAGCTTTTACTACGCAGCATCTGTGTAGGGTGCGCTACGCGCACATGGCCCATGCCCCCGGAGCATCGGTGCGCACAGCGCCCCCTACGCCAGGCTTCGGCTTTTCCCGACGCAAAGAAGAAACCCCAGAGCGCGTTGGCGATCTGGGGTTTCGTATAGGAGCTTGACGATGATCTGGCCGGCACTCCGGGACTCTCACCGCCACCTGCCATTTTTCGCGCACATAGAAGAACGCCCTGACCAGTTACCTGATCAGGGCGTTCGTATAGGAGCTTGACGATGACCTACTCTCACATGGTGAAGCACCACACTACCATCGGCGATGCGTCGTTTCACTACTGAGTTCGGGATGGGATCAGGTGGTTCCAACGCTCTATGGTCGTCAAGCAATTCGGTTGGGATCTCGTCGTTAGACGCTATCCCCTGGATACGTGATAGAAGCTTTGTAGTTCTTGCAAATTTTCGGCTTTCTGTCGACTTCACCATCGACACCCTCTGCACGAGGGCAGATTGTTTGGGTGTTATATGGTCAAGCCTCACGGGCAATTAGTATTGGTTAGCTCAACGCCTCACAGCGCTTACACACCCAACCTATCAACGTCGTAGTCTCCGACGGCCCTTTAGGGAGCTCGAGGCTCCAGTGAGATCTCATCTTGAGGCAAGTTTCCCGCTTAGATGCTTTCAGCGGTTATCTCTTCCGAACATAGCTACCCGGCAGTGCCACTGGCGTGACAACCGGAACACCAGAGGTTCGTCCAACCCGGTCCTCTCGTACTAAGGTCAGCCCCTCTCAAATCTCAAACGTCCACGGCAGATAGGGACCGAACTGTCTCACGACGTTCTAAACCCAGCTCGCGTACCACTTTAAATGGCGAACAGCCATACCCTTGGGACCGGCTTCAGCCCCAGGATGTGATGAGCCGACATCGAGGTGCCAAACACCGCCGTCGATATGAACTCTTGGGCGGTATCAGCCTGTTATCCCCGGAGTACCTTTTATCCGTTGAGCGATGGCCCTTCCATACAGAACCACCGGATCACTAAGACCTACTTTCGTACCTGCTCGACGTGTCTGTCTCGCAGTCAAGCGCGCTTTTGCCTTTATACTCTACGACCGATTTCCGACCGGTCTGAGCGCACCTTCGTACTCCTCCGTTACTCTTTGGGAGGAGACCGCCCCAGTCAAACTACCCACCATACACTGTCCTCGACCCGGATGACGGGCCAGAGTTAGAACCTCAAGGTTGCCAGGGTGGTATTTCAAGGATGGCTCCATGAGAACTGGCGTCCCCACTTCAAAGCCTCCCACCTATCCTACACAAGCAAGCTCAAAGTCCAGTGCAAAGCTATAGTAAAGGTTCACGGGGTCTTTCCGTCTAGCCGCGGATACACTGCATCTTCACAGCGATTTCAATTTCACTGAGTCTCGGGTGGAGACAGCGCCGCCATCGTTACGCCATTCGTGCAGGTCGGAACTTACCCGACAAGGAATTTCGCTACCTTAGGACCGTTATAGTTACGGCCGCCGTTTACCGGGGCTTCGATCAAGAGCTTCGCTTGCGCTAACCCCATCAATTAACCTTCCGGCACCGGGCAGGCGTCACACCCTATACGTCCACTTTCGTGTTTGCAGAGTGCTGTGTTTTTAATAAACAGTCGCAGCGGCCTGGTATCTTCGACCGGCATGGGCTTACGCAGTAAATGCTTCACCCTCACCGGCGCACCTTCTCCCGAAGTTACGGTGCCATTTTGCCTAGTTCCTTCACCCGAGTTCTCTCAAGCGCCTTGGTATTCTCTACCTAACCACCTGTGTCGGTTTGGGGTACGGTTCCTAGTTACCTGAAGCTTAGAAGCTTTTCCTGGAAGCATGGCATCAACCACTTCGCATTCTAAAAGAACGCTCGTCATCAGCTCTCGGCCTTGATCTCCCGGATTTACCTAAGAAACCAGCCTACCGCCTTAAACACGGACAACCAACGCCGTGCTGGCCTAGCCTTCTCCGTCCCTCCATCGCAGTAACTAGAAGTACGGGAATATTAACCCGTTTCCCATCGACTACGCATTTCTGCCTCGCCTTAGGGGCCGACTCACCCTGCGTCGATTAACGTTGCGCAGGAAACCTTGGTCTTTCGGCGTGCGAGTTTTTCACTCGCATTGTCGTTACTCATGTCAGCATTCGCACTTCTGATACCTCCAGCAAGCTTCTCAACTCACCTTCACAGGCTTACAGAACGCTCCTCTACCGCTCATCCAAAGGATGAACCCGTAGCTTCGGTGTATGGTTTGAGCCCCGTTACATCTTCCGCGCAGGCCGACTCGACTAGTGAGCTATTACGCTTTCTTTAAAGGATGGCTGCTTCTAAGCCAACCTCCTAGCTGTCTAAGCCTTCCCACATCGTTTCCCACTTAACCATAACTTTGGGACCTTAGCTGACGGTCTGGGTTGTTTCCCTTTTCACGACGGACGTTAGCACCCGCCGTGTGTCTCCCGTGCTGACACTTGCTGGTATTCGGAGTTTGCATCGGTTTGGTAAGTCGGGATGACCCCCTAGCCGAAACAGTGCTCTACCCCCAGCAGTGATACACGAGGCGCTACCTAAATAGCTTTCGAGGAGAACCAGCTATCTCCGAGCTTGATTAGCCTTTCACTCCGATCCACAGGTCATCCGCTAACTTTTCAACGGTAGTCGGTTCGGTCCTCCAGTCAGTGTTACCTAACCTTCAACCTGCCCATGGATAGATCGCCCGGTTTCGGGTCTATACCCAGCGACTAAAGCGCCCTATTAAGACTCGCTTTCGCTACGCCTCCCCTATTCGGTTAAGCTCGCCACTGAATATAAGTCGCTGACCCATTATACAAAAGGTACGCAGTCACCCAACAAAGTAGGCTCCCACTGCTTGTACGCATACGGTTTCAGGTTCTATTTCACTCCCCTCTCCGGGGTTCTTTTCGCCTTTCCCTCACGGTACTGGTTCACTATCGGTCAGTCAGTAGTATTTAGCCTTGGAGGATGGTCCCCCCATGTTCAGACAAGGTTTCTCGTGCCCCGTCCTACTCGATTTCATTGATAAGAGCGTTTCGTGTACGGGGCTATCACCCACTACGGCGGCACTTTCCAGAGCCTTCCACTACACTCAAATCAACTTAAGGGCTAGTCCCCGTTCGCTCGCCACTACTTAGGGAATCTCGGTTGATTTCTTTTCCTCAGGGTACTTAGATGTTTCAGTTCCCCTGGTTCGCCTCTTGCACCTATGGATTCAGTACAAGATACCTAGGTTATCCTAGGTGGGTTCCCCCATTCAGACATCTCTGGATCACAGTCTGTTTGCCGACTCCCCAAAGCTTTTCGCAGGCTACCACGTCTTTCATCGCCTCTGACTGCCAAGGCATCCACCGTATGCGCTTCTTCACTTGACCATATAACCCCAAGCAATCTGGTTACTGTCTCAATCGTGAAGACGACATTCGCCGAAAATTTGCGTCTTGAGAACTACAAATTTTACCTTGACCAGATCAATTGCCAGTGAAAGCAATCAATCAGTCACTTCTATCACATATCCAAATTTTTAAAGAACGATGTTTCTACCGGTCAAAAGACCAGAAATCAGCACTCACCAGGTCTACCCTGAAGTGCTCATTTCTGAACTCTTTCCTTCTACCGCAACGCGCGAGAGTGGTGGAGCCAAGCGGGATCGAACCGCTGACCTCCTGCGTGCAAAGCAGGCGCTCTCCCAGCTGAGCTATGGCCCCGTAATCTTCTGCACCAAGCAATTGGTAGGTCTGGGCAGATTTGAACTGCCGACCTCACCCTTATCAGGGGTGCGCTCTAACCAACTGAGCTACAGACCTATAACAGGGTCGCGTTACAGCATCGTCTTCGACTATGAATCAAGCAATTCGTGTGGGAACTTATGAAGAAGCTGATGTCTTCGATTAAGGAGGTGATCCAGCCGCAGGTTCCCCTACGGCTACCTTGTTACGACTTCACCCCAGTCATGAATCACTCCGTGGTAACCGTCCCCCCGAAGGTTAGACTAGCTACTTCTGGAGCAACCCACTCCCATGGTGTGACGGGCGGTGTGTACAAGGCCCGGGAACGTATTCACCGTGACATTCTGATTCACGATTACTAGCGATTCCGACTTCACGCAGTCGAGTTGCAGACTGCGATCCGGACTACGATCGGTTTTATGGGATTAGCTCCACCTCGCGGCTTGGCAACCCTTTGTACCGACCATTGTAGCACGTGTGTAGCCCTGGCCGTAAGGGCCATGATGACTTGACGTCATCCCCACCTTCCTCCGGTTTGTCACCGGCAGTCTCCTTAGAGTGCCCACCATAACGTGCTGGTAACTAAGGACAAGGGTTGCGCTCGTTACGGGACTTAACCCAACATCTCACGACACGAGCTGACGACAGCCATGCAGCACCTGTGTCTGAGTTCCCGAAGGCACCAATCCATCTCTGGAAAGTTCTCAGCATGTCAAGGCCAGGTAAGGTTCTTCGCGTTGCTTCGAATTAAACCACATGCTCCACCGCTTGTGCGGGCCCCCGTCAATTCATTTGAGTTTTAACCTTGCGGCCGTACTCCCCAGGCGGTCAACTTAATGCGTTAGCTGCGCCACTAAAATCTCAAGGATTCCAACGGCTAGTTGACATCGTTTACGGCGTGGACTACCAGGGTATCTAATCCTGTTTGCTCCCCACGCTTTCGCACCTCAGTGTCAGTATCAGTCCAGGTGGTCGCCTTCGCCACTGGTGTTCCTTCCTATATCTACGCATTTCACCGCTACACAGGAAATTCCACCACCCTCTACCGTACTCTAGCTCGCCAGTTTTGGATGCAGTTCCCAGGTTGAGCCCGGGGCTTTCACATCCAACTTAACGAACCACCTACGCGCGCTTTACGCCCAGTAATTCCGATTAACGCTTGCACCCTTCGTATTACCGCGGCTGCTGGCACGAAGTTAGCCGGTGCTTATTCTGTCGGTAACGTCAAAATTGCACGGTATTAACGTACAACCCTTCCTCCCAACTTAAAGTGCTTTACAATCCGAAGACCTTCTTCACACACGCGGCATGGCTGGATCAGGCTTTCGCCCATTGTCCAATATTCCCCACTGCTGCCTCCCGTAGGAGTCTGGACCGTGTCTCAGTTCCAGTGTGACTGATCATCCTCTCAGACCAGTTACGGATCGTCGCCTTGGTGAGCCATTACCTCACCAACTAGCTAATCCGACCTAGGCTCATCTGATAGCGCAAGGCCCGAAGGTCCCCTGCTTTCTCCCGTAGGACGTATGCGGTATTAGCGTTCCTTTCGGAACGTTATCCCCCACTACCAGGCAGATTCCTAGGCATTACTCACCCGTCCGCCGCTAAATCAAGGAGCAAGCTCCTCTCATCCGCTCGACTTGCATGTGTTAGGCCTGCCGCCAGCGTTCAATCTGAGCCATGATCAAACTCTTCAGTTCAATACTGCTTGGGTTTTGAGAAAACCCTAAACTTGGCTCAGCAATCGCAAATCTCTTACTTAAAAGAGTAACTCTCGAATTCACGAGTGTTGCTTTGTGATGCTGATAATCTGTCGACTATCAGGCTTACCTCACAAGCACCCACACGAATTGCTTGATTCAGTTGTTAAAGAACAGTTGGTTAAGCCTCTCGCCTCAACCAGGCCGCGCATTCTACAGCAGCCCTTCTTCCTGTCAAGTCGTTTTCAAAAGAATTTTTCCTTTCTACTCAACCACTTGCGCCTTCGATCAGAACTTCTTCTCTCCAGCGGGAGGCGCATTCTACAGCGTTCAAAACCGCTGTCAACCACCTCTTTCAAACCGCTTTCGATCCATTCGACCGAACCACCAACAAGACTCAACCACCGCCCTGTCGACCGGCGCGCATTCTACACGCCAGATCCAGCTTTGCAAGCCCTTCATTTAACTTAACTTATTGATTAACAAGCAGTTTTTGAAGCACTTCAGCGCTGAAGTGGCGCGCATTCTACCGCCAGCAGAATGCGCGTCAAGCTTATTTTGCAGTTTTATTACTCGGCCTTGAGCGTGATGCGCGCAAAGGCCTTCTTGCCGGCCTGACAGACATGGGTCGAACCCACCTTGAACAGGAAAGCGCGGTCAACCACCTCACCATCGACGCGCACGCCTCCCGAACCTAGCAGATCGCGAGCCACGGCAGCATTCTTAACCAGGCCTGCTTTATTAAGGACGGATGAGATCGGCATATCTTCAGCCGCAGCCAGCTCGACCTCCGGAAGATCTTCCGGCAGCTCGCCATCCTTCATGCGATTGCCAGCGGAGCGGTGCGCATTGGCCGCCGCCTCCTCACCATGGAACCGCGCGACGATCTCTTCAGCCAGCTTGATCTTGATGTCACGCGGATTGGCCCCCTGCTCGACATCACGCTTGAACTGCTCGATTTCTTCCATGGAGCGGAAGCTGAGCAGCTCGAAGTAGCGCCACATCAGCGCATCAGGCATGGACACCAGCTTGTTGTACATCACCCCCGGCGCTTCCTGAATGCCCACATAATTGCCCAGTGACTTGGACATCTTCTTCACGCCGTCCAGCCCCTCCAACAACGGCATGGTGACGATGCACTGCGACTCCTGGCCATAGGCGCGTTGCAGCTCACGCCCCATCAGCAGGTTGAACTTCTGATCGGTGCCACCCAACTCGACATCGGCCTTGAGCGCCACGGAGTCATAGCCTTGTACCAAGGGGTAGAGGAACTCATGAATGGCGATCGGCTGATTGCTGGTGTAACGCTTGTCGAAATCGTCGCGCTCGAGCATGCGCGCCACAGTGTATTGCGAAGCAAGACGAATGAAATCGGCAGGCTTGAGTTGATCCATCCAGGTGGAGTTGAAAGCTACTTCGGTCTTGGCCGGGTCGAGAATCTTGAAGACCTGCTGCTTGTAGGTCTCGGCATTCTCTAGCACCTGCTCACGGGTCAGCGGCGGACGCGTCGCACTCTTGCCGCTGGGGTCGCCAATCATCCCGGTGAAGTCGCCAATGAGGAAAACCACCTGATGCCCCAGCTCCTGGAACTGACGCAGCTTATTAATAAGAACGGTATGGCCGAGGTGCAGATCCGGCGCAGTTGGATCGAACCCCGCCTTGATCCGCAGTGGCTGACCACGCTTGAGCTTTTCTATCAGCTCAGCCTCAACCAGAACCTCTTCCGCACCGCGCTTGATCAGCGCTAGCTGCTCTTCGACCGACTTCATGACAGAACCCGCAACCACTGGAAATTGAAAGGGAACCAACCATACAAGATCGCAAACTAATTACAAGTTTTGCCCCCGCCCTGGGCCTGTTGCCGCTCCGCGCACGGCTGCGACGGCAACACACACCCACATCTGTATCACACACCTGCAATGTCAAGGGTTGCCCATCCAGGGTTTTGGTTATATTTTAGACAGTTAATGCACATATCAAGAAAACGCCTCACGCCATGACGCAAAATTCTCCCAAAGCCCCGCCCTACCCAAAGAGCCATATTCTGGCTGCGAGTGGTGTAGCCGCGCTGCTGAGCCTGGCTCTGCTGGTGTTTCCCTCGCGCGAAGTCGAAGCGCAGAAAACCTTTCTCAATCTGGATCTGGGCAATGATGCCGAGATGGTGATCGAGGAAAAGGATGACCTCCGAGCGGGGCAGGCTGACAGCCCGAACGACTCGCCATTCGCCCAGATCGAAGGCAATTCGGATGACACCGAGCTCAGCGCAGAAGAAGACGCTGATGAAATCGCCCCCGCCACTGCAGCACTTCCACCCGACGACCCCACTCATAAAAGCATCACCGTCAGCAACGGCGATACGCTATCGACTGTGTTCGCCAAGGTGGGCCTGAGCGCCAATGATCTGCACGAGGCGCTCGACAGCAACAAGGAAGCCAAGCAGTTCAGCCGCCTCAAGGTCGGCCAGGTGCTGCAGTTCGAGCTGGACGAAGAAGGCAAGCTGAAGAATCTGCAAAGTAAACTCAGCGAACTGGAAACCATAAGCCTGAGCCGCAACGAGGCGGGATACGACTTCAAGCGCGATCTGGCCAAGCCCGAGATCGTCAACGCCTACAGCCATGGCGTGATCAACAGCTCGCTGTTCCTCTCCGCCAAGCGTGCTGGCCTATCCCATGGGCTGACCATGGATCTGGCCAATATCTTCGGTTACGACATCGACTTCGCCATGGACATCCGCGATGGCGACGAATTCGAGGTGATCTACGAAGACAAGGTGGTCAACGGCAAGCATGTCGGCACCGGTAATATCCTTTCCGCTCGTTTCACCAACCGCGGCAAGACCTATACTGCTGTGCGCTATACCGATCGCAAGGGCAACACCAGCTACTACAGCGCCAATGGCGAGAGCATGCGCAAGGCCTTCATCCGCACGCCCGTGGATTTCGCACGCATCAGCTCACGCTTCTCCACCGGCCGCAAGCACCCGATCCTGAACAAGATCCGCGCCCACAAGGGTGTCGACTATGCCGCGCCGCGCGGCACGCCGATCAAGGCTGCAGGAGACGGCAAGGTGATACTGGCAGGACGCAACGGTGGCTACGGCAACACCGTGATCCTCCAGCATGGCCAACGCTACCGCACCCTCTATGCGCACATGCAGGGCTTCGCCAAAGGCGTGCGCAATGGGGTGAACGTCAAGCAAGGCCAAATCATCGGCTATATCGGCACCACCGGTCTGTCTACCGGCCCACACCTGCATTACGAGTTCCAGGTCAACGGCGTGCATGTCGACCCGCTGAGCCAGAAGCTGCCGATGGCCGACCCCATCGCCGCCAACGAGAAAGCGCGTTTCATGCAGCAAAGCAAGCCGCTGATGGCACGCATGGATCAGGAAAAGGCCACCATGCTGGCTGCCAACAAGCAGTAATCCATGGTCCATCTCTATATTGGCGTGATGTCCGGCACCAGCCTGGATGGCCTGGACATCGCGCTGATCGAGCAGACTGAAGCACCGCGCCTGCTCGCCACACTGTATCGCCCCCTGCCTGATGCTCTGCGTCACGAACTGCTGGCACTGTGCAGCCCTGGCGCAGACGAGCTGGCCCGTGCGGCCATCGCCGAACAACACTGGGCCGAGCTGGCCGCAGATTGCATCAACACTCTGCTAGCACGTCAGGGGCTGTCAGCATCAAGCATTCGCGCCATCGGCAGCCACGGCCAGACCGTTCGCCATGAACCTACGCGTGGCTTCACCATCCAGATCGGCAACCCCGCCCTGCTCGCCGAACGTACCGGCATCAGCGTGGTGGCAGACTTTCGTCGGCGCGATGTGGCGGCCGGTGGCCAGGGCGCGCCGCTGGTGCCGGCCTTCCATGAAGCGCTCTTCGGTTCGACGCAGCAGCACATTGCGGTGCTCAATGTCGGCGGCTTCAGCAACCTGAGCCTGCTCGAACCCGGCAAGGAGGTTCATGGTTTCGACTGCGGGCCAGGTAACGTGCTGCTCGATGCCTGGATTCAGCATTGCCTGGGCGAGCAGTACGACCGCGACGGCGCCTGGGGCGCGGGCGGCACGCTGCAGCAAGCGCTGCTCGACAGTCTGCTGGCCGATCCCTTCTTCGCCACCCAAGGCCCCAAGAGTACCGGGCGCGAGCTGTTCAACCTGAATTGGCTACAGACTCACCTGGCGAAGCATCGCGACCTGCCTGAACAGGATGTACAGGCCACCCTGGTGGAATTGAGCGCGCGCAGCATCTGCGAGTCATTGCACAGAGCGCAAATGCGCACTGACAGCCTGCTGGTCTGTGGCGGAGGCGCGCACAACCGGCACCTCATGCAGCGCTTGGCAGCCTTGCTGCCTGGCACCGAGGTGGTTTCGACCGCCAGCCGTGGCATCGACCCGGACTGGATCGAAGCCATGGCCTTCGCCTGGCTGGCTCATTGCACCCTGCAGGGCATAGCCGCCAACCGTCCAAGCGTCACCGGCGCACGAGGGCTACGGGTGCTCGGCGCCATCTATCCAGCCTGAAAACAAAAACGCCGTGCACGGGGCACGGCGCTAACGAATCAATGACCCGTATCAGATCGAGAAGGACGACCCACAGCCACAGGTGGTGGTGGCGTTGGGGTTCTTGATGACGAAACGCGAACCCTCCAGGCCTTCCTGATAATCGACCTCGGAGCCCACCAGATACTGGAAGCTCATGGCATCGACGACCAGACTCACGCCCTCGCGCTCGACGATGGTGTCATCCTCGGCGACATCCTCATCGAAGGTGAAACCATACTGGAAGCCCGAGCAACCGCCACCCGTGACGAACACGCGCAGCTTCAGACGCGGATTGCCCTCTTCATCGACCAGGGTCTTCACCTTGCTGGCCGCCCCCTGGGTGAAATGCAAGGGGGCGGGGGTGAAGCTTTCGACGCTCATGCTATGACTCCCGGCGCAACGCGCCATACTGCGTTAAGGCAGCATTATCCGCTTGCCCTAGAATTTTGGTCAACTATTACGCCCTGTCATCCAGGGTTTCCGGCAACTCCAGAGGACGCTCGTCCTCGCCCTTGATCGGGCACAGACGTCCGGCGATCTGCGCGCCCATGGCCATTTCCATCAACGCATAATGCAGATTGCCCCTTACACGCGCCCGGGCTCCCAGCTCGAGATGGGTCGAAGCGTAGACATCGCCCAACACCTCGCCCTCGACCACGATATGGGGGGCTCGCACCTCACCTTCAACCACGCCGCCGACGCTGATGCGCACCAGGCCTTCCGAGGCCAGCAGATTGCCGGTGACCCGGCCATCGACCTGCACCGCCCCCTGGAAGCGCATATCCCCCACCAGCTCTGCACCTACCGCGATAAGGCTGGTCTTGCCGCTGAAGCTCTGCAAATCAGGCTTGGGTTTTTCTTTCTTCCACATGGCGGTTCACTCTTTGTCTAACCATTTGAATGTACGAACCAGGGGCTTGTGCCCCTGAACCTGAGCCTCGACCTTGACCTGAGCGGGCAAGAAGCCCTGTGGCAATTGCAACTCGGCAAAACGACCGGCATCAGGTAGAGACTGAAAATGCTTGAAGGAAAAGGGGGTCTTGTTGCCACTGAACTCGTCGCTCACCGAGGCCAATGACAGGTTCTTGTCCTTGCCGCCCAGCTTGCCCTGAAGCGTGATGCTCAGTGTCCCCTCCAACGGCTCCTCGGCCGTGCCGACACGGCTCAACAGCAGCTTGTAGCGAAAGCGCTGCGGATCTTCGGTGGCCTGCAGCTCGAAGGCCCGGATGCGCAAACCCTCACGCCGACTACCCGGAGCCAGGACGCCCTTGTAGAAGGCCACGTCCTGCTGCAATTTGAAGATTTGCTCCTCGAGCAGCTTGATGGTGCGCCGGTTCTGCTCGATGGCCTGCTGGGCAACCTTCTCGCTGCTGCCGACCACGGCAAGGCGCTGGCGCAGGAATTCCAGCTCCTGATCCTTCTCGCTGATGAGCACCTGCAACTCATGGGCATCGGTAACGGGTCGCAGATAGGACAACGTACCCCACCCCAGCGCAAAGGCCAGAGGCACGGCGAGGAGCAACAAGGTCAGGAGGATACGTCGACGACGCTCATGTCGTGGATCACTGAACTTGATCTCCCAGCTCATGCAAATGACACCCGCGGCGCTCGGGCTGATGGCCCGAGCGAAGGCCAGATGCAGCCAGTGGTGCCTCGCAATCGGGCGGCCTGGCATGCCGGCCGTTCATCGTCGATCTGGGCACTGATCATCAGCCGCCTCCTGCCTGACATGAGTGGAAAGTCGCCGATGATAAAGCGCCATCGGCCAAGCGCCAAACCCGATGGTGACGCAATAGCGTGACAGGCTCTACTATCCGGGAGATTTGCTGACCGAGGAACGACCATGCTCTATCTGTGGCTCAAGGCCTTTCACATCATCGCGGTGGTCTGCTGGTTCGCCGGCCTGTTCTACCTGCCGCGCCTGTTCGTCTACCATGCGATGAGCACGGACGCCGTCAGCCAGGAGCGCTTCTGCGTCATGGAGCGCAAGCTCTATCGCGGGATCATGCTGCCCTCGATGATTCTCACCCTGGCGCTGGGTATCTGGCTGATCAGCCTCAACCCGAGCTATTACTTCAGCCAGGGCTGGATGCACGCCAAGCTGACACTGGTGGTCGCCCTACTGGCCTACCATCACATGTGCGGCGCACAACTCAAGCGCTTCGCCCGTGGCGAGAACAGTCGCAGCCATGTGTTCTATCGCTGGTTCAACGAGGCGCCGGTGCTGGCGCTGCTAGGTATCGTCATTCTGGTCGTCGTCCGTCCATTCTGAGGAATTCGCCATGTCTCTGCCTGCGTCGCTCGAACAACGCCTGCGCCTGCCCCTGGTGGCGGCGCCCATGTTCCTGGTGTCCAACCCGGCCCTGGTCGCAGCCTGCTGCAACAGCGGCATCGTCGGCAGCTTCCCGGCGCTCAATCAGCGTGAGAGCTCTGGCTTTCGCGCCTGGCTGGAGGAGCTCGATACGCAGCTAACGGCAGACGCTGCCCCCTATGCGGTGAACCTGATCGTGCACGGCAGCAACCCACGCCTGCAGGCGGATCTGACGATCTGCGTGGAGCGCCAGGTGCCCATCGTCATCACCAGCCTGGGTGCGGTGAAGGAAGTGGTCGACGCCGTGCACGGCTATGGCGGCCTGGTCTTCCACGACGTGACCACCCGGCGTCATGCCGAGAAAGCCGCCGAGGCTGGGGTCGATGGCTTGATTGCCGTGGCCGCCGGGGCTGGCGGCCATGCCGGCACCTGGAGCCCATTCGCCCTGGTCGCGGAAATCCGCCAGTTCTTCGACAAGACTCTGCTACTGGCAGGTTGCCTGAATCACGGCCATGAAATCCTTGCAGCGCAGATGCTTGGGGCCGACCTGGCCTATATGGGCACACGCTTCATCGCCACTGAGCAGAGCGATGCGCCTGCTGCCTACAAACAGATGCTGTTGCAGGCACGGGCTGCCGACATCGTGCATACCCCGGCGGTGTCCGGCGTACCGGCCAGTTTCATGCGCCAGAGCCTGGAACAGGCCGGCTATGACCTGGCCCGCCTGCAGGACAAGGGTGCCATCAACTACGGCGAGAAGCTCAAGCCGGTCAACGATGAAGCCAAGGCCTGGAAAACCGTATGGTCGGCCGGCCAGGGAGCTGGCGGTATCGAGGATCTGCCCAGCGTCGCCGAGCTCGTCACCCGCCTGGATCATGAGTACCGCACGGCTTTGCAGCAGGCTGCCGCCCTGGGGCAGCGCTGGATACGTTGAGGCGAGGCGCAGAAAAGCTGCCAATTGTGCTGCAGGCCGCTTGTACAGTGGCCTGCAGGCGCTCTACGCTGCATTACCTGCCACCTCATGAGCAGACAAGGAAGCCCGCATGAATCCACCTCGCTACAAGATCCTGTTCGACGGCCAACTGATGCCGAATGCGACACTGGAAACGGTCAAGGACAACCTCGCTCGCCTGTTCAAGAGCGACCGAGCACGCATCGATGCCCTGTTCAGCGGCGCAGTGGTGACCCTGAAGAAGGATTTGCCCGAGCAGCAGGCGGATCAATACCTCGATGCGCTGCAAAAGGCTGGCGCCAAAGTACGCAAGGAACTGGACCAGGCCATCGGCCTGAGCCTGGTACAGACCGAGGATCACCCAGAGGAACCCGCTCCCGACACGGCCAGCCAGGCCCGCATGACCTGCCCCAAATGCGGCCATGAGCAAACCAAGGCTGCCGAATGCTCGGCCTGCGGCATCATCATCGAGAAATACATGGCCCGCCAGGCACAACTGGCGGCAACCACGGTCACTCCCGTGCAGGAAGCCAGCTCACCCTATGCCCCACCACGGGCAGACGTAGCCGAAAACCTGCCACAATTCGGTGAGCTCAAGGTAGTGAATGTGGCAGGTCGCATTGGTCGAGTGCGCTACCTGGGCTGGAGCATGGCCATGATGCTATGCGCATTCCCAGTACTGCTGTTGTCCGTAGGCATCGGAACGCTGTCGAGTACGCTGAGCATGCTACTGGTAGCTGTGGCAGTGCTTGGCATGGCGGTCATCGGCGTCTGCATCGGCGTGCAACGGCTACACGATATTGGCTGGTCAGGCTGGTTGTGGCTGGTCAACTTCGTTCCAGTCGTCGGCGGTGTCTTTTCCCTGCTCATGCTGATCATCCCTGGCTCCCAGGGTGCCAACCGTTACGGCCCGCCGCCGCCGCCCAACAGCAACGCAGTGGTCATCCTGGCCTGGCTGACACTTCTGCTACCTGTTATCGGCATCGCCGCTGCCATCGCTCTTCCGCAGTACATGGGCTATACCGAACAACAACTCCTGCAGCGATGACGCGACACAGCGATTTTTATTCATGCCCAGCTACGCGCTGATCACCGGCGCCTCCAGCGGCCTCGGCCTGGCACTGGCCGAGGCCCTGGCGCGTCGCGGGCGCAACCTCATTCTGGTGGCGCGACGGCGCGATGCCCTGGAGAGCATCGCCAGCGAGCTGGCCCTGCGCTTCGGCGTCGAGGTGCGTTTTCGGCTCTGCGACCTGAGCGAGCCCCTGCAGATTTCCGGACTGCTGTTGGAGCTGGAAGAAGGCGACTGGCGCATCGACCTGCTGGTCAACAGCGCTGGGCTCGGCTGTGCCGGCCCCTTCCTGGAACAGGACTGGATGCGCGAGTTGGAGCAGCTTGAGGTCAACGTGCTGGCCCTGACCCGCCTGTGCCATGCCCTGGGCAAACGCATGGCGCTGCAGGGCGGCGGACAGATTCTCAACGTCGCCTCCGTCGCCGCCTTCCAGCCCGGCCCCTGGATGAGCAGCTATTACGCCAGCAAGGCCTATGTGCTGCACTTCAGCGAAGGCCTGCGCGAGGAACTGCGCCACTATGGCGTGCGCGTCTCGGTGCTGTGCCCGGGACCGACGCGTACTGCCTTCTTTCGTAGTGCGCAGATGAACGTTTCCCGCCTGGATAAGGGCAAACTGATGATGAATGCCGAAGAGGTGGCGCTGATAGCCGTGCGCGGCCTGGAGCGCAACCGCGCCATCATCGTTCCCAACTGGCGTAACCGCCTGCTCGCCACCCTGCCCCGCCTGGCACCCCGCTGGCTGGTACGCAAACTGAGCGGGCGCATCACACGCCCCTACACCCAGCGCTAAGGCCTGCTTCAGCCGGCATTGACCGTGCGCCCGGCTGCCCAGTTGCGCAGGCTGGCGAGCCGCTCGGCCATGACCACGGACAAGGGCGAGGTGGCCTGCAAGGTATGCAGCAGCAACTCCTGATCGACAGTGCGCTGCTGCGCCTGCCCGGCATACAGGGCGCTGACCACCGCCTGCTCGATCTCTGCCCCGGAAAAACCGTCGCTGGCCTCGGCCAACCGAGCCAGATCAAAGCGCTCAGGTTCCAGTTCGCGTCGCTGCAGGTGGATACGGAAGATCTCCGCGCGCACCTCGGCCGTCGGCAGGTCGACGAAGAACAGCTCATCGAAGCGCCCCTTGCGCACCAGCTCGGGGGGCAGGCGGTCGATGGCATTGGCCGTGGCGACGACGAATACCGGCGCCTTGCGCTCGGCCATCCAGGTCAGCAAAGTGCCGAGCACGCGTTGGCTCACGCCGCCGTCATGGTCGCCACTGGCCAGGCCCTTCTCCACCTCGTCCATCCACAGCACGCAGGGCGCCATCTGCTCAGCCAGGTGCAGGGCTTCGCGCAGGTTGCGTTCGGTCTCGCCGAAGAACTTGTTGTACAGGCAAGCAAAATCCAGACGCAGCAGCGGCAGCCCCCAGAGCCCGGCCACCGCCTTGGCCGCCAGGCTCTTGCCACCGCCCTGCACACCGACCAGCAGCACGCCTTTCGGCGCATCGATGCCCTTGCCTTCGAGAAAGCCGGCCTGCCGCTCGCCGAGCCAGCGCTTGAGATTGACCAGGCCGCCGACATCGGCGAAACGCGCGGTGTCGTACTCGAAGCTGAGCACACCGTCCAGATCCAGTAGCTGGAACTTGGTCTTGTTCAGCTCGGGAATGTCTTCCTGGGTGATTGCCCCGTCGTCACAGATCACGTTGCGTGCCAACGCCCGCGCCTCGGCATGGCTGAGGCCGCGCAGGTTCTTCACCACCTGTTGCAGGGTGCGGTTGTCGGTGCGCACCCGCGAACCTCGGTTGCCCTCGCTCCAGCGTGCCGCCTCGTCGCGCACGATGCCCAGCAGCTCGTCCTCGGTCGGCAGCGCCAGGCTGAAACGTGCCGCGTAACGCTGTACCTCGGGCGGCAACTTGAACGCATGGGACACCAGCACCAGGGTCGGTTTGTACGCGGCCTCGCTCATGGCGATTTCCTTGAGCAGGCGCACCAGGCGCGGGTTGTCGTCGAGGAAGGGATGCAGGTCGCACATCACGTAGAGGTTCGGCTGCGGGTCGGCCTTGATCATGCGCAATGCCGCCTCAGGCTCCAGGGTCGGCGACTGATCCACTGGATCACTACCGAAGCCCAGGCGCTGCAGCCCTTCGGTGACCGACCAGGTGTGCAGGCCGAGCCCGCGCTTGACCGCCAGACCGGTCAGGGTCTCCAGCACCCGCGCCTCGTCCCAGGACTCGATGACGATCAGCTTGACCTTGGAGTCGAGCACCAACCCCAGATCGTGAATATCGTTCTTCAACACCTGCTCCTTGTGGAAATGAGCGAGCCGATCTTCGCACCTGCCCGTTGTCATGGATCGTCGCCGCAGTCATGGCCCGACGCAAGGGTTCGGAGCCGTCCAACATCGCCAGCCCGGCCCGCAGCGGCGACGTGCCCGGTACTTTGCAGTAGACTAGGGATCTCGTTCCAGTCGGAGGTCCCCCATGGCCAGCGAACGCCAGTATTCACCCGTCGACCGCCTGCTGCTGCAAGCCGATGCGGCCCTGCGCACACTGCTGCCATTCAGCGGCGCCTCGGGGCGCCCCTCACCAGCCATCGTGCAGCACGAAGCCGAGCTGAGCAGCGACGAGGCGCGCCATATCGCTGGCCTGATGCGTATCAACCATACCGGCGAGGTCTGCGCCCAGGCCCTCTATCAGGGCCAGGCCCTGACGGCCAAGCTGCCAGAGGTGCGCAAAGCCATGGAGCATGCCGCCGACGAGGAAATCGACCACCTGGCCTGGTGCGAACAACGCATTCGGGAACTGGGCAGCCAGCCCAGTGTGCTCAACCCACTGTTCTACGGCCTGTCTTTCGGCGTCGGCGCTGTGGCTGGCCTGGTCAGTGACAGGGTCAGTCTGGGCTTCGTCGCCGCCACCGAGGATCAGGTGTGCAAGCACCTGGACGAACACCTCGAACAGCTCCCCGAGCACGATGCCAAGTCGCGCGCCATCCTCGAGCAGATGCGTGTCGACGAGCAACAGCATGCCAACAGCGCCCTGGCCGCCGGCGGCTTGCGCTTCCCGGCCCCGGTGAAGTTCGGTATGACCCTGCTGTCGAAGGTGATGACCAAGTCCACCTACAGAGTTTAATGCTCAGGGCGGACTGGGCTCTCGCTTGCAGCTTGCAGCTTGCAGCTTGCAGCCTGAAGCTTGTGGCTGCTTCTATCCCAGCTCGACTATTTCATAGTCATGGCTGATAGCCACGCCGCCGCGACCGAGCATGATCGAGGCAGAGCAGTACTTCTCCGCTGACAGTTCGACCGCACGCTTGACCTGAGCCTCTTTCAGCCCACGGCCCTTGACCACAAAATGCAGGTGGATCTTGGTGAACACCTTGGGCTCTTCGCTCGCGCGCTCGGCATCGAGGAACACCTCGCAGCTCTCCACCGGCTGCCGGCCCTTGCGCAGGATGCTGACCACATCGAAGTTGCTGCAGCCACCCAGGCCTATCAGCACCATTTCCATCGGGCGAACGCCCAGGTTGCGGCCACCTGCCTCGGGCGGGCCATCCATGACCACGGCATGGCCACTGCCGGACTCACCGAGGAACAGGGCTTCACCCGCCCACTGCACGCGCGCTTTCATCTCTCCAGGCTCCGTTGCTTTGCAAAGGCACGCAGGTTAGCACAAGCCTGCAGCACGCCGTGCCTGACCCTCGCGTCAAAGTTCCACTACGCTGTGTTAGCCAGGTCACAAAAAAAACCTCACTCATCGTATGTCTGTTAAGCTGGCGCCGGAATGCTGGCACACTGGTCGGATAACCAATAAGAAATCGCCTGCTGGACAAAGGCCTACACTTTTCATATCGGGACTCGGGGCATGGTCGCTATCACACTCACACCTAAGATAAAGCACCTCGACAAGCTGCTTGCGCATTGTCATCGCCGTCGTTACACGGCAAAAAGCACCATCATCTATGCAGGTGATCGCTGCGAAACGCTGTTCTTCATCGTCAAAGGCTCGGTCACCATCCTCATTGAGGACGATGACGGCCGGGAAATGATCATCGCCTACCTCAATGCCGGGGATTTCTTCGGCGAGATGGGGCTGTTCGAGAAGGAAGGCTCGGAGAAGGAACGCAGCGCCTGGGTGCGCGCCAAGACCGAGTGCGAAGTAGCGGAGATCAGCTACGCCAAGTTCCGCGAGCTGACCCAGCAGGATCCTGACATCCTCTTCGCCCTGGGCAGCCAGATGGCCGAGCGCCTGCGCAATACGACGCGCAAGGTCGGCGACCTGGCCTTTCTCGACGTCACCGGCCGTGTTGCGCACACCCTGCTCGACCTGTGCAAGCAGCCGGACGCCATGACCCATCCGGACGGTATGCAGATCAAGATCACCCGTCAGGAGATCGGCCGCATCGTCGGCTGCTCGCGCGAGATGGTCGGTCGCGTACTCAAGTCCCTGGAAGAGCAGGGCCTGGTGCACGTCAAGGGCAAGACCATGGTGGTGTTCGGCACCCGCTGATCACAACACAAAACGAAAAAGCCGGTTATCTAACCGGCTTTTTTATGCGTGCTATTCGGGGTCGGTGCCAATTACCGCTGGCCGACCTCGCTCGGGAAAGAACAGGCGTTGCAGCTCCGCTCCGGGATCCGCCGCACGCATGAAGGCTTCGCCAACCAGGAAGGCATAGACCTCGTTGATCTCCATCAGCTCGACATCTGCGCGGTTGAGAATGCCACTCTCGGTCACCACCAGGCGATCACGGGGGATACGCGGCAGCAGGTCGAGGGTGGTTTCCAGGCTGACCTCGAAGGTGTGCAGGTTACGGTTGTTGATGCCCACCAAGGGGGTATCGAGTGTCTTCAGCGCACGTTCCAGTTCATCGCCGTCATGCACCTCCACCAGCACGTCCAGCCCATTGTCCCTGGCCACCGCGGCCAGCTCGGCCATGCGCACGTCATCCAGGCAGGAAACGATCAGCAGCACGCAGTCGGCACCCAGGGCGCGGGCTTCGACGATCTGGTAGGGATCAACCATGAAGTCCTTGCGGATCACCGGCAGCGCGCAGGCGGCGCGGGCTTGCTGCAGGTACTGGTCGGCGCCCTGGAAGAAATCGATATCGGTCAGTACCGACAGGCAGGTAGCCCCACCCGCCTCGTAGCTGCGGGCGATATCGGCCGGCACGAAATCGGCGCGCAGCACGCCCTTGCTCGGCGAGGCCTTCTTGACCTCGGCGATCACCGCCGGCTGCTTGCGTGCTGCCTGTGCCTGCAAGGCGCGGGCGAAGCCACGCGGCGCATCGGCGGCACGGGCCACGGCCTCGAGTTCGGCCAGGCTGACCTGGGCACGGCGCGCCGCTACTTCCTCGAACTTACGGGCGACGATCTTCTCCAGTACGGTTGGCACGCTCACCCTTCGTTCTCCTGTTTGAATACCGCAGTAAAGGACACCAGCTCTTCCAGCTTCTCCCGCGCCAGCCCGGTGTGCAGGGCATCGTGGGCCAACTGGATGCCTTCGCGCAAGGTGCTGGCATGATCGGCAGCGTAGAGCGCGGCACCGGCATTGAGCACGATCATGTCGGCGGCTTTCTGGCCATTGTCGGTCTTACGTCGACCCAGGGCGTCACGAATCAGTTCCAGCGATTGCGCGGCGTTGTCGACGGTCAAACCGATCAGGCTCTGGCTCTTGATGCCGAAATCCTCGGGCTGGATGCGGTATTCGCTGACCTGGCCATCCTTGAGTTCGGCGACGAAGGTAGGCGCGGCCAGGCTGATCTCGTCCAGGCCATCCTGGGCGTGCACCACCAGAACGTGCTCGCTGCCCAGACGCTGCAGCACTTCGGCCATGGGCCGGCACAACGCCTGGCTGAACACGCCGATCACCTGATGCCTGGCACCGGCCGGGTTGGTCATAGGGCCGAGCATGTTGAACAGGGTACGCAGCGCCAGCTCGCGGCGCGGGCCGATGGCATGCTTCATCGCGCCGTGATGGGACGGGGCGAACATGAAACCGACGCCAACGCTTTCGACGCAGCGCGCCACCTGCTCGGGCTTGAGCCCCAGGTAGACGCCGGCCGCTTCCAGCAGATCGGCACTGCCACTCTTGCCGGAGACCGCACGGTTGCCGTGTTTGGCCACCTTGCCGCCAGCCGCCGCGACCACGAAAGCAGCGGCGGTGGAGACGTTGAAGATGTTCATGCCGTCGCCACCGGTGCCACAGGTGTCGACCAGGCGTTCGGCATTGATCACCACTGGCGCGGCCAGCTCGCGCATGACGCTGGCGGCCCCGACGATCTCGTCGATGGTCTCGCTCTTCATGCGCATGCCCATGAGGAAGGCGCCGATCTGCGCGTCGGTGCACTGACCGGTCATGATCTCGCGCATCACCGCCTGCATTTCCTCGGTGCTCAGATCGAGCTGGGCGACGATCCGGTTGAGAGCTTCCTTGATGTTCATGCGCGCACGCCTCCGGTCTGCTTGAGGAAGTTGGCGAACAGTTCGTGGCCCTGCTCGGTGAGGATGGATTCGGGGTGAAACTGCACGCCCTCGACATTCAGGGTCTTGTGACGCAAGCCCATGATCTCGTCGATGGAGCCGTCCTCGTGCTGAGTCCAGGCGGTGACCTCCAGGCAGTCCGGCAGGGTTTCGCGCTTGACCACCAAGGAATGATAGCGGGTCACGGTTACCGGCATCGCCAGGCCGGCGAACACGCCCTGATTGGCGTGGAATACCGGGCTGGTCTTGCCATGCATCACCTGCCGCGCGCGCACCACGTCGCCGCCATAGGCCTGGCCGATGCTCTGATGGCCCAGGCAGACGCCGAGGATCGGCAGCTTGCCGGCGAAATGCAGGATGGCCTCGATGGACACGCCCGCCTCGGTCGGCGTGCAGGGGCCGGGCGAGACGACGATGCGCTCGGGCTGCAAGGCCTCGATCTCGGCGATGCTCAGCTCGTCGTTGCGAATGACGTGGACATCGGCACCCAGCTCGCCCAGATACTGCACCACGTTGTAGGTAAAGGAATCATAGTTGTCGATCATCAGCAGCATGATATGCGTTGCCTCTAGATGTACTGCCTTGGTAGTCACGCCCCAGAGCAATGGACGCTTCACGCCTGAGCAGAGCTCGATGAGGCGCAAGGCGCGGGGGCGAACGAAACGCACCGGCCGAGCCGGCAAGGGAGAGGTCAGGCGCGCCAGCGCCAACGGGCCAGGGCCTTGATCAGGCGCATCAGGAGGGTGCTGCTGAAGGTCACAGGGGTATCTCGCATCACGATTGCCGCACAGTAGCCCAGCTAATGGCCATGCGCAACCGTGAGCAGCGGATCAACGCAAGCGGCGCGCATAGGCCGCCAGCACGGTACGTTCGGATTGCACCAGATAGGCGTCCAGCGCCTGCGCCGCCTCCTGCGTTTGCCCGGCTTCGAGACGTTCGAGAATCGACGCGTTCATGTCGATGTAGGGCGAATGCAGGAACTCGGCATCCTTGAGCAGACCGAAGGCCAGGCGCAACTCGGCGGACAGGTGAGCATAGAAGGTGTTGAGGCGTTCGCTGTCGGCCAGCTCGACGATACCGGCATGGAAGGCCATATTCGCCGTACCCGCCCCGCTCCAGTCCTGAGCGTCACGGCAGCGCCTGGCGGCGGCCACCGCCTCGGCCATGCGGCGCACGGCGGGGTGCTTGGGATAGGCCTGGGCCAGCGCCTGGCACTCGATGAAGCGGCGAACCCGGTAGATGTCGATGATCGAGGCCATGTCCGGCACCGCGACGAAGACGCCGCGATTGGGCTCGTGCTTGAGCAGGCCTTCCTGGGTCAATACGCGAAAGGCCTCACGTAAGGTGTTGCGCGAGATATCCAGGCTCTCGCTCAGAGCGGCCTCCGACAGGCGCTGGCCGGGCACCAGTTCCCCCTCGACCAGCTTGCGACGAATCTCGGCGGTCACGGTTTCGCCGAGGGTGCGCGGGTTTTCAGGCAGGTCTTGGCTCATCGATCCATCCATTGCGGTTAGCGGCATCTCGGTGGTCGCACCTGGCAGGGCTGCAAGGCCCGCTGATGGTCTATGAGTCCGTTCGTGCAGGCAAGCGTTGCAGGTGTCACCTCATGCACTTCGATGGAACACATATGGGTATCAGGGTAACAAAATGGTGCAGATTGATGAGCCATAAATTAATTATTGTTGAACAATTTATATAGATAGAATCAACAATACAGCCATCCTGAAGGGAAAGTGGCATGCTGCTTGCGTTGCATTCTGCACACGATCCTCCAATGCCCAGGAGCGCTCACATGCAGAGCCAGACCACCCGCGACTTCGCCCGCTCACGCCGCTCATCGCTGATCGCGGCCATCTTCCTGATGGCGACCTCGGCCATCGGCCCCGGCTTCATCACCCAGACCGCCACCTTCACGGCGACCATGGGTGCGGCCTTCGCCTTCGGCATCCTCGCCTCGATCCTCATCGACTTCGTGGTGCAACTGAACGTCTGGCGCATCGTCACCCTGACCCGCATGCGCGCCTCGGACATCGCCAACGCGGCGATTCCCGGCAGCGGCTACCTGCTCGCAGTGCTGGTGATCTTCGGCGGGCTGGTGTTCAACGTCGGCAACATCGCTGGCGCCGGCCTGGGCCTCAATGCGCTGATGGGCCTGGATCCGAAATGGGGCGGGGCCCTCAGCGCCCTGGTGGCCATCGGCATCTTCCTGTCCAAGCGGGCCGGTATCGCCGTCGACCGGCTGATCGTGGTGCTCGGCCTGCTGATGATTCTGCTCACCCTGTTCGTCGCCGTCGCCTCCAACCCGCCCCTGGGCGAGGCACTGCGCCAGACCGTGTGGCCGGATGAGATCAACTTCGCCACCATCACCACCATCGTCGGCGGCACCGTAGGCGGCTACATCACCTATGCCGGCGCGCACCGCCTATTGGATCGCGGCCTGGTCGGCGAAGAGCACGTGAAGGAAGTCACCAAGGCGGCACTCAGCGGCATCGCGGTAACCGGCGTGATGCGCTACATCCTGTTCCTGGCGATTCTCGGCGTGGCCGCCAGCGGCGTGGTCATCGACACCTCCGGCAAAGGCGCCAACCCGGCCGCCCAGGCCTTCCAGGCCGCTGCCGGCGAGCTCGGCCTGCGCACCTTCGGCCTGGTGCTCTGGGCCGCTGCCATCACCAGCGTGATCGGCGCGGCCTACACCTCGATGTCGTTCATCACCGCCTTCATGCCGGGCATCAGCGAGCGCGGCCGCAACCGCGCCACCGTGGCCTTCATCGCCGTCTCGTTGAGCATCTACCTGGCCCTGGGCACCGCGCCGGCGGCCCTGCTGTTGTTCGCTGGCGGCTTCAACGGCCTGATCCTGCCCATCGGCCTGAGCATTTTCGTGTACGTGGGCTGGCGCCGCAGCGACCTGATGGGCGGCTACCACTACCCGCGCTGGTTGCTGGCCCTCGGCGCCATCACCTGCGCGCTGACCTGGTACATGGCGGCCAAATCGGTCGGCCCGATCCTGGCCTTCGTGAACCTGTAAGGAGAGAACGACATGCCTTCCATCGACCTCAACAGCGACCTGGGCGAAAGCTTCGGCCAATGGTCCATGGGCGACGATGCCGCGATGCTCGACATCGTCACCAGCGCCAACGTCGCCTGCGGCTTCCACGCCGGTGACCCGGCCGGCATCCTGCGTACCCTCAAGGCCGCTGCGGCCAAGGGCGTGACCATCGGCGCCCACGTCGCCTACCCGGACCTGGTCGGTTTCGGTCGCCGCAACATGGACATCGCCAGCGACGAGCTGAGCGCCGACGTGATCTACCAGATCGGCGCCCTGCAGGCCCTGGCCACCGCCGCCGGCACTTCGGTGCGCTACGTCAAACCCCACGGCGCGCTGTACAACACCATCGCCCACGACAGGCGCCAAGCCCTGGCAGTGATCGAGGCGATTCGCGCCGTGGATGCGCGCCTGGTGCTGGTCGCCCTGGCCGGCTCACCGCTGATCGAGCTGGCCCGTAGCGAAGGCCTGAGCTGCATCGCCGAAGCCTTCGCCGACCGTGCCTATACGCCGCAAGGCACCCTGGTATCGCGCCGCGAGCCAGGCGCCGTGCTGCACGACGCCGAACAAGTGGCCCAGCGCATGCTGCGCCTGGTGCAGAGCGGCGAGGTCGAAGCCATCGACGGCAGCGTCACCCGCGTCGAAGCCGACTCCATCTGCGTGCACGGCGACAGCCCCGGCGCCATCCAGATGGCCCGCGAGGTGCGCCAGTTGTTGGAGCGATCGGGCGTATCCCTGCAAACCTTCGCCGGAGCTGCCCGATGAATGCAATCCAACGCGCCCAGCAGGCCGCCATTGTCGCCGCCCGCCAGGCCCGCGCCGAGTACCGCAACGGTCGCGTCGCGCCCACGGCCGGTATCGCGCCGGGCATGACCCAGGCCAACCTGATCGCCCTGCCCCACGACTGGGCCTACGACTTTCTGCTCTACGCCCAACGCAACCCCAAGGCCTGCCCGGTGCTCGACGTGAGCGACGCCGGCAGCCCGCACACGGTATTGGCCGAAGGCACCGACCTGCGCACCGATCTGCCCCTGTACCGCATCTGGCGTGACGGCAAGCTGGTCGAGGAAGTCAGCGACGCCACCGCTGCCTGGGCCGAACACACCGACATGGTGACCTTTCTGATCGGCTGCAGCTTCACCTTCGAGACCGGTCTGCAGGAGGCCGGTATCGACGTGCGACATATCACCGACGGCTGCAACGTGCCGATGTACCGAACCAACCGCGCCTGCCGCCCGGCGGGTCGCCTGCATGGCGAGATGGTGGTGTCGATGCGGCCGATCCCGGCCGATCGTGTCGCCGAGGCCGCCGGTATTTCCGGGCGCTACCCCTCGGTGCACGGCGCCCCGGTGCATATCGGCGAGCCGGATCGGCTAGGCATCAAAGACCTGCAAAAGCCGGATTTCGGCGACGCGGTGCGCATCGAGCCCGGCGAAGTGCCGGTGTTCTGGGCCTGCGGGGTAACGCCCCAGGCGGCGGTCATGGCCTCCGGCGTGCCCTTCGCGATCACCCATTCGCCCGGCCATATGTTTATCACCGACGTGCCTGACAACGCGTACCACGTATAGGAGCTTGCAGTGCGTTTTCTCCCAGCCAACCTCGATACGTTGCTCGTCGAACTGCAGGATCTCGATGAAACCCTGGCACTGTTCGACGCGTTGCAGGCCGAGCCCATCGTCGGCGTCGAGGAAATCGTCCCGGCCGCGCGTACCCTGCTGATCCAGTACCGGCCCAGCGCCATCGACCGCCAGGCATTGATCGATGATCTGGCCCGCCGCGACCTGAGCCAGCGCAGCACCCGCGACAGCCGCCGCGTGGAAATTCCCGTGCACTACAACGGCGAGGACCTCGACGAGGTGGCCGGGCTGCTCGGCATCAGCCGTGAGGAGGTGGTACGCCGCCACACCGGCGCCGATTATGAAGTGGCCTTCTGCGGCTTCGCCCCCGGCTTCGGCTACCTGACCGGCGGCGCCGACTTCCAGGTGCCACGTCGGCAGACCCCGCGCACGCGCATTCCAGCCGGCGCCGTGGCCCTGGCCGGCAACTTCAGCGGCATCTACCCCAAGGCCAGCCCCGGTGGCTGGCAGATCATCGGCGTGACGCCCTTGCAGATGTGGGATCTGGGGCGTGACGAACCAGCCCTGCTGCGCCCCGGCTACAAGGTGCGTTTTCAGGATGCCGGCCCGCTGCCGGCCGGTGGCCTGCCAGACCATGAACGAGCGACGGCCAGCGAGCCACCTGCCGGTGCCCACCTGGAAATCCTCAGCCCCGGCCTGCAAACGGTGCTGCAGGACCTCGGTCGCGCCGGCCATACCGACCAGGGCGTGTCGATGTCCGGCGCACTGGATCGCGGTGCCCTGCGCGCCGCCAATCGCGTGGTGGGCAACGACTCGGCCAGCGCCTGCCTGGAAGTGGTACTCGGCGGACTGAGCTTCGTCTGCCATGGCCGCACGCTCATCGCCGTCACTGGTGCGCAGACACCAGTCAGCGTGACCACCGCCAGCGGCCTGCAGTGGCAGCCGGGCACCTATCAGCCCATCGAACTGGACGACGGCGACCGCGTCAGCCTCGGCGCGCCCCTGGCCGGGCTGCGCAGCTACCTGGCGATTCGCGGCGGCTTTCAGGTGGTGCCAGTGCTGGGCAGCCTGTCCTACGACAGCCTGGCCCAGGTCGGCCCGCCGCCGCTCAAGGCCGGCGACCGGCTGGGTTTCGAGGCAATCAGCGTCGGCACCAGCGTGTCGACGAGTGAAGCCCCGGCGTTCGAGCTGCCCACTGCCAAGGATGTGATCACCCTGGATGTGGTGATGGGTCCGCGCAGCGACTGGTTCACCGCGGCGGCCATCGAGCGCCTGAGCAGCCAGCTGTGGCGCGTCACCCCGCAGTCCAACCGGGTCGGCATTCGCCTGGAGGGCGAGGTGCCCCTGGAGCGCTGCAACCATGACGAGCTGCCCAGCGAAGGCACCTCCCTGGGCGCCATTCAGGTGCCCGCCAGCGGCCAGCCGGTGCTGTTCCTCGCCGACCACCCGCTGACCGGCGGCTACCCGGTGATCGCCGCCGTGGCCAGCCACCACCTGGATCTGGCCGGGCAAATCCCCATCAATGCGCAGATCCGCTTCAACCCCATCGAGGCGTTCGTCGAGCTCGAACCCGACGCCTCCCTTCCTACTGCCGATGCGAAGAACCAACCATGAAAAAAGTCCTGATCGCCAACCGCGGTGAAATCGCCGTGCGCATCGCCCGCGCCTGCCGCGACCACGGCGTGGCCTCCGTGGCCGTGTACGCCAATGCCGATATCGACGCCCTGCACGTGCGCCACGCCGACGAAGCCTACGCCCTGGACGGCGAGCGCCCCGCCGACACCTACCTGAACATCGACAAACTGCTGGCCATCGCCAAGCGCGCCGGCGCCGATGCCGTGCACCCCGGTTACGGCTTTCTCTCCGAACGCGCCGATTTCGCCCGCGCCGTGCAAGGCGCCGGGCTGATCTGGATCGGCCCGAACCCGGAGACCATCGACGTGCTCGGCGACAAGGTCGAAGCCCGCAAGCTCGCCCAGCAGGTCGGCGCGCCCCTGGTGGCCGGCACCCCCGGCCCGGTGCAGAGCGCCGCCGAAGTGCTGGCCTTCGCCGAGCAGCACGGCCTGCCGATCGCCATCAAGGCCGCCTTCGGTGGCGGCGGGCGCGGCATGAAAGTGGCCTGGCGCATGGACGAAGTGGCCGAGCTGTACGCCTCGGCGGTGCGTGAAGCCGAAGCTGCCTTCGGCCGCGGCGAGTGCTTCGTCGAGCAGTTCCTCGACCGCCCGCGCCATATCGAAGCCCAGGTAATCGCTGATAGCCACGGCAACGTGGTGGTGGTCGGCACCCGCGACTGCTCGCTGCAGCGCCGCAACCAGAAGCTGGTGGAAGAAGCGCCGGCGCCCTTCATCAGCGATGAGCAGCGCCAGCGCATCCACCAGTCCGCCCACGCCATCTGTGCCAAGGCCGGCTATGTCGGCGCCGGCACCGTGGAATACTTGCTCAGCGCCGACGGCACCCTGTCGTTCCTGGAAGTGAACACCCGCCTGCAGGTGGAGCACCCGGTAACCGAAGAAACCGCCGGCGTCGATCTGGTGATCGAGCAGCTACGTGTCGCCGACGGCCTGCCGCTGTCGTTCAGCGCAACGCCGACGCCGCGCGGCCACAGCTTCGAGTTCCGCATCAACGCCGAGGATGCCGGAAAGGGCTTTCTGCCCACCCCCGGCAAGATCAGCGAATTCCGCGCACCGAGCGGCCCCGGCGTGCGCCTGGACAGCGGCGTGGAAAGCGGCTCCAGCGTGCCCGGCACCTTCGACTCGATGATGGCCAAGCTGATCGTCACCGGTGCCACCCGCGAGCAGGCCATCGCCCGCGCGCGCCGCGCCCTGGCCGAATTCCAGATCGACGGCATCGCCTCGGTGCTGCCCTTCCATCGCGCAGTGATGGACCACGCCGACTTCACCGGCCCGGAGCGTTTCGCCGTGCACACCCGCTGGATCGAGACCGACTTCGCCGAGCAGATCACCCTGGCGCCGCGCACCTTGCCGGTGGTCGGAGACGCGGTGCTGCGCACCTTTATCGAGATCGACGGCAAGCGCCATGAACTGGGCCTGCCCAGCGCCCTGCTGCAAGGCCTGGCGCCGCTGGGCGGCAGCGCTCAGGTGGCGCCCCAAACCGCAGCGCCTGCTGCTGAAGAAGGCCAGGTAACGGCGCCGATTTCCGGCAACCTGCACGCCTGGCTGGTCGAGGATGGCGCGCAGGTCAAAGCCGGCGAGGTGATCGCGGTGATGGAAGCCATGAAGATGGAAACCCAGGTCACCGCCCCCGCGGACGGTACTTTGCGCATTCGCGAGCAGGCCGGGGCTTATCTGGATGCCGGGACGGCATTGGCCAAGCTGGAGAGCTGAGGCAGCAGGCGGATCGGGGCGCGTAGCCGACGCTCTTTTCATCCACCGCCTTGCCAACCTCATGGTGGACGGATAAAGCGTCGTCCACCCTACGCGACTGTAGCCTGGGTGGAGCGAGGCAATACCCAGGAAGCGAAAACGAAAAGGGCAGCCTAAGCTGCCCTTTTCGCTAAGCGCTCCGGTCAGCGCGAGCCCTGCTCCGCCAGGGCCACGGCCTTGAACATGGCGCGGCGCTTGTTGAGGGTCTCCTCCCATTCCAGCGCGGGCACCGAGTCGGCGACGATGCCGGCGCCGGCCTGCACGTGCAGCTCGCCATCCTTGATCACTGCGGTACGAATCGCAATGGCGGTGTCCATATTGCCGTTCCAGGCGTAGTAACCGACCGCACCGCCGTAGACGCCGCGTTTGACCGGTTCCAGCTCGTCGATGATTTCCATGGCGCGGATCTTCGGCGCACCGGACAGGGTGCCGGCCGGCAGGATGGCGCGCAGGGCATCCATCGAGGTCAGGCCCTGCTTCAGCTCGCCAGTGACGTTGGAAACGATGTGCATGACGTTGGAATAGCGCTCGATGACCATTTTCTCGGTCAGCTTCACCGAACCGATTTCCGAGACGCGGCCGGTGTCGTTGCGGCCCAGATCGATCAGCATCAGGTGCTCGGCGATCTCCTTGGCATCGGCCAGCAGATCCTCTTCCAGGGCCAGATCGGCCTCTTCGGTGGCACCACGCGGACGCGTGCCGGCAATGGGGCGCACGGTGACCAGACCGTCCTCGACGCGCACCAGCACTTCGGGCGAGCTGCCGACTACATGGAAGTCGCCGAAGTTGAAGAAGTACATGTACGGAGTCGGGTTGATGCAGCGCAACGCGCGGTACAGGTCGATGGGCGCTGCCTTGAACTCGATCGTCATGCGCTGGGAAATCACCACCTGCATGCAGTCGCCAGCCAGGATGTAGTCCTTGATGGCGCTGACGGCGGCCTCGTAGTCACTCTTGCTGTAGCTGGAGCGGAACGCCGGCTCGTCGCCCAGCGGCGCGGCCAGATCCACGCCCAGGCGCGGGGTGATCGGCTGACGCAGCTTGTGCAGGATCTCGCGCAGGCGCGCATGGCCCTGCTCGAAGGCATCCGCCTCGCTCGGGTCAGCCAGGACGATGCCGTGCATCTTGCCGGCCAGGTTGTCGAACACCACCACGGCGTCTGAAACCATCAGCAGGATATCCGGCGTGCCCAGCGGATCGGGGTTGGGGCAGCGAGCCAGCTTCTGCTCGACGTAGCGCACGCTGTCGTAGCCGAAGTAACCCACCAGGCCGCCGTTGAAGCGTGGCAGACCGGCGATGCTGGGCACCTTGTAGCGCGCCTTGAACTGCTCGACGAACTCCAGCGGATCGGTACATTGGTGGCGCTCCACCTCGACGCCATCGGTGCTGACCACGACATCATGACCATGCACGCGCAGCACGGTGCGCGCCGGCAGGCCGATGATCGAGTAACGCCCCCATTTCTCACCGCCCTGCACGGATTCGAGCAGATAGGAGTTGGGCGCGTCGGCCAGTTTCAGGTAGATGGACAGCGGCGTGTCGAAATCCACCAGGGTTTCGCAGGCCAGCGGAATGCGGTTGTAGCCTTCGGCGGCCAAGCGCAGAAATTCTTCGTGGTTCATGATCAGCCTCGTGGCGTGAGAAATCGGTCAGATGCAAACGGGCCGCGCACAGCGGCAGGACGAAATCAGGCGCGCCAGCGCCAACGGGCCAAGGCCTTGATCACTTTCATCCAGAGTTTGCAGGTGACCACCACGATGCGATCTCGACAGGCGGGAGTTGAAGAGCGGCCAAGGTAGCAGCTATGAGCCGCAAGCCGCAAGCCGCAAGCCGCAAGCCGCAAGCCGCAAGCCGCAAGCCGCAAGCCGCAAGCCAAGTCAGTGTGAGGGCCTAACCCCTGAGCGAGTCAAACCCTGCGTATCGTTGTTGCTCTGTCTTGAAGCTTGTGGCTTGCAACTTGCCGTTGTTCAAATCAGCTCGGCCAGGCTATCGACCACCAACTGCGGCTCCTCTTCGGCCACCGGGCGGCCATGGTTGTAGCCATAGCTCACCGCTACGCAGGGTACGCCAGCAGCGCGTGCGGCCAGCACATCATTGCGCGAGTCACCGACAAACAACGACTGCGCCGGGCTTACCTCGGCCAGGCGCATCACCTGCAGCAACGCGGCCGGGTCAGGCTTCTGTTGCGGCAGGGTGTCGCCGCCAATGATCCAGCGGAAGTAACCGCCCAGGCCGACCTGCTCCAGCAACGGTGCGACGAAACGCTCCGGCTTGTTGGTCACCACTGCGAGTTCTACGGCAGCGGTACTCAGCGCTTCGAGCAGCTCGTGCACGCCCGGGTAGAGCGCGGTCAGGTTATGGCAGTCGGCATAGATATCGAGAAAGCGCGCCAGGGCCTGCTCCGTCTCGGCCTCGCCCACCACAGAATGATCCAGACCACCGGCCAGGGCGCGGCGCACCAGCACGCGGGCGCCATTGCCGACCCATTCGCGAACCTGTTCTACGCCGGCCGGCTCGCGGCCCAACTCGACCAACATGCGGTCGACCGCTGCGGCCAGGTCAGGCACCGAGTCGATCAGCGTGCCGTCCAGGTCGAACATCACCAGGCGCGGCAGCTCACCGCCGCACAGCGCGCGCAGCGGTTTCATCCACGCACCAGGGCCAGTTCGGCACGCATGGCGTCGATCACTGCCTTGTAGTCCGGCTGGTTGAAGATCGCCGAGCCGGCGACGAAGGTGTCGGCACCCGCCTCGGCGATCTCGCGGATGTTCTGCACGTTGACGCCGCCATCGATCTCCAGACGGATCTCGCGACCGCTGGCGTCGATCAGCGCACGGGCTTCACGCAGCTTGTCGAGGGTACCGGGGATGAACTTCTGCCCACCGAAGCCCGGGTTGACGCTCATCAAGAGGATCATGTCGACCTTGTCCATCACGTACTTGAGCACGTCCAGCGGGGTGGCCGGGTTGAACACCAGCCCCGCCTTGGCGCCACCGGCCTTGATTAGCTGCAGCGAACGGTCGATGTGCTCGGAGGCTTCCGGGTGGAAGGTGATGTACGAGGCGCCAGCTTCGATAAAGTCGCCAATGATGCGATCCACCGGCTTGACCATCAGGTGCGCGTCGATGGGCGCGGTGATGCCGTACTTGCGCAGCGCCGAGCAGACCATCGGGCCGATGGTCAGATTGGGCACGTAGTGGTTGTCCATGACATCGAAATGCACGATGTCCGCCCCGGCGGCGAGTACGTTGTCCACTTCCTCACCCAGGCGGGCGAAGTCGGCGGAAAGGATCGACGGAGCGATGGCGAAGGGTTGCATGGCGCACCTCTAAGGGCTTGGGTCACGGTGGCGCGCATTGTAACGGTTGAATGGCTATCTGGCAGCGCCACTGGATCAGGCGCGCCAATTCGCCTCATAGCAAAAGGCCCCGCCGGTTGCCCGGCGAGGCCTTTTTCATGCAATGGGCGCGAATTATTCTGGCATTGAAGTCCGCAGTTTCTCGCTACGCCCGCGCAGCCACTCCAGGGTCAGCAGCAGCAGGATGGAGAAGCCGATCAGCAGTGTGGCGGCGGCAGCGATGGTCGGCGAGAGGTTCTCGCGGATACCGCTGAACATCTGCCGCGGCAGGGTCGCCTGTTCGGGGCCGGCGAGGAACAGCGTCACCACCACTTCATCGAACGAGGTGGCGAAGGCGAACAGCGCACCGGAAATCACCCCCGGCGCAATCAGCGGCAGGGTCACACGGCGGAAGGCGGTCAAGGGCGAGGCGCCGAGGCTGGCGGCGGCGCGCACCAGGTTGTGGTTGAAGCCCTGCAGCGTGGCCGACACGGTGATGATCACGAACGGCACGCCAAGCACGGCATGCACCAGGATCAGCGACAGGTAGCTGTTACCCAGGCCCAGCGGGGCGAAGAACAGGTAGCTGGCGACACCGATGATCACCACCGGGACGATCATCGGCGAGATCAGCAGGCTCATCACCAGCGCCTTGCCACGAAACTCGCCACGGGTCAGGCCGATGGCCGCCAGGGTGCCGAAGCCCATGGCCAGCAGGGTGGCCGCCGGAGCGATGATCAGGCTGTTCTTCAGCGAGCGCATCCAGTCGGCGGACATGAAGAAGTCTTCGTACCAGCGTAGCGAGAAACCCTGCAGCGGGTAGACCAGAAAGGTGCCGGAGTTGAACGACAGCGGCACGATCACCAGTACCGGCAGGATCAGAAACAGCAGGACCAGGCCGCAGAGAATGCGCAGGCCGTAGTACCAGAGGCGCTCGACGGGTGACATGTAGGGGCTGAGCATGGCTGTGACTCCATATGGCTTTTAGCTCCCCTCTCTCATTCATGGGAGAGGGGCTGGGGGAGAGGGCGCTGTTAAGCTCCATCCTCCCGAGTTCGGTTACCGAGAAGAAGTGGTGCCGAAACAAGCACCCTCTCCCGCCCTTCGGGCACCCTCTCCCATAAATGAGGGAGGGTCATAAGCTCCCCTCTCCCGCTTGCGGGAGAGGGGTTGGGGGAGAGGGCGCTCTTCCTGCGCCACCCTCCCGGGTTCGATTACCGAGAGGCGGTGGTGCCGAAACAAACACCCTCTCCCGCCCTTCGGGCACCCTCTCCCGCAAGCGGGAGAGGGTCATTAGATGGCCTGCTACGCAGGCGTGTTCTATGGCCGTTTTTTAGCCAAGCCTCAGCTTGCTGGCGCCAACCAGCCAGCTATACACCACGTAGAGCACCAGGGTCGCGGCCAGCAGCAGGCCGCCGAGCGCCGTGGCCATGCCCCAGTTGATGGTGGTGTTGGTGTAGAAGGCGACGAAGTAGCTGATCATCTGGTCGTTCGGGCTGCCCAGCAGCGCCGGGGTGATGTAGTAGCCGATGGACAGGATGAACACCAGCAGGCAACCCGCGCCGACACCGGCCAGGGTCTGCGGGAAGTAAACCCGCCAGAAGCTGGCGAACGGGTGGCAACCGAGCGACACCGCCGCACGCATGTAGCTGGGCGAGATGCCTTTCATCACGCTGTAGATCGGCAGAATCATGAACGGCAGCATGATGTGCACCATTGCCACGTACACGCCACTGCGGTTGAACACCAGTTGCAGCGGCTGCTCGATGATGCCCAGCGAGATCAGCGCGCTGTTGATCAGCCCGCCCGACTGCAGCAGCACGATCCAGGCCGCCACCCGCACCAGGATCGAGGTCCAGAACGGCAGCAGCACCAGGATCATCAGCAGGTTGCCGGAACGGGTCGGCAGGTTCGCCAACAGGTAGGCCAGCGGATAGGCCAGCACCAGGCAGATGGCGGTGATCACCAGGCTCATCCAGAAGGTGCGGGCGAAGATGTCCAGGTAGATGGCCTGATCCGGAGTGGCTTTGGCCAGCTCGCCAAGATCGTCGATGCGGTGATCGAGCGCGGCCAGCAGGTAATAGGGGGTGACCGACGAGGCATTGCGGCGGATCACCTGCCAGTAGGCAGGGTCGCCCCAGCGCTCGTCCAGGTCGAGGAAGGCCTCCTGGTAGGACGCCGGTTGCTCGCGCAACGGGAGCTTGCGTGCGGTGCTGCTGACCAGGCTGCGAAAGCCGGCCTGCTCCATGTTCAGGCGCTTGGACAGATCGCCCAGCTCCTGATTGCGCCGCGCCTCGGCCAGATCCTGGGCAATCGCCCGGTACACCGGCTCCTCCGGCAGGCCACGACCATCCCAGGTAGCAATCGCCTCGACGGTACGCGGCAGGCTGCCGACCACTTCCGGGTTGTCCACGCTGCGCAGCAACAGAGCGCCGATGGGCAGCAGGAAGGTCAGCAGAAGGAACAGCAATAGCGGCAGAATCAGCGCCTTGGATTTCAGACGATTGAAACGCTCGGCACGGGCCAGACGCTGCTTCAGGTTCGGCCCGGGCAGATCGTTGGCAGGCAGTACGGCGGCCATGGACAACTCCGCAAGCAAGAAGAAAATTCAGACGGCCCCGCCGGCGGGCGGGGCCGGATCGAGTCGCAGAACCTGTTCACGAGCTGGCGAGCTAGAGCGATGCAAGGCAAAAACATGTGAGGAAGCGGAGTTTACGAGCTGTAAATGAGCATTCCGAACGTGTTTTTAACGCAGCAGCGCCGACGCGCAGCAGGTCGTGAATAGGTTCTTAACGCGCGGCCCAGGCGTTGAAACGTTGCTCCAATTGCTCGCCATAGTCAGCCCAGAAGGTCACGTCGATGGCCACCTGGTTGGCGATGTTTTCCGGCGTGGTCGGCATCAGGCTCAGACGCTCCGGCGCCAGCAGGTCGATGGCCTGCTTGTTGGCCGGGCCGTAGGCGATATTCTCGGAGTAGGCTTTCTGCGCCTCAGGCTTGACCGCGAAGGCGATGAACTCCTTGGCCACTTCGGCGTTCTTGGCGCCACGGGGGATGGCCCAGGAGTCGAAGTCGTAGATGCCACCGTTCCACACCACCTGCAGGTTGCTCTCGTCCTGCACGGCAGCGATACGGCCGTTGTAGGCCGAGCTCATCACCACGTCACCGGATGCGAGGTACTGCGGCGGCTGGGCGCCGGCTTCCCACCACTGGATGTTGGGTTTCAGTTCGTCGAGTTTCTTGAACGCGCGATCCTGGCCTTCTTTCGTAGCCAGCACCTTGTACACATCCTTGACCGGCACGCCGTCGGCCATCAGGGCGAATTCCAGGGTGTACTTGGCCCCCTTGCGCAGGCCGCGCTTGCCCGGGAATTTCTTCACATTCCAGAAATCGGCCCAGCTGGTCGGCGCTGTGCTCAGCTTGTCGGCATTGTAGGCCAGCACCGTTGACCAGACGAAGAAGCCGACGCCACAGGGCTGGATGGCGCCTTCGATGAAGTTGGCCTCATCGCCGAATTGCGCCGGGTCGAGTTCCTCGAACAGCCCCTCATCACAGCCACGGGCCAGTTCCGGCGACTCCACCTCCACCAGATCCCAGCTCACACTGTTGGTATCGACCATGGCTTTGACCTTGGCCATTTCACCGTTGTATTCGCCGCCCAGAACCTTGTTGCCGGTTGCCTTCTCGAAAGGTTCGTAGAACGCCTTGACCTGCGCCGCCTTGTTCGCGCCGCCGAAGGAAACCGCCGTCAGGTCCACCGCCAGTGCCGGCATGGCACAGCTAACGCCCAGGGCCAACGCCGCGAGCTTCAGGGATTTCGTCATTCTTATCAGCTCCTCTGTGTTACGGGGTAAAGGTGCAGCACTGCACGCAAGGCTCACTCGGCTTGGAGTGGATCCAGCGCGCGGACATGCTCGACAGACCAGCCGAGCGGAACCAGGTCACCAACCGCCAGAGTCGAGTCCAGCTCGGCCACGGGTTGCTTGACGTAGAAATCGGATTGGCCGCAGACCTCCATGCGAATGCGCACGTGGTCGCCCAGGTAGATGAACTCGGCGATGCGCCCGGAGAAACGATTGGGACAGGCTTCGCTGTGGCCATTGAGACGAACGCGTTCGGGGCGGATCGACAGGCTGACCGGCTCGCCGACAGCGCCAACGTTGACCGCCGTGGCCTTGATCTCCTCGCCACGCGCCAGACGCACCACGCACTGTTCGCCATCACGGCTGAGCAGTTCACCCGGCAGGCGATTGTTCTCGCCGATGAACTGCGCGACGAAAGTGTTCTGCGGGGTTTCGTAAAGCTCGCGCGGCGGCGCGATCTGCTGGATCTCGCCCTGGTGGAACACGGCCACGCGGTCGGACATGGTCAGTGCCTCGCCCTGGTCGTGGGTCACGTAGACCACGGTCACGCCCAGGCTCTGGTGCAGATGCTTGATCTCCATCTGCATGTGCTCGCGCAGTTGCTTGTCCAGCGCGCCGAGCGGTTCGTCCATCAGCACCAGTTGCGGCTCGAACACCAGTGCACGGGCCAAAGCCACGCGCTGCTGCTGACCGCCGGAAAGCTGACCCGGATAGCGGTTGCGGAAGCTGTCGAGTTGCACCATGGACAGTGCGCGCTTGACCCGCTCACTGATGTCGGTGCGCGACATGCCGCGCACGCTCAGGGGGAAGGCCAGGTTCTCGGCCACGGTCATGTGCGGGAACAGCGCATAGTTCTGGAACACCATGCCGATGTCGCGCTTGTGCGGCGGCAGTTTGTTCAGCGAGCGGCCGTCGAGGAGGATCTCGCCAGCGGTGGGGGTCTCGAAGCCGGCCAGCATCATCAGGCTGGTGGTCTTGCCGGAACCGGACGGGCCGAGCAGGGTCAGAAACTCGCCCTTGCGGATATCCAGGTTGAGGTCTTTGACGATCAGCGTCTCGCCGTCATAGCTCTTCTGCACGCCGCGGAAGCTCACCAGTACATCGTTTGCCATCACCACACCCTTGTTCTTGTCTCAGGCCGATGACCAAGAGTAAGCCGGTGACAATGGGCGAAAAAATCGGGCGGGATGACAAGCTGATATCAGGCGCGAGGAAAATCTCGTGTAGGGATCGCCCTACAAATTCCCACTGGAAAACTCTGTTTTGACGGATCGGTCAGCCCGTAGGGTGTCGCGGGGCCGCCTAGGCTGCGCGCGCTATTCTTCCGGCACCCAGGCCATTGGTGCGCACGGCGCACCCTACAGCAGTCGGTGCTCCATGGCATAGCGCACCAGGTCGGCTACCGAATGCGCGCCGAGCTTCTGCATCAGGCGCGCCTTGTGGGTGCTCACGGTCTTGTTGCTCACGGCCAGGTGCAGGGCGATATCGTTGACGCCCTCGCCGCGCACCAGGCGCTCGAATACCGAAAACTCGCGTTCGGACAGTTGCGCATGGGGCGGGCGCGAGTCGGTCAGGCCCACCTCGAAGACCATGCGGTCGGCCAGGGCCGGGTCGATATAGCGCCCACCACTGGCCACCTTGCGAATCGCGGTGATCAGCAGGGCCGGATCGCTGTCCTTGGTGGCGTAGCCGGCGGCCCCTGCCTTGAGCGCACGCGCGGCCATCTGCGCCTCGTCGTGCATCGACAACACCAGGATCGCCGGTGCCTCGTTCAGCGCACGGATACGCGGAATCGCCTCCAGACCATTGACGCCAGGCATGGAGATATCCAGCAGCACCACGTCGCAGGGCGTGCGGCGCAGCACCTCGAGCAGTTGCTCGCCGTTGCAGGCCTCGCCGGCCACCTCGAGGTCGCGGGCCATGCCGATCAGTTGCTTGATGCCTTCCCGCACTATGGTGTGGTCTTCAGCCACCAGTACCCGAATCACGCAATGATCTCCTCATCCAGGCTTATCAAGCTGTTGAAAAACTACCTGCGTTGCCTGGCCGTTGTTAAAAACAGCCTCGCGTGCGAGCCCAGGCTAGGCGCCCCCGTCAAAAATGCTCATTTACAACTCGTAAACTGCGCTTTTCGGCTGTTTTGCGGGGCCGCCATCGGTATAGGCTCGGGCTTCCTGCTTCGCTCTACCTCCTGCATCCATGCAGTCGTCGCCTATGTTTTTCAACGGCCTGCTATGCGCGCGCACAGGGTAGTGCCCTCACCGGGCTGGCTGTCAATCTGCAACTGGCCACCGAGCATCAACATGCGCTCTTGCATGCCAACCAGGCCGAAGGATTGCCCCGGCTTGCGCAACGACGGATCGAAGCCCTTACCGTCATCGCTCACAGACAGGCACAGGCTGCCCGCCTCCTGCCACAGGCGTACCACGACACTGTGCGCACCGGCATGGCGCATGACATTGGTCAGCGCCTCCTGAAGGATGCGGAACAGGCCGATGGCCTGAGCATCGGGCAAGTGTGGAAGATGCTCAGGCACTTCGACCAGGCAGGGGATCTGCGTACGCTCCTCAAAACGACGCACCTGCCATTCGATGGCCGAGGCGATGCCGGCATCGAGAATCGGCGGACGCAGGGCCGTGGCCACGTCCCGTACCAGTTGGAACAGCTGGGCGATCAGGCGCTTCATGCTGGCCAGGCGCTCATCCAGTTCGGGAATCTGCCCGGCGCAGGCCAGTTCGCACATGGCGGTCTCCAGCTTGAGCACGGTCAGCACCTGGCCCAGCTCGTCGTGCACCTCACGGGCGATACGCGCCTTCTCTTCCTCGCGCACACTTTCCAGATGCGCCGACAGCTCACGCAGACGTGCCCGCGAATCGGCCAGCGCCAGTTCGGCCAGCTTGTTCTCGGTGATGTCCCAGAGAATCCCGTCCCAGACCACCCGGCCACCGCCGAGCGGGCGCGCGGTGGTGCGGATGTCAGCCCACAGCACCTCCTGCTCGGCGGTGAGAATGCGTCCCTGCCAGTACCAGTCACTTTCGCTCTCCAGCGCCAGCGTCTGACTATTGAGATAACTGGGTAGATCCTGCGGATGCACCAGGCTGCGGATGCCACGATCCTCACGCTGCAGCTCATGTGCCGGCCAGCCGACCATTTCCTGGCTGGCCTCGCTGATATAGGCGAAGTTGACCACCGCGCCCAGCCCGGCGCGCTCCAGGCGAAACACCAGACCCGGTACGTTACCGGCGATGCCCTTGAAGCGTGCCTCGCTCTCCTCCAGAGCCGCATGCGCGCGCCGGCGCTCGGTGACGTCACTGAGGAACACCACCAGGTACTCGGCCTGACGGTAGCGCAGAAAACTCAGAGAAACGTCGGCCGGCATACGACTGCCGTCGGCACGCAGGCAATCGATCTCGAAGCTCGTCGAGCCCCCGTCCTGCTCGCGCACACGTTTCCATATGCCAAGCCAGCGATCCATGTCCAGGCTCGGCTCGAGGCGGCTCAGCGGCTTGTCCACCAGCTCACCAGCGGCATAACCGAGCATGCGTTCGGCGGCGCGGTTGGCGTAGCGCAGATGGCTGTCCCAGTTGACCCAGAGAATGCCGACGGTGCTGTGATCGATGGAGAACTGGCTCAGGCGCAACGCCTCGGCTGCCTGCTGGTGACGATCCAGCTCAGCACGCGCATCGAGCAAGCCTCGCTCGAGCAGGCGGGTCTGCTGACGCTGGCGATACAGCACCGTGCCGGCAATCAGCAACGACAGGCAGAGAAACAGGCTCAGGGTCTTCCAGAAACCGACGAAATCACCGAGCTGCGGATAACGCAGGGGCAGCCAGCGCTCACGCAGATCCTCCAGCTCACGGGCCGGCAAGGCTTCCAGGGTGCGATCGACGATGGCCGCCAACTCCGGGGCATCGACCCGCGTGGCCAGGCGCAGCAACTGCGGCAAGCCGATATCACCGACTATGTGCAGGCCGGCGAAACGCGACTCGCGCAGCAGCAGGCTCAGCATTGCCTCATCGACCACGGCGTAATCGGCGTCCTGGTTGAGCACCCGCTGTAGCGCCGCGCGCTCGGAGCCGACCTTCAGCAGGCGCAGGTTGGTGTGGGTGCGTTCCAGATACTCCTCGGCCTGACTGGGCGCGCGCACCGCCACCAACTGCTCCAGCGCGAGCTGATCCAGATCCACCGCGCCATTGCCATTGCGCTCGCCCACCACCAGATGCGGCACGCGCAGATAAGGCATGGAGTAATGCCACAGGCGCAAGCCGGCAGGGGTTTGCTGCAGACCAGGCGCGAGATCCACCTCACCGGCCTGCACGGCCTTGTCCAGCGCATCCTGCGAGGGATACAGGCGCCAATCCGGCTTTACCCCCATGGCCTCGAGCAAGCGTTGCATCAACTCGACATTGGCGCCGGCCAGATGCCGGTTGCGCTCCACCTGTGCCCAAGGTGCCCGCAACACCAGGCCGACGCGCAGCGTCGGGTGCGCAGCCAGCCAGGCCTGCTGCTCGGCATCGAACGCCGGACGCAACACCATGCGCTCGCTCTCGGCCCAGCCAGGCTGGCTGACCAGCAGCAGGAAAAGACAGCCAAGGAGACGGACGAGCAATTTCATGCGCGAAAGGGTTCTGCTGATGCGACGCGCTAAGTTACCCCAGTCGGGGTCTGTACGCCTGACAAAAACATCGTCTCGCATTAGGCTCATGGCATTCGCCTCTGGAGATGCTGCCGATGCGCCCCACCTCTGCTGCCCTGTTCGGCTTCAGCCTGCTGCTCGCGGCCATGGCCTGGGCCGAAGAGCCTGCCGACACCACTGCGCCAGCCAGCGAGAACCCAGCGCCGACCAGCGAGGAGCGCCCAGGGCTACCCGAGCGTAGCGTGCTCGAAGCGCAGGCGCTGGAGCAGCGCCTGGACAAGCGCGAACAGCAGATGCTCAAGGCTCAGGATGAAAGCTTCCTCGCCCTGTGGCTGCCAGCCAATGTCGGCGATCCCGAGGGCGTGGTGATTCTCCTGCCCGGTGATGTGGAGAATGCCGACGAAGCCACTGTCATCGGCCCACTGCGACGCAAACTGCCCGACGCCGGCTGGCACAGCCTGAGCCTGACCCTGCCCGACCCGGATGGCGACCCACTGCCACCGCGCAGCACAGCGCCCGCCGAAACGTCCCCGGCAACGGCGCAGCCTGCCGAGGAAACGCCCGCCACCCAAGAAGCGCCAGCACAGGACGCGCCCGCAACGCCAGCAGCAGACGAGCCTGCCGTGCCCAGCCCGGAACAACGTCGCGAGGCCCACGCGCAACGGGTGATGGCGCGCATCGAGGCAGCCGTCGCCTTTGCCGCCGAGCGGCAAGCCAAGGAGATCGTCCTGCTGGGCCATGGCAGCGGCGCCTACTGGGCCATGCGCTATCTCAACGAGCGCAAGCCGGATAACCTGCACAATCTGCTGCTGGTTTCTTCCGAAGTACCGGCTGGCTTCACTCCGCCTCTGGATGAACTGGTGGCGAAATTGCCGGTGGCCACCGGCGACTTCTACTACGAGGAACGCGCCGACGACCGCCAGGCAGCCGGACGCCGCCTGAATGCCAGCAAGCGTGCCAAGCTGCCCGTCTATATACAGGTAGCGATGAAAGCCTTGCCGGGCAACCTGCCGGTGCAGGAGGAACAACTCTTCCGGCGCCTGCGCGGCTGGCTGAAACTGCATATCCGCGCCAGTGGCAGCTAGCGCAACTATTGCCCCGTAGCCAGGTCGGCGCGACCTCTAACAGGCTGTTGAAAAACTACCTGCGTTGGCAATACTGCGTTAAAAACAGCCTCAAAATGCTCATTTACAGCGCGTAAACTGCGCTTTTTCGGCTGTTTTTGCCTTGCCTTGCCTTGCCTGCCTCGCCTACGTTTTTCAACGGCCTGCTAACGCATACCCCGGCGCTGCCGAATCAGCGCATAGGCCTGATGCAGTTGCCGCGTAGTTTCGGTCGCCTCGCGAATGCGCTCGGCCGAGGCACCCGAGCCGGCCAGCTTGTCCGGGTGATGGCGGCTGAGCAAGCGCCGGTAGGCACGCTTGATCTGCTCGGGCTCGCTGCTCTCGCTGACCCCCAGCAACTGCAGGGCCTGCTGATAGCTGCCCCCCGAGGGTGCCGGCTGCTGACTGCGCTTGGGCGCGTACTCCTCGTTCAGGCGTTCCAGCGCGGCCGTCTCCCAACCCAGCCACTTGCCCCAGAGCAGGATCAGCTCATGCTCGTCGGGCGCTACCCGGCCATCGACCCAGGCCATGCGCCAGCAGGCACGCAGCAATGCCTCGGCTCGCTCGCGTTGGCGCTGCAAGGGCACGCGCAGGTTGTCACGCGCGGTCTTGCCACGGGCGAAGGCGTCGATGGCACGACGCTGCGCGTCGACATTCAGTCCCAGGCGCTGCATTTCCGAACGGGCCTGCTGGATATGGCTCTGCAGCACTCGACCATTGCTCTTGGCCAGGCGCCCGAGCATCAGGAACAACAGGTCATCATCCGTCGGCGCCGGACGCCAGCCCAGGCGCTCGCGCAGGTTGGCCCAGCCATGCAGACGCAGGCGCCGATCCAGCACCTGGCCGAGCAGGCAGCCCAGCAGCGCGCCGGGAATGCTGGCCAGCGCCAGCCCGGCCGCGGCCCCCAGCAGGGTCGCCGGCCACAACACCTAGCGCGCCTCCTGCAGCAGGCGCTCGACTTCCGCCAGGCGCTCGTGGGTGCCGACGTCGATCCAGCAACCGCCGTGCCGCTCGCCACTGACCTGCCCTGCCGCCATCGCCTCGCGCAGCAACGGCGCCAGCTTGAAGGCACCGGGCTGGCAGGCGGCGAACAGCCGTGGGTGCAGGACGGCGATACCGCTGTAAGTCAGGCGCTCGCCGTCTGCCGCTGCGTCATGAACCTGGCCCTGCTGCAGGATGAAATCGCCCTGCGGGTGATGTGCCGGGTTGTTCACCAACACCAGATGGGCCAGGCCGTTCAGTGGCTTGCGCAGCTCGGCGAAGGGGTAATCGGTGAAGATATCGCCGTTGATCACCGCGAAAGGTTCGTCACCCAACAAAGGCAAGGCCTTGAAGATGCCGCCACCGGTTTCCAGCGGCTCCCCTTCGGACGAATAGGCGATACGCAGGCCGAAGCGCGCGCCGTCTCCCAGATAATCCTCGATCTGCTGACCGAGCCAGGCGTGATTGATCACCAGCTCGGTAAAACCCGCGGCGGCCAGCGCGCGAACGTGATATTCGATCAGGGGCGTGCCAGCCGCCTGTACCAGCGGCTTCGGCGTATGCAGGGTCAGCGGGCGCAGACGCTCGCCCTTGCCGGCGGCGAGAATCATCGCCTTCATACCCGAGCCCCTTCGTCTATTGCCAGGCTGGCGAACAGTTCACCCAGCTCGGCCAGCTCCGGCCGGCGCGCCAGCACCGCCTGGATATAAGAGAAGAAACGCGGCACGTCGCCCAGGTACCTGGGCTTGCCGTCGCGATGACAGATGCGCGCGAAGATGCCGATCACCTTCAAGTGGCGTTGCACGCCCATCAGGTCGCTGGCGCGCAGGAAATCCTCCAGCCCTGCCTGTACCGGAATGCCGGCTGCCTGCGCCCGCCTCCAATACCCTTGCAGCCAACCCTGCACACGCGCTTCGGGCCAACTGAGGAAGGCATCCTTGAATAGACAAGTGATGTCGTAGGTGACCGGACCGTAGACGGCATCCTGAAAATCCAGCACACCGGGATTGGGCGTGCTGTGCATCAGGTTGCGCGGCATGAAGTCGCGGTGCACCAGCACCTTGGGCTGAGCCAGGGCGCTGTCGATCAACAGACGGCTGACACGCTGCCAGGCGGCCTCCTGCTCAGGGGTGAAGGTGCGGCCCAGATGGCGTTGCACGTACCACTCGGGAAATAGCTGCAGCTCGCGGCGCAACAAGGCCTCGTCGTAATGCGGTAGATCGTCGTCCAGCGGCAGGCGTTGCTGCATCAGCAAGGCTTCGATAGCGTCGCCGAACAGCTCATCGGCATTGCGTTCGTCGATCACCTCCAGGTAGGTCTGGCGCCCCAGATCATCGAGAATCAGAAAGCCTCGCTCGAGATCGGCAGCCAGAACCTGTGGTACGTGCACCCCGGCACTCGCCAGCAACGCGGCGATACGCACGAAGGGCGCGCAGTTCTCCTGCGGCGGCGGCGCATCCATGAGGATCAGGCTGCGTTCACCAGCCTGCCAACGAAAATAACGGCGAAAACTGGCATCGCTGCTGGCCGCCGTCAGTTCGGCCTGCGGCACCTCGCCCCAACCGCGTGCGGCGAAGAGCGCGGGCAGTTGCTTGGCGAGCCAGGTTCGTAGCTGTTGCAGACGTAGATCGTGTTCGGACATCAAGGGGTCTCCGACGGCGCTAGCCGTTGCGCGGGTCATGCTTTATTATCCAGCATCTTTTTCAGCCCATCGAGAGGCGTGCGGCCCCTGGGCCGGTAGCGCGCAGGAAGCCCGGACTAACAAGATGGCAGTAAAACACCCCGCGTTCCGCAAGAAGTTCCCGCTGCTGGTGACCGGCAGCCTCCTGGCCTTACAGCCTGCCTTCAGCTTACAGACGTTCGCTGCCGAGCAGTACGATTGCTCGGCCTCGCCGAGCGGTGGCTGGGCCTGTGCGCCTAAAACCGCCGCCAGTTCCCTGCCGCCACGCCCTGTGCACAGCCAGAGCAGTGTGAGCACCGGCACTACGCAGACAACCGCAAGCGCCAAGCAGGAAGCCGCTCCCACCCTGGTGACCGAGAGCAAGGGCCGCGCCCTCGCCTCGCGCAGCGCCGACTACAGCCACCTCGACTGGGTGCCACGCGACAAGCTGACCGCCGCGCAACTGGCCGAAGCCGGCCCTTACTGCGCCGGAGCCTATGTTGAGCCGCTGCGCCCGGGCATGGACGACACCACGCCTCTGGACGAGTCGCCAATGTTCGTGTCCGCCAAGGCCTCGCGCTACGAGCAGGAGCAACAGGTCGCCACGCTGGCCGGTGACGTGGTGCTGCGCCAGTCCGGCATGCAGGTCGAGGCCGACGAGGCCAGCCTGCACCAGGCCGAGAACCGTGGCGAGCTGGTCGGCAATGTGCGCCTGCGCGACAAGGGCATGCTGGTGGTCGGTGACCGCGCCGAACTGCAACTGGACAACGGCGAAGCCAAGATCGACAACGCCGAGTACGTGCTGCACAAGGCTCACGTGCGCGGCAGTGCGCTCTACGCCAAGCGCGAAGAAACCGCCATCGTACGACTCAAGGACGGCACCTACACCCGTTGCGAGCCGGGCGACAACGCCTGGCACCTGAAGGGCAACAACGTCACCCTGAACCCGGCCACCGGCTTCGGCACCGCCACCAACGTGACGCTGCGGGTCAAGGACTTCCCCGTCTTCTATACCCCGTACATCTATTTCCCGATCGACGACCGCCGCCAGTCCGGCTTCCTGCCGCCGAGTTTCAGCACCTCGAGCGATACCGGCTTCTCGCTGCAGACGCCCTACTACTTCAACCTGGCGCCGAACTACGATGCCACGCTCTACCCCACCTACATGGCCAAGCGCGGCCTGCTCATGGAAGGCGAGTTCCGCTACCTGACCAAGAGCAGCGAAGGTCAGATCGGCGGTGCCTGGCTCAACGACAAGGAAGACGAGCGCAAGCTGCAGTCCGAATACGAAGACCAGCGCTGGATGTATAGCTGGCAGCACAAGCAGGGGCTCGACTCGCGTCTGTTCGCCGAAGTCGACTACACCGACATCAGCGATCCTTACTACTTCCAGGATCTGCGCAGCGACCTGGGCATATCCTACGATTCTTACGTCAACCAGCGCGGTACGCTGACCTACCGTGGCGACAGCTACACCGCCCGGTTGAACCTGCATGCCTACGAGCTGGCGAACATCACCGACATCACGCCCTATGACCGCCTGCCGCAGCTCACTCTGGACGGCAAGCTGCCCTTCGAGCCGGGCGGTCTGAACTTCGCCTACGCCACCGAGTACGTGAAGTTCGACCGTGATCTGCGCTCGGGCAACTTCATCAACGAGGACGGCGTCGTCGAACAACCCTGGTATGACACCCGTGTCGTGGGCCTGGATCGCGCCAATGGCGAGCGCCTGCATCTGGAGCCCTCGGTGAGCCTGCCGATGAACTCGAGCTGGGGCTTCATCAAGCCGCAGATCAAGTACATGCAGACCCACTATGACCTGACCCTGGACAGCCAAGGCAAGGCGACTCTGCTGCAAGAACAGCAGTACAGCAGCAGCCAGAACCGCGGTCTGGGCCTGTTCAGCGTCGACAGTGGCCTGTACTTCGACCGCAATACCCAACTGTTCGGCAAGAACTACCGCCAGACCCTGGAGCCCCGCGCCTTTTACCTGTACGTACCGGAAGAAGATCAGACCGATATTCCGGTGTTCGACACCGGCGAGAGCAGCTTCAGCTATTACTCGCTGTGGCGTGAAAATCGCTTCAGCGGCAAGGATCGCATCGGCGACGAGAACAAGCTGTCGCTGGGCGTGACCAGCCGCTGGATCGAGCCGAACGGTTTCGAGCGTCAACGTTTCAGCATCGGCCAGGCCTTCTACTTCGAGGATCGCAAGGTACAGATGCCCGGCATCGACTACCGCGATCGCGAGGATGCCACGGCAGATGTGTCTCCCTACGCACTCGCATACCAGTACCGTTTCAACCGCGACTGGCGCCTGAACTCCACCTTCAACTGGGATCCGGATCAACGCAAGACCAGTTCCGGCAGCGCCATGTTCCATTACCAGCCCGAAGACAACCCGAACAAGGTGGTCAACCTGGGCTATCGCTACCGTAACGATACCGTTCGTTATGACCAGGCGAGCGGCAAGTGGCTGGTCGGTGGTGGTGACTACGGCACCCCAGGCACCCCAGGCTACATCAAGGACTACTACAAGATCAGCCAGCATGACTTCTCCGTCATCTGGCCGCTGGTGCCGCAGTGGAGCGTGATCTCGCGCTGGCAGTACGACTACAACCGCAACCGCACCCTGGAGGCCTTCGCTGGCTTCGAGTATGACAGTTGCTGCTGGAAGCTGCGCCTGATCAACCGTTACTGGGTCGACTACGACGAAGTCAGCCTCAACCCGTCGCTCAACGATGAAGCCGACCGCGGCATCTTCCTGCAGATCGTCCTCAAGGGCCTCGGCGGCGTTGTCGGCAACAAGGTGGAAACTTTCCTCGACCAAGGCATTCAAGGTTACCGTGAACGTGAAGACCAAGCTTACTGATTGCCTGCGCTCCCTGCTGCTGGGCGCAGCGCTGCTGGCAGCGACGGCACATGCCGAAGTGCGCCCGCTGGATCGTATCGTGGCCATCGTCGACAACGACGTGGTCATGCAGAGCCAACTCGATGCGCGCCTGCGCGAAGTGCAGCAAACCATCACCAAACGCGGTGCGGCCCTGCCGCCAGAGCATGTCCTGAAACAGCAGGTGCTCGAACGCCTGATCATCGAGAACATCCAGTTGCAGATCGGCGAACGCTCCGGCGTTCGCATCAGCGACGAGGAGCTGAACCAGGCCATGGGCACCATCGCCCAACGCAATGGCATGAGCCTGGAGCAGTTCCGTGAAGCGCTGGCACGCGACGGTCTGTCCTATGCCGACGCCCGCGATCAGGTGCGCCGCGAGATGATCATCAGCCGCGTGCGTCAGCGCCGTGTCGCCGAACGCATCCAGGTCACCGATCAGGAAGTGCAGAACTTCCTCGCCTCCGATCTCGGCAAGATGCAACTCTCGGAGGAATACCGTCTGGCCAATATCCTCATTCCGGTGGCTGAAGGCGCCTCCTCCAGCGAGATTCAAGCCGCCGAACGTCAGGCACAGGAGCTGTATCAGCAACTGCAGCAAGGCGCCGATTTCGCCCAGCTCGCGGTGGCCCGCTCGGCCAGCGAGAACGCCCTGGAAGGCGGTGAAATGGGTTGGCGCAAGGCCGGGCAACTGCCGCCCCCCTTCGACACCATGATCAGCGCACTGAAACCCGGCGAAGTCACCGAGCCGGTACGTACGCCAGGCGGTTTCATCATCCTCAAGCTGATCGAGAAACGGGGTGGCGACACCCAGGTGCGCGATGAGGTGCACGTTCGCCATATCCTGATCAAGCCCAGCGAGATTCGCAGCGAAGCGGAAACCCGCCGCCTGGTAGAACGTCTCTATCAACGCATCCTCGCTGGGGAAGACTTCGCTGAGCTGGCGAAGAATTTCTCCGAAGATCCGGGTTCTGCGCTCAATGGTGGCGACCTCAATTGGATCGACCCGAACGCGCTGGTACCCGAGTTCCGCGAAGTCATGAACAACACGCCGAGCGGCGAGGTTTCCAAGCCGTTCAAGAGCCCTTACGGTTGGCATGTATTGCAGGTGCTGGGACGCCGCGCTACCGACAACAGCGAAGAGTTCCGCAAGCAACAGGCCGCCAACGTGCTGCGCAATCGCAAGTACGACGAGGAACTGCAGACCTGGCTGCGCCAGATCCGCGACGAAGCCTACGTCGAGATCAAGCTGTAAGCACATCATGCAACGAGAGAGCCCGGCCCAGTGCCGGGCTTTTTCATCCCGAGCCAAAGGCGCTTACACTAGGGTCTGTTGCCGTCTCGCGCACGGCCGCGACGAAACGGCAACAGACCCTAGCCACCCTGCCTTCACCGAGAAAGCGCGATGACCCAGCCCCTCTTTGCCCTGACCCCAGGCGAGCCCGCCGGCATCGGCCCCGACCTGTGCCTGCTGCTGGCCCGCGAGGCGCAGCCTGCCGCCCTGGTCACGATTGCCAGCCGTCAACTGCTGCGCGAACGCGCCGAGCGACTGGGGCTCGCCATCGTGTTGCACGAAGTCGGCCCCGGTCATTGGCCGCAAGCGCCAGCTCCAGCTGGCAGCCTGTACGTCTGGGATACGCCACTGGGCGCAGCGTGTATGCCCGGCCAACTGAGCCCGGCCAACGCCCACTACGTGCTGCAAACCCTGACCCGTGCTGGCCAGGGCTGTCTGAATGGCACATTCGCCGCGATGATCACCGCGCCGGTGCACAAGGGCGTTATCAATGAAGCGGGCATTGCCTTCTCCGGGCATACCGAGTTCCTCGCCGAACTGACCGCCACCGAGCAGGTGGTGATGATGCTGGCCACCCATGGCTTGCGCGTGGCTCTGGTGACCACCCACCTGCCCCTCAAGGACGTGGCGTCGGCCATAACCGCCGAGCGCCTGGAACGAGTCACACGCATTCTGCATGGCGATCTGCAGAGCAAGTTTGGCATCGCTGCGCCACGCATCCTGGTTTGCGGGCTCAACCCCCATGCTGGCGAAGGGGGGCACCTGGGCCGCGAAGAGATCGAAGTCATCACCCCGACACTGCAACGCTTGCGCGCCGAAGGCATGCAGCTAATCGGCCCGCTGCCAGCCGATACCCTGTTCACGCCGAAGTATCTCGAACAGGCCGACGCCGTGCTGGCCATGTATCACGACCAAGGCCTGCCGGTGCTCAAGTTCAAGGGGTTCGGCGCGGCGCTGAACGTCACCCTGGGCCTGCCGATCATCCGTACCTCGGTCGATCACGGCACCGCTCTCGACCTGGCGGGCACGGGGCGGATCGACACTGGCAGCCTGCAGGTGGCCCTGGAAACGGCCTACCAGATGGTGCAAGCCACAAGCTGCACGCCACACGCGGCACGTTAAGAGCGGGTGGCCGAAGGAGGGATGTAGCCTAGATGCAGGCACTTCAAACCCCAAACTGACACGCCCGTCCTGTATGGATGCCTAGGACGACCTCACCTGATAGAATCCTCGCCTTTACCTTTTCGCTTTATGCTCTTGCTTGGCGCTTGCAGCTTGAAGCCTGGAGCTGCTCCATGTCCGAATACCAACACCGCGCGCGCAAGCGTTTCGGTCAGAACTTTCTCCACGACGCTGGCGTGATCGACCGTATCCTGCGCGCCATTCGCGCCAAGGAAGGTGAGCGCCTGCTGGAGATCGGTCCAGGCCAGGGCGCCCTGACCGAAGGCCTGCTGGGCAGCGGTGCACAGCTCGATGTGATCGAACTGGATCTCGACCTCATCCCCATCCTGCAGGCCAAGTTCGGCGATAACCCGCGCTTTGCACTCAACCAGGGCGATGCGCTGAAATTCGACTTTGCTCGCCTCAACGCAGCACCGCGCAGCCTGCGCGTGGTCGGCAACCTGCCGTACAACATCTCCACCCCGCTGATTTTCCACCTGCTGGACAATGCGCCGCTGATCCGTGACATGCACTTCATGCTGCAGAAGGAAGTGGTCGAGCGCCTGGCTGCCGAGCCCGGCGGCGGCGACTGGGGCCGCCTGTCGATCATGGTGCAATACCACTGCCGGGTGGAGCACCTGTTCAACGTCGGCCCAGGCGCCTTCAACCCGCCACCCAAGGTGGACTCGGCCATCGTCCGCCTTGTGCCGCACGAGACACTGCCGCATCCCGCGCAGGACTCACGCCTGCTCGAGCGGGTGGTGCGCGAGGCCTTCAATCAGCGGCGCAAGACCCTGCGCAACACCCTCAAGCAATTGTTGCCGGCAGAAGCCATCGAGGCCGCCTGCGTCGATGGCAGCCTGCGCCCGGAACAACTCGATCTGGCTGCCTTCGTGCGCCTGGCCGATCAACTCGCCACGCACCAGGCCGCCAGCCAGGTCTAAACTGCCAACAGGCTCGAAGAGTTTCCTGCATGTCCGACCCTCGTTATCAGATCGACGTCAGCGTCACCACCGAATACCTGGCTGCGCAATCGCAGCCGGAGCAGAACCGTTACGCCTTCTCCTACACCATCACCATCGTCAACCAGGGTGAGCTGGCCGCCCAACTGCTGTCGCGGCACTGGATCATCACCGACGGCGATGGCCGTGTGCAGGAGGTTCGTGGCGCTGGCGTGGTCGGCCAGCAACCGCATATCGAGCCAGGCGCCAGTCACACCTACAGCAGCGGCACGGTGATGACCACCCAGGTCGGCACCATGCAGGGCAGTTACCAGATGCTCGCCGAGGACGGCGAGCGCTTCGATGCGCCCATTGCCCCCTTCCGCCTGGCAGTACCCGGGGCGTTGCACTGATGGCGGTGTATGCCGTCGGCGACCTGCAGGGCTGCCTGAAGCCACTCCAGTGCCTGCTCGAGCAGGTGTCTTTCGACCCGACGCACGACCGGCTGTGGCTGGTGGGCGATCTGGTCAACCGTGGCCCGCAATCGCTGGAAACCCTGCGTTTCCTCTATTCCATCCGCCATGCGGTGACCTGCGTGCTGGGCAATCACGACCTGCACCTGCTGGCCGTGGCGCACAATATCGAGCGCATGAAGAAGGGCGACACCCTGCAGGAAATTCTCGACGCCCCGGATCGCGCCGACCTGCTCGACTGGCTGCGCCTGCAGAAGCTGGTGCATCACGATGCCGAGCGCAAGGTCACCCTGGTGCATGCCGGCATTCCGCCGCAGTGGACGCTGAGCAAGGCCTTGCGTCGCGCCGCCGAGGTCGAGGAGGTTCTGCGCGACGATGCTCGCCTGCCGCTGTTTCTCGATGGCATGTATGGCAACGAGCCGGCCAAGTGGAGCAAGGAGTTGCACGGTGTGACGCGCCTGCGCGTGATCACCAACTACTTCACCCGCATGCGTTTCTGCAGCGCGGACGGTACCCTCGACCTCAAGAGCAAGGAAGGCATCGGCAGTGCGCCGGTCGGCTTCGCCCCCTGGTTCAGCCACCCACAGCGCAAGATGCGCGGCGAAAAGATCATCTTCGGTCATTGGGCGGCCCTGGAGGGCAAATGCCAGGAACCTGGCCTGTACGCACTGGACACCGGCTGCGTATGGGGCGGCGCCATGACCCTGCTCGATGTCGACACTGGCGAGCTGCATCGCTGCACCTGCCCACAGGCTTAGCACCTCAACCCGAAGGCCCAACCATGAGCGAATTCAAGCGTATTTCCCCGCAACAGGCCCAGGCACTACGTGAACAAGGTGCCGTCGTTGTCGATATCCGCGACCCACAGAGTTTCGCCAACGGTCATATCGTCGGCTCCCGTCATCTGGACAACCACTCCCTGCATGACTTCATTACCCAGGCCGATCTCGACGCCCCGCTGATCGTGGCCTGTTACCACGGCAACTCCAGCCAGAGCGCTGCTGCCTATCTGGTGGGCCAGGGCTTTGCCGACGTCTACAGCCTCGACGGCGGTTTCGAGCTATGGCGCGCCACCTATCCGGATGAGACTGCACAGAGCGCCGAAGAATAATTTTTCGTGAGCCGCAGGCCGCGCTACCGCTGGCCTGCAGCCCTCTTCCGACAGACGGCAACACCCACTTATCGTTGCGCGCTCCTTGACCCCCGCCAGAAAGAACTATTCTCTTACTCAGGCCATCCATAGCAAGATAGAGCCGGCCAACCGGCACAGGGCCATCGGTAACGATCGTTAGGATTTGGGGGATTGATCCCCGGCGCTCTCCGGCCGGAGCCTCCCAGCACCTACTCGCCCGACGACCCACGCCCAGCATCCAGCATCCAGCATCGAGCGAGGTGAAGTCATGAGCATTTTCAGTCACTTCCAACAACGTTTCGAGGCGACCCGCCAGGAGGAGTACTCGCTGCAGGAGTACCTCGAACTGTGCAAGCAGGACCGTAGCGCCTATGCCTCTGCAGCCGAACGTCTGCTGATGGCCATTGGCGAACCGGAACTGCTGGATACCTCCAGCGACCCACGCCTGTCGCGCATCTTCTCCAACAAGGTGATCCGCCGGTACCCGGCGTTCGCCGACTTCCATGGCATGGAAGAGTGCATCGACCAGATCGTCTCCTACTTCCGCCATGCGGCGCAGGGCCTGGAGGAGAAGAAACAGATCCTCTACCTGCTGGGCCCGGTGGGCGGCGGTAAATCCTCGCTGGCGGAAAAGCTCAAGCAACTGATGGAGAAGGTGCCCTTCTACGCCATCAAGGGCTCGCCGGTATTCGAGTCGCCGCTGGGGCTGTTCAATGCCGCCGAGGATGGCGCCATCCTCGAGGAGGACTACGGCATCCCGCGCCGCTACCTCAACTCCATCATGTCGCCCTGGGCCACCAAGCGCCTGCAAGAGTTCGGCGGCGACATCAGCCAATTCCGCGTGGTCAAGCTCTACCCCTCGATTCTCAACCAGATCGCCGTGGCCAAGACCGAGCCGGGCGACGAGAACAACCAGGACATCTCCGCCCTGGTGGGCAAGGTGGATATCCGCAAGCTGGAGGAATTCCCGCAGAACGACGCCGACGCCTACAGCTACTCGGGCGCGCTGTGCCGGGCCAACCAGGGCCTGATGGAGTTCGTCGAGATGTTCAAGGCGCCGATCAAGGTGCTGCACCCGCTGCTGACCGCCACCCAGGAGGGCAACTACAACAGCACCGAAGGCCTCGGCGCCATTCCCTACAGCGGCATCCTGCTGGCTCACTCCAACGAATCGGAATGGCACAGCTTCCGCAACAACAAGAACAACGAAGCCTTCATCGACCGCATCTACATCGTCAAGGTGCCCTACTGCCTGCGCGTCACCGATGAAATCCGCATCTACGACAAGCTGCTGATCAACAGCTCGCTGGCCAAGGCGCACTGCGCGCCGGACACCCTGAAGATGCTCGCCCAGTTCAGCGTGCTGAGCCGCCTCAAGGAGCCGGAGAACTCCAATATCTACTCGAAGATGCGCGTCTACGACGGCGAGAACCTCAAGGATACCGACCCGAAAGCCAAGTCGATCCAGGAGTACCGCGACAGCGCTGGCGTCGACGAAGGCATGAATGGCCTGTCCACCCGTTTCGCCTTCAAGATCCTGTCCAAGGTGTTCAACTTCGACCCGCACGAAGTGGCCGCCAACCCGGTGCACCTGCTCTACGTGCTGGAGCAGCAGATCGAGCAGGAACAGTTCCCCGCCGAAGTGCGCGAGCGCTACCTGCGCTACATCAAGGAATACCTGGCGCCGCGCTACATCGAATTCATCGGCAAGGAAATCCAGACCGCCTACCTGGAGTCCTACAGCGAGTATGGGCAGAACATCTTCGACCGCTACGTGCTGTACGCCGACTTCTGGATTCAGGATCAGGAGTACCGCGACCCGGAAACCGGCGAAATCCTCAACCGCGTGGCCCTCAACGAGGAGCTGGAGAAGATCGAGAAGCCGGCCGGCATCAGCAACCCGAAGGACTTCCGCAACGAGATCGTCAACTTCGTCCTGCGCGCCCGCGCCAACAACAACGGCAAGAACCCCACCTGGCTCAGCTACGAGAAGCTGCGCGTGGTGATCGAGAAGAAAATGTTCTCCAACACCGAGGATCTGCTCCCGGTCATCAGTTTCAACGCCAAGGGCAGCAAAGAGGAGCAACAGAAGCACAACGACTTCGTCAAACGCATGGTCGAGCGCGGCTACACCGAGAAGCAGGTACGCCTGCTGTCCGAGTGGTACCTGCGGGTACGTAAATCGCAGTGACAGCAGCCACGAGCTGCAAGCGGCAAGCTGCAAGAAAGAGCAGGGGCACACAACTCCGCCGCTCATTTGCAGCTTGTGGCTTGTGGCTTGAAGCTGCCCCGGAGGGGCTATGAGTTATGTGATCGACCGGCGCCTGAATGGCAAGAACAAGAGCACGGTGAACCGCCAGCGCTTCCTGCGGCGTTACCGTGAGCACATCAAGAAGGCAGTGGAGGAAGCCGTCAGCCGGCGCTCCATCACCGACATGGAGCACGGCGAACAGATCAGCATTCCCGGCCGCGATATCGACGAGCCGGTGCTGCACCATGGCCGTGGCGGCAAGCAGACCATCGTCCATCCCGGCAACAAGGAGTTCACCACTGGTGAACGCATCCCACGTCCGCAAGGCGGTGGTGGCGGACGCGGCAGTGGCAAGGCAAGCAATTCCGGCGAAGGCATGGACGAGTTCGTCTTCCAGATCACCCAGGAGGAATTTCTCGACTTCATGTTCGAGGATCTGGAGCTGCCCAATCTGGTCAAGCGTCACCTCACCGGCGCCGACACCTTCAAGACGGTACGCGCCGGCATCAGCAGCGAAGGCAACCCCTCGCGCATCAATATCATCCGTACCCTGCGTTCGGCCCATGCCCGGCGCATCGCGCTGTCTGGCTCCAGCCGCGCCAAACTGCGTGAAGCCAAGGCCGAGTTGGAACGCCTGCGACGGGAAGAGCCAGACAACTTCGGTGATATCCAGGCCATTCAGGAGGAAATCGAACGCCTCAGTGCACGCATCCACCGCGTGCCCTTCCTCGATACCTTCGACCTCAAGTACAACCTGCTGACCAAGCAGCCCAACCCCAGCTCCAAGGCGGTGATGTTCTGCCTGATGGACGTCTCCGGCTCCATGACCCAGGCCACCAAGGACGTGGCCAAGCGCTTCTTCATCCTGCTGTACCTGTTCCTCAAGCGCAATTACGACAAGATCGACGTGGTCTTCATCCGCCACCACACCAGTGCCAAGGAAGTGGACGAGGAAGAATTCTTCTACTCCCGCGAAACCGGCGGCACCATCGTCTCCAGCGCACTCAAGCTGATGCAGGAGATCATGGCCGAGCGCTACCCGATCAACGAATGGAACATCTACGCTGCCCAGGCCTCCGATGGCGACAACTGGAACGATGATTCACCGGTCTGCCGCGACATCCTGGTCAACCAGATCATGCCCTTCGTGCAGTACTTCACCTACGTCGAAATCACCCCACGCGAGCACCAGGCGCTGTGGTTCGAGTACGAGCAGGTGGCCGAAGCCTTCGCCGACAGCTTCGCCCAGCAACAACTGGTGTCGGCGGCGGACATCTACCCGGTGTTCCGCGAGCTGTTCCAGCGTCGCCTGGTAAGTTGAGGAGTTGCCATGAGTCCTGCCGAGAAGAAACGCCAGCCGATCTCCACCGGTTCGGAATGGACCTTCGAGCTGATCCGCACCTACGACCGTGAGATCGCCCGCATCGCCGAGCGCTATGCGCTGGACACCTACCCCAACCAGATCGAGGTGATCACTGCCGAGCAGATGATGGACGCCTACGCCTCGGTGGGCATGCCGCTGGGCTACCACCACTGGTCATACGGCAAGCACTTCCTCGCCACCGAAAAGGGCTACAAGCGCGGCCAGATGGGCCTGGCCTACGAGATCGTGATCAACTCCGACCCGTGCATCGCCTACCTGATGGAGGAAAACACCATCTGCATGCAGGCGCTGGTGATCGCCCATGCCTGCTACGGCCACAATAGCTTCTTCAAGGGCAACTACCTGTTCCGCACCTGGACCGATGCCAGCTCGATCATCGATTACCTAGTATTCGCCAAGCAGTACATCATGCAGTGCGAGGAGCGTTACGGTATCGATGCCGTAGAAGAGCTGCTCGACTCCTGCCATGCCCTGATGAACTACGGTGTCGACCGCTACAAGCGGCCTTATCCAATCTCCGCCGAAGAGGAGCGCCGCCGCCAGAAGGATCGAGAGGAACACCTGCAGAAGCAGATCAACGACCTCTGGCGCACCATTCCCAAGGGGGCAGGCAAGGGCGGCGAGAAGGACAGCAAGCGCTTCCCGGCCGAACCGCAGGAGAACATCCTCTACTTCCTGGAAAAACACGCGCCCCTGCTGGAGCCCTGGCAGCGCGAGGTGATCCGCATCGTGCGCAAGATCGCCCAGTACTTCTACCCGCAGCGCCAGACCCAGGTGATGAACGAAGGCTGGGCCACCTTCTGGCACTACACCCTGATGAACGACCTGTACGACGAAGGCCTGGTCACCGACGGCTTTATGATGGAGTTCCTGCAGTCGCACACCAGCGTGGTCTATCAGCCGTCCTTCGACAGCCCCTACTACAGCGGCATCAACCCCTATGCCCTGGGTTTCGCCATGTACCGCGACATCCGCCGCATCTGCGAAGCTCCCACCGAGGAGGACAAGCGCTGGTTCCCGGACATCGCCGGCAGCGACTGGCTGACCACCCTCAAGTTCGCCATGACCAGCTTCAAGGACGAGAGTTTCATCCTGCAGTTCCTCTCGCCCAAGGTGATCCGCGACTTCAAGCTGTTCGGCATTCTCGACGACGACCAGAAGGATGAACTGCTGGTGCCGGCCATCCATGACGAATCCGGCTACCGCACCATTCGCGAACTGCTCGCTGCCCAGTACAACCTGGGCAACCGCGAGCCCAATATCCAGATCTGGAACGTCGACCGCCGTGGCGACCGCTCGCTGACCCTGCGCCACCAGCAGCACGACCGCAAACCCCTGGGCGAATCCACTGGCGAAGTGCTCAAGCACCTGCACCGCCTCTGGGGCTTCGACATTCATCTGGAAACCCTGCAGGGCGACCAACTGATCACCACACAGCATGTACCGCCACGTAACACCGCGGAAGGAGAAGGCGAATACCCGCGCCTGGATCTGGTCATTCCACCCATTTGATCGGTTGTCGCTCGATGCTGGCGCCCAGCAGCATGACAGGCATATTTCGCGAGGCTGCCTGCATGCGTCTGTTCCTGGTAATCCTGCTGTGTCTGGGGCTCGCCACCTGCGCCAGCCCCATCCCCCATGCGCGCATCATCACGCCAGCCGACGATGCCTTGCAGGGCCGACACAGCTTTCAACTGGTCGACCCACAGAGCAGCCTGGCAGACACGCCACCCTTTCCCGAGCGCTACGCGCAACTGCCCCAGTTGCTGCGCCAGGGCTTGTCCGCCCGCGGTTACCACGAGAGCCAGCCGCCGCAAACGCGCGTCTATTACTGGCTCGCCGTGCAGGACAAACCGCTGACCTTCAAGGTCGATGCAGCCGGCAGCCTCGGCCCCTACCAGGCCATCCACCGGCTGCGCGACGAAACCGGCACGCTGCGCCTACGCATTACCGACCTGAACGACGTCACCCTCTGGGAAGGCCTGATCAGCACAGGCCTGAGCCCGGCTCGCGATAGCGCCGAGCTGCTGGAACGCGCCGTGCACGTGCTGACCGAACAGCTCCCCAAGGCCACACCGTAGCCCGGCTGCAATCCGGGATCTTGCCCCTGCTGCCCCCCGAAGTGCATCCACGCTACCGCGCCTGCACGAGCAGCCGTTATCCTCCACACTCGACGGAGGATACCCATGCAGATCTACAAAGTCGGCGGCGCAGTGCGCGACCGCCTGCTCGGCCGCCCCATCAGCGAAGTGGACTGGGTGGTGGTGGGCGCCAGTGCCGAACAGATGCTGGAGCTCGGTTACCGCCCGGTAGGCGCCGACTTTCCGGTGTTCCTACACCCGCAAACGGGCGAGGAATATGCCCTGGCCCGCACCGAGCGCAAGAGTGGCCGCGGCTATGGCGGCTTCACCTTCCATGCCAGCCCTGAAGTCACCCTGGAAGAAGACCTGATCCGCCGCGACCTCACCGTCAACGCCATGGCCGAGGACGAGCAGGGCAATCTTGTCGACCCCTACGGCGGCCAGCAGGATCTTGCCGCGCGTCTGCTGCGCCATGTATCGCCTGCCTTTGCCGAGGATCCGCTGCGCGTGTTGCGTGTCGCCCGCTTCGCCGCCCGCTATGCGCCCCTGGGGTTTGCCGTGGCGCCGGAAACCCAGGCGCTGATGCGCCAGTTGGCCGAGTCCGGTGAACTGGCCGATCTCACGCCGGAGCGCAGTTGGAAGGAAATCTCCCGCGCACTCATGGAGCCACGCCCGGACGTATTCGTGCAGGTACTACGCGACTGCGGCGCCCTGGCCGCTTTGCTGCCAGAAGTGGACGTCCTGTTCGGCGTCCCGCAGCCCGAGGCGCACCATCCCGAGATCGACACCGGCGTGCATGTGCTTGCCGTACTACGCCAATGCGCCGAACACCAGCAGCCGCTGAACGTACGCTGGGCCAGCCTGCTGCACGACGTGGGCAAGGGGCTGACGCCAGAAGTCGAGTGGCCGCGACATATCGCCCATGAACACAAGGGGCTGCGCCTGATCGAAGCGATCAACGCACGCTGCAAGGTGCCCCGCGACTGCGCCGAAATGGCCGCGCTGGTGGGTGAATTCCATACTCAAGGCCATCGCGCACTGGAACTGCGCCCCTCGACGCTATTGGAACTGCTGCAACGTTTCGACGTGTTCCGCCGTCCGCAACGTTTCGCCGAATTCGTCGCCGCCTGCGAGATGGATGCGCGCGGTCGCCAGGGGCTGGAGCAGCGCGACTATCCGCAGGCTGCTTACCTGCTGGGCGCCGCCGAGGCTGCACGGCAAGTGCCGGTCAAACCGCTGCTGGAGAAGGGATTCAAGGGTGCCGAGCTGGGCGAGGCCCTCAACCGCGAGCGCCTGAATGCAATCAAGGCCCATAAGGAACAGCAGACAACGTAGCCCGGATGAGATCCGGGGGTAGTACCCGACACAAGTCCTGGGTTTCATCCGGGCGACAACCACAGGGTGTCGGGGGCCGTGCGCGCTACTGGTAACCGTGGTGCGCGCGGCGCACCCTACAAAGGCCTGGCCGCAGCCAACTAGACCGAATGCGCCTGCAGCAACTCTGCCGGCGTCAGCTCGGCCCCGCGCCACTGGAAGGCCGCCGGCCATAGTTGCTGGTCGATCTGCGCCGAAGCCCAGAGTTCGGCGAACGAGCGCCCATCGAGCGGATGCTGCAACTGCGGCGCCAGCAGCGCCAGCGGCCAGAGCACGAAGGCGTTCTTGAGGATTTCCGCACGCGGCAACACCAGGCCGTTGAAGTTACCCACCTGCTCGCCATACAGCAGCACGTCGATATCCAGTGGCAGGCCCTTGCGATCCGGCGCATAGCGGCCGTTGTCGGCCTCGATGAACTTCAGCCGGCGATCCAGCTCCGCCAGCGGCAGATCGGTCATGGCGGTGACCACCAGATTGAAGAAGTTGCCACTCTTGATACCCACGGCGTGGCTCTCGAACACCGGCGAGCACTGCAGGTCATGGAGAAAGCTAGCCAGCGCATCGAGCCCGGCGCTCAAGTGGGTCTCGCGCTGGACGTTGCTGCCGAGCCCCAGGTAGATCCGCGTCAGAGACATCCGCGCTCGATCTCCACACCGACACCACCACGGGCAGCCGGCACCGCGCCGGGCTTGGTCAGTTTCAGGCGTATCCAGGGAATGTCGAATTCGGCCATCAGCGTCTGCACCAGGCGCTCGGCGAAGGTTTCCACCAGGATGAACTGCGCCTCGGCGGCAAAGGCCTGGATACGCGCCGATACGCTGGCATAGTCGAGCGCCTTGTCCAGCTCATCGCCAGCAGCAGCCGGGCGGTTGTCCCAGGCCATCTGCAGATCCAGGCGCAGGCACTGGCGAATCTCACGCTCCCAGTCGTAGGCGCCGATTACCGTATCGACTTCCAGCCCTTCGATAAATACTCTGTCCACCACCCTCTCCGCGCCACGACAAGGGCGCCGCACCTCGTTAGAATCGGGCCACCCCAAGCTCTGGAATGGCCACCATGTTCTGGCTTCTGGCAATCCTTGCCTACCTGCTCGGCTCACTGTCCTTCGCCATCCTGCTCAGCCGCCTGAGCGGCAGGCCGGATCCGCGTGGCAGCGGCTCGGGCAACCCTGGCGCCACCAACATGCTGCGCCTGGCCGGCAAGAAACTCGCCGTGATGACGCTGGTCGGCGACCTGTGCAAGGGTCTGCTGCCCATCCTCATCGCCAAGCTGCTCGGCCTGAGCCTGCAACAGCAGGCCTGGATCGGCCTGGCCGCAGTCGTCGGCCATCTTTACCCATTGTACTTCCGCTTCCGTGGCGGCAAGGGCGTGGCGACGGCCGCCGGCATGCTCCTCGGCCTCTACCCGCCCGCCGCTCTGCTGGCGCTGACGACCTGGACCGTGGTCTTCCGCCTGACCCGTACCAGCTCCCTGGCCTCGCTGATCGCCACCCCGCTGACCCTGCCACTGCTGGCCTGGCAACAACCGGCCGCCTTGCTGCCGATGTGCGTGCTGACCGGCTTGATCGTCTGGCGCCACCGGGGCAATCTGCGCGACCTGTTCGCCGGCCACGAGCGCCGCTTCTAAGCAGCGACAAGCCTCAAGCTACAGGCCTCAAGCAAGAAGCCGCGCTCACTTGCGGCTTACGGCTTGCAACTCGGCAAGTTTTCCATCGGCCAACGCGCCTGCACCTTGATCGCCAGGTCTTCGTGCTGCCCGGCCAGCAAGCGCTGGCAACCGGCGTAGGCGATCATCGCGCCATTGTCGGTGCAGAATTTGGGCCTCGCGTAGAACACCTGGCCTTTCAGCTCGCCCAACATACGCTGCAGATGCTCGCGCAGCGACCTGTTGGCGCTCACCCCGCCGGCGATCACCAGGTTGTTCAGCCCCGTCTGCTTGAGCGCCCGCTTGCACTTGATGGTCAAAGTCTCAACCACCGCCTGCTGGAAGGCCAGCGCAATGTCGCGACGGGCTTGTTCGAGGTCGCCCCCACTGTCCTTGCAGTGCTGCCAGGTATTCAGAGCGAAGGTCTTGAGCCCGCTGAAACTGAAATCCAGGCCGGGGCGATCGGTCATCGGCCGTGGGAAGACGAAACGCCCTGGGGTACCCTGTTCGGCCAGCCTAGCGATCTCCGGGCCACCGGGATAATTCAGCCCCATCAGCTTGGCGGTCTTGTCGAAGGCCTCACCGGCCGCATCGTCCAACGACTCGCCAAGCAACTGGTACTGACCGATGCCATCGACCCGCACCAACTGGGTGTGGCCGCCGGAGACCAGCAAGGCGACGAACGGAAACTGTGGCGGCTGCTCTTCCAGCATCGGCGCCAGCAGGTGGCCTTCCATATGATGCACGCCGACTGCCGGCACGCCCCAGGCAAACGCCAGAGCCTGGGCGCAGGAAGCCCCGACCAGCAGGGCGCCGACCAGGCCGGGCCCGGCCGTGTAGGCCAGGGCATCGATATCGCTGGCCTGCTTGCCGGCTTCATCCAGCACCTGACGGATCAACGGCAACATGCGTTTGACGTGATCGCGCGAGGCCAATTCGGGCACCACTCCACCATAGACGCGGTGCAGGTCGATCTGGCTGAACAGCGCGTCAGCCAGCAGGCCACGCTCACTGTCATAGAGCGCGACGCCGGTTTCATCGCAGGAGGTTTCCAATCCCAGTACGAGCATGGAGCGAGGCCTTGGTTTGCGGCGTGGAACGAAGGCGCGCATGATAAGCGCCGCCCGGCCACCCGACCAGCGCTTTTCGACCTAAGGGCTTTGCATTCCTTGCAGGGAGGCGGTAACATCCGCAACCCTTAAAAACCGACGCACCCCGAGCCATATTTGCCGGGCACGCGTTAAACCCGGTAATTAAAGATAGGTACGACCTGGATGCCAGCCGTCAAAGTTAAAGAGAACGAACCCTTCGACGTAGCCCTGCGTCGTTTCAAGCGCTCCTGCGAGAAAGCCGGTGTACTGGCTGAAGTCCGTAGCCGCGAATTCTACGAAAAGCCGACCGCTGAGCGTAAGCGCAAGGCCGCTGCCGCCGTCAAGCGTCACGCCAAGAAAGTGCAGCGCGAGCAGCGTCGCAGCGTCCGCCTGTACTAATTCAGTACGCGTGACGCCCGAATGCCCGACCCTGGTCGGGCATTGCTTTTTAGGAACTCCGCCTCACCTCGGGTGCAGGGCGGAGTTTTCTGCTTTCTGAGTGCCCGCATGGGCGACTATGCTGAGCACCTATGGCCGGCCTGATCCCGCAGTCCTTCATCGATGACCTGCTCAACCGCACCGACATCGTCGATGTGGTGAGTTCGCGCGTCCAACTGAAGAAGACCGGCAAGAACTACAGCGCCTGCTGCCCCTTCCACAAGGAAAAGACCCCCTCCTTCACCGTCAGCCCGGACAAGCAGTTCTACTACTGCTTCGGCTGCGGCGCCGGCGGCAACGCCCTCGGCTTCGTCATGGATCACGATCAACTGGATTTCCCCCAGGCGGTCGAGGAACTGGCCAAGCGCGCCGGCATGGACGTGCCCCGCGAGGACAGCGGGCGCGGGCACAAACCCAGACAGCCAGTGGACTCGCCCCTCTACCCGCTGCTGGAAGCCGCCGCCGAGCATTATCGCCAGGCACTGAAAAGCCACCCACAGCGCAAGTACGCCGTGGACTACCTCAAGGGCCGCGGCCTGACCGGGGAAATCGCCCGCGACTTCGGCCTGGGCTTCGCCCCGCCGGGCTGGGACAACCTGCTCAAGCAACTGGGTGGCGACGCCCTGCAGCAGAAGGCCATGATCGACGCCGGCCTGCTGATCGAGAATGCCGACACCGGCAAGCGCTATGACCGCTTCCGCGATCGCATCATGTTCCCCATCCGCGACAGCCGCGGCCGGGTGATCGCCTTCGGCGGCCGCGTGCTGGGAGACGACAAGCCCAAGTACCTGAACTCGCCGGAAACCCCGGTGTTCCACAAGGGCCAGGAACTCTACGGCCTGTACGAGGCGCGCAAGCACAACCGCGATCTCGACGAGATCATGGTGGTCGAAGGCTACATGGACGTCATCGCCCTGGCCCAGCAAGGCCTGCGCAATGCCGTGGCAACCCTGGGCACGGCCACCAGCGAGGAACACCTCAAGCGCCTGTTCCGCATCGTGCCCAGCGTGCTGTTCTGCTTTGACGGCGACGCCGCCGGGCGCAATGCCGCCTGGCGCGCCTTGGAGTCCACCCTGCCAAGCCTGCAGGACGGTCGCCGCGCGCGCTTTCTGTTCCTGCCCGAAGGCGAAGACCCCGACACCCTGGTACGCGCCGAAGGCACCGATGCCTTCCGCGCACGCATCAACCAGCATGCGCAACCACTGGCCGACTACTTCTTCCAGCAACTGTGCGAAGAGGCCGATCCGCGCTCCCTGGAAGGCAAGGCGCACCTGGTCACCCTGGCCGCACCGCTGATCGACAAGATCCCCGGCAACAACCTGCGCGCCCTGATGCGCCAGCGCCTGAGCGAGATCACCGGGCTGTCCGGCGAAGCCCTCAGCCAGATCGGCAACACACCGCGCAGCCCGACACCGAGCCAGCGCCACACCCCAGCGAGCCAGGATCAGGCCTACCCGGACTATGCCGACGTCCCCAGCGGCGATTATTACGATGCCCTACCTGACCTGGGCGGCTATGAACACCCGCCCCCCAGCCAGCCCAGCTACGAGAGCACCCCCAGCAAGAGCAAGGGCAACTGGAAGAAGGATGGCGGCAAGTGGCAGAAGAAAGGCCAGGGCAAGGACTACCCGCCACGCACTGCGGTCAAGGTGGAGTCACCCCACCTGAGCGCCCTGCGCACCCTGCTACACCACCCACAACTGGCGCAGAAAGTGGAAGATGTCAGCCACTTCGCCGACGAAGAGGACACCTACGCTCAGCTACTGGTGGCACTGGTCGGCGCCCTGCAGAAAAGCCCCAACCTGCGCTCGCTGCAGCTAATCGCTCGCTGGCACGGCACTGAGCAAGGTCGTCTGTTGCGCGCCCTGGCGGAAAAGGAATGGCTGATTTCGGCCGACAACCTTGAACAACAGTTTTTCGACACTATAACTACTCTTGCAGCCCGCCAGCGGGAACGCAGCCTTGAACAATTGCTGCGCAAGGCGCGCCAGAGTGAACTAAGCGCAGAGGAAAAAGATCAACTGCGCACATTACTAAGCCGCAGCACCTCATCAGTCAGTCCCTCTTCAACTGGCGCGTAAGGCTGTTTGTCAGGTATAATCCTCGGCTTGTTTTCAGCCCGCCAAGACCTTCAGTGGATAGGGTGTTATGTCCGTAAAAGCGCAACAGCAATCTCGTTTGAAAGAATTGATCAGCCGTGGTCGCGAGCAGGGTTACCTGACGTATGCGGAGGTCAACGACCACCTGCCGGAAGATATTTCCGATCCGGAACAGGTGGAAGACATCATCCGCATGATCAACGACATGGGGATCAACGTATTCGAGAGCGCTCCGGATGCGGACGCCCTGTTGTTGGCCGAAGCCGACACCGACGAAGCCGCAGCCGAAGAAGCCGCCGCCGCCCTCGCCGCCGTTGAGACCGATATCGGCCGCACCACCGATCCGGTGCGCATGTACATGCGTGAAATGGGTACCGTGGAACTGCTGACCCGCGAAGGCGAAATCGAAATCGCCAAGCGCATCGAGGAAGGCATCCGCGAGGTGATGAGCGCCATCGCCCACTTCCCCGGCACCGTCGACAACATCCTCTCCGAGTACAACCGCGTCACCACCGAAGGCGGCCGCCTGGCCGAGGTGTTGAGCGGCTACATCGACCCGGATGACGGCAGCGTCCCGGACGAAGCCGCCGCCCCCGTTCCGGTACAGGACGGCGCCAACGCCAAGGATGACGAAGAAGACGAGGACGAAGAAAGCGAAAGCGGCGACGATGAAGAATCCGATGGCGATGGTGGCCCGGATCCGGAAGAGGCCGCACGCCGATTCACCGCCGTCGCCGAGCAGCAGGACAAGGTTCAGAAAGCCCTGAAGAAGCATGGCCGTGGCAGCAAGCAGGCCACCGAAGAGCTGGCCGCGCTGGCCGAGCTGTTCATGCCGATCAAGCTGGTACCCAAGCAGTACGACGCCCTGGTCAACCAGGTGCGCGGCGCCCTCGACCGCCTGCGCGCCCAGGAACGCGCCATCATGCAACTGTGCGTGCGTGACGCGCGCATGCCGCGTGCCGACTTCCTGCGCCTGTTCCCAGGCAACGAAGTGGACATGGACTGGGCTGCCGACCTGGCCAAGGGCAAGGCCAAGTACGCCGAGGCCCTGGGTAATCTGCAGAGCGATATCAAGAGCTGCCAGCAGAAGCTGGTGGAACTGGAAGCCGAGTGCAACCTGAGCCTGGCCGAGATCAAGGACATCAACCGTCGCATGTCGATCGGTGAAGCCAAGGCTCGTCGCGCCAAGAAGGAAATGGTCGAGGCCAACCTGCGCCTGGTCATCTCCATCGCCAAGAAGTACACCAACCGCGGCTTGCAGTTCCTCGACCTGATTCAGGAAGGCAACATCGGCCTGATGAAGGCGGTGGACAAGTTCGAGTACCGTCGCGGCTACAAGTTCTCGACCTACGCCACCTGGTGGATCCGCCAGGCGATCACCCGCTCGATTGCCGACCAGGCGCGCACCATCCGTATTCCGGTGCACATGATCGAGACCATCAACAAGCTCAACCGCATCTCCCGTCAGATGCTCCAGGAAATGGGTCGCGAGCCCACTCCAGAAGAGCTCGGTGAGCGCATGGAAATGCCCGAGGACAAGATCCGCAAGGTATTGAAGATCGCCAAAGAGCCGATCTCCATGGAAACCCCGATCGGCGACGACGAGGATTCGCACCTGGGCGACTTCATCGAGGACAGCACCATGCAGTCCCCGATCGACGTGGCCACGGTCGAAAGCCTCAAGGAAGCTACCCGCGAAGTCCTGGCCGGCCTCACCGCCCGTGAAGCCAAGGTACTGCGCATGCGCTTCGGCATCGACATGAACACCGACCACACCCTCGAGGAAGTGGGCAAACAGTTCGATGTCACCCGTGAGCGTATCCGCCAGATCGAAGCCAAGGCGCTGCGCAAACTGCGTCACCCGACACGAAGCGAGCACCTGCGCTCCTTCCTCGACGAGTGATGCAAACGACCCCGGCCTAGGCCGGGGTCGTCGTTTCTGCAGGGAGTTTTTCCCAGATAACTCAGGCAGTTGGCGCTAGCTACAACGCCTCGTTATAATCCGCCGTCGTTTCGGGCCTATAGCTCAGTTGGTTAGAGCAGTCGACTCATAATCGATTGGTCGCAGGTTCAAGTCCTGCTGGGCCCACCATCTCCGAAGCCGCGCACTGCGCGGCTTTTTCGTTTCTGCAGCAAGCTGCATCGTGAGACAGCTCGCGAACCCTCTCTGATACAACGAAACCCAGCGTCGATTCCCGAGTCTCAGATGAGCTGCGACCTGAAGCGCTAAGAACTTGACTCCGTTCACAGCCATGAACCATGGCAAGAGGCTAAATCTAGCGTTCGGAAGGAAGAGGGAAGAAGGATTCTATATGCCTGGTAAACCTGCCGCTCGCCTCAGCGACTCCACGACCTGCCCCGTCCCTGGACATGGCGTAACTCCGATACAAACCGGCTCCCCCAATGTACAGTTCAACAACTTGCCCGCAGCCCGCCTGGGCGATACGGCAGGCTGCGGCCAGGCCGTATCGGGGGCATTTTCAGCAAGCGTATTCATCAATGGCCAGAACGCCGCGACCTTAGGCAGCACTCTTAGCCACGGCGGCGTGATCATCAGTGGATCAGGCGATGTACTGATCGGCGATACGGTCGTGACGGCAGCCTTCAGCGCGCCAGCCCCTTTGGCCATCAATAGATGGATCAGCTTTCAGATTCCAGCCACCGAGCGCTATACGGGCTGGCAATGCACTGCTCATTTCGATGACGGAACGTCCCTGACCAGTAACTTCGACAGTGACAACAAGGTGCTGTTTTCCAACCCCTCGGGATCGATCTGCACAAGACTTGAACTCCCTGTTCCAGCAGAAACCGAGCAGCCCTCGGTAACCGAACAACTCCTGAGCATGATCACCGGAGGCCATGAGCAATGACCTCCAGCATTGAAATACGGGGCCAGTACCAGACTCAGAGCGAGCATTCGCTACCCCGCTCCCCGCTCGATGAGGCCATAGCCAGCATGGAGGCAATGGCCACGCGATTTTCTCTCGACGCCATCAGCGACGCCAAAACCCGAGCCAGCTATGCAGCCAATATCAAACGTATCTCTGCCCAGGTTCGCACGGAGGTAGCATCCGGGAAGATCACCAGCCAGGCGGGTGTCGAGTTTTGCTATGAAATGCGCAACAAGATCATGGCAGAGCATCGCAAGATCACCTCTGCCGTTGGCCTAGCCAAAGCAGAGCAGTACAAGAAAACGCCCCCCACCCTGCCGAAGCTGTTCGAAAAATACGCAAACGAGAAGTTCGGCAAAGCCTACGACACCCTGACAGCCGAACAGAGGAAATTGATCCATTACGAAATCATCGAAGCCTCCGGCAGAGATAACGCAAAATTTACCAAAGGCACGCAACGCCTACGCGTTCTCGGCAAAGTTGGCATCGTGGTCACTGCTGCATTCGCGACTTACGAAATTCTCAATGCAGACAATAAGGTGAAGGAGACAGCACGCCAGGGAATGATCATCGGTGGCGGTGCGGCTGGCGGCTTTCTCGCCGGCCTGGGAGTCTCGCTCATTTGCGGCCCCGGAGCCCCAGTCTGTGCCATAGCCCTGGTGCTGGCAGGTAGCGCCGCTGGCGGCATTGCAGGCAGCCTGGCGGCGGATGCCCTGGATGATGAACTCGAGGAGTTTTCCAAGTGGGACGTGTTCTGAGCCGCGATGAGCGCATTCGGCTATGGTCGGCGTTATCGGATGTGTTCGTCGACAACAGCGTTGACTACGCCAGTATTGCTCGCAAGGTACGCGACTTCGAGCGCGTCACGGTGGAGCGGGCCTTCTTTGAAGACGTGGCCCCCGCCTGCCATTCCAATCTGCAGACACCTGTTCCACCAATCTGGACTGCCTTCGACAGCACCTGGCTTGCCACCACCATCGACAATCTCCACCAGGCACGAAACGCCTCAGCACTAAGGCGCCTGCTCGATAGCGCCAAGATCGCTTACCTACGCTACAGACTCAAGCCCGAGTGGCAGGAGATCGTCAGACACCTGGATCGGGCAGACAGCGAGAGCAGCCAAGCTGACCAGGACGTCCCTCACTCCTGACCCTCACGGTCACGGTAGCCCAGCAGGTAGAGGATGCCGTCCAGGCCCAGGGTGGAAATCGCCTGTTTGGCCGATTGTTTGACCAGCGGCTTGGCGCGGAAGGCCACGCCAAGGCCGGCCAGGCCGAGCATGGGCAGGTCGTTGGCGCCATCGCCGACGGCAATGGTCTGCTCCAGTTGCAACCCTTCCTTTTCCGCCAGCTCACGCAGCAGATCGGCCTTGCGTTGCGCATCGACGATGGGCTCGACAGCGACGCCGGTGACCTTGCCATCGACGATCTGCAGCTCGTTGGCGAACACGTAATCGATGCCCAGCTTGGCCTGCAACTGCCGGGCGAAGTAGGTGAAGCCACCAGAGAGAATCGCGGTCTTGTAGCCCAGGCGCTTGAGTTCGGCGAAGAGGGTCTCGGCGCCCTCGGTCAGGCGCAGCGAGGCGCCGATCTCCGCCAGCACGTCTTCCGACAGCCCCTGCAGCAGACTCAGGCGCTCCTTGAAGCTGGCGCGGAAATCCAGCTCGCCGCGCATGGCACGCTCGGTGATCTCGGCGACCTGCTCGCCGACACCAGCGGCCTTGGCCAGTTCGTCGATAACCTCGGCCTCGATCAGCGTCGAGTCCATGTCGAATACCGCCAGGCGGCGATTGCGGCGGAAAACCGAATCACGCTGGAAGGCGATATCGACATTCAGCTCCTGCGCCACGCTAAGGAACTCGGCGCGCAATGCCGCCGGATCGCCCGGTTCGCCGCGTACCGAGAATTCGATGCAACCCTTGCTACGTTCGCTCGGCGTGTCCAGCGGCATGCGTCCGGAGAGGCGGTCGATATGGTCGATGTTCAGGCCGTAGCGAGCGGTGATGGCGCTGACGCGCTGCAACTGCTCGGCGGTGACCTTGCGCGTCAGCAAGGTGACGATATGCCGGGCCTTGCCCTGGCCGCCGACCCAATGGCGATAGTCAGCTTCTGACACCGGGGTGAAGCGCACCTGCTGATCCAGCTCGTAGGCGGTGAACAGCAGATCCTTGAGCACGGATTGGGAACGGCCGTTGTCGGGAATCTCGATGAGGATGCCGAACGACAGGGTGTCATGGATCACCGCCTGGCCGATGTCGAGGATATTCACCCCGCCCTGAGCCAGGACGCCGGTGATGGCTGCGGTGAGCCCAGGGCGATCTTCGCCGGTGATATTGATCAGGACGATTTCGCGCAAGGCGCACCCTCCGAGGCAGATGATTGATGACGGAACGCGGTAGATGAGCCACCGCCCAGCGAAAAGGCCGACATTCTACCCAGTTTCCTGCCACTTCGGGCAGCCACGCGCTTTGCCCATGCGGGGTCGCTCGCTATACTGCGCGGCAACTTCAGTCGACAAGAGCCGTGCTCTGTGAACCGGCCCGCGCCCGTCAAACCCGATAATTTCTTCATCATGATCTTCCACGCGCTGCGCCAGCGGCGGGTGCCCCTGGTGCTGCGCATCGCCAGCCACAGCCTGCTGCTGGTGGCCCTGGCCATGGTCATCTATGCCTGGGTGATGGGCATGCAGTTCAAGCAGGCCATGCAGCAACAGGCCGATGCCCTCGGCCAGGCGCTGATCACCCAGACGGCAGCCTCGGCCACCGAGCTGCTAGTGTCCAACGACATCCTTAGCCTCAACGTGCTGCTGGGCAATCTGGCGAAGAATCCACTGGTGGCGCATGCCGCCATCTACAGTGTGGACAACCGCATCCTCGCCGAGGCGGGCTCGCGGCCGACGCGCAGCATGCTCGGCGAAAGCTCGGGGCTGTACTCAACGCCCATCAACTTCCAGGAAGTGATGGCCGGGCAACTGAGCATCAGCCTGGACATGCGCCAGTTCCAGCAACCCATGACCATCAGCCTGCAGAGCATGGGCATTCTCAGCCTGATCCTGCTGGCCCTGACCCTGTCGCTGAGCATGCGCCTGGGCCGGCACATCTCCACCCCCCTGCTGCAGTTGCGCCTGTGGTTGCGTGACCCGGACGACCCCGCACCGGGTGCCGGGCGCAATGACGAACTCGGCGACCTGGCACGGCAGCTACAGGCCCGCCTGGTGCCGCCGAAGCCAGAGTTGGAGCCGGAAGAAGACGACTTCCCCGAGGAAGAAGCCTTCTCCGACAGCGTGCCGGAAGATGACCTCACCACTGAGGACGAGGCGCCACGTCAGCACAGTGCAGAACCTCTGGCTGCCTCCGCGCAGCCGCGCCAGGCAGCCAAGGTCAACCTGCCCTGGGACGAAGACGACACCGATCCTTTCGCCGACCTGGCCAACGAGCCACAGCCGACGGCAGCGCCTGCAACGGCCAACCCTTCGCAGGCCACTGCCGTGCTGGCCATCCAGCTAGGCGGCCAGGAACAACTGCGCCGCCTGCCGCGCACGCGCCTGCTCGACCTACTGCAGCACTACCGCGATTGCCTGGAGCAAGCCGCCTCGCTCTACCAGGGCGAGCTGCACACGCTCAAGGATGGCAGCAGCCTGATGCTGTTCCACGAGCGCGATTGCGCCGAGGACTACCTGACCCACGCCATCTGCTGCGGCGAGCTGATGCGCGCTCTCGGCCATGCCCTGCAGATCGAGGTGGCCGACAGCGGCATCACCCTGCAACTGCAACTGGGCCTGACCCTGGGCAACGGTCTGGAAGGCCTCGGCCAGGCCGAGCTGCTGCTCAGCGACAGCGCGCTGGACGCCCTGGCCCTGTCGCAACACAGCCGCAACCTGCTACTGGTGGAAAAGCGCATCGCCCAGGACGAACTGGCCAAACAGCGTGCGCGCATCCGCCCCATCGCCAGCCCCGAGGGCGCGAGCTGCGTCGAACGTCTGCTCGACCCCTACCCGGCGCTACTGGAGCGGCAACTGGCGCGCATGCACGACCACGAAGGCCGCGCCTGAGTCCCGCTTACGCGCCCACCGTGGTGCGTCGTGCCGGCTGCACCCCATAACGTTGCAGCCAGTCCTTCCAGCGCACCCGCTCCTCGTTCACCAGCCAGCCCTGCTGCTCGGCGAAACTCTCCGACAACCACAGGCCACGGGTGCTGGCCGCCGTCAGCTCGCCGCCGCGCAGGGTGAACAATCCGCCATTGGGCTGGCCATTGTGCAAGGCCACCAGGTAAAGATCAGGACGTCGGCGCTCCAGGCGTGCCACCAGAAGCCCCTCTTCGAGACATTCGTCGACATGGAACAGGCTGGGTTCGCGCACATCGCGCGGCAGCTCCAGATTGAGGTCGTAGACCAGTTGCAACGAGGCGGTCGGCAGGTGCACGTAGGCCCGTGGGCGCTCGAGCAGGGTCAGGTTGCCGCACTGCACCGGCCGCGCGGCGCCGGAAAGCGGGCTGAGACGAAAATGGCTGGTTTCGCGATAGCGCAAGGCGCCCTGGTAGGGTGTGGGTAGCCAGGTATCGCCGAAACGCCCGCTGAGCCAACCGCCCTCGCTCTCGATCAGGCACTCTTCGGCCACCTCCTGGATCGCCGTGAGCAGCGGCAGGTTGAGCTCGTGGGCCGGCACATAACCGGAAATCAGCTTGAGCACGGTATCGCCGCGATCCGGCCGGCGCTGACGCACCAGTACCCAGTAATCGCGCCCCTGCAAGCGCAAGGTCAGGCGCACCGACACGCCCAGGTTGGCCAGTTCGACCGCGAAGCGCTGGTTGTCGGCAACCATTAGCGGACGCCGCCGCTCCAGCATCTGGCGAAAATTCAGCGGCTGGCCAAGGCTCTGGTAGCGCAGCCCGTCAGGACTGGCCTCGACGAACAATGGCAGGGTCTTGAAGCGACTCGGGTCCTTGCGAATCAGCGTACGCGGCATCTCGGCTCCTCATTGACTCGTGCCAGGCAGCAAGCACCCGGCGAGGTTCAGGGCGAAACAGACGGCTAGGCTGCCTCAGGCCAGACAACGGACACAACCCGATCCTGTAAAGGAACGTGACGAACTCAGCCCCGTTGGCGGATCACCGCCGCTGCCGTGGCCACATTGGCAGCCAGGTGCAGCGGATTGATGGTGCCAACGATGGCACTGCTGACACCAGGATGCGCAAAAATCAGCTCGAAGCTGGCGCGCACCGGATCGACACCATCGGCCAGGCAGGCATGCCCGCTGGCCAGGGCCTTCTTGATCAGGATGCCCTTGCCGTGACTGGCAGCGTAGTCGATAACCGGCTTTTCGCCCTGCCCGGCGAGGTTGTAGGTGACCATGGCGCAATCCCCTTGCTGCAGTGCCAGCAGGCCACCTTCGACGGTCTTGCCGGACAGGCCATAGGCGAGAATCTTGCCCTCGCGCTTGAGCGCCTCAAGCGCCTCGTAGACGCCGCTGTCGCGCAGCACGGCCAGATCATTGCCATCGGAGTGCACCAGCAGCAGGTCGATACGGTCAGTTTCCAGGCGTTTGAGGCTGCGCTCTACCGACAGGCGGGTGTGCGCTGGCGAGAAATCGAAGTGCGACAGGCCCTGGTCGAACTCCTCGCCGGTCTTGCTGACGATCACCCACTGGTCGCGCTGGCCACGCAGCAAGGGGCCGAGGCGCTGCTCGCTGACGCCATAGGCCGGGGCGGTGTCGATCAGGTTGATACCCAGCTCACGCGCCTGGCGCAGCAAGGCCGCAGCCTGAGCGTCGTCGGGGATGGTGAAGCCGCTGGGGTATTTGACCCCCTGGTCGCGGCCCAGCTTGACCGTGCCCAGGCCCAGAGGCGACACCAGCAGACCGGTACTGCCGAGCGGACGATGCAGATCGTGCAGACTCATGGCAGCAGGGTCTCCCATACCGGCTGGGCAACGGGCGGACGTGGCAGTTCGGGCAACGGCGCATGAGCGCCAGGTTGCACGCCATCGCGGGCCAAAGCTTGCAGCACGCGGTCGGCGAAGTCCGGCGACAGCGCCAGCTTGGTCGGCCAGCCCACCAGCAGATGGCCCTGATCGGCCAGGAAAGCGCTGTCCGGGCGCACCAGGCCCGATTGCGCCGGCTCGGCACGATCCACCCGCAGGGTGGCCCAGCGGGTCTGGCTCTGATCGACCCAAGGCAGCAGCGCGGCGACTTCCTTCTGCGCCGCCTTGATCTGCGCGGCCTCGTCACGCGCCACGCCATCGGCCTCGGCCAGGTCACCGCCGAGATACCAGACCCACTGGCCATCGGCCGCTGGATGGGTGGTCACGGTCACCCGTGGCTTCGGCCCGCCGCCCAGGCAATGGGCATACAGCGGTTTCAAGGCCGGCCCCTTGGCCAGCACCATGTGCAGCGGGCGCAATTGCTGGCGCGGCTGTTCGATACCCAACGCCGCCAACAGCTCGGCATTACCGGCGCCGGCACTGAGCACCACGCGCTGAGCACGGATCTCGCGGCCGTCGACGACCAGGCCGACCAGCTCACCCGCCTCGCGCAGCGGCTCGATACGCTCACCGGCCAGCAGGCCGTCGCCGGCCAGTTCGGCCAGGCGCGCGATCAGGCTGGGCACGTCCAGCACCAGCTCGTTGAGGCGATAGACCTTGCCCTTGAACTTCGGATCGCGCAGCGCTGGCGGCAGTTGCTCACCCTTGACCGCATCGACCCGTGTACGCATGGCCTTGCTGGCGAAGAAGCTGGTCAGATTGCCCGCCAGAGTGCCCGGCGACCACAGGTAATGCGCGTCGGAGAGCAGGCGCACGCCGCGCAGATCCAGCTCGCCGTCACCGGCCAGCGCCTCGCGCCAGCGCCGTGGCATATCGCCGATGGCCTCGGCCGAGCCGGTCAGCGCGCCGTGCAGCGCGTACTTGGCGCCACCATGGATGATGCCCTGCGACTTCAGGCTCTGCCCGCCGCCGAGGCTCGCCGACTCCACCAGCAAAGTGGCGAACCCCTGCTGACGCAGGCGCGCATTGAGCCAGAGGCCGGCGATACCGCCGCCGACGATCAGGACATCGGTGCTGAGAGCTTGGGACATGAACGGGCCTCGCAGAAAAACAGGGGCGCAGTATAACCCTCGGGGCAGCTACAAGCGGCAAGCTTCAAGCCTGTCCGTCTTAATGCCCCGTGGAGTGCGAGAATAGTTGGATGACCACCACACCGCTGACGATCAGGCCCATGCCGAGCATGGCCGGTAGATCTAGCTTCTGCTGGTAGAGCACCAGCGCGGCGATGCTCACCAGGACGATGCCGAGCCCCGCCCAGATGGCGTAGGCGATGCCCACCGGGATGGTGCGCACTACCAGAATCAGCATCCAGAAGGCGATGGCGTAGCCACCGATCACCAGCAGCAATGGCAAGGGCTTGTTGAAGCCGTCGATGGCTTTCATCGAGGTGGTGGCGATGACTTCGGCGGCGATGGCAATAGCGAGGTAGAGGTATCCGGGCATGGCGGCGACTCCTGAACGATGCCGCCGATTCTAGTCGTCGCAGCGATGGGATAAAGTGATTACCTATCTGCTTTGGAGATAGACTGTGAATTGGAACCTCGATCAACTGCACCTGTTCGTGCGCACCGCCGAGCGCCGCTCCTTCTCCGCCGTGGCCCGTGAAACCGGACGTGCGCAATCGGCGGTGAGCAGCGCCATCGCCCTGCTCGAGGCGGATCTCGGGGTCAGCCTGTTCGAGCGCAGCAGCGGTCGCCAGCCAGCACTCACCGAAGCCGGCCGCGCCTTGCTGGAGGAGGCGCGCAGCGTGCTACAGCAGTGCCAGCGCCTAGATGGCCGCGCCCTCGGTCTGGCCCGTGGCGAAGAAGCCCGTCTGCGCCTGGCGCAGGACGAAGCCATGCCCTACCAGCCGGTGCTGGCCAGCCTGCAGGCGCTGGCGGAAGCCTTTCCCCAGCTCGAAGTGCAACTGTCCAGTGGGGCGCAGGGCGACGTGGCGCGCAAGCTGGTGCAGCGCCAGGCCGATCTCGGCCTGCTGTTCCATCACGAGCAGATGCCCGCCGAGCTGGAAAGCCAGCGCCTGGGCACCATCGAAATGGTCACGGTGTGCAGCCCTATGCATCCCCTGGCCGGGCGTGCCAGTGTGGAAAGGCGCGACCTGGCCGAACATCGCCAGTTGCTGATGACCCCGCAGGACAGCCATTACCCAGGGGGCGAACAGATCAGTCCGTTGCTGTGGCGCGCCGACAGCTTCTACGTCATGGCCGAGCTGGTGATCCGCGGCCTGGGCTGGGCCTGGTTGCCGCGCCATGTGGCGCAGTACCCCACCTACCAGGGCCACTTGCAGGAACTGCGCAGCGACTGGGCGCCATTGCCCCTGGTGGTGGAACTGGTCTGGCGCCGCGACGGCGCGCTCGGCCCGGCGGCGAGCTGGCTGGCCGACTGCCTGGCGCAGGAGTTGCTGCGTCCGCAAGCCTGATCGCCCTTCCAGCGCTCGGCCTGCGGCGATAAGCTGCGCCCCCATGAACAGACACCTCTATACCCTGCTGCTGCATCTGGCCCTACCCCTGATCGCCCTGCGTCTGGCCTTGCGGGCGCGCAAGGCGCCGGCTTACGCGCGGCGCATCCGGGAGCGTTTCTCCTTCGGTCTGCCGCCGCTGCAACCTGGCGGCATCTGGGTGCACGCCGTATCGGTTGGCGAGAGCATCGCCGCCGCCCCCATGATCCGCGCTCTGCAAGCACGCCACCCAGAGCTGCCGATCACCGTCACCTGCATGACCCCCACCGGCTCCGAGCGCATCCAGGCGCTGTTCGGCGACAGCGTACAGCATTGCTACCTGCCCTATGACCTGCCCTGGGCGGCGGCACGCTTTCTCGAACGTGCTCGTCCACGCCTGGCGGTGGTGATGGAAACCGAGCTGTGGCCGAACCATATCCACCAGTGCGCCAGGCGCGGCATTCCCGTGGCACTGGCCAACGCTCGGCTGTCCGAGCGCTCGGCACGCGGCTATGCGCGTTTTGCCAGGCTCACCGCACCGATGCTCGCCGAGCTGTCGCTGCTCGCCGTGCAGACCCAGACAGAGGCGCAGCGATTCCTGGCCCTGGGCGCACGCCCTGAATGCGTCGAAGTGACCGGCTCGATCAAGTTCGATCTGAAAATCGATGCCGATCTGCCGAGGCGCGCTGCCAACCTGCGCCGGCAATGGCAGGCCGAGCAGCGCCCGGTCTGGATAGCTGCCAGCACCCATGCTGGCGAAGACGAGATCGTCCTGGACGCCCATCGCCAGCTACTGGCGTCCAGGCCGGATGCCCTGCTGATCCTCGTGCCCCGGCACCCGGAACGCTTTGGCGCGGTGCATGAGCTGTGCCTGAGCCAGGGCATGGCCACACGCCGCCGCTCCACCGGCGAGGCGGTGCACGCTGGCGACCAGGTGCTGCTGGGCGACACCATGGGCGAACTGCTGTTTCTCTATGCGCTGGCCGATATCGCCTTCGTCGGCGGCAGCCTGGTGGCCAATGGCGGACATAACCTGCTGGAGCCAGCCGCGCTGGGCAAACCCGTGCTAAGCGGCCCGCACCTGTTCAACTTTCTGGAAATCGCTGCGCAACTGCGCGAGGCCGGCGCCTTGAGCGAAGTGGAAAACGCCGATCAACTGGCTGGCCGGGTTGCGACGCTGCTGGGCGAGCCTGACGAGGCTCAGCGTATGAGCAAGGCTGGCCTGGCCGTGCTCCAGGCCAACCAGGGCGCCCTGGAGCGGCTGCTGGCAGGGCTGCAGCGGCTGCTGTAGCCCGGATGCAATCTGGAGGATGTTGCGATGCTCTCCCGGATTGCATCCGGGCTACGCTTGCTCGATCACAGGGCATGCTGCGGTTGCAGTGCCTAAAAACAAAAAGCCCGACCTTGCGTCGGGCTTTTGTATATCGGGGGTGTCAATACCCCTGATTGTTCTTCAAGCGCTCCTCGGCAGCCGAGGCCAGATCCGGCGGCAGGAAGTCCTTGTCCGGGTTGTAGTCCGGCTTGAGAAAACGGCCCAGGGCTTCGAGGTCGGCCGGGCTGAGGGTGCCGGCGGCCTGCTTGAGGCGCAGGTTGTTGAGGATGTAGTCGTAACGCGCGTCGTTGTAGTTGCGCACGGCGCTGTAGAGCTGACGCTGGGCATCGAGCACGTCGACGATATTGCGGGTGCCGACCTGATAGCCGATCTCGGTGGCTTCCAGCGCGCTCTGGTTGGAGATGATCGACTGGCGCCGCGCCTGCACGGTTTCCACGTCGGTATTCACCGCGCGGAACAGGTTGCGGGTGTTCTGCACCACCTGGCGACGCAGGCTCTCGCGCAGTTGCTCGGTCTGCCCCAGGCGCTGGTAGGCCTCGCGTACCTGTGAGCTGGTCAGGCCGCCGCTGTACAACGGGATGTTTAGCTGCAGGCCGATGCTGCGCTGCGACACGTCACCGCTGTAACGCGGCGACAGCGGCGACCCCGAATTGGTGAAGCCCAGGCTGTCGTTGTCGCCTTTCTGGTAGCTGGCCACGGCATCCAGGGTCGGCGCATGACCGGCCTTGCGCTGGCGCAGGTTCTCCTCGGCGGCGGTGACTGCATAGAGACTGGCCTGCAGATTGAGGTTCTGCGCGGCGGCAGTATCGACCCAGGCCTTGGCATCGTTGGGCGTCGGCACCAGCACCGGCAGGGAATGCACGATGCCTTCCACGGCCACGTAGTCGCGGTTGGTCAGTGCCACCAGGGCCTCGAAGGCATCGTCCACGGCGCGCTCGGCGAGCAGGCGGTTGGCCCGGGCGGTATCGAAACCGGCCTGGGCCTCGAGCACGTCGGTCTTGTCGGAGAGGCCGACATCAAAACGCTCGTTGGCCTGGTCGAGCTGGCGCTTGAAGGCGGCCTCCTCGGCGCGGGTCGAGGCCAGGTTGTCCTGGGCACGCAGCACGGTGAAGTAGGTCTCGGCACTCTGCAGGATGAGGTTCTGCTCGGTGGCGGACAATTCCAGCGCGGCCTGCTCGCTGGTGGCCTCAGCGGCCTGCAACTGGAACCAGCGGTCGGCGCGGAACAGCGGCTGACTCAGATTGGCCTGATAGACCAGACCGCTGCGCGAAAGGGTGGCGCTGGGCGAATCGATCTCGGTGCGAGTGTCGCCATAATTGGCGCCTGCCGAGAGGTTGGGCAGCAATCCGGCACGGGCCTGCGGTACCACTTCGCGACGTGCCTGGTAGTCGGCTCGGGCAGCGGCGATATCGGCATTGTTCTGGGCGGCTTCCTGATACACGGTCATCAGGTCGGTCTTGCTGGAAAGCGGTGCCTCGGCGGCCTGCACCAGGCCCACCGACGCGGCGGCCACGGCAACAGCCAGGGAGAGTCTGCGCAACATGGAGGTCGATCCTTGAATAGGCGGTAATCGGCAAGGCTACGGCTGGCCACAGGCCAGGGTCAAGCACCCGAGCCCAAGCTTCAGTCTAGTTTGCAAGAAGCATTGTTGCCCCATCGCAACAATACCGAAGGCCCTGCCCGAGCGTCGCTTTCCGACGCATGGGTCGACTTATTTCCGCGTGCAGGTTGGTTTAGCGGCAGGGCTTGATTAGACTGCCAGGGTTCTTGTCGGGGTGCCCCATCTGAGGGGCTGAGATTGGCAACTGCCGGATCCCGTTGAACCTGATCAGGTTAAGGCCTGCGTAGGGAACAAGATGTCCTCGCCACGCATCATGCGTGGCGAGTCCTCTGCACCGCCCCGGTGTATCTCGCGCCCTTCGTCCGCTCAGGTTCCAACTCCGACATCTATCCCGGAGAGAGCCTTGATGAGCACAGAACAACAACGGCACCTGAGCGAAAGCGCCCAGGTCGACCTGCAGTCCGTACAGCCCTTCCCCCGTTCGCAGAAGATTTACGTGCAGGGTTCGCGCCCGGATATCCGCGTGCCGATGCGCGAGATCAGCCTGGACGTGACGCCGACCGCTTTCTCTGAAACGAAGAACGGCGGCGAGATCAACGCTCCGGTCACCGTCTACGACACCTCTGGCCCCTACACCGACCCGAACGTGACCATCGACGTACGCAAAGGCCTGGCCGACGTGCGCAGCGCCTGGATCGAAGATCGTGGCGATACCGAGAAACTGCCGGGCCTGTCCTCCGAGTTCGGTCAGCGCCGCCTCGCCGACGAAGAGCTGACCAAGATGCGCTTCGCCCATGTGCGCAATCCGCGCCGGGCCAAGGCCGGGCACAACGTCAGCCAGATGCACTACGCCAAGAAAGGCATCATCACTCCGGAAATGGAATACGTCGCCATCCGCGAGAACATGAAGCTGGCCGAGGCCCGCGAAGCCGGCCTGCTCGGCGAGCAGCACCCGGGGCACAGCTTCGGTGCCGCCATCCCCAAGGAAATCACCCCTGAGTTCGTGCGCAGCGAGGTCGCCCGCGGCCGCGCCATCATCCCGGCCAACATCAACCACGTGGAGCTGGAGCCGATGATCATCGGCCGCAACTTCCTGGTGAAGATCAACGGCAATATCGGCAACAGCGCCCTGGGCTCTTCCATCGAGGAAGAAGTGGCCAAGCTGACCTGGGGCATCCGCTGGGGCTCGGACACGGTGATGGATCTGTCCACCGGCAAGCACATCCATGAAACCCGCGAATGGATCATCCGCAACTCGCCGGTACCCATCGGTACCGTGCCGATCTACCAGGCCCTGGAAAAGGTCGGCGGCATCGCCGAGGATCTGACCTGGGAGCTGTTCCGCGACACCCTGATCGAACAGGCCGAACAGGGCGTGGACTACTTCACCATCCACGCAGGCGTCTTGCTGCGTTACGTGCCGTTGACCGCCAAGCGCGTCACCGGCATCGTCAGCCGTGGTGGTTCGATCATGGCCAAGTGGTGCCTGGCGCATCACAAGGAAAACTTCCTCTACACCCATTTCGACGACATCTGCGAAATCATGAAGGCCTACGATGTGTCCTTCTCCCTGGGTGATGGCCTGCGCCCCGGTTCCATCGCCGATGCCAACGACGCCGCACAGTTCGGCGAGCTGGAGACCCTCGGTGAGCTGACCAAGGTGGCCTGGAAGCACGACGTACAGTGCATGATCGAAGGCCCTGGCCACGTACCCATGCATCTGATCAAGGAGAACATGGACAAGCAACTGGAGTGCTGCGACGAGGCGCCGTTCTATACCCTCGGCCCGCTGACCACAGACATCGCCCCCGGCTACGACCACATCACCAGCGGCATCGGCGCGGCGATGATCGGCTGGTTCGGCTGCGCCATGCTCTGCTACGTCACCCCCAAGGAGCACCTGGGCCTGCCGAACAAGGATGACGTGAAGACCGGCATCATCACCTACAAGATCGCCGCCCATGCCGCCGACCTCGCCAAAGGCCACCCCGGCGCGCAGATCCGCGACAACGCCCTCTCCAAGGCGCGTTTCGAGTTCCGCTGGGAGGATCAGTTCAACCTCGGCCTCGACCCGGACACCGCGCGCGCCTACCACGACGAGACCCTGCCCAAGGACTCGGCCAAGGTGGCGCACTTCTGCTCCATGTGCGGGCCGAAGTTCTGCTCGATGAAGATCACCCAGGAAGTGCGCGACTACGCCAAGGAACAACGCATCGACGCCATAGACCTGGAGGCCGAACAGGGCATGCAGGCCAAGGCCGAGGAGTTCAAGGCGCAGGGCAGCCAGCTCTATCAGCCTGTGTGAAAGGCCGTCATGCAAGCTTGATCTGGCGGCACTATGCTCGCTAGTGTGACGGGTAACGGGCCGCTGTTTGGCCCGTTACGACCATCTGGAGTTTCTATGGGTAAAGACGACATCGACATCCTCGCCCGCGAGGAGTGCTTTCGCGGCTTCTACCGGCTCGACCGGCTCACGCTGCGTCACCGGCAATTCTCCGGTGACATGGGCCCGTCCATCACCCGTGAGCTGTTCGTGCGCCACGATGCCGTCTGCGTATTGCCTTACGACCCGCAGCGCGACGAAGTGGTGCTGATCGAGCAGTTCCGCGTCGGAGCCATGGACAAGGCGGCCAATCCCTGGCTGCTGGAGCTGGTCGCCGGGCTGATCGACAAGGACGAAGAGCCCGAGGAAGTCGCCCGCCGCGAAGCGGTCGAAGAAGCCGATCTGATCCTCGGCCCGCTGTGGCCGATCACCCAGTATTTCCCCTCCCCTGGCGGCTCCGACGAGTTCGTCCACCTGTTCCTCGGCCGCTGCGACAGCGCCGGAGCCGGCGGCGTGCATGGCCTGCCCGAGGAAGGCGAGGATATCCGTGTGCACGTGATGGCCCTGGCCGATGCCCTGGCCGCCGTGCGTGACGGGCGCATCAACAACGCCGCAAGCATCATCGCCCTGCAATGGCTGGCGCTGAACCGCGACGAAGTGCGGGGCATGTGGTCGTGAACCTGCTGCGCGAGCGCTACCGGGTCGATCTGGTCGAGCTGCAGACCGCTTGCGAGGCCAACTACGCGCGCCTGATGCGCCTGTTGCCGAGCATGCGTAGCGAGCATCAGACGCGGCGCGTGGCGCTGAGCCAGGGCGATCATCTGCTGGGCATCCTGCACCTGGAAGTGCTGGAGAGCTGCCCCTATACCACCAGCCTGCGCGTGCGCCAGGAACACAGCCTGCCCTGGCTGCCGGTGCCGCAACTGGAGGTGCGGGTCTACCATGATGCGCGCATGGCGGAAGTGGTCAGTGCCGAGAATGCCCGACGCCTGCACATCCGCTATCCCTATCCGAACGCAGCCATGCACCAGCCGGACGAGAAGAGCCAGCTCAACCTGTTCCTCGGTGAGTGGCTGAACCATTGCCTGGCCTGTGGGCACGAAGCGCAACCGGTACTCTGACCTCCCGATCAAGCTTTTACCCAGCCCGCCGATAGACTCAGCGCGCTGTGTTCATGGCCCGCCATCCCTGGCGGCCACCCTGCGGGCCGTCGCAGGCGACGTCAAAAACGCTCCTGGCGTTTTTCTGTGACCTGCTTCCGCTTCCCGGGGTTTCCCCTTTCGCTGCAGCAGCTACCATAATTCATTCATTCGCGCCCCTGGAGACCGTCTTGTCGAGTCACGCCCCCCTCGCCGCCGATTCCTCGGTTCTGCTGGTGCAGTTGTCCGACAGCCATCTGTTCGCCGAAGCGGATGGCAAGCTGCTGGGCATGGACACCTGCGACAGCCTGTGCCGCGTGATCGAAAAGATGCAGCAGGAGCAACCCGGCATCGACCTGATCCTGGCCACCGGCGACCTGTCGCAGGACGGCAGCCTGGCTTCCTACGAACGCTTTCGCAGCCTCACCGATGGGCTCGGTGCGCCGGTACGCTGGCTGGCCGGCAATCATGACGAGGCCTCCCCCATGCAAGTGACCTGCGCTGGCACGCACTTGCTGGAGCCAGTGTTCGACATCGGTGCCTGGCGCGTGACCTTGCTCGACTCGTCGATCCCCGGTGCCGTGCCCGGTTTTCTTGCCGACAGCCAGCTAGAACTGCTGGAGCGCGCCCTGAGCGAAGCCCCCGAGCGCCATCACCTGATCTGCCTGCACCATCACCCGGTGTCCATCGGCTGCAAATGGATGGAACCCATCGGCCTACGCAACCCCGATGCCCTGTTCGCCATCCTCGAACGCCATGCTCAGGCCCGCGCCCTGCTCTGGGGCCATATCCACCAGGAGTTCGACCAGCAACGCGGCGACCTGCGCCTGCTCGCCTCGCCCTCGACCTGCGTGCAGTTCGCTCCCGGCAGCGAAGACTTCCAGGTCGGCAGCGAAGCCCCCGGCTACCGCTGGCTGCGCCTGCATACCGACGGCAGGCTGGAAACCGGCGTCTCGCGCGTCACCGGCATCAGCTTCGAGATCGACTACAGCGTCAAGGGCTACTGAAGCAGCGGCAAGCCTCAAGCTGCAAGCAAAACGCGCAGCCCCAGCAGACACCTTGCTGCATTTTCTTGTAGCTTGCCGCTTGCAGCTTATAGCCGCTTTTTGTAGTAGCCTCCCGCTCCATGATTGCCACCATCCTTTATATCCACGGTCTCAACAGTTCACCCGCCTCGCACAAGGCCAGGCAGTTGAGCCGCGCCATGACTCACCTGCAAATCGGCGAGCAGTTGCGCGTGCCGGCGTTGCATCATCACCCGCGCCAGGCCATGGCCCAGCTCGAGGCGCTGGTCGCCGAACTGGGCGCGCCACTGCTGGTGGGCAGCTCGCTGGGCGGCTATTACGCCACTTACCTGGCCGAGCGCCACAATCTCAAAGCCTTGCTGATCAACCCGGCAGTGCGTCCGCACCTGCGCTTCGACGGCTACCTCGGCCCGCAGCAGAACCACTACAGCGACGAGACCTGGGAACTCACCGAGGATCACATCCAGGCACTGGCCGAGCTGGAAGTACCGCCGCCACAGGACGCCAGCCGCTATCAGGTGTGGCTGCAGACCGGCGACGATACCCTCGACTACCGTGACGCCGAGCGCTACTACCGCGCCTGCGCCCTGCGCGTCCAGGCTGGTGGCGACCATGGTTTCCAGGGCTTCAGCGAACGCTTGCCGGCACTCTTCGCTTTTGCCGACATTGGCGCCACACTCTGGCGCGATACCGACTTTTCCGCCTTCAATTGACGATTAAGAGAGCCCATGGCCCAGCAGAACGCCTATAACGCCGACGCTATCGAAGTCCTCTCCGGCCTCGACCCGGTGCGCAAGCGCCCGGGCATGTACACCGACACCACACGCCCCAACCACCTGGCCCAGGAAGTCATCGACAACAGCGTCGACGAAGCCCTGGCCGGGCACGCCAAGTCGATCCAGGTGATCCTCCATGAGGACAATTCGCTGGAAGTGATCGACGACGGACGCGGCATGCCGGTGGACATCCACCCGGAAGAAGGCGTGCCGGGCGTCGAGCTGATCCTCACCAAGCTGCATGCCGGCGGCAAGTTCAGCAACAAGAACTACCAGTTCTCCGGCGGCCTGCACGGCGTCGGCATCAGCGTGGTCAACGCCCTGTCGACCCGTGTGGTGGTCACCGTCAAGCGTGACGGCAACGAATATCAGATGAGCTTCGCCGATGGCTTCAAGGCCAGCGATCTGGAAGTGATCGGCACGGTGGGCAAGCGTAACACCGGCACCAGCGTGCATTTCTGGCCGGACGCCAAGTACTTCGACTCCTTCAAGTTCTCGGTCAGCCGCCTCAAGCACGTGCTCAAGGCCAAGGCCGTGCTGTGCCCGGGCCTGAGCGTCACCTTCGAGGACAAGGCCGCCGGCGAGAAAGTCGAGTGGCTGTATGAAGACGGCCTGCGCTCCTACCTGGTGGATGCCGTCAGCGAATTCGAGCGCCTGCCTGCCGAGCCCTTCTGCGGCAGCCTGGCCGGCAACAAGGAAGCGGTGGACTGGGCCCTGCTGTGGCTACCCGAAGGCGGCGACGCGGTACAGGAAAGCTACGTCAACCTGATCCCCACCGCGCAGGGCGGTACCCACGTCAACGGCCTGCGCCAGGGCCTGCTGGACGCCATGCGCGAGTTCTGCGAGTTCCGCAACCTGCTGCCACGGGGGGTCAAGCTGGCCCCGGAAGACGTCTGGGAGCGCATCGCCTTCGTTCTCTCGATGAAGATGCAGGATGCGCAGTTCTCCGGGCAGACCAAGGAGCGCCTGTCATCCCGCGAAGCGGCGGCGTTCGTCTCTGGTGTGGTCAAGGACGCCTTCAGCCTGTGGCTCAACGCTCACCCGGAAACCGGCCTGGCGCTGGCCGAACTGGCCATCAGCAACGCCGGTCGCCGCCTCAAGGCCGGCAAGAAGGTAGAACGCAAGAAGATCACCCAGGGCCCGGCGCTGCCCGGCAAGCTGGCCGACTGCGCCGGCCAGGAGCCGATGCGTGCCGAACTCTTCCTGGTCGAGGGCGACTCGGCCGGCGGTAGTGCCAAGCAGGCACGTGACAAGGAATACCAGGCCATCATGCCGTTGCGCGGCAAGATCCTGAATACCTGGGAAGTGGATGGCAGTGAGGTGCTGGCTTCCCAGGAAGTACACGACATCGCCGTGGCCATCGGTATCGACCCCGGCTCCAACGATCTCTCTGGGCTGCGCTACGGCAAGATCTGCATCCTCGCCGACGCCGACTCCGACGGACTGCACATCGCCACCCTGCTCTGCGCCCTGTTCGTCCGTCATTTCCGCCCGCTGGTGGATGCCGGGCACGTCTACGTGGCCATGCCGCCGCTGTACCGCATCGACCTGGGCAAGGAAATCTTCTATGCCCTGGACGAGGCCGAGCGCGATGGCATCCTCGACCGCCTGGTGGCCGAGAAGCGTCGCGGCAAGCCTCAGGTCACGCGCTTCAAGGGCCTCGGCGAGATGAACCCGCCGCAGTTGCGTGAAACCACCATGGATCCCAACACCCGCCGCCTGGTACAGCTCACGCTGGATGATTTCGAGGGCACGCGCGAGGTGATGGACATGCTGCTGGCGAAGAAGCGCGCCAGCGACCGCAAGAACTGGCTGGAGTCCAAGGGCAACCTGGCCGAGGTACTGGCCTGATGCGCAGGCTGCTACTGACAGCCAGCCTGCTGGCGGGCCTGGTGCAGGCCGAGCAAGCACCGCTGGAAGAGCTGCACCTGAGCGCCGAATACCCGGTCGAGGGCATGGCCAATGGCAATCTCTCCGGTCTGGCCAAATGCGGCGAAAGCCTATGGGGCCTCTCGGATCGCGACGACGACCGTGTCTTCCTCCTCAACCTTATCGGCGATCACCTGCAGGCCGAAGCGGAAACCTTCGTCGCCCCTGAACCGCCGGAGAGTCAACAGCCGTGGGGCCTGCGCATGCGCAACTGGGCGGCCAGCCTGGTGCGCGGTGGGCGTTTCGACTTCGAGGGGCTGAGCTGCGACGCTCGGGGCAACCGCTACCTGGCCAGCGAAACCCAGTCCGCCGTGCTGCAACTCGCCAGTAATGGCGACGCTCAGTGGCTGCGCCTGCCCAACGGCCTGGTGCGCCAGGCACGCGCCAGCGGCATGCTGCTGCACTTCAACCAGGGCTTCGAGGGCATCGCCATCGACCCGGACGGCAGCCGCCTGTGGATGGCCGCCGAACAGCGTCGCCGTGGCCTTACCGTGCTGCACCGGCAGAACAGTGCCTGGCGCTGCACCGGTGGCTGCGTACTGTTCAGCGAAGGGGGCAAGGAGCCCTCCCCCGCTGCTCTGGGCGGGCAGCCCGCCGCACGTGATTTCGCCGGCCTGGCCTACTTCGACGACAAGCTCTTCACACTCGAGCGCCAGGCGCATCGCATCTGCCGCCGCGCCCTGAGCGATGGTGTGCTGGAGCGGTGCTGGTCGTTCGCCGCCGAAGCCTTGGCCGAGCCACGTCGTTACCCCGTGGCATACGGTGTGGCCGAAGCCTTGTGGATCGACAAGGACGGCGCCTGGATAGGTGTCGACAACGGCGGCCTGACCCGTGCCGATGGCGAAACACGCCCCATCGTCTGGCGCTTCAAGGCACCCAACGGCGGCTGGAGCCAGCGCCCGTGAGCGAGCAGACTCCTGGCAAACGCGCCGGGCGAGTAATGTGGGTGCTCGCCTGGGGCGCCGGCCTGCTGTTGGCAACGCATTTCTTCGGCGACTGGGAAGAGCGCCAGCGCAACCCCAACCAGGTGCCGCATTCGGTACATGGCCAGGGCTACGTGGAAGTCAGCCTGGCCGGCAACCGCCAGGGCCATTACCTGCTGGACGGGCAGATCAATGACCAGCCGGTGACCTTCCTGCTCGATACAGGCGCCACCGCCGTGGCCATTCCCGAGACGCTGGCGCGCAGGCTCGGCCTCAAGCGCGGTGCGCCGATCACCCTGAGCACCGCCAATGGCCGCACCACAGGGCACCGCACGCGCCTGGACAACCTGCGCCTGGGTGACATCCTCCTGCACGACGTGGCCGCGCTGATCGCCCCCGGCATGGACGGTGACGAAGTACTGCTGGGCATGAGCGCCCTGAAACAACTCGAATTCACTCAGAAGGGCGGCACCCTGGTGCTGCGCCAATCAACCCTGCAATGAGGCCCGCATGAGCGAATCCCTCGATTTGAGCCTGGAAGGCGTGGAGCGTCGGTCGCTGGCCGATTTCACCGAACAGGCCTACCTGAACTACTCCATGTATGTGATCATGGATCGCGCCCTGCCGCATATCGGCGACGGTCTCAAGCCGGTGCAGCGGCGCATCGTCTATGCCATGAGCGAGCTGGGTCTGGACGCCGACGCCAAGCACAAGAAGTCGGCGCGCACCGTCGGTGACGTACTCGGTAAGTACCACCCGCACGGCGACAGCGCCTGCTACGAAGCCATGGTGCTGATGGCGCAGCCGTTCAGCTATCGCTACACCCTGGTGGACGGCCAGGGCAACTGGGGTGCGCCGGACGATCCCAAATCCTTCGCCGCCATGCGTTACACCGAGGCGCGCCTGTCGCGCTACTCGGAGCTGCTGCTCGATGAACTGGGCCAGGGCACCGTCGACTGGGTGCCGAACTTCGACGGCACCATGAACGAGCCGGCCACCCTGCCCGCGCGCCTGCCCAACCTGCTGCTCAATGGCACCACCGGCATCGCCGTGGGCATGGCCACCGACGTGCCGCCGCACAACCTGCGCGAAGTCGCCGCCGCCTGCGTGCGCCTGCTGGACGAGCCGGGCGCCACGGTGGAACAGCTCACCGAACACGTACCCGGCCCGGACTTCCCCACCGAGGCGGAGATCATCACGCCCAAGGCCGACCTGCTGAAGATCTACCAGACCGGCCGCGGCTCGGTGCGCATGCGCGCCGTGTACCGCGTCGAGGATGGCGATATCGTCGTTACCGCCCTGCCCCATCAGGTGTCCGGGGCCAAGGTGCTGGAGCAGATCGCCGCGCAGATGCAGGCCAAGAAGCTGCCGATGGTGGCCGACCTGCGCGACGAGTCCGACCACGAGAACCCCTGCCGCATCGTCATCATCCCGCGCTCCAACCGGGTCGATGCCGAAGAGCTGATGACCCACCTGTTCGCCACCACCGATCTGGAGTCCAGCTATCGGGTCAACACCAACGTCATCGGCCTCGACGGCAAGCCGCAGGTCAAGGATCTGCGCACGCTGCTGACCGAGTGGCTGCAGTACCGCGTCGGCACCGTGCGCCGCCGCCTGCAGTTCCGCCTGGACAAGGTGGAGAAGCGCCTGCACCTGTTGGAAGGCTTGCTGATCGCCTTCCTCAACCTCGACGAAGTCATCCGCATCATCCGCAGCGAGGATCATCCCAAGCCGGTGCTGATGGAGCGCTTCGGCCTCACCGATTTACAGGCCGACTACATCCTCGACACTCGCCTGCGCCAACTGGCCCGCCTGGAAGAAATGAAGATCCGCGGCGAGCAGGACGAACTGGCCAAGGAACGCGAAAAGCTCCTGGCCCTGCTCGGCAGCGAAGCCAAGCTGAAGAAGCTGGTGCGCAAGGAAATCCTCGAAGATGCCGAGAAGTACGGCGATGCACGCCGCTCGCCGCTGGTCGAACGCGCCGAAGCCAAGGCCCTGTCGGAAACCGAGCTGATGCCCACTGAGCCGGTCACCGTGGTGCTCTCGGAGAAGGGCTGGGTGCGTTGCGCCAAGGGTCATGACATCGACGCCACGGGCCTGTCCTACAAGGCCGGCGACGGCTTCAAGGCGGCCGCGCCCGGGCGCTCGAACCAGTACGCCGTGTTCATCGACTCCAGCGGGCGCAGCTACTCGCTGGCGGCCCATTCGCTGCCGTCGGCCCGTGGCCAGGGCGAGCCGCTCACCGGCCGCCTGACACCACCGCCTGGGGTCAGCTTCGAGTGCGTGCTGCTGCCCGAGGACAATGCCCTGTACGTGATCGCCTCGGACGCCGGTTACGGCTTCGTGGTCAAGGGTGAGGATCTGCAGGCCAAGAACAAGGCCGGCAAGGCGCTGCTCACATTGCCCAATGGCGCCCGAGTGATAGCGCCCAAGCCCGTGAGCAAGCTGGAAGAAGACTGGCTGGCAGTGGTGACGTCCGAAGGCCGGCTGTTGCTGTTCCCCGTACGCGACCTGCCACAGCTAGGCAAGGGTAAGGGCAACAAGATCATCAGTATTCCCTCCGACCGCGCCGCGGCGCATGAAGAATACGTGGTCGATCTCGTGGTGTTGCCACCCGATGCCCGACTGGTACTACACGCCGGCAAACGCCCCTACACCCTCAAACCAGAAGACCTGGAGCACTACAAGTTCGAGCGTGGCCGGCGTGGCAACAAGCTGCCGCGCGGCTTCCAGCGCGTCGATCAACTGCTGGTGGAATGACCTGAAGAAGCAGCCGTCAGCGCTTTGGCGCTGACCGGCTGGCAGACAGGGACTGGAGTCGTGACGCGGTTTGACGGATGATACGCCGCTCGGGCCCTTTCTCTGGCCGCCCATCGGCACGACATGCTCTTGATACGCAGCCTCCTCATGGCTGCGGGGATCTTATGATGACCGTAGTACGCCCACTGGCTCTACTTTTGACCACATTACTGAGCTTGGGTGGTTGCAGCCTGCTGCAGCCCAAGCCGGTTCCGCTCTATCAACTCGATGCCGGCGAAGCCGTGGCACCGACCCAACAGAACGGCGTCGCGGTTCTGGTTGGCCCAGTCAGCGTCGCTGACTATCTGCGCAACGGCAATCTGTTGCAGCGTCAGGCCGATGGCAGCCTGGTGGCCGCGCCGAATGCGCGCTGGGCCAGCGGCCTGGCCAATGACATCGACCAACAACTGCTGCGCCAGCTCGCCTGGCGTCTGAACAGCCAGCGTCTGGTGCTGGCCCCGGCACCCGGTTTCAGCGCCGACGCTCAGGTGATGCTGAACATCACCCGTCTCGACTCCGGCCCCAACCAGCCGGCCGTGCTCGAGGCCCAGTGGCGACTGCTCGATCGTCGCGGGCAACTGCGCGACAGCCGCCTGATCCACCTGGAAGAGAAGCACGACGGCAGCCTGGGCGAGCAGGTCAAGGCGCAGAGCGTGGTGCTGCAGCGCCTGGCCGCGGAGCTGGCAACCGCCATCCAGCCGGTCGTGGCCCTGGCCGAGCCCCCCGCACCACCGGCGCGCAAGAAGGCGCCATCGACCAAGAGCGATGTGCAAGCCCCCCCTGCGGTGCCGCGCATCCCGGTAGCGGAGCCGATCAGGATCGATACGGAAGTGTTCCGCTTCTAAACGGCTTCTAACAGGCCGTTGAAAAACGTAGGCGAGGCAGCCAAGACAAGGCGCAACGACCAACGGGAGTAACAGCCAAAGGCTGGCCCGAAGGGTGAGCGCCAGCGAATCAAACAGCCGAAAAAGCGCAGTTTACGTGCTGTAAATGAGCATTTTGACTGGGCTCGCACGCGAGGCTGTTTTTAACGCAGTATTGCCAACGCACGACTGCATGGATGCATGAGGTAGAGCGACGCAGGAAGCCAAAGCCGAGGTAGTTTTTCAACAGCCTGCTAACGAAAACGCCGCGCTCCGAAAGGGCACGCGGCGTTTTGTTTTCCGTGACAGCCTTTACTTCAGTTCGCTGGATCCCTTGCCCAGCAGGCGACGAGCGACGATCAGCAACTGGATCTGCTGGGTGCCCTCGAAGATGTCGAGGATCTTCGAGTCACGCGACCATTTCTCCAGCAGTTCGTCCTCGCCATAACCCATGGCCCCCGCCAGTTCCACGCACTTGAGCGTCACCTCACTGGCCACGCGACCGGCCTTGGCCTTGGCCATGGACGCCTCCTTGGAGTTGGGCAACTTGTTGTCGGCCATCCAGGCGGCCTTGAGGGTGAGCAGGCGCGCAGCCTCCCACTCGGCCTCGAGGCGATAGAGGGTGGCTTCGGCGTGACTGACGCTCAATAGCGGCTTGTTGTAATCCAGGCGCATACCCGCCTTGCGCAGCAGCGTACGGGTACGATCCAGCGCCGCCTTGGCCACGCCCACGGCCATACCGGCGACCAGCGGTCGGGTGTTGTCGAAGGTTTCCATGACCCCGGCAAAGCCTTTCTGCACATCCACTTCGGCATTGCCGAGCAGGTTGGCAGCCGGCACCCGGCAGTCGCTGAAACTGATCGAGGCGGTATCGGAGGCCTTGATGCCGAGCTTCTTCTCCAGACGGGTGACGGTCATGCCCGGCGTGCCCTTCTCCACCACGAAGGACTTGATCGCCGCCCGCCCCAGGCTGCGGTCGAGGCTGGCCCAGACCACCACGGCATCAGCACGCTCGCCGGAGGTGACGTAGATCTTCTCGCCATTGATCACGTAATGATCACCGTCCTTGACCGCCGTGGTGCGAATCGCCGCCGAGTCCGAACCGCAGCTCGGCTCGGTGATGGCCATGGCCGCCCAGGTCTTGCCGAAGCGGGCCAGTTGTTCATCGTTGGCCACGGCGGCGATGGCCGCGTTGCCCAAGCCCTGGCGCGGCATGGCCAGGAGCAGACCGACATCGCCCCAGCACAGCTCCATCACGCCGAGCAGCGCCGCCATGTTGCCGCCGTTGCGCACGCCCTCATACTGTTCACGGGATGCCCCGCGCTTGCTGGCCGAGCCGGCGCCGACGGCATCGGGCGAGCCCTCGTTCATGCCGTCGAGCAGCGCGGCGAGCATGTCCAGCTCCTTGGGATAGGCGTGCTCGGCCTTGTCGTACTTGCGCGAGATGGGTCGCAGGTAACGCTCGGCGACCTGATGAGCCTGGTTCTGCAGGCCACGGAATTTCTTCGGTGTTTCCAGATTCATGAAGGTATTCCTTTCAAAGGTGCAGACCGCCGGCGAGCACGGCGACACTGCGCAAATCTCGGTACCAGCGCTCGACCGGATGTTCTTGAGTGAAACCATGACCGCCGAGCAGTTGCACCGCATCGCAGCCGATTTTCATCGCCTTTTCCGCGCATAACAGGCGCGCCAGATAGGCCTCGCGATGAAACGGCTTGCCGCTCTCGGCCAGTGCACAAGCGCGCCAGAGCAGCATGCGCATGGACTCCAGCTCGATGGCGATGTCGGCAATCATGAAGGCCACGCCCTGGCGATGACTGATCGGCTCACCGAAGGCCTGACGCTCGTTGCAGTAAGGCACCACGTAATCCAGCGCCGCCTGCCCGGTGCCCACCGCCAGCGCGCAGAAGGCCAACGCCGAGTAATCGAGGAAAGCCTGAAAATTGAAATCCGCGCCTGCCAGGCGCTGGCTGGCCGGAACCTTCACGCCTTTCAACTGGATGCGCGCCAGGCCACAGGCCTTGAGTCCCATGGCTGGTTCGGCGCGGCGGCTCACACCCTTGCTCGAGGCCTCGACCACGAAAAGTGCCGGCCCATCGCTCGCCTTGGCCGCAACGATCATACGGCTGGCCTGCAAACCACCGAGCACCAAGGCCTTCTCGCCATCGAGGATGTAATGCTTGCCACGTTTGCGGGCACGGGTAGCCGGCGACTTGGGATCAGCCAGCATGGCTGGCTCGGTCACCGCCAAGGCATAGGCCGGGGCTCCGGTTTCGCCAACGAATGCCGGCAACCACTCGGCCTGTTGTGCCGGCGAACCCCAGCGACGGATGCAGTTGGCCGCCGAGAGCGGCAACAGCAGCGCGGCTGCCAGAGAGAAATCACCTTGCGCCAGGCTCTCGGTGATCAGCGCATTGCTCAGCACGGTACGCTCACCGGCCATTCCCCCCTGCGCCTCGCCGACGCCATAGAAGGCCAGGCCCAGTTCGCTGGCCTGGTTGAGCAATGCCGCCGGCACCAGGGCCTGGGCATCGGCTTCATGGGCAGCCGGGCGCAGCACCTCCAGGGCAAAGCCTTGGAGCATGTCCACCAGCATCTGCTGCTCTTCGGAAAGCGACAGGTCGAACAGGTCGTCGGTACGCGGCCGATCGCTGCGCGGCTTGCTGGCCGAACGCTCGGCCATCATGCGGAAGCTGGCACGGCTGCCGGTATAGATGAATTTCTCGAAGGGTTTGCGCAGGTTGAGGCGATCCGGCCAGTCAGCCTGGGCCACCTTGCTCAATACGCTCAGGGCAGGACCCTGTACATCGACACTCATGGCATCTCGCTCCTCGCGGGGTGATGCCATCGATGATGCGCTGCCGATCAAGGAGCGCCTATGACTCTCCAGACGTGAGTTCGCGTCAGCCCGGTCAAGGCCTGCACTCGGCGAGCATGGCTGGCACCACGCTCGCCGAGCACGTCATTTGCTGCGAATTTTCTCGACGATGGCAGTAGTGGAGCTGTTCTCCACCAAGCCGAGCACCCGCACTTCGCCGCCATAGGCCTGGACGATATCGGCGCCGACCACCTGGTCGATGCCATAGTCGCCGCCCTTGACCAGCACGTCCGGCTGCACCTGCTTGAGCAGGCGCTCAGGGGTGTCTTCGCCGAAACTCACTACCCAGTCCACCGCGCCCAGGCCGGCGAGCACCGCCATACGCCGGTCGACGGCGTTGATCGGGCGACCCGGGCCTTTCAGGCGGCTGACCGAGGCATCGTCGTTGATCGCCACGATCAGGCGATCACCCTGGGCACGGGCCTGTTCCAGATAGGTGACATGGCCGGCATGGAGAATGTCGAAGCAGCCATTGGTGAAGACGATCTTCTCGCCATGGGCACGCGCATCCTCGATGGCGATGAGGAGCTGATCCAGGCTCAAAACGCCGCGCTCGGAGCCCTCCTCACGCTGTACCGCGCGGCGCAGCTCCGGCGCGCTGATGGCCGCCGTGCCCAGCTTGCCTACCACGATACCGGCCGCCAGGTTGGCCAGGGCCACGGCGTTCGGCAGTTCCTCGCCAGCCGCAATGGAAGCCGCCAGGGTGGAGATCACCGTATCACCGGCGCCGGTGACATCGAACACTTCACGGGCACGCGCCGGCAAATGCAACGGCGCGTGCTGCGGGCGCAGCAGGGTCATGCCGTGCTCGCCACGGGTCACCAGCAGCGCGCCCAGCTCGAGATCGGTCATCAGCTTGGCACCCTTGCTGACCAGCTCGGCTTCGTCGGCGCAACCACCGACGATGAGCTCGAATTCGTGCAGGTTGGGGGTGATCAGGCTGGCACCACGGTAAATGGAGAAATCCTTGCCCTTGGGGTCGGCCAGCACTGCGATGCCCTTGCTGCGCGCCGCCTGGATCAGCACCTGGTGATTCTGCAGTGCGCCCTTGCCGTAGTCCGACAGCACCAGCACCTTGACCCCGTCGAGCAAGGTCTCGACCTCACGCGCCAGAGCGGCGGTATCGGTGGCGAAGGGCTCCTCGAAGTCCATGCGCAGCAGTTGCTGGTGACGGCTCATCACCCGCAGCTTGACGATGGTGGGCTGGTCGTCGAGGCGCTGGAAGTGGCTTTCCACACCCGCACCACGCAGGCTGTCGCTGAGGCTTGCGGCCGCCTCGTCTTCACCGGTGACACCCACCAGCAGGGCACGGGCACCGAGCGCGGCGATGTTCAGGGCGACGTTGGCGGCACCACCGGGACGATCCTCGATCTGGTCGACACGAACCACGGGCACCGGCGCCTCCGGGGAAATCCGCGAAGTGCCGCCATGCCAGTAGCGATCGAGCATCACGTCGCCCACCACCAGAACGGCGGCTTGGTCATAGCGGGGCATGGTCAGTTTCATGGCAGCTCCAGAAAGGGAGAAAAACGGGAAAAATCATAGCATGGGGCATGTGACGCACGGCTCAGAGTGGCCGCACCCAGAACAGCTCATGGCGACGCACCGCCTTGCGGAAGAACTCGTCCTCGCCGGTGGCAGGCCAGCGACGCCCGGCCAAGGCAAACTGGATCAACCGACGCAGGCGCTTCTTCAGTGGCAAGGGGCCTTGCAGATCATGCTGCAGCCCCAGCGCCATGGCCTTGTCCAGTTGCCGCTCGGCATCCAACGTCGGGCTCCACAGGCGATCAGCCGGCAAAGGCGTGAGCGCCGGCGGCAGAGCGATGCCACAGCCCGCCGGGCCCATGGGCCAGCGGTCGTTGTCATGCAGGTGATTGGCGTAGAGCAACAGGGTCTGCGGCTGCCAGCCGCTGCGTTCACAAGCCTCGAGCAGGGCACGGGTGCTGGCGACATGGTCGTGGTGCGGGTCGAGCTGCGGGTGCGGCGTCACCAGCACCTCGGGGCGGTAATGCTCGATCACGGCGGCCAGGTCGGCGATCAGGTTGTCCCAGGTCGGCAGTCCGTCGGCATCGGCCGGCAGGCTCAGGGGATTGTGGCGACGCACGTTACGCACATCGCACTCGCCCGACTCTCGGGAGCCAAATGCGGTTTGCGGCTGCTCAGCCATGGCTGGCAGTTGCAGACAGTAATAGCCCAGTTGCACACAGCATTGCTGCGATACGCCACCCCAGAGCGGCGCGGCCAGGCTGTCCCAGGCGCGCAGCCGGCCTTTCAGACGGGCGGCAGCGGCCTTGTCCAGGCCCAGACGCTGGTAATGCTCGGCCTCGATCTCACCCTGAGTGAGGGTGACGATGGCCGTCTCGGACGAGCGGCTGTACTGACCAAAGGCCGCCAGCTCGGCATCGTCGGCATGCGGCGCGATGATCAGCATGCGCTGCGCGGCGAAATCAGGATTGTGCATGGCATGCAGGCGCAAGTCGCCATGGATGCGGCAGAAACGCGGCACGATGCGCAAACCATTGGCCTGCTGCCCGGACAGATTGAGGTAACGCCGCCCGTCTACACCGCGCTCGAAATCCTGCCGATCCTCACCGATACGCACATGCGGGTCGAGCCAGCGCCCCAGCCAGGTGGCCTTGAGCCGCAGTTCGAGAATCAGGGTGTCGTAGCCATCCAACTCGGCCTCGACCTGCAGCACCCCCTGCTCGATACGCGCCGGCAGGCTGAGGCAGTCATCGGAGAAGTCGTAGCGGTAATCGTCGCGCGGCGAATAGAACAGGTGGTCGGCGAACCAGGCCTCATGCGCCACCCAGCCCAGTACCAGGAGCAACGGCGGCAGCCACCAGGCAACGAGCACACCCAGCGCCACCAGCACCAGCAGGGCCAACAGCAGAGCGATGCGCTTGTTGCGCCGGTGGCGCTTGAGCAGTTGTTGCTTGCGTCCGTTCATGTGCTCACACCTGATAGACCGGCACCCGGTTGCACCAGCGGTCCTTGTATTCGCGGTCGGCCCGGCCGAAGGAATAGCGCAGCGGCTTGCCCAGCGCCCGGGCGTGCGCCCATTCGCTCTGGGTGTTGACGAAGCTGAGCACGCTGCCGGGGCTGAATTCGCGCTGCTGTGGGTCGACCCCGCCGTTGATGTACTCCAGGCTGATCCATTGCGGCGCCTCGACCCGATAGAGCACCTGGATCGCCACCGGCTCATCGTTCAGATAGATCAGCGAGCCGGTCATGAACTCGCGTAGACGGCCGAACACCTCGGCCAGATACGCCTTGCCAGTGGCCTCGAAGCCCCAGCGACGTTGGAACAGATCGGCGTAGATGCGCGCCTGCTCCTCGGGCGCCAGTTCCAGCATCGGCCGGATCACCCCGCCTACCTCTTCCAGCAAGCGCTGTTCGCGGCGCTGGTTGTAGCGAAACTTCTTGCTGTACTGCTCCGGCTCGCGGGCCAATGCCAGCCCCTCGGGCTGCTCGCGGGTACCCATGAGCTGGGCAGCATTGAGTTCGGAGAGATAGCGGGCGCGATGGCGCAGCGGCACACGTACCTCGGCGGAAAGCGGCAGGATGATCTCGGCATTGCCCAGGTCGAACAGGCCACGCTTGCCCTGCTGCTTGAGCACATCCTTGGACAGGGCCAGGTGCCGCCCCCAGGTCGGGATCGCAGCTTGCAGCTCGCCATCAACTTGCCAACCCAGGTAGCGCACCGGGATAGCGGCCAGGTCAGCCAGGCGCGCAACCACCTCGGGATGAGTGGCGACGCTGCCACCGAAACGCGCCCAGGCCTCGGCATAGTCGCTGGCGGATATCGGCACCCAGCCACGCTCACGCCAGCATTGCAGACGACTCAGCATCAGGCGTCCTGCTCGACCACGATGGACTCGTCGCCTTCCTCGAACTGCTTGGCATGCAGCCGCGCATAGTAGCCGTTCTGCGCCAGCAGTTCGGCATGGTTGCCTCGCTCGACGATCTGCCCCTGATCCATCACCAGGATCAGATCGGCTTTCTCGATGGTGGTCAGGCGGTGCGCGATCACCAGCGTGGTACGCCCCTGCATCACCTGATCCAGCGCCGCCTGGATATGCCGCTCGGACTCGGTATCCAGTGCCGAAGTAGCTTCGTCGAGAATCAGTACGGGCGCATCCTTGAGCAGCGCGCGGGCAATGGCCAGACGCTGGCGTTGACCGCCGGAGAGCAACACGCCGTTCTCGCCCACCAGGGTGTCGTAGCCCTGCGGCATCCTCTCGATGAACTCGGCGGCATAGGCATCGGCGGCAGCCTGCTGCACGGCTTCGAGCGGCGCATCAGCCAGGTCGCCGTAGGCGATATTGTTGCGCACGCTGTCATTGAACAGCGTGACGTGTTGAGTCACCAGGGCGATATGGCGGCGCAAGTTACGCAGGGTGTAATCCTCGACATCCACGCCATCGAGCAGGATCTGCCCCTGCTCATGGTGGTAGAAACGCGGGATCAGGTTGGCCAGTGTCGACTTGCCGCTGCCGGAACGACCGACCAGCGCCACCATCTGCCCTGGCTCGGCGACGAAGGAAATATCGTTCAGCACCGGCTTTTCCGAACCGGGATAGCTGAAGCTCAGATCCCGCACCTCCAGTCGGCCATTGATGCGCTCGCGTTCCTGAGTACCGTTATCCACTTCAGGCGCTTCATCGAGCTGCTCGAAAATGCTCTCGGCACCAGCAAGGCCCTTCTGGATGGTGGAACTGACTTCGGACAACTGGCGAATCGGCTTGGGCAGCAGGCCGGCCAGGGTGATATAGGCCACCAGATCACCCGCCGAGGCATCACCCCGCAGCCACAGCACGAGGAACATCAGCACAGCCATAGCGCTGTAAATCACCAATTGCAGCGAAGGCGTGTACACCGCACCGGTGCGCACCATCTTCAACTGCTTGTTCTTGTTCTCCTCGCTGGCGTCGAAGAAACGCTGCTTCTCGTAGTCTTCCCCACCGAAACTGCGTACCACGCGATAACCCTGGATACTCTCGGACGTAACGTGGGTAACATCACCCATGCTGGTCTGGATCTTCTTGCTCTGCTTGCGGAATTTCTTGCTGGTACTCGTGACCATCAAGCCGATGATCGGCAGAATCGCCAGCATCACCAGGGTCAGCTTCCAGTTCATCCACAGCAGCGTGGCGAAGAGGAATACCACCGTCATGCCCTCACGCACCACCACCTTGATGGCATCGGTCGCGGCGCCGGTGACCATGGTCACGTTATAGGTGATACGCGAGATCAGGTGGCCGGAGTTGTGGTTGTCGAAGTAGCGATTGGGGAGGGTCAGCAGGTTGTTGAACAGCGCGATACGCAGATCCTGCACCAACCCCATGGAGACCTTGGCCAGATAGTAGTTACCAAGGAACGAACCGATGCCCTGCCATAGGGCGATCAGCACGATCAGCAGTGGCACGGCCTGCAGCAGCTTGAGGTGCGCCAGCCAGGGGGCGTGCTCCAGCAACCATGGCACGCCCGCGAACAGGCTGGCCTCTGGGTTGGACAGGCCATCGACGAAGTACTTGAGGATGTAGCCCAGCATCGGCTGGGTGGAGGCGAAGATCAGGAAGCCAAGGAGACTGATGGTGAACAGGCCCCAATAAGGAACCACGTAGCGCAGCAATCGCAGATACACCTTCAGACTGGATTGCTGGTTGGAATTGGCCATTCGGCTTGCCTCATGCGCTGGCAGGGTTAGCAAGAGGCGGATTGTACCAGCACTGTCGAGTTAAACACTCACGACGCCCTTGGAAGTTTTGGTAGCCACCGGGCAGTCAGGATCATCGCAACGCAGAAATGAAATCATTTAGCCACTACAATGCACGATCTTGCCACCGTGAGCGGCGGAAGACGAAAAACTCCCGCTCTATAAGCAATGCATTACGCAACGAAATCCTGTAGCGGCCTGGATACACGGCTTAATTCTGGAGCGATATGAACAACCGCCCCCAACTCGTCTACCTCGCCTTTGGTGCCGAGATTTATCAGCTCGAGGCCATATTCAGCCTTGTCTCTGCACTATCTCGAAGCTCAACCCGCGGATGGGACATACAAGTTTTCACGGATGCTCCAGAGCGATATGTCGGCCTACCCGTGAAAACGCAGATCATCGATGAGCAATGGGCTGGCCCCCATCGTTACCACTTTCGCATCAAGCATGCAGTGCTGCGCGAGGTGTTACGTCATCACGAGATTGCAGCCCTGGTAGATACTGATACTTTCTTTCACCACTGCGTCGACGATCTCTTTACACGAATCAGACCTGGACATTTGCTGTGCAACAGCATTGGTCAGCGCCTCATCGACAGCGATCATCCGCAGACATTCAAGGATGCTATCGCGCGGCAAGGGCTCCTGAGCCAATCGCTACGCCAGACCAATTCTGGGGTGATAGGACTGCATAAAACCGATGCTCATATACTTGAACACTCGATACGACTGATGGACGAACTCCACGAAGAAGCGGGCGAAGTCTATACCTTTGAGGAGATATGCCTCGCTCTGGCGGCGCATGAGAAGGTCCGGCTACGCGAGTGTCCAGATTTGCTGCACCATTACTGGAGCCGCAAGGCGCAGTTCAGAGCCAAGATAATGGCCTGGCACGACAAGCACGGTCAGGCGCCATTGAGCAGCCAGGCACTCAAGGATAGCACCTCTATCAAGGCGCACCTGCCTCGCCCACCATTGCCATTGCGCAGCCTGCAGAAGTTCTTCACTCTGGCTGCACCGGCAGAGCAGCGTCAGTTCATGCGAGAAGTGCTCTACGGCTGCTACCGATACCCTAACGAATTTGATCGTGCCTGCTCGGCGGTATGGTGGGAAAAAGCTCTGGAGAATACAGAGCGACGCCTGAGCCGCCGACTCGATGCTGCCACCTTAAATCTATGGCTGAACCAGCCGATTTTGCGTACTCTGGCGGGCCAATTTCATCAAGACCTCAAACAACACCTCGGCAATTTGCGCGCGACAGCCATGAACTCTGATGCCTGAAGAGCGCGCCTAGCACCAAGGTGCAGTATTCCCCCGACATGACCACGCCCATCGTAAAGCCGATATCGCAAGCCATCATCGATAAGCTCGTGGCCAACGCCAGAAGCATTGAAGAGGATAGCTATGGAACCAAGGTCTATCTCCTTGAGAATGGCGACTACCTGAAACTGTTCAGGCGCAAGCGCCTCCTGTCTTCTGCGTTATTGACGCCCTACTCGGTGCGTTTCTGGCGAAATGCTGAACAGCTCCATCGGCGTGGCATACCAACGGTAGTCCCCCTGGAACTCTTCAAGCTCCCCAAAGCAGGATGGACTGCCATTCGCTATCGGGCCCTGGCCGGCACGACACTCAGCTCGTTGTATGAAAGAGAGCAACGAATCAGCACCTCTCTCCTGGAGCAACTCGCTGAGCTTTTTAGAACGCTGCATCGAATGGGTATCTACTTCCGCTCGATGCATCTGGGCAATATCGTGCTGACACCGGACAATCAATTAGGCCTAATCGATATCGCCGACCTGAGTTTTCAGTCACGCCCCCTTTCACGCCATAAGGCCCGAAGGAACCTGGCCCACTTCGAGCGCTATCTAAAGCACAAAGGTCTTATGGCCGAATTCCCCTTCAAGACGCTACATGAAAAGGTCATGGCTCCTTAACCAGCAGCCACAGTCTCTTTCTTCGTTGCCTTGTGCTTAATAGAAACCTTACGTAACACGGCAAGATGGATTGCAATAGGTATCCATATCAGGAACCAGTGTTCCTTGGGTCGCGACATGAATGAGGAGCCCTCGGTCATTCCAGCGACAAATCCGTACATCAAAAGAGTGGAGCTTATCAGCACCAGTCCAGAGCGCCTCATCTTCCACGACTGCAAGAACCCATATAGATAAATCGCTAGCCACATCAGCCCACCAAACAATCCTGTTTGGTAAATCACTCCCAAGGTCAGGTTGTGTGGATCCGCCAGCAGCCGATTCAGCCCTGGAACAAAGATGTCGATACTCGTATCGTAACCATGGCCAAACCAGAGTGCAGGCATGATCTGGCGCCAGGTTTCAGCCCAGATCAGCGGCCGATAAGAAAGTCCTCGGGCAAGTAACTCGGCCCCAAAGAACCATAATCCGAGCCCAGTGCTTATGGCAGCAAGCATGAGCAGCCAAACAATACGCCGATCCGCAACCATGACCACCAACCAGACGAAACAGACGCCTAAGGCCATGAAGGGTGTTCGTGAGCCGGTAAAAAATAACAAAAGCACCAGAGTCATGAGCATGATCAACTTACCAGCCCATACCCTTGAAGAACTCATGAAAGCTGCCAGCCACAAGGCGGCAAAAAAACCATAGACATGCGAGGTCAGCAGAGGGTTGTACAACGCCCCGAATCCTTCCAGCCGTGATGGCGGCCCACTAACCTTGAAATAGAGGATCATGGTTATGACCGCAGACAATGCAGCAGCGACACCGGCAAGACCAACGACTTGAATGAGCCGCCGCATATCGTGCTCGGCCAACGCCGCCACCGCCAATATCAACATGACGATATAAAGCGGATGCTTGATCTTCGAGAAATCGATCTTCCCCACTGCCCATGCAAGAGACAGGATAACGTAGGCAGAGAAGATCAAGACCAACAAAAACAGAGGCTCTCGCCGCAAAAATGTGAATCGCGCGGTACAGGTGGCCAGAACTACCAACGTGGGAAAAGCCAGAGAGGCATAATAGAGCTTGTGATACAGAGAGCGATCACCCACCCAGAACATACCCGTTAGAAACAGCACGAGCGCCACTGGCAACCAGTAGCGAACATAGCCTCCATATAGTCTTTCACGCCACATCAACCAGTTCCCACAACAAAATCACACGAAGACCCATCAAGAAAACAACAAACGGCCAATACCGCGCAGCACCTTGGCATTCCAACTACGCAAGGGTAACTCACCTAATAATTCACGTGCCAGTTCCTTATCACGCCCAGCAGACTTCAAGAACATAGAGCACAAGTATTTTTCCTTGACTTGCTCATAAGCGGGATGATCCGAGAAAACCTCATAGGTCTTCAGCATGTTTTCCACCATGAAGCGCAAGCGCTTGTAGGTATTGCTTTCGTGCTTCCTGTAGTCAGCCAAAACATCCGGAAGAATATCGATATAATATCCAGCCCTGAGAACGCTCAGACAGATATAAACGTCCTCGAGACGAATCTCAGGATTGAACCCCCCGACGGCCGCCAACGCCTCACGCCTGAACATCAAGGTCGCAGCTTGCGGGCCCGGCTTGAGATCAAGGAAAAGATCATCGAAATCCAGACGCCGAAAAGGCAAATGACGCTGTTTTTGCTCTTTCTCAGGAAGAGGTTTTCCATTGCTGTCGATAATATCGATGTTGGCCGAGCAGATACCCACCTCAGGCTTGCCCTGCATGTATTCGGCCTGAACGGCAAGCCGCTGAGGACGCATGATATCATCGGAGCCAAAAGGAACGATAAGACTCCCTTTGCTCCGTGCGATGGCCGCATTGAGTGTTCGGCTCAGACCGCAGTTCTGCTGAATCTGAAAGTCAAAAGCATACTCCGCCTGCAAGCGGGTGATGCACTCGACACTATCATCACTGGAACCATCATCGATGACCAGCAGCTCAAAATTCGAGTATGTCTGCTGCATGACACTACGAATGCTGGCCTCTATGTAAGGAGCATGATTATAGGATGCAATAATCACGGAAATGAGCGGTAAAGAATCCTCCTCACCAATACATTTCTCTTCATTAACTTCTTTCACCAACACTCACCTTGAAGAATAAGAGCCATCTCGCATCACTGGCCATTCAAAAAGTTCTGATAGAACTGAGAAGCTGCCTCGCTCAAAGACCAAACCACGCCAGCCAGCTCGCCCTACGCTGAGGGGCTCGAGGCGCTGCGCGCATAGCGTCAGCTATTTGCTGACCAATACGATTGAAGGCATATTTTTCTTCGACCAGAAGCCGCCCAGCCTGGGCGATACGCTGTGCCCGCTCAGGCTCAGCTCTCAGCAGGGCCAGTTTTTCCCTCAGCTCAGCCACCGTTCGATACAGAACCAGATTGTGCATATCCACGAAACCCAGTGCCGAGTTCTCGACCTCACCCTGGTCATAAGCCAGCAGCACACAACCACAGGCCATCGCCTCGAAGTTCTTGATCATGTATTCGCCCATTCCCACGTCTGCACTGACGAAAAAACGAATACGGTTGAGAGTCTCGCAGTACTCCTCACCTGAATTGGTCTTGGTCACGAGCAGGTTCTCATGGCGTCCCAACTCGTCGAGCAATGCCTTGCGCCCACTGTAGGCCACGCTCTTGGTGCTGCCAACGAAGGCCAGCTCGATATCACGCTCTCGCCCTTGGTAAGAGAGCAAGGCCTGGTCGTAGCCCTTGGGCACGAAGCATGCATCGAAGCCCTCGTCACGCAGACGCTGGCTGACCTGAGCACCAGAGCTGATGATGCGCACCCAGGGCATGCGCCGGTAATGCGCACTGAACTTTCCCGTGTACTTGCACGGGATATAGTTCTGATAGGCGTCATGCTCCAAAATCATCAGGTTGGGCAAAGTGCGAATGAAACGCCATTGACGCATCTCTTTCTTGAAGCGCAGAAAGAAAAGAATTCTGTCGTAGCGAGACAGATCGACATGATCGCGGAAATAACGCTTCAGATTGGCCTGTTCATCGCTGCTTAGCCAGCGAATGTCGCAACTCTCGCACGCCTCGGCAATGCCTTCATACAACCGATCCAGTATCGCTCGCTGCTCGGCCTGAACCAGAAAAAGCACCTTCACAGGGTCACCTCGAAAACGGCACTAGGAAGAATCACGGGATGTGACCTGTAGCTGACTCGCCCAGCAACTTGGCCAGACGTTGCTTCTGCTGCCGGGTCAGCACCCTACTCCAAGGCTGTATGCTCAGGCTTTCACCCTCGGGAATGGCCTTTCGCCGCAACTCCTGTGCATAGCCCTGACCACAAGCCTTGGCATAAGGATCAGCGCATAGCACCGTTGCGTAATATGCCAACTTGGCATGTGAACGCATCCGAGAGGAGAGAAAGACACTACGCAAACGAAAGTTCAGACGGTGCCACCAGACAGGCCTGGGTTTATCCGTTGGAACCTCTCGAACGGCCTCTATGGCTTGCGCAGAGAAACTCTCACCATGACGCAGAAAGAATGCAGCGACCATATGACGCCAGTAGTTCTTTCCAGAGAAGTAGTGCTTGATTACCCCACGGGACTCCGCTGGCCGCCCGAGGTGCCTGGCAGCGACGCTCACGGCGAACTGCTCGATGATATGAATCTTGGGAACCATCGGGTGCATGATGTCGATGAGGTTCAGCGTTTCATCCATTAGCTGAGAGGCATCACCCTGAAAGCCCAGAACCCCGGAGTTGATCAGCAACATTCGCTGATCGATGCCGTGCTGTTCGGCCAAGTAAGGCGCGAGCACCGTATGCAGTTCATCGCCTTCGTACTCCTTCCAGACGCCCTCGATTTCATCGACCAGCCAAGGCGCCTTTGCAAGACGCTCGAAAAGTTTCACCGGCGAGGCCAGGAAAAAGGTATCCGTGTCGATGAAAATGCTTTGCTCGGCATACTGCAACGCATCGCGGATAGCTGCAGCCTTGCGCCTGTGCAGATAGGTCGCAGGCCCTGTCCAAGCCCTCAAGATCTGATCATCGAGCGTGATCACATCGACCGGCCAACCGATGAATTGCGCCGGCTCATCGGTGTAGAGCAGGATGCGAGGGCAAGCGCCCTGCGCATGGTGCAATGCAGAAAGAATGCTGTATTTGGCCTCCTGGTGATACTCGACCTTGCCGCCGTAGACCAGATAGACCAGTTGCCTTGATACGCGCTCAGGCATCACGACACCCTCGACTGCATGAAGCGCACCATCGGCAGCGACCAGAAACGGGCATAGGCGCCTGCATCGCTGAAACGGGCCTGCACACTCTGCATACTCGGTTGAGTATCTGCATTGGCTACGCTCAGCAGACAAACACAGAGCGCCGCATCATCGGCAAAGGCAAACAAAGCATCAGCCTTATCCACCACCTCTGGTGCCCCACCACAATCGCTGCAGATCACCGGCACCCCTGCCGCCATCGCCTCCAACAGCACCATGCCAAACGGCTCATGATCAGAGGTCAGGGCAAACACATCGAACGCCTTGAAGTAGCGACGCGCATGCGGCACCTGGCCGAGAAAGCGCACCGACTCGCTAATGCCCAACTCCACCGCCAGAGCCTTGAGTTGCGCCTCCAGGCGACCACTGCCCATGATCGCCAGCAGACTCCCGGCTGGCAGTTGCGGCAGGGCCTGGGCGAAGCCGCGAATCAGCGTGGCCTGATCCTTGTCCGGGTGTAGACGGCCAACGTTGCCGACCACCCAGGCATCCTGCGGCAGCCCTAGATGCTCGCGCGCAGCCTCGCGGGATACCTGCTCGGCCTGCACGGCCTCGACATCGATGCGGTTGTACAGGGTCTCGATACGCTCGGCCGGCCAACTAGGCAGACAGGCGCGCATATCGTCACGCACTGCATTGGACACCCCAAGCAGCGCCAGGCGCTTGCGGAAAAAATTGGCGAACAGTTGGCGGGAACGGCGCTTGTAGTCGCCGAAAGCATGATGCACGCCGATCACCGGCAGATCGCTGCCCAGCAAGGCGACGTAGATCGGCTTGAAGCGGTGGGCGATGCACAGGGCGAAGTCGCGCGAGGCGGCGATCCGGCGGAAATCGCGGACGGCCCCCAGTTTCAGGCCGCGTACCTGGGCGCTGGAATAATCGAGGAAGATCACCTCGTCGGAAGCCGAGCCACGCTCGACCTCCGCCGACGGCTTACCCGTCAGGTAGACGGTGCAGACCTTGTAAGGCGTGCCCTTGAACAGCACGGCGTACTGCCGCGCGCAGTCCAGAAAGGGGCCGTCGTAGCCGTGGCAGAACTGCAGCACCCAGCGCTGCGCCTGGCCAGCGGCCTGCTCAGACGCCGTCATACCAGTCCTTGCCGTCCTTGACCACGAGGATGTCTTCCATGATCAGGTACTGCAGATCCGAGCCGTAGAACATGTTCAGCGCATCGGTGGGCGAGCAGATCATCGGCTCGCCGCGGCGGTTGAGCGAGGTGTTCAGCGACACGCCATTGCCGGTGAGCTTCTCCAGTTCCAGCATCAGGTCGTACCAGCGCGGGTTGTACTGGCGCTCCAGCACCTGGGCGCGCGAGGTGCCATCCTCGTGCACCACTTCGCCGACGCGCTCCTTCCACTCCTCGTTCACCTCGAAGGTGAAGGTCATGAACGGGCTCGGGTGATCCACCTTGAGCATCTTCGGCGCCACGGTGTCGAGCATGGACGGGCAGAAGGGTCTCCAGCGTTCGCGGAACTTGATCTGCTCGTTGATGCGGTCGGCCACACCCGGCACGCTCGGGCAGCCGATGATGGAACGGCCACCCAGGGCACGCGGGCCGAACTCCATGCGTCCCTGGAACCAGGCCACCGGGTTGCCGTCGACCATGATCCTGGCGATGCGCTCGGCCGTGTTGTCGATGCGTTTGAACACCGGTTTGTTCGGGTGTTTGGCGCAGGCAGCGATGACCTCCTCGTTGCTGTACGAGGGGCCGAGGTAGACGTGCTCCATCTTCTCCACCGGTACGCCGCGCTGGTGCGAGACGTAGGCGGCGGCGCCAACCGCTGTGCCGGCGTCGCCGGAGGCCGGCTGCACGAACAGCTCCTTGACGTCATCGCGGGCGATGATCTTCTGGTTGAGTTTGACGTTCAGCGCGCAACCGCCGGCGAAGGCGATCTTGCCGGTTTCCTTGAGGATGTCGCCGAGGTAGTACTCCATCATCTGCAGCGCCAGCTTCTCGAACAGCGCCTGCATGCTGGCCGCGTAATGGATATAGGGGTCGTCGGCGATGTCACCCTCGCGCTTCGGCCCCAGCCACTCGATCAGCTTGGGCGAGAAGTAGTAACCCTTGCCGTTTTCCTTGTAGCGACGGAAACCGATGACATTGGCGTACTCGGTGTTGATGATCAGCTCGCCGTTCTCGAACTTGGCCAGGCGCGAGAAATCGTACTTGGCGGCATCACCATAGGGCGCCATGCCCATGACCTTGAACTCGCCGTCGAGCATCTCGAAGCCCAGGTATTCGGTGATCGCACCGTACAGGCCACCGAGCGAATCCGGGTCGTAGAACTCCTTGATCTTGTGGATCTTGCCGTTCTCACCCCAGCCGAAGAAAGTGGTGGCGTACTCGCCCTTGCCGTCGATACCAAGGATCGCGGTCTTTTCCTTGAATCCCGAGCAGTGATAGGCGCTGGAGGCGTGCGCCAAGTGGTGTTCGACCGGCTCGATCTTGACCTTCTTCAGGTCGAAACCGAGTTGCACCAGGCACCACTCGATACGCTTCTTGTAGCGCTTGTAGCGACGATTGCCGAACAGGATGGCATCCAGGGCACGATCCGGCGCATAGGCGTAGCGCTTGGCGTACTGCCAGCGAGCCTTCTCGAAAATGCTGATGGGGGCGAAGGGAATGGCCACCACATCGACGTCCGCCGGCTTGATGCCCGCCTGCTCCAGGCAGAACTTGGCCGATTCGTAGGGCATGCGGTTCTTCGCGTGCTTGTCGCGCACGAAGCGCTCCTCTTCCACCGCCGCGATCAGCTTGCCGTCGATATAGAGCGCGGCGGACGGATCGTGACTGAGGGCGCCGGACAGGCCGAGAATGGTCAGTGCCACAGGTTTGAGCCTCTAATTCGGGCAGGTGCCGGGCACCTGCGGTAAACGTTGGTCGAGCAACTGGTGCAAGGCGCAGTCCGCCGGCCAGTTGCGCAGAAAACGGGCACGGTCGCGGGCATAGGCCCGGGCGAAACTGCGCGCACTGCGATGCTGGCGCATGGCATCCAGATCGATCAGCGACCAGGCGCCCTGCGCATCATCCCAGAACAGGTTGTGCCCCTTGAAATCACCATGGCTGATGCGTTCACGCAACAGGGCTGCGAACAGACGATCCAGCGCCAGCAGTTCGTTTTCCGGGGGCATTGCCTGCTTGTATGCTTCAAAACGCGCGATTATATCCTGCCCGCCGCAATAGTCGGTAATCAGGTAGGCGCGACCGCGCAGCCAGCACCAGCGCCGCTCGATCACGGCCAGCGGCGTCGGCGTGGCGATGCCCAGCAGTTGCAGGCGATTGCCCTCGAGCCAGCTATGCCAGGCGCGGCTCGGCCGCCAGAAGCGCTTGAGCCAATGCAGCCAGTTCTTCACGTTATAGCGCTTGATCACCAGCGGCCGGCCGTCGAGCTCGACCCGCGCAACAGTAGCGGCGCCACCGGTCTTGTAGATATGTCCGGCGTCGATCCGGGCGTCCAGGTCAGCCAACAACGGTTGCAAGGCCGGCTCGGCCTCGCGGCGTACTACGCGCAGGCCGAAGGCACCGATACGTGCGGCGAACAGGCTGCAGTCTCGTGCCGCCTTTTTCAGGTAGTCGCGCAGGCGCCAGCGCCGCACCTTGGCTATCTCGGCCTGGAGCATCTCCAACGGCAAGGCATGCTCGCCGTTGGCCAGTAAATAGTGGATCAGCAGCTCTTCAAGAACGGCATCCAGCTCGGCCGGTAGCTGGGCGAAGAAGACCCCGAGATTCTCCAGCACCTTTGCCCGCGACAGCGGCTGCCCAGGTGTTTCGCAGCGCACACCACCACCGTCGATCAGGCAGAGGTGGCCGTCATGCCGCAGCAGGTTGTCCAGATGCAGGTCGGCCTGCCACAGACCCTGAGCATGCATCTGCCCGATGGCGCCCAGTGCCTCGGCCAGCACCGCCTGCTGGGCATCGCTCAACAGCGGCTCGCGCGCTGCCTGACGCCAGGCATCCCAGAGGCTCTGCGCACCTTCCAGATAGTCGAACAGCAACCAACCGCCCTGACCCGCGACAAAGCCCTGCGCCAGCAGCTCGGGTGTGGTTAGCCCCTGACCGGCCAGCAGCTCGGCGCCCTCCAGCTCGCGCTGATAGTGACGCTGCGCCTTGCTGCCCACCAGCAACTTGGCCAGCACCTGACGCTCCCGCCAGTGAGCCAGCGCGACATAACGCTGCCCAGGCAGCACACGCAGCAGGCGCTCCAGCACCAGCGTTTCGCCGGCGATATCCAGCGTCAGTGGTAGCGCGGGTGCGCGCCCAGCCTGGCTCAGCTCGCTCAAGCCCATCAACGTGCCTCCTTGTAACGCTGGCGTGCACCGAGCAGACGCCACCAGGTGTCGACATCCCCCGCACTGCCCAGATAGGCCGCCAACAGTTCACGTACCTCGGCCTCGTTCCAGACCCTGGCGCGGCGCAACAGCGGTTCGAGATCCTTGATACGGTCACGTTGTCCCAGCAGCAGCGGGCGAGTCTTCTCCAGATCGATCAGTTTCGCCTCGAAATGGCCATCCTGCTCACGGAGAAAGATGTGCTTGGGATAGAAGCAGCCATGCATCTGCCCGGCTCGATGCAGACAGCGCGCAAGCTCACCACAGGCACGCAGGATGGCCAGACGCCTGGCGCCATCGAGGCCAGACCATTGCATCAGCCAGTGTTCGAGCTCCAGCCAGCCATCCAGCGCGCGCGTGAGCAGCACCGCGCGCCGCTCGCCCGGCAGGCGGCGTTGGGCAAAGAAGGCGGCCTGCAAGGCGGGTATGGCCAGGTCGGCATAACGGCGGATATTGCGAAACTCGCGGGCGAAGGTGGGCTCACCGAAGGGGTGTAGCAGACTGCGGGTCAGGTGATTGCTCTGCCGCTTGAGGTAGAAGGCGCGCTCGCCCAGCTCCAGGCGATACACCGTGCTCCAGCCACCACGCTCGGTATTGGGCTCGTCCACCGCCTCCAGCTTCAGCGCCCACAGCGCGTCGAAACTGGCCAGGCCGTGACGCTCGAGCAGAGCGCGATCCTGCGCCGCGATGAAGTCGCTCATTCGCGGCCCTCGAAGAACTTGAGAATTTGCCGCACACGCCGCTTGTCGCCCTCACTCAGGCGCCGGCGCCCTCGATACTGCAGATAGAAGCGCAGGCGCTGCGTGCGCGACAGATGATACTTGGCCACCTTGTCCAGGCAGGCCAGATCCTTGACGATGCGGTAACGCAGCAACGGCCCCCACCAGAAACTACCAGTGGGGCAATCGATGAAGAACAGCTCGGCGTTGTCGTTGACCAGCAGATTGCGCCACTTGAGGTCGTTATGGGTGAAGTGGTGATCGTGCAGGGTACGGGTGCCATCGGCCAGTTGCTGGCTGATCCGGTCGACCCAACGCGCATCGGCCAGGCGCGTGTCGCGCCTGTTCGCCATCTCCGCCAGATCCAGCGTGCCCTGGAGTTCGCGGGTCACCAACGCCCCCCGCACGAACGCGCCAACCTTGCGCTCGAGCCCATAGGCCACTATCGGCGCAGTGGGGATGCCCCACTTGGCGAACAACTTGAGATTCTGCCACTCGGCCTTGACCCTGGGCCGCCCGAGATAGCGTCGCAAGCCCTTGCCTGCCCCCCAATAGCGCTTGACGTAATAACGCACACCCTGGATATCAACCCGAATAACCTCGGACAGAGGGTCGGATGTCAAGCGCTCACCCTCGAGGGCGAACACCGCCTCGAGCGTACCGAACGCCTTGAGCAACTGCGGATCCTGCAGCTCTTGCCGCCAGGCCGTCATGCCTGTCTTCCTTTCCAGTTCGGCAAGGCCTGTACGATCCGGCGTAGCGGAATGAAAGGACGCCACACCGTCTTGCCGAGCCACTTGAAACTCAGCACCGGGTTGATCACGCAATTGAGTTCATTGAACCCCGGGCGCCAGGTGAAATCGCTACGACGCCGGGTCACTGTGAAGGTGCGCAGCCCCATGAGAGAGCCGAGATGACCACCGCCGGAGTCGTTGCTGACGACCACCGAGCAGGTGCGCAGAAAGTCGATCAGCCCTTTCAGATCGCTGAATGCATGCACTGGATAACCGGGATACTCGTCACTCAACATTTGCTGTTCAGACGGAATACCGACGAATTCGACCAACCACCCCCTGGCAACGAGACGACGCGCCAGACGGCGAAACCCGGAGGGTGAATAGTTCTTGCTGGCATGGGGCGTCGTCGGAAAGATGGCCACACGTCGATCTGCGTCATTGGCCAGCGCAGGTAATGCCTGCAAGCCTGCAACAGGCTGCGCCGCATCGAGCCCCAGCACCTCCTGCGCGTACAGGTCGATCCACTGCACCATGGTCTTGCCGGCCTTGGGGTCACGACAGATCACATTATGTGCTCCAGCGATCTCACGCCCCTGCAGCGAAACGGGCTGCTGCTCGGGCTTGAACCCGCGTGGCAGCTTCTTGCCCGCCAAATAAGCCACATTGCTCAACGGCGCCTCGACCTGCCAGTCGATGGCGCAGATCACCAGATCACTGCACGCTGCCAGCCCCATCACATCGGGAGTACCGCCCACTATAGCCAGGCCCGGCAAATAGTCGCGCACCGATGCCAACGAGACCGAAGCCAGGGTGACCTGCGCGCCGGCAGCTTGCAGGCGCCAGGCAAGGCGCAGGAACAGCGTGGTATCCCCGAGCGCCGGGCAAGGGACGAGCGCGATCTTCATACCCGGGATGATCAATGTCTTGTTCTCCGACATCTACAGTCGATCTCCATAACGCTGCTTACGCTCATACAGTTTCGCCGCCTTGCGCTCCAGCCAGGCCAGCAGGCTTGCCTCTTCGCGCAGCACCTGGCGCAGGGGGCGATGGAAGTAGATGCGCAGGAAGCGCAGCTTGTCGCGACGGGTCAGGCCGATGTCCAGTGCCGAGAAATACAGCGCGGCCAGATCCTTGTCGCGCCAGCGGCGGGGCACTGCGTCGCGCACCTGGGCGCGGTGTAGATCGATGACCGACAGGCGCAGGTCGCTGGCCTGGATCGGTCGGTCGGTGTGCAGGAGGAAGTGGCAGATATAGCAGTCGCGGTGATTGACCCCAGCCCGGTGCATACCGCCGGTCATTTGCGCCACGCGCTCGATCAACGCCCACTTGAGCGCAGGCTTGGGCGGCTGCTGCGCCCAGTTCAGGCTGAGCTGCTCCAGATCCACGGTCGGCGCCAACTCTTCGGTGACGATGAAGGAGTGCTGCTGCGCCGGATTGCTGCCACGCTCACCATAGGCCACCGCGGTCATGGTCGGCACACCGGCCTCGGTCAGACGCTGAATGGCCTGCCATTCCTGCCCTGCCCCCAAGACGGGTGCCTTGGCGCTGAGCAGGTTCTTGACGATCTCGCCCCAGCCGATACCGCGATGGATCTTGACGAAATAGCCGCGCCCGTCGACCTCGGTGCGCAGGGTGCGGCGACCCTCCAGCTCACGGTAGACCTGGCCTTCGAGCGCCTCGACGGCCTCGAAGGCATCGCGGTTCGCCCACAGGCTCTTGAAGGGCTCGGCAAGGATCAGCTTCACGCGTGCTTCTCCGCGAGGATCACGTCGGCAGCCTTCTTCGGCATTGAATACAGGTCGGCACTGTCGGCATAGGCGAGGCCGTTGCGCCCCCAGAACGCACGACGTTGGGGGTCGGCAAGCATATCGGCCAGGGTGCGGTTGAGCTGCTCCTGCGCGAAGGGGCTGGGCACGACCCGGCCGCAGTCGGCATCGGCGATGTAATGGGCGTAGCCGCAGACATCGGTGACCAGCACCGGCAGGCCAGATACCAGCGCCTCCAGCAGTACGGTGCCGGTGTTCTCGTTGTAGGCAGGATGGATCAGCAGGTCGGCGCCGAGCAGAAAGCGTGGGATATCGCTGCGCCCCTTGAGAATCTGCACCTGATCCGACAGCCCCAGTGCCTTGACCTGCAACAGGAAGGGTTTGGGATCGTCCTGGCCAATGGCGATCAGGCGCGTGCGCTTGCGCAACTCACGCGGCAAGGACGCCAGCGCCTTGAGGCTGCGATCCAGGCCCTTGGTCTTGAAACCGGAGCCGATCTGCACCAGCAGGAGATCATCCTCGCCCAGCTCGAACTCGCGACGGAATTCGGCACGAATCTCGGCAGCATTGGCCGGCGCACGGCGATCCTGGGCAATGCCTGGCGGCAGCAGGTGGAAACGCTGCAACGGGGTCTTGTAGTGCTTGATGAACAACGGCTGCTGCACCTCGGAGATCATCAGAATCTCGGTCTTCGAGTCCGGGGCGAACACCGCGCGCTCGTACTCGGCAAAATGCTTGTAGCGGCCCCAGCGGCGATAGATCGGGTTGCGCAGGGTCTGCGCCTTGTCCTCGAAACAGCCATCGGCGGCGTAGTAGAAGTCCAGCCCCGGCATCTTGTTGAAGCCGATCACCCGGTCGACCGGGTCGCGCGCCAGATCGGCCTGCAGCCAGGCCGTGAATTTCTCGTTGCGGCGATGGTTGAACAGCGCCCGCACCGGCGCCACGCGCACGTCGAAGCCACCGGGGTTTTCCCCTTCCCAGATCGGTGTGTAGACGCGGATGGCATGGCCACGCGCCTGGCACTCCAGGGCGATGCGCATGAAATCGCGCTGCAGCCCGCCGAACGGGAAGTACTTGTAGAGAACGAAGGCCAGTTGCATAGCCGCTCCTTAAAGGGTGCCGGGAGGCGCCAACAGCAGCGCCTCCAGTTCCAGGCCGACGCGCTCGGCGCCGAGGCCATCGAAGCAGGGCTTGTCACGGTCACCGCTGCCGGCGTTCGGACCACTGGCGCACAGGTGAATCTGGCTACGGCCGTAGGCGCCCACCTTGCCAGGCAGGGTCGGGCCGTAGAGAGAGATGTTCGGCACATCCAGCGCAGCAGCCAGATGGCCGAGGCCGGTATCGACAGAGACGCAGGCACTGGCCCCGGCGATCACCTTGGCCACACCGGCCAGGTTCAGCTTCGGCAGCACCGCGGCATGTGTCAGGCCGGCAGCGATGCGCTCGGCGCGAGCCTTTTCCGTCTCGTTGCCCCAGGGCAGGCGTACGGCCCAACCCAGCTCGTCCATGCGCTCGGCCAGGGCACGCCAGTCGGCTTCCGGCCAGTGCTTGCTGGCCCAGGTGGTGCCATGCAGGAACACCAGATAGGGCTGCGCCGTCGCGTCCATCATTGCCGCACGGTTCAGCCCATAATCACCAGTGCCGGACGGCAGGGAGTAATCCAGCGCCTGAGCGAACAACTGGCGCACCCGCTCCAGCGCGTGCTGATCCTTAGGCACCGCGTAGCAGCGGTCATAGAAGCGACTGGCCAGCGGCTCGCGGGCCGAGTCGCGATCCAGCCCGGCCACCGGCGCCGACACATAGCGCGTCAGCCAGGCGCTCTTGAGCAGGCCCTGAGCATCGATCACCAGGTCGTAGCGAGTTTCCCGCAGGCGCTTCTTGAAGCGCGCCCACTCACCACTGCGCCAGGTACGCAACGGATGCTTGCGCCAACGGCGAATAGCCACGGGAATCACTTGGGACACCGCCGGGTGCCAGGCCGGAATCTCGGCGAAGCCTTCCTCCACCACCCAG